>NZ_DASUNH010000176.1:0-26011 GCF_036277275.1 Ideonella sp. | reverse complement strand
CATTGCCTGGCTTGGGGTAGTGCGGCTCGATCACTTCGCACAGCGCCTGCCACGGCACGATCTCGTTCATCGTCGCCAGGAACACGTCGCGCTTGGTTGCACGCCGGAACTGCTCGAACCCGGCGCCTTCGTCGGCTGCTGCGGCAAGGGTCTGTTGCTTCATCGCTCTACAACGTCGTGGCTACGTCAACGGTGGACTTGTTCAGCGTTGCCCTAACCCCTTACAGGGACTTCCCAGTGCGTCAACAGCGTGGTCTTCTTTCCTTCGAGAGCTGAATTGATTGCTCGGCTTGTTTTCGGCGCAACGATTGAATGAAGGCGCTGAACAGAGAACAGACTGCCACTCTACAGACGGCCTTGTTGCGCGAGCCTTGCGGCGCGTGCGGACCCAGATGCGAACCGCTCAGCGGGGCTCCATTCCTGTCGCGTGGACTTTGCATTGCTGCGCCACCAAGGGTTAGTCGAGCTTGCCCGCTGCCGGTCTGACCTGTCAGTGCA
Organism: Ideonella sp.; assembly: GCF_036277275.1. Lineage (GTDB taxonomy): Bacteria > Pseudomonadota > Gammaproteobacteria > Burkholderiales > Burkholderiaceae_C > Ideonella. Next base: position 25,513 of record NZ_DASUNH010000176.1, on the reverse strand, counting down.
TCTTCATCGTTCGTCGTGCAAGGAATGTCGATTCAACTCAGGCTGTCAGTGCGGCACCGGGCTTGACGCTGACATGACCTGCATCGAACCGCTCGCTTCGGGTCATCACCGCCCACAGGATGCGGGCGTTCTTGTTGGCCAGTGCCACCACGGCCTTTTGCCACCCCGAACGCTGCCTCAGGGCGAGCACCCAGCGCGAGATCGGATCGCTGCGGGTGTGCGCCGTATTCACCACCGATTTGGCCCCCTGGATCAGCAGCGTTCGCAGATACGGGTCGCCGCGCTTGGTGATGGTGCCCAGGTTGCTCTTGCCGCCGCTGGAGCGCTGCTTGGGTGTCAAGCCCAACCAGGCGCCGAACTGCGCGCCGCTGTGGAACTGCTTGAAGTCGCCCACCGTGGCCACGGCCGCCGAGGCGGTCACCGCTCCCACGCCCATCAGCTGCCCAGCACGCTTGACGTCGTCGTTGTCCTGCTCATGCGCCGCCAGCCGTTCGTCGCACCAGGCCAGGTGCACATCCAGTTCGCGCCACTGCGCTTGGGCTCGCTGCAACGTCACCCGGGCCAGACCGTTGAGTTCGTTGCCGGCGTCCTCCAGGATGTCGTCCAGCGTCGCGCTCAGCGCCTTCACGCCCGCGGGCACGGCAATGCCGAACTCCAACAGCAGCCCGCGGATGCGGTTGATGCACGCCGTTCGGTCCGCCTTCACGCCTTCGCGCAGTCGGTGCACGCACAGCATGCTTTGCTGCTCGATGCTCTTGACAGGGATGAAGCGCATGTGGGGGCGTCCGCCAGCCTCGCAGATGGCGGCTGCATCGTTCGCATCGTTCTTCCCGCTGGCTCCCTCGGCTCGGTACGGTGCCGCCAGCTGCGCCGACACGATGCGCGCATCCAGCCCCATCGCCAGCAGTCGGCGCGCCCAATGGTGCGCGCTCGAGCTGACCTCCATGACCACCTGGCAGCCCCGGCGGCAGCTGCGCGCACCATGCCAGGAACTTGTCCCGGCTCAGCGCCCGATTGACCAACACACCCCCGGCCCCATCCACGGCATGTACCTGGATCACGCGCTTGGACAGGTCCACTCCTACGCGCGCCGCCTGAACTCGGATAATCTTGTCCACGGACTTCCCCTTTTCATTGGCTGCAGATTGATGACTCACACCACCAATCTTGGCGCATCGACGCCGTTGCCCGAAAGTGGGAAGTCCCTTCGCATTCCCGTCAAGGGGACCTGCCCCTTCTTGCCGGAATGAGTAAGCGGTCAGTATCACCACTCCCCACCCCATTTCATGAAGGTGTTGCACTTGCTTGTTGAACCTGCGCCCTCGACCGTTTCGACCAATGTCAACAGTTCGGTTTGGTCTGCATAGTGCCAAGCGGTCAATCCCAGTCCATGCTTCGCACTGGAGGCTTGGCTTGGCTCATGTACCTCAGCTGCGAAGGCGACACCGGCTTCCGTTCGCAGGGAGATCCCAACCAGGCAGAGTCAGCGACCTTTCGGCTCAGCAACGGGCAGGTGGATGAGTACCCAATTTCGTAGTGTATTCAGCTCAAGCACTGCTACAAGGCCGTCTCGTGAGTTTTGAATCCCAGTCACGCGCCAACACGGCCACGGCTCACAAGCTGGCGCGCATGGTGTACTTCATGCTGACTCGCGGTGAAGACTATGTCGACGAGGGCCAGCAGCGCTATGACGCTCAGCAGCGCGAGCGCAGCATCGCCGTCCTCAAGCGCCGTGCCGCCGCCATGGGCTTTCAATTCAATCCCCTGGGTGCGGCAACCGCATGAAAACGGCTACCTTCACTTCTGTTTCTTGAGAGGTCACGGCCCGCGCGCGCCAGAGCACTCACGGTCGAATCCTTGTGAACGTCCAGCCCAACATAAGGCTTGCTACTCTCTTCCATGGTCGGCCTCCTCTACAGTTGCCGACGACACCGCATGTAGCTCGGCACGTCCGCGTGCAACCTACGGATCACGAGGCGGTCGACCACCGGGCTTGCCTGCGGCGACCATGATGTCTAGCGTTTCCCAGCGCGGTGGCGGCTCGGCAAGGTAGCGTCCGTGGGCCAACCGCACGAGGCGATGAGGAGTGTCCGAACGGGCTCCGTCTTTGGCTGTATCTTCAGTTCGCCGGCGTCCGGCGTGGCTTTGCGGGCGGGAGCACGCTTGGTGGTTCTTGCGGCGGCGGCGACAGGCGTTTCCAAGATCGGTGGCATGGGCGTCAGTTGGGGCGGCGCATTCTACGTTCCCCCTCATTCAGCCCGCCATGGGCGGTCGGCGGCAAGCAGCCTCGTGCCGAGAAGGAGCGGTAAAAGCCAGCAGCCCGTGGCTCGCGGACGCTCGGCCAACGACGACGCAAGGGTCCCAGCGTCTCAGCTGACTGGGTGGTCGAAGCTCGATGCGCCGCACCTGGCCCAACCGCCCCGCAGCTTTAGCCAGAGCGCAAGCGGTCTCGCCGGGCCAGCGCTGGAAACCAGCGCCACCACAGCACCACCACCACGATGGTGCCGAAGCCGCCCAGCAGCACCGAGCCCACAGGCCCCAGCAATGCTGCCGTCGCACCTAGACGCCGACAGCGCCCGGCGCCGCACCGAGGTGGCCGCCGCCGGCGACTGAAGCCCAGGCGTAGATCGCACCGCCCAACGCCGGCCCGATGACGACGGCCCCCTGCATCACCGAGCTGCTGGCGGCCACGGCGCGCGGCAGCAGCACCGCCGGTACCAGCGATGGCGTGAGCGCCTGCAACGCAGGCATCTGCACCGCGCGGGCCAAGCCCAGCAGCACCGAGGTCGCCAGGATCCAGCGCGCATCGACCCAGCCGCCGGCGCTGCCCGTCGCCAACACGAGTGCCACCACGGCCTGCAGCAGCAGGCTGCCGGCCAGCATCCGGCGGCGGTCGTGCCGGTCTACCAAATGGCCAGCCGGCAGGGTGAACAGCAAGGCCGGCAGGAACTGCGCCAGGCCGACCAAGCCGAGCGCCCAGGCGCTGGACGTGATGTCGTAGACCTGCCAACCCAGCGCCACCATCAGCATCTGGTTGGCTGCGGTGCCGCTGATTCGCGCGCCGAGCAGGCGCAGGTAATCGTGCTGGTCGCGCAGGCGTGGCGCGACCACTTCTTCTGTCAGGGAAAGCATGCCGGGCCGATTGTCGGTGCCGCAGCTCGGTCTTGCTGACCGAAGGATTTGCGGCAGCGATCTGCCGGCGCCACCGTCAGCCGGCGGCCTTGAAGGCCATCACGGCCTGGTTGCGCAGGGTGCGCAGCAGCGTCAGTTCGCGCTCACCGAAATCCAGCGGCGTCGAATGCCGGTCGACGTAGATCAGCGCGAACGGCGCACCCTTCAGCATCATCGGCAGCAGCATGAAGCTGTGCGCCGCCGCGCCCCGATACCAGGGCGGAAGCCGCGGCCCCAGCGTGGTGCTGCGGCCATCGGCAATCATGGTGTCGGCCCCCTTCAGGCAGGCCGCGCCGAACAAGTCACTCGGCTGCGGGCCGCGCGCGTCGACGACGAAGCGCTTCGCCATCTGGTCGGCCCCATGGCCCAGCCCGATGCGGCCGGTGAGCTGCCCCGTCTTCGGGTCGCGCAGGCAGAACACCACGCGGTCGAAGCCCAGGCCCTTGTGGATCGTATCGAGGATCAGCTTCAGGACCTCATTGAGCTTGAAGCTGTCGCGCGCCATCGTGGTGGTCACGTCGGCGATGCCCGCCGAGAGCATCGCCTCGGCCTGCTCGTGAGTGGGCGGGGCCACGGGCAGGATCATCGTCGCGTCCGAGGCTGCCTCCACGCCCGGTGCTGCAGGCGCAGCCAACGGACGCGAAACGATGGTCGCGTCCACTGCGCCGGCCTTGGCTCCGGTTCTCGAAGGCGCGGCATCCGGTGCCGGGTTCAGCAGCCGGCGCACCTTGGCCTGGGCCGCCGGCTCGATCTTCAGGCTGACGGCCATTTCGGAAAGGTTTACCCGCGCCGACTTCAACGCCGAGCCGAAGACTTCGGGCTTCAGGTCCAGCGCACGCGAATAGCGTTCGCCCAGCGCCAGCACGCGCTGGTCGGTGAGCGCCGGGTCACCGTCCAGCAGAATCTGCACCAGCTCGCCGGACGCGCGCACGCGCCAGCGCATGCGCTCGATCGGCGATTCGACCAGCCGGCCGGGCACGTCTTCCAGCGGCACACACATCATGCGACGCATGTTGTCCGGCAAACCCCAGGACTGGGCGACGCCCTGCCCCAGGTCGTCATAGCTCAGGCCCAGCACATCGGCAGCCACGCGGGCTTCGTCGGGCGCATCGGCCCCGGTATCGCGCAGGCCGCTGCGCGACACGCGTGCCCGCACCTGCGCGGCCTCTTCGGGAAAGTAGTACTCGGCCATCATGCGGCCCAGATGGCTCAACATGCCACCGAGGAACGCCTCTTCACGCTCGCGTGTGGTCGGCGACAGCTGGTCGGTCAGCGTGCCGGTCAGCAGTGCCTGCAGGAACAGCTCCTTCATGCGCTGGGCATGGGTCTGATCCTTCATGTGCTCGAGCAACACCACCGACAGCGCCATGTTGCGGATGCCGGCAAAGCCGATCAACGCGGTGGCGCGCGAGACGGTGGCGATCTCACCCGCGCCCACATGGCGAAACTGCGCGGTGTTGACCAAGCGCAGCAGCTTCTGCGTCAGCGCCACGTCTTTCAGGATTTCGCTCGACAGCGCCTGCAGGCTTTCGCTCTCGGACGCGGTGACACGCTGGATGCGGGTCACCGAATCGGACAGTGCCGGAAAGTCGCCGTGCAGCCGCATGCGGCGCATCAGGAAGTCGAGCGTGCCGTGGCCTCCGACCTGCGGTGGCGCATCGGCCGGCGTCAACCACTTGGCCAGCGCATCGCGAAACTCGGCAGCACTCGCGTAGCGCGCCTCCGGGGCGCGCGAGGTGGCGCGCATCACCATCGTGCGCAGCTTGTCGTCCACCGGCGTCTTGCCGGCCGGCCAGACCAGGTCCTGCTCGGTCGCCTGCCGCAGCGCAGCCTCGGCGCCGGCCGGTATCGGGCGCATTGGTGCGCCCAGCAACAGCTGGCCCAGCATCATGCCGGCGGCATAGACATCCATCGCCGGCGAAGGCGCCTGCCCCCCGGCCGCTTCGGGCGAGATGTAGCCCGGCGTGCCGACGATGCGGCCATCGTGCGCCTCGGACAGCTTGGCGGCGATGCCGAAGTCCATCACCCGCGCACGACCGTCGCTGCCGACGAGGATGTTCGAGGGCTTCAGGTCACGGTGCACCACGCCGCGGGCGTGGGCGAAGGCCAGCGCGTCCAGCACCTCGCGCATCAGCTCGGCGGCTTCGCGGGCCGGCATCGGGCCCAAGCCCTTGAGCTTCTCGCTCAGCGTGGGCCCGTCGACCCGTTCGAAGACCAAAAAGATGGCCCGGCCGTCCTGGTCCGCTTCATAGACGGGCACGATGCCCGGGTGGGCCAGCGCGCTGGTCGCCCGCGCCTCGCCCAGCCATTCGTCGATCGCCTCGGCGCCGGCATCGGCGCTGATGACCTTGACGGCCACCTCGCGCTGCAGCTTCGGGTCCCATCCCAGCCAGACGGTGGCCTGCGCACCACGGCCGAGCACCGCGCGAAGCTCGAATCGGCCGACGCGCTGCGCGCCGCCCTTGGCCGGTGTATTGGCCACAGCCGTCACGCTCATGTGAGGGTGCCCTCCAGTGCCTCAGACCAGGGGCCAGCCGGTGGCTTGCGGCTCTGTGGCGCGCCAGCAGCCGGGTTGCCCGCCGCATCGCCTTGGTTCCTGGCTGGTGCGGCATCGGTTGCGGGCCGCTTGCGCGCGCCTTCGCCTTGCAGGGCATCTTGCATGTCGCGTCCTGTCAGGCCGAGCGGGCGCGCATAGCGCTGCACCGCCAGGTTCAGGGCCTTGGGAGCTCGGGCGGCCGGCAGCGTCATCGCGTCGACCAAGTCATTGGCACAGCTCGCGCAGACGCGCAAGATGTCCCCGTCGGATTCGGGCGTGCGTACCGGCGCAGTCGGCGCAATGCGGCGGATCATGTGCTGCACCGAGTCGTCGAGCCCCCAGTGGCGCGCCACCGCGGCGCCCAGCGCCTCGAGATCGGCGCCGAGCACGGCATACGACGCGGCCTCGGCGCTCATGCCGGGCTCCTCCTTGGTCTCCGGCTCCATGCCCGGCGTCTTGTGCGGCAGCGTCACGATGGTCGGCTGCATCAAGCGGCGGATCTGGCCGGCTTCGTCCGGGAAGTGGTACTGCACCAGCAGCCGGCCCAGGTTCTGCAACAGCGCGATCAGGTAGACGACTTCGCCGTCGTAGCCGGCCGGCACCAGCCGCGTCGCCACGCGCCCGGCGCGCTTGACACGGCGGATCAGCGTGTCCAGTTCAGACGCGGCTTGCTCGTTCATCGGCCCGGGCCAGCGTCGCAAGGACAAGGCAGCGCGGCGTACACCGTCCACGCCCAGCATCGCAATCGCGCGGCGCAGCATCAGCACCGGGCCGTCGCCGGAGACGCGGCCGCCGTGGACCTGCGCGTTGTTCACCGTGCGCAGCAGTTCGAAGGTCAGTGCCAGGTCTTCCAGCACGATCTCGGCCAGGTCGCTGGTGCGGGCGCTTTCCATCAGCGCCATGTGGGCCGCGCGGTCGGCCCCACCAGGTTGGGCGGGCAGCGTGCCGACCTGGCGCAGGCGGTCGAGCAGCAGCGCCAGCGGGCCGCCGTCCTGCTCGGTCGTCGTCTTGATCCAGCCTTCGAGCGCGCGCTGCAGCGTACGCGCGTTGAGGTAGCGGTGGCGCTCCTGGCGGTCGGTCGCGCGGTTGACGATCGCGCGCAGCGGTTCGGCAATCGGCCTCGGCACGGTCCACGGCAGCCGGACGATGTCAGCGCCCATCGGCGGCATGCAGGCGATCACCCGGCCGATGTCGGGCTCATCCAGCGGCGGCTGGCCGGCCAGACACCAGTGGGCGACAAGCCCCAGGGCCAGCACGTCCTGCCCGGCGGCGTCGCGCACGGCGCGCAGCTCATCCAACCCGCCGGGCTGGGTGATCGAGGCACGCGGAGCGCCAGCCACTTCCAGGCCCAGCACACTGACACGGTTGTCGTCGTCGACCAGCAGCCACCACGGCTGCAGATCGTGGTGGGCGGTGCCGGCCTCATGGGCGAAGGCCAGGCCCTGGGCGGCCTGTGCCACCCAGTCGGCCAGCTCGGTGCCCGGCAGTCCTTGGGACGACAGCCTTTCCGCCCAGGTGACATTGACACTGCGCTCGTAGACCACATAGGGCCAGCGCTCGTGTTCGCCGATATCCAGCACCTTGGCCAGACGGGGATGGTTCAGCCTCGCGGCACGGCGCACCGCCTGCTGCCAGGCACCGGCGCCTTCGCCGGGCTGGGTGCGCGGCATCGCCAGCATCACCTCTTGCTGATCACGTGGATCCAGCGCCAGCCACAACATGCCGCGCTCGCTCTTGCCAAGCAGGCGAAGCAGCTGGAAGCGGCCGAACATGCGCACGGCGCCAGTCGAGGTGGCGTGGCGGGAGCTGTCGGCAGTGTGATGGGCAGGCAGGACCATGGGCGAATTGGGCGCTTTGCCGATTGAAACCCAGTGTCGGCGGCCTTGGCGGCCGAAAGTGCCGGGGAATCCGTGACCAATTCGCGCTCAAGCACCGGCGATGCCGGTGTCAAACGTTTTCACGGGCCATGAACCTCCCCGGCCTCTTTGGATCCCTCTGTATCACCCCTGCTATCGGCAGAACCGAGCCTTTGTTTAACCGGGCAGCTCGATCAATTCGCCTCGGCCGTTGATGAACGCGGCCCGCACCGGCTCGCCCACCTGCAGCGCCGCCACCACGCGGCGGTAGCGTGCCAGTTGGGCCAGGTTGTCGGGATCGCGCTGCGGCTGGGCCTCGAGCTTGTAGTCCAGCACCCACCAGGTCCGGACGGCGCCGCCGCTGAACAAATCCAGCGAGGCGGACGGGTCGATCAACGCGACCAGGCGGTCGATGCGCAGGGCCTCGCCGTCGTCGGCAACGGGCACCTCGTCGCCCGCCCAGTCGATGCGCGGGCCGCGCAGCAACGGCGCACAGGTTGGGCTGGCCATCACCGCCGCGGCAGCGCGCCGCGCCAGCGCGGCTTCTTCTGCCACCAGCGTGAACTCAGCCGCCGCCGCGGGCACGGCGGCATCCAGCCAGGCGGCCCGCTGGCCGGGGTCGTCCATTGATGGGCCATTCGGGCCGGCCGCCCACTGCAGCAGGCGGTGAAACGCCTCGCCAATCAGCGTGGCACGGGTAGTGGGTGACGCCAACACCTGGGCCGGCGCGGCGCGCGGCACAGGGGCACCCCAGACCGGCTCGGGCCAGCGGATCACCTCGATCATGGCCTCGGCAGCCAACGTACCGGTCGACACCGCAGGTGCCGCGGGCACCCAGGCCTGGGCCTCGCCGACAAGCCGGTCCCACCAGGCCGGGTCGGACGCCTTGCGCCGTGGCTCGATGCTGGACAGCACCAGGCGCTTGCGGGCGCGCGTGATGGCCACGTACAGACCGTTCAGCTCTTCCCGCTCGGACTCCAGCTCCTCCTGCGCCTGCAGCGGGCGCAGCGACGGCGCCAGGCGGGCCCATCGCCCGACGAACGCCACTGCCGTCGGGTGGGTCGATTCGACCGGCCAGTCGACCAGCAGGCTGCCGCTCTCGGGGTTGCGAGCCTCGGGGTCGGTGTCCATCAGGAACACGACCTCGGACTCCAGCCCCTTGGCACCGTGCACGGTGAGCAAGCGCACCGCGTCGTCCGCGGCCGCCACGCTGCCCGTCAGCCAGCCACTCTTCAGCGCTCGCACGAAGCGGTAGGGCGTGGTGTAGCGGCCGCCGTCCAACGCCAGCGTCTGCGCCAGCAGGCTGTCGATGACCGCACGGGCATGGTCGCGCCGCTCGGGCGGAGCCGAGCGCAGCATGCGCGCGGCGATGTCGCCCTCGTGCAGCACACGGTCCAGCAGGTCGTGCGGCGGCAGGATTCGCGCCACCTCGGCCCAGCGCGCCAGCAGCATGGCCGCACGCGCCAGGGCCGGCGGAGCCTGATGGCCCGCTGCCAGCAACGCGGCCCACCAACCGCCGCTGCCGGCGCTGCGAGCCCGGTTTGCGAGCCACATCAGGTCGTCGTCGCTGGCATCGAAGATCGGGCTCTTCAGCGCCTGGGCCAACGACAGGTCGTGCCCCGGCGAGGCCAGCGCGTCCAGCAGGGCGATGACATCGCGCGCCTCCGGCTCGTCGGCCAGCTGCAGTTCGTCGGGTCGCACATGGGGGATGTGCACGGCGCGCAGCGCGTCCGACAACTGGCCCAGCACGCTGCGCCGACGGGCCAGCACCTGGATGTCGCCCGGGCGCAGGCCCTGCCCCGCCAGCAACTCGGCGATCGCGGCCGCCACCCGGCGCGCTTCGGCAGCGGTGCGGCGTTCTTCTTCTTCGACGCGGGGCACGGTCAGGCTGTCGCGCCAGGTCAACGGGGCATCCCGGTCGGCGCGGGCGCGCTGCGACGGCTTGGGCTCGCGCGGCAGCGACCAGACGCCGGTGACCGGATCGTCCGGCGACTCGCCGACCTCGGTCGTGTGCGGCCGAAAACCGGCGTAGTGCCCGGCCGACTGGGCCGCGACGAAGACGTTGTTCAGCGCTGCCAATACACGAGGCGCATTGCGGCGGGTGTGATCGCAGGCCAGGCGACGTCCGTGCATCGCCTGCGCGATGAACTCGCCGGCGGCGGCGAACACCCGTGGCTCGGCCCGGCGAAAGCGGTAGATGCTTTGCTTGGGATCACCGACGATGAACACGGCCAGCGGCTCTTGCCCGCTCGCGCCGCCGCCAGCACCGGCATAGCCCGCCAGCCAGGGCCGCAGCGCGTGCCACTGCAAAGGGCTGGTGTCCTGGAACTCGTCGATCAGCAGGTGGCGCAGCCGCGTGTCCAGCCGTTCCTGGATCCAACCGGCCCAACCGCCCTCGCCCAACAGCTGCAGCGCCAGGTGCTCCAGGTCATTCATGTCGACCAGGGCGCGCTCGCGTTTCAAGGCTGCGTACTCGGCAAACAGCGCGCGCGCCATCGGCACCATGCGCTGCTGATCCTCGTGGGCCTCTTGCTGCATCACCTGCTGGTCGATCGCAGCCAGGCAATCGCTCAGGGCGGCGAACTCCGGCGGCACGCCGCTGAGTTTGCGCAGTGTGCCCTCGTCGGTGTGTACCGCCTTCCACGCCAACGCGAATGCCTGGGTGCGGTCGTCGGCGTCGATCGCCTGGCGCAGCAGTTGCGCCGCCTTCTGGTGGTTGGCTTTCTCGATCGCCCCCAGTGCCCGGGCCAGGGTCTGCAGCAGGTCTTGCAACGGCGCGGCCGACCATTGGTCCAGCGGGTGGTCGAGGCCGGCACAGGCCGGGAACTGCACCGCGGCCGGCGGCACCGAGTCGGCCAGCACGCCGGCGGCGTCAGCCCGTTCGACCTCGCTGCGGCGCAGCCACGCCGTGTTGAGCCAGCGCACCAACGTCGTCCGGCCCTGGCGCGCCACGAGGGCGTGGTAGTGCTCGCGCAGCCCAGCGTCAGCGGCGACGCGGCGTTGGAAGCGGCGCATCAGCTCGGGCTCCAGCTCGGCGGGGTCTTCGATCAACGCCATGCCGGGCGACAGGCCCAGCTCGACCAGCACCTCGAGCGGCGCCACGCGCATCAGCTGGGCGAACCAGGCGTGGAAGGTGCGCACCTGCACCACACGGCCGCTGGCGAGCACACGCCCGTGCAACTGGCCGAGCGCAGGCGCCAGCCGCTCGGCGTCGGCCTCGCCCAGGCCGCGGTCGCGCAGCGCCTGCACGCGCTGTGCGTGGTTGGCGCGCACGTCGGAAAACTCGGCCAGCCAGTCGTTCAGGCGCTCACGCATCTCGCCCGCCGCCTTGCGGGTGAAGGTGATGGCGAGGATCTGCTGCGGCTCGGCACCTTCCAGCAACGCGCGCAGGATGCGTGAGACCAGCATCCACGTCTTGCCTGCACCGGCGCAGGCCTCGACCACCACGCTTTGACGCGGGTCGCAGGCGGTGGCATAAAAGCGCGCCCGATCGGCCTCGGCGCCGTCGATGCTGTAGGCAGCGTGCTGGCTCATGGCGCGTCGCCTTTCTCGGCGGGCCGGGCCGCGGCATCGGCATCGCCTCCCGGTGCGACGTTGGGCGCCCAATGGTCGCGCCGGCAGAGCCCGCGCGCCTCGCAGTGCTCGCACAGCTCGCCCTGCCCCAATGCCCGCATCGGCTCGCCCGCGCGAACGCGCCGCAGCTCCGCCGCCAGCCCGTCGACCAGCATCACCGCCGACGCGCCGACATGCGCATGGGCCAGCTCGACGGGGGAGGCCCGGTCGTCCAGCGCCAGGTAGGCAGCGCTCACCGCCCCCGGCGGCACCTCGCCCTCGCTGGCCACCAGCGCGGCGTAGAACGCCAGCTGCGTGTCTTCGCTGCGATCACTCAACTGGTCCTTCAAGGCCGAGACGCTGCCGGTCTTGTAGTCCAGCAGCTGCACGCGCCCATCGGGGTGGCGGTCCAGCCGGTCGAGCCGACCATGGATCGACAAGCCCTCCAGCACCTTGGGCGCCAGGCGGCGCTCCTGCTCGCCATGGGCCCAGCGCCAGCCCTCGGCCTCGCGTTGGTGCAGCCAGCGCAGGTAGCGCTCGGCCAGCGCCTCGAAGCTGGCCAGGAACGGCAGCAGGTCGGACTCGCTGTGGCCCGACTCGGCCTGCTCCTCCTGCGCCGCCCGATGCAATCGCGTACGGTCGGCCGCCAAGTCCTGGGTCGGCACGCGGTCCTGGTGGAAACGAAAGAGCACGGCGTGCAGCCAGTTGCCGTAGTCGCGCTTGGCCAGGCTGCGGTCCAGCTCGTCGGCCTCGCCCAGGCCCAACAGCACTCGACTGTAGAAGCGATACGGGCAGGCCCGCAACGCTTCGACCGCACTGGCACTCAGGCTGCTGGGCCAGCGTGCGCCGGCCGTGGGCAGCGGCGGCAGCACCGGCTGGGGCGACACCTGACGGGTGGGCAATTGCGGCGACACACGCGGCAGCTCGCGCGGGCCATCGGGCGCAGCCAGCCAGGCCAGGCGCAGCCGTTCGACCAAGGCGCTGGCGCCCAGTGGCTCGCTGCCCTCGGCCACCCGGCGCAGCAGCGTCAGGCGGGGCTGACGCAAGAGCTGCGCAAAGGCCAATGTTTCGCGCGTGCGTTGCGTAGCCGCCCCATCCAGCCCCAGTGTCTGCGCCACCGCATGAGGAATCAGCTCCGGCTGCGGCTCGATCGCGCCGAAGCGGCCCTCGTCGGTGCCGGGGAAGACCACGGCATCGAAAGGCCGCAGCACCGCGCGCGCCAAGGGCGTGATGACGACACGCGCTCGGCTGTCGTGCGGCGGAACGAAGCTGGCTTCGGCCAATACCTCGTCGACCCAGGCAACAAAGTCGTCCAGCGTCATCGTGGCCTGGGTCGCCAATGTGGCCCACGCACCCTCGTGACCGGCGTGAGGCTCCAATCGCAACGCCGTCAATAACGCCCGGCCCGCAGCGTCATCGCGCCAACGTGTGGCTTCGGCCGGCTCGGCGAGGCAAAGTGCCGACAGCGCGCGCAACCAGTCCGCCAGCGGACGGCGGCGGTCGGCCAGCAACGGCGCGAGGCGTGCCTGCGCATCGGCCCACAGGGCTTCGGCCGGCGCCAGCAGCGTTTCGTCGACGCGGCGGCCGCGCCAATGCGCCTCGAGCGTGATCAGCGCCTCGGGCCGTGCCAGGCCCAAGGGGTCGTCCTTGAGCCAGTCAAGGCGCTGATCGGCGGCGGAGGTGTCAGCACGGCCGGGGCGCAGCCCCTGCGCCGCCCGCAGCATGGCAACCAGGCGCGCCGCCGCACGGGTGGTGGCCAGGCGCCAGCCGGTGTCGTCGATGACAGGCACGCCGAAGCGCTCCAGCAGCGCCCGCACCCGGCGCACGCCTTCGCGGTCCTGCGCGATCAGTGCAACTTGCGCGTCAGGTGCAGCCTGCAATTCGGCCAGCACCTGGGCGCACGCGGCCTGCGCTTCGGCTTCGGCGTCGGGGCACAAGGCTTCGCCAGGCGGTTCATGGGCCAGCGCCAAGGTGAAAGGATCGGCCAGCGGCGGGTCCGCGTCGAGCACCAGGCCCGGTGTGCCCTGCGCGAGCGCATCGGCGAGCACCGCCTCGGCCAGCCGGTCAGGGCCGCCGGCACGCAACAGCACCCAGGCCGAGGGGCGCAGCCGGCGCAACGCATCCGCGTCGTCAGGCTCGCCGCTTGCTGCCCACTCGAGCGCAATGCGCGCGAGCAGGCGCTCGATGCTGCCCGGCCCGCTGCCACCGGCCAACAGCGCCCGCGCCTCGAGCCACCAGGCTTCGCGCACCTGCGGCGCACGACATGCGGCGGCGGCCTGCAAGGCCTCGGCGCTGCGCACCAGGGCCTCGACCCCCTGGCGAAACGCACGGGCGTCCTCGCGCGCCCAGGCGGCGCCGGCAGGTTGTTCACGCAGCCATTGCGCCGCCTGCAGGCGGTTGAGCACCACATCGGGCCCCGGGCCCGAGCTGGGCTGGCGCGGGCCGAGCTGCACCCGCAACGTCGCCAGCGTTTCAACCCGGGGCTGCCAGCCGCCGGCATCGGCCAGGGCCTGGCGCGCAGCCGGCAGCAGCGCGGCATACGGCAGCAGCCAGACGGCATCGCGCAGGTCGACGCCTTGCTCGCCAGCCCAGGCGTGCAAGGCCTGCGCCACCGCCCGCCACCAAGCTCGGTCGGGCCGGCCGGGTGGCAAAGCAGTGATGGTGGGAGCGATGACGGTCATGCTGGCGTGGAGAGCCGCGCAAGCACCCGCTACGCGAAGGGCCACCGCCTTCGCGCCAACGACGATTGCGCAAGCTTTATGTCAGAATCATTGTGCCCGGCTCACATCAAGTGCACGGCGCGTTCCGGGGCCTTGAAAAGCGCTGCGTCAGCAGCATCTGCCCCACCCGGGCCGAGCGCCCACCGCCTGCGCCTATTTCGGCCGCCGAGGCCTTCCCCCAAGGATCTTTCATGAGCAGCGAATTGATCAAGCACATCTCCGATGCCTCGTTCGAGGCCGATGTCCTGAAGTCCGACAAGCCGGTGCTGGTCGACTATTGGGCCGAATGGTGCGGCCCCTGCAAGATGATTGCGCCCATCCTCGACGAAACCGCCAAGGAATATGGCGAGCGCCTGCAGATCGCGAAGATGAACGTCGATGACAACCGCGACGTCCCGGCCAAGTTCGGCATCCGCGGCATCCCGACGTTGATGTTGTTCAAGGACGGTCAACTGGCCGCCACGAAAGTCGGCGCCCTGTCGAAAGCCCAATTGACGGCATTCCTCGACGGCCATCTATAATCGCGCCTGACGCACCGGGTGCGGTGGCCCCAACCTCACGGTAGCGGCCCCGCCCCGATGGTGTGAACAGGCTTCAAGGCCACGGCGCCCCCGGTGAACGACCGGTTGGCGCGTCGGATTCAGGCCCACAGCTCCCCGACCCCTCTTTCTCGAATCGCGGTATGCGCCCAGGGCGCCGGTGATCCCCGGCGAGTGGGCACCACCGAACCGGCCCGGCGCATTTGAAGGCGCCACGTGGCTGCTTGCCCCAAGGGTGTTTGTCGATGCATCTGTCAGAACTCAAGGCGCTCCACGTTTCCGCCCTCATCAAGATGGGCGAGGAACTGGAGATCGACAACGTCTCGCGCCTGCGCAAGCAGGAGCTGATGTTCGCGATCATGAAGAAGCGCGCCAAGGCCGGCGAGCAGGTCTTCGGCGACGGCGTGCTCGAGGTGCTGCCCGACGGCTTCGGCTTCCTGCGCTCGATCGACACCAGCTACATGGCGTCTACCGACGACATCTACCTGTCGCCCAGCCAGATCCGCCGCTTCAACCTGCACACCGGCGACCTGATCGAAGGCGAAGTGCGTGTCCCGAAGGATGGCGAGCGCTACTTCGCGCTGGTCAAGGTCGACCGCGTGAACGGCCTGACGCCCGAGGAGAACAAGCACAAGATCATGTTCGAGAACCTGACGCCGCTCTTCCCGAAAGAGGCGTTCAAGCTCG
This sequence comes from Ideonella sp., assembly GCF_036277275.1. Taxonomy (GTDB): domain Bacteria; phylum Pseudomonadota; class Gammaproteobacteria; order Burkholderiales; family Burkholderiaceae_C; genus Ideonella. The sequence goes on along the minus strand of NZ_DASUNH010000176.1, from coordinate 10,452 downwards.
AGCGTGATGCATTCAAGGGTGAAGAAAACATCACCGGCCGCATCATCGACCTGATCGCGCCGATCGGTAAGGGCCAGCGCGCATTGCTCGTCGCGCAGCCCAAGACCGGCAAGACGGTGATGATGCAGCACCTGGCGCACGCCATCGTCGCCAACCACCCGGACGTTCACCTGATCGTGCTGCTGGTCGACGAGCGGCCCGAGGAAGTGACCGAAATGCTGCGCACCGTGCGCGGCGAAGTCATCAGCTCGACCTTCGACGAGCCGGCCGCCCGCCACGTGCAGGTCGCCGAGATGGTGATCGAGCGCGCCAAGCGCCTGGTCGAGCTGAAGAAGGACGTGGTGATCCTGCTCGACTCGATCACCCGCCTGGCCCGCGCCTACAACAACGTGCTGCCCAGCTCCGGCAAGGTGCTGACCGGCGGTGTCGATGCCAACGCGCTACAGCGCCCGAAGCGCTTCTTCGGCGCCGCCCGCAATGTCGAGGAAGGCGGCTCGCTGACGATCATCGGCACCGCGCTGATCGACACCGGCTCGCGCATGGACGAGGTCATCTACGAAGAATTCAAGGGCACCGGCAACTGCGAAATCCACCTGGATCGCCGCATGGCCGAGAAGCGCGTCTACCCGTCGATCCTGATCAACAAGTCAGGCACGCGGCGCGAGGAGCTTCTGCTGAAGCCCGAGATCCTGCAAAAGACCTGGATCCTGCGCAAACTCATCTACCCGATGGACGAGATCGAGGCGATGGAGTTCATGCTCGACAAGATGAAAGCGAGCAAGACCAATCTCGACTTCTTCGACATGATGCGCCGGGGCGGCTGAGCCGCACGGCACGAATCTGCCGCTACAGCCCAGACAGCCCGTTTCGCACGGGCTGTTTCTTTTTTCACTGCGGGCCGGCACCGATGGGCGCAAGATGATCGAGACTGCCCGCGCTCTGAACCCGCAGATCCAGGTCTTCGTGCGCAGTCACAACGCCGGAATTGCCGCGCGACGAGGGCGCCGGCACGGCGGTCGTGGGCGAGCACGAGTTGGCACGCAGGATGTGCCGACACGTCCTGGCGGCTATGGCCCCTCGGCCCGGCACTCCGGACAGCGCTATAATCTAATGTTTTTCCAGACCCCGGCTCTTCTGCCCAGGTTGTCTGCCCTGGTAAGTGCGCACGCATGGTGCGGCGTGGCTGCCGACGATTCCCCGCGAAAGGTTTGCGACATGAAAGAAGGCATCCACCCCAACTACCGCGACGTTTGCTTCGTGGACCTGTCCAACGGCTTCAAGTTCGTCACGCGCTCGTGCGCGCCGACCAAGGAAACCGTGAAGATGGACGACGGCCGCGAACTGCCGCTGTTCAAGCTGGAAACCACCAGCGAGTCGCATCCCTTCTACACGGGCCAGCAGAAGAGCGTGGATACGCTGGGCGGCCGCGTCGAGAAGTTCCGCAACAAGTTTGCCCGCGTCGGCCTCAAGAAGTGATCTTGAGGGCTTGCGCCCGGGATGGAAAAGGCAGCCTCGGCTGCCTTTTTCTTTTTTGTACGGCGGTCCCGCCTCCTTCCCGCGGCTTCGGTGGGCCGGCTTCTGCCCAACGCACCCGGCTGCAATTCTTTTCGGTGCCCATCGGCTGACCGCCTTCTGACCTTGGCATGATCCCGCCCGTGAACCAACCGACCCCTGCACTCGTCACCCAACGCGCGGCGGAGCGCCTGCCACGGCTGGCATTGGTGATGTTCTGCGCGGCCTACCTGCTGCCAGGCCTGTTCGGCCGCGATCCCTGGCGCAACGCCGATCTGACCGCATTCGCCACGATGCTGGGCATGGCCGAAGGCCGCACGCCCTGGTGGGCCCCGACGCTGGGTGACCTGCCCGCCGAAACCGCACTGCTGCCGCATGCGCTGGGCGCGATGTTCATCAAGCTGCTGGGCACCTGGATGGATCCGGCACTGGCTGCCCGCCTGCCCTTTGCCGCGCTGCTGGCACTGACATTGGCACTGGTCTGGTATGCCACCTTCAACCTGGCGCGCACCGAGGCCGCGCAGCCGGTGCCCTTTGCCTTCGGCGGCGAGGCTGACCCGATCGACTACGCCCGCGCGCTGGCCGACGGCGCGCTGCTCGCAACGATCGCGACGCTGGGCCTGCTGCAACTGGGCCACGAAACGACGCCCGAGCTGATGCAGCTGAGCGAGGTGGCGTTGTGGCTGTGGGCGCTGGCGGCCGCACCGTACCGCTCGGCGGCCGTGCGTGCGGCCCTGCTGCTCGCCCTGCCTGCCTTGGCCAGCAGCGGGGCGCCGGCGATGGCGGTGGCGCTGGGCGCCATGGCGCTGCTGGTGATCCTGCGCTCCAGCTACCCCGAGGTACGTGCGCTGTGGCCCTGGCTGCTGGCCTCGCTGGCATTGGCGGTCGGCGTTGCCACGCTGCTCGGTGCCTGGCAATCGAGGCTGAATGTCCCCAGCCTGGCAGGTACCGGCCGGTTGCTGCTGTGGTTTCCCTGGCCAGCGTGGCCGTTGGCCTTGTGGACGCTTTGGCGCTGGCGCCAGCATTGGCAGCGCCGACACATCGCCGTACCGCTGGTCACCGTGATCGTCGGCGTCGTGGCGTGCATTGCGATGGGCGGATCGGACCGTGCGTTGATGCTTGCAATACCAGGCCTGGCAGTGCTGGCCGCCTTCTCGCTGCCGACCCTCAAGCGCAGCGCCGGCTCGGCGATCGACTGGTTCTCGGTCTTCTTTTTCAGCTTGGCCGGCCTGGCGGTCTGGGTCATCTACCTGTCGATGCAGACCGGCGTGCCGGCCAAGCCGATGGCCAACATCCTGCGGCTGGCGCCGGGTTTCGCGCCGCCGCGCTTTTCGGTGATCGAGCTGATGGCAGCAATCGCCGGCACGGTGGCCTGGTTGTGGCTGGTGCGCTGGCGAACCTCACGCAACCGCCACCCGCTGTGGAAGAGCCTGGTGCTACCGGCCAGCGGCGTCGCGCTGGCTTGGTTGTTGACGATGACCTTGCTGCTGCCGGCGCTCGACTACGGCCGCAGTCCACGGCCGCTGATGGCGCTGGTCGAACGCCATGTGCCGCGGGGCGCCTGCGTGCGCGCGCCCGGCATGACGCGGGCCAACGTGGCGGCGCTGGAGGTGTTCGGTAGCCACCGGGTGTGGACCTCGAGCAGTGTCGGTGCGGCATCGTCGGGTTGCAATCACCTGCTGCTCAGCTGGCGCGGCAACGCCCCGCTGCCCAAACCACCTGAAGGCTGGGAGCTGGACGCCCGTTTGCGCCGCCCCGGTGAACGCAGCGAGCAACTGCTGATCTACCGCAAAGCGCGCTGATCAGGACGTGCCGCTCAGGAGTGGGCCGCCAGGCGCGTGACCGGCAAGCGCACACGCATTGCCGGCAACACCAGGGTGAAGCACGAGCCTTGCCCCGGCGTGCTCTCGATCAGCAATTCGCCGCCATGGCGCTGCACCACGTGCTTGACGATCGCCAGCCCGAGCCCGGTGCCGCCGGTGTCACGCGAGCGGCTGCCGTCGACGCGGTAGAAGCGTTCGGTGAGCCGTGGCAGATGTTCCGCCGCGATGCCGGGGCCGGTGTCGCGCACGGTGATCTCGCCGGCGCCTTCGGGCCGCTGGCGCCAGCGCACCTCGATCTGGCCGGCTTCGGGTGTGTAGCGCACGGCGTTGCTGACGAGGTTGGTCACGGCGCTCAGCAGCTCCGCCTCGTTGCCCGCCAGCTCCACCTCGCCGCCCCAATCGAAATTCAGGCGGTGCCGGCCGGCGGACAAACCGCGGGCATCCATCTCCACCGCCGAACCCAGCCGGGCCAGCGGCAGCCAGGCGTCTGACGGCGGCCGCGGGCTGCCCTCCAGCCGGGCCAGCGTCAGCAAATCGCCCACCAGGCTTTGCATGCGCTGCGTCTGCTGCGCCATCAGCGCCAGCACCCGCTTGCGCTCGACCTCCGACAGCGGCAGATTGGTCAGCGTCTCGACGAAACCGGCCACCACCGTCAAAGGCGTTCGGATCTCGTGCGACACGTTGGCGACGAAGTCGCGCCGCATGGCGTCCGCCCGTTCGCGCTCGGTGATGTCTTGCGTCAGCACCAGGCGCTGGCCCTCGCCATAAGGCCGCACGATGACCGACAGCAAGCCGCTGCCGCCAGGCTGCGAGATCTGCACCGGCTGCTCGAACGAGCGCGACTGCAGCATCGTGACGAAAGCCGGCGCGCGAACCAGGTTGGTCACGCGCTGACGGAGGTCGCGGTGGCGGTCGAGCCCCAGGTGGTCGGCAGCGAGCGCGTTGCACCACTCGATCTGCTCGCTCGCGTCCAGCAGCAGCACACCGTTCGGCGAGGCCTCGATGGCCGACAGGAACTGGGCCAACCGGTCGCGCTCGATCGCGGCGCCACGTTCGCGCGAGCGCAGTGCCCGCTCGACGCGGGTCGCCATCTCGCCCCAGAATCCGCCCATTCGCGGCGGTTCGCCACCCATGGCGCCGCTGAGCCAGCGCAGCAGTTGATGACCGCGCCAAACGTCGCGGATGATGAACACCAGCATGCCAACCGCCATGCCGGTGAGGGCTCCGGTCAGCGCCCAGCGATCGCCCAAGCCGAGCAACCGACCCACCAGGCCACCCGCCAGTGCAAGGGTCACCGCGAGCAGCACCCGCAACCAGATCCAGGACATCATGGCCCCTTGCTTTGGTCGCTGCGCCCGGCGCTCAAGCGGCCGAGGCGACGGCTTGCTGGCTCAGGCGGTAGCCTGCGCCCCGCACCGTCTCGATCATCGACGCGCAGCGAGCGGGCAGCAGTGCCTCGCGCAGACGCTTGACATGCACGTCGACCGTGCGCTCCTCGATGAAGACATGGTCGCCCCAGACGCGATCCAGCAGCTGGGCGCGGCTGTGCACCCGCTCGGGGTGGGTCATGAAGAAGTGCAGCAGGCGGAACTCGGTCGGACCGAGCTTCAGGTCGACCCCTTCGCGGCTGACGCGACGGGTCGATGGGTCCAGCTTCAAGCCGCCGACCTCGACCACCGTGTCCAGCGCTTCGGGCACGCGGCGGCGCAGCACGGCACGGATGCGCGCGAGCAGCTCTTGGGTCGAGAACGGCTTGGTCAGGTAGTCGTCGGCCCCGGCGTCCAGGCCAGCGACCTTGTCGGTCTCGTCGGCCCGGGCCGTCAGCATGATGATTGGCAACTCGCGCGTGCGGGCATCGCCCCGCCAACGGCGCGCCAGCGCGACGCCGGATTGGCCGGGCAGCATCCAGTCCAACAGCACCAGATCAGGCAGCACGGCGTCGACGGCGACCGTCGCCTGGTCGGCATTTTCGGCCAGCGTCACCTCGAAGCCGGCGTGGCGCAGGTTGATCGCGATCAGCTCGGCAATCGCCGCTTCGTCTTCGACCACAAGCACAGTGGGCATGTCTGTCAGTTCTCCGTTCGTCGGGCAGCGGTGGCTCAGTTGCGTTTCAGCGCGATCGTCTCGACCGTTTCAACCGGGTTGTGCCGCACGTCTTGTCCCTTGACGATGTAAATGATCTGCTCGGCCAGGTTCTTGGCATGGTCACCGACGCGCTCGATCGCCTTGGCCACGAACACCAGGTCAATGCTGGCCGAGATCGTCCGCGGGTCTTCCATCATGTAGGTGATGAGCTTGCGCATCAGGCCGTCGAACTCGGCGTCGATCTGGTTGTCGTTCTTGATCACGTCCAACGCCTGCACCGTGTCGAGCCGGGCGAAGGCGTCCAACGCCTTGCGCAGCGACTCGATGGCCAGCTTGGCCTCAAACGACACGTCGCCCACCGGCAGCCGCAGTCGGCTGAAGACGCCGGTGTTGATCAGGCGCTGCACCGTGCGGGCGATGCGGGCGGCTTCGTCGCCGACACGCTCGAGGTTGCCGATGGTCTTGCTGATCGCGATCAGCAGGCGCAGATCGCGTGCGGTCGGCTGGCGGCGGGCGATGATGGCCGACAGGTCGGCGTCGATGTCGACTTCGAGCTGGTTGACCCGCTCTTCCATCTGCAGCACCTGCGTCGCCGTCTCGGCGCTGAAATTGGTCAGTGCGTAGATGGCTTGCGCCACCTGGGCCTCGACCAGACCGCCCATTTCGAGCACGCGGGTCGAGACGCCGCTCAGCTCGGCGTCGAATTGGGTGGAGAGATGTTTGTCACTCATCGTTGTGCCTTCGCGTGGCGTAGTGGCTTCGACCCGCTTCGCTTGACCTCTCCGAGGCGAGGTCAGTCTGCGCCGATCGCCGGCAGGTTCAGCCGAACCTGCCGGTGATGTAGTCCTCGGTGTCCTTCTTCTGCGGCTTCATGAAAAGGTCACGCGTCGGGCCGAACTCGATCAGGTCGCCCAGATACATGTAGGCGGTGTAGTCGGACACGCGGGCCGCCTGCTGCATGTTGTGCGTCACGATGACCACGGTGTAGTCGCTCTTCAGCTCGTGGATCAGCTCTTCGACCTTGCCGGTGGAGATGGGGTCGAGCGCCGAGCAAGGCTCGTCGAGCAGCAACACCTCGGGCTTGATCGCGATGCCGCGCGCGATGCACAAGCGCTGCTGCTGGCCGCCGGACAAGCCCGAACCACTCTGGCCCAGCTTGTCCTTCACTTCGTTCCACAGCGCCGACTTCTTCAGCGCCCATTCGACGCGCTCGTCCATCTCGACGCGAGACAGGTTCTCGAACAGCTTCACGCCGAACGCAATGTTGTCGTAGATCGACATCGGGAACGGCGTGGGCTTCTGAAAGACCATGCCGACCTTGGCGCGGATCAGCGACACATCGAGCCGGCGGTCCAGCACGTTCTCGCCGTCGACCAGGATCTCGCCTTCGGCGCGCTGCTCGGGGTAGAGCTCGAACATGCGGTTGAAGGTGCGCAGCAGCGTGGACTTGCCGCAACCCGACGGGCCGATGAAGGCGGTCACCTTCTTCTCGGGGATGTTCAGGTTGATGTGCTTCAGCGCGTGGAAGCTGCCGTAGTAGAAATTCAAGTCGCGCACCGCGATCTTCGATTTCTCGGTGACAGACAGGTCGACTTTCGCGTCCATGGTGCTTTCGCGGTTCGGTCAGTGTTTATTGCGGAACAGCACGCGCGCCAGGATGTTGAGCGCGAGCACGCCGAGCGTGATCAGGAAGACGCCGGCCCAGGCAAGTTTTTGCCAGTTCTCGTACGGGCTCATCGCGAACTTGAAGATGGTCACCGGCAGGCTGGCCATCGGCTCGGACAGGCTGGAAGTCCAGAATTGGTTGTTCAGCGCGGTGAACAGCAGCGGTGCCGTCTCGCCTGACACCCGTGCCAGCGCCAGCAATACACCCGTCACCACACCGGCCCGAGCGGCCTTGAGCGTGATGGCCAGAATGACCTTCCACTTCGGCGTACCCAACGCGTAAGCCGCCTCGCGCAACGCATTCGGCACCAGGCTCAGCATGTTCTCGGTCGTGCGGATCACCACCGGAATCACGATCAACGACAGGGCCATGACACCCGCCCAACCGGAATAGGACTTGAAGCGCGCGACCACCATCCAGTAGACGAACAATCCGATCACGATGGACGGCGCCGACAACAAGATATCGTTGATGAACTGCGTCGTCCGGCCGAGCCACGTGCGCTGCCCATACTCGGCCAGGTAGATACCGGCCATGATGCCGACGGGTGTGCCGATGAGCGTGGCCAACGAGACCATCAGGAACGACCCGAAGATGGCGTTCGCGAGACCACCTGTCTCCGCCTGCGGCGGTGGCGTCATTTCAGCGAACACCTGCCAGCTGATTCCACCGAAACCTCGCGTCACCGTTTCGTACAGGATCCAGATCAACCAGAAGACGCCGAAGGCCATCGCCGTCAGCGACAGCGCCAACGCAATCACGTTGACCCGCTTTCGCTTGCGATGCATCGCCAGGCGACCGGCGTCCAGGCTCGTGAACGTGCTCATGACTTGCTGCCCTCGCCCTTCTTCAGTTGCGCCAGCAGGAGCTTCGAGAAAGCCAGCACGACGAAGGTGATGAAGAACAGCACCAGGCCCAGGTAGATCAGCGAAGCTTGGTGCAAGCCTTCGCCGGCTTCCGCGAACTCATTGGCCAATGCCGACGTGATGCTGTTGGCCGGCTCGAACAATGAGATCGTGTTGAGTTGATTGGCGTTGCCGATCAAGAAGGTCACGGCCATCGTCTCGCCCAACGCGCGCCCCAGCCCCAGCATGATCCCGCCGACGACGCCGGTCTTGGTGTACGGCAGCACGACGTTCCAGACCACCTCCCAGGTGGTCGAGCCGAGCCCATAGGCGGACTCCTTCAGCATCGGCGGCGTCACTTCGAACACGTCACGCATCACCGAGGCGATGAATGGAATGATCATGATCGCGAGGATGATCCCCGCCGACAGCAGACCAATGCCCACTGGCGGCCCCGAGAACAGGGCGCCGAGCAACGGAACACCTTTGAACAGCCCCTGCAGCGGTTGCTGCACGTAAGTGGCCAGCAAAGGGCCGAAGATGAACAGGCCCCACATGCCGTACACGATGGACGGCACGGCCGCCAGCAATTCGATCGCCACGCCCAGCGGCCGCTTCAACCATTGCGGCGACAACTCGGTCAGGAACAGCGCGATGCCGAAACTCACCGGCACCGCGATCAGCAGCGCGATGCACGAGGTCATCAGCGTGCCGTAGATCATCACCAGGCCACCGTAGCGGTCCTGCACCGGGTCCCACTCGCTGCGCCAGAGGAAGCTCAGGCCGTACTCGCGGATCGCCGGCGCAGCGCCGGCGACCAGCGACAGCAAGATGCCGACGAGCAGCGCAAGGGTCAGCCAAGCCGCCCCGTGTGCGGCCAACGCAAATAGCCGGTCAGCCCAGGGGGCGCGCACTGCGCGCCCGCCCGGTCGTCCTGCCGGAGACGATCGTTCCATGGACAGCTCATTGGCAATGGGGCCGGCCGGCAGTGTAGCGGTCACCTTGCGTTCCTTCATGCGGTGTCGGCCTGCCCCACGGCCCGGTGGGCGCGTGGGGCATGGCAGCGACAACTCGACGTCGTGGCGAGTCTCGTGCAGCCTACTTGTAGGCGACCGGCTTGCCGGCGCCATCCTTCACGTCGGCCCATTGCTTGTGAACGAGCGCCTTCACGGTGTCAGGCAGCGGCACGTATTCCAGTTCGGCGGCCATCTTGTCGCCGTTGCCATAGGCCCAGGCGAAGAACTTCAGCGCGGTGGTGGCCTGTTCCGGCTTGGCTTGGACCTTGTGCATCAGGATGAAGGTGGCGCCCGTCAGCGGCCACGAATCCTTGCCGGCCTGCTCGGTCAGCACCTGGTAGAACGTTTTGGACCAGTCGGCGTTGGCGGCAGCGGCCTTGAAGTTCAGGTCATCGGGGGCGACGAAGGCGCCATCCTTGTTCTTCAGGAGCACGTGGGACATCTTGTTCTGCTTGGCGTAGGCGTACTCGACATAGCCGATCGAATTCGGCAGGCGCTGCACGTACGAAGCCACGCCTTCGTTACCCTTGCCACCGGCGCCGGTCGGCCAATTGACCGCCGTGCCTTCGCCGACTTTTGCCTTCCAATCGGCGTTAACCTTGCTCAGGTAGTTGGTGAAGATGAAGCTGGTGCCCGAGCCATCGGCCCGGCGCACCACGGCGATGTCGGCGTCAGGCAACGTCACCCCGGCGTTGAGTGCAACGATCGACGCGTCGTTCCACTTGGTGACCTTGCCCAGGAAGATGTCGCCGAGCACCTGACCGGTGAGCTTCAGCTGCCCGGGGTTCAGGCCCTTCACGTTGATGACCGGCACGACGCCGCCGATCACGGTTGGGAATTGGAACAGGCCGTCCGCGGCCAGTTCTTCGTCCTTCAGTGGCATGTCGGACGCGCCGAAATCGACGGTCTTCGACTTGATCTGCTTGATGCCGGCGCCCGAGCCGACCGACTGGTAGTTGATGCGAGCGTTGGTGGCCTTGTTGTAGGCGTCGGCCCACTTGGCATAGATAGGCGCCGGGAACGAGGCGCCGGCGCCGGTGACGTTCTGGGCGAAGGTGACCGGGGTCAACGCGATCGCGGCAACACCAAGCCACAGCGGGCGAACGAGGGAAGTCAGCATGTCGTCAAACCTTTCTTCAGTGTCCGGCCGGCGCAGCAGCGCACCCTTCGGCTCGGTTCGACCGGACTGTAGGAAGGTTTTGTGACATCCCCGTGACGCCAGGTGGACGATGGCGAGGGTTCGATCGCCATCACGGCGATCGTCACTCGATTGTCATGAAATCGTCATCGGCCTTTTTCGGGCTTCTTCAAGCTTCTGCCGCGTTCGTCCGGCTTTGTCTAGGGCCTGTTAACACTACGCAGCCCCATGCGCCCTGGAAGACCCGTTCCCGAAGGGTTGCCGCCAGAACAGCCGACCGCGGCGTTGCAAAGCCTCGCCGGGGCCGCACCCCGGCTTCGTTTTGCGCCTTGCGCTCGTCTGTTCTGGTGGCAACGCATCGGGGCTC
>NZ_DASUNH010000175.1:0-58454 GCF_036277275.1 Ideonella sp. | reverse complement strand
CTTGGCTTGGGTCACGATGCGCGTGGCGTCGACGCGCTCGATGATCCCGGTCGCGGCCTTCAGCACCGCCTCACGCTGGGCCGGGTCGACACGAACGATGTAGTTGCCGCCGCGAAAGCTCGGTCGCACCGGAAAGAGCATCGCGTTGCCTTCGTCATGCTTGGCCTTGCTGGGGTAGGGGTGGGTCAGGCGCTCGACGACACCGACCACCGTCGACGGCAGGTCGCCGTAGCCATACATCACCTGGCCGACGGCCGATTGGCCGGGGTACAGCTTCTCGGCCAGTGCGCGGTTGATGATGACCTGGCCGACGTTCGGATTCTCCTGCTGGTCCACCGCCGAGCCGGCTTGGTACTCCTCGGGCTTGAAGTCACGGCCTTCGACCAGCTTCAGCCCCATCGTCGCCAGCGTCTGCTCGCCGCCGGAATAGAACGATGTGGCGAAGCGAGGGCCGTTCCTGTCTTCGCTCTTGCGCACGTCGCTGTTGTTGCTGTTGCCGCCGTAGACCAGCTGGTTGACGATCGCGGCGCTCTTGACACCTGGCAACTGGCGCAGCGCAAGCATGTCTTGCGCGGTGACGTCTTCAGCATTCGCCGGGCCGCCGGTGCCGCGCGCGTTCAACACGACGAGTTCGTTTTCGGGCAGGCCGCTGTCGTGGTTCAACACATCGAAGCGCTGGCTGATCAGGTGCAACGCGTTGCAGACGATCGCGCTGGTCAATGCGATCTCGATCACGATCAGGCTGGCGGCCGTCTTGTGGCGGCGCAGCGTCGAGAGAATGGGCAGGATGTCCATGGTGCTTGCCTCCTTATTGCGTCTTCAGTTGTTGGGCCGGGGTGACGTTGGCGGCACGCCAGGCCGGCAGCAGGCCGGCGATGACACTGGCGGCCAGCGCGAGCAGCAACGTCAGCGCCAGCATCGGCCAGTCCATCTGCACCAGCGGCGCATAGTCGGCCGGGCTGTGCCGCACCAGCCACAGGCCCAGCACCGCCAGCAGCAGCCCCAGCAGGCCACCGGCCAGACCCAGTGTGCCGGCCTCGACCAGGAACTGCGCAAAGATCGCCCGCTTGGTCGCGCCCAGCGCGCGGCGCACGCCGATCTCGGCCGAGCGGCGCAGGCACTTGGCCAGCAGCAGGCCCACGGTGTTGGTCAGGCACACCAGCAGGAAGCCGAATGCCAGCCAGACCTGCAGCCGCACGTCGCCGGGCAACACTTTTCGATGCGCCAGCCAATCGGTCACGTTGCGCAGGCGCACATTGGCCGGCCGTTCGAAGCGGCCGGCACGGCGTTGTTCTTCGGAGTACTGCACCAGGTAGTCGCGGAAGGCCGCAGCGTCGCCCGGTGACTCCAGCTCGACCCAGTACTGGACCCAGCTGCACGGCGCGTTCAGGTCGCGCGGGCTGGCGCCGCCGGTGTTGCCCCAACAGTTCGTGTTGCCCGAGGTGCCGAACTTCAGGCCCATCGCGGTGGAGAAGGGCAGCAGCACCTGCTCGTACTCGGTCATGCCCATCGTCATGTCATAGAAGTGCGGTACAGGTCGCCAGTCGTTCAGCACGCCGACCACGCGCATCGCGACGCTGCGGACGCGCAGCTCGCGGCCCACGCTGTTTTCGCCGCCGAAGAGCTTGTCGTTGAGCTCGCGCGAGATCACCGCGATGCGGGCCTGTGCCTCATCAGCCTGAGCGTCCCAGCTGCCGCCGAACAGGAACGGCGTTTCGAACATCGCGAAGAAGTCGGCCGAGGTATAGCGCGCCGCGGCATAGAAGGGCTTGATCGACGCCGAGTCGGGTTGAACCGGCACATTGGCACCGGACATCATCGCCTGGCGTTTGGCGCGTTTGGCGCGCAGCAAGGCTTCGGCGTCGAAGCGCGTGAGCTGAAAGGTCGGCTCCTCGCCGGGCTGGTAGCCCACCATGCTGGCCGAGTCCAGCTCGACGTCGAACAGCCGTGCGCTCTTGCTCGGGATCGGGTCGCCCGACAGCACGCGGTAAACGGTCAGCGTGGTCATGCAGGCGCCGATGCCGAGGCCCAGCGCAATCACCATCAGCAGGCTCAGGCCACGCGCCGACTTGAAGCTGCGCAGCGCAAGGTCGAAGTAATAGGCGAGCATCAAAGGGTCCCCTTCGAGAGCAGTTGGTTGACGGCGGCCAGCTCGGGCTCGCCGAGGGCGCCGGCTGCTTGTTGCAGCAGCAGCCGGGCCAGCACATAGCCGTGGCGTGCCTGGTCGTGCGCGTTCTGCGCCGCGGCCTGGGTCTGGATCGCCAGCAGCAGGTCGGTCATCGTGCGCGTGCCCAGGCCCTGGCCGGCGCGGGTCGAGGTGAGTGCCTGGTCGGCCGCGTTGACCGCGGCGCGGGTGCTTTCGAGCAGCGCAACGCCAGACGCCACCGCCTGGTACTGCGCCTGGGTCTCGCGCACCAGCGCGCGGCGGGCCACTTCGTAGTCGTCGCGCGCGAGGTCGCGTTGGTAGCCGGCTTGGCGCAACTGCGACTGCGTGGCGCCGCCGGCGAACAGCGGCACGGTGAGCCGCAGCGCGAACTGCGTGCCGCCGCGGCGCTGTTCGTCGCTGATACCGGCGCCGCTGGCGCGCGCGCTGTCCAGCCCGGCGCTGAGCGTGGGCCAATGTGCGGCGCGCGCAGCACCGATTCGCTGCTCGCTGGCCTCGACGATGCGCCGTTGCGACTGAAGCTGCGGGTTGCTGCGCAGGGCCTCGTCGACCCACGCTTGCGGCTGCGCCGGCTCGGGCAGTAGCGCCGGCAGCTCGGGCGCCAGCGGGTGCAATTCGCCAGGCGTCTGGCCAGTGAGCTGGATCAAGGCCTCGCGTGCATCGGCCAGCGCCTGCTGCGCCTGCACGGTGGAGCCGCGCGCCAGCGCGTGGTACGCGCGGGCCTGCTCGACATCGACCTGCGCCGACAGGCCGGCGTCGAAGCGCTTTTGCGCCTGCGCCACCTGCGCCGCGAACGCGTCTTCGTTGGCCTTGGTCGTGGCCAGCGTCGCCTGGGCCGACAGCACACCGAAGTAGGCCGTGGCCAGGCGTGCGCACAAGGCCTGCTCGGCGGCACGCACGCGCAGGTCTTGCGCCGATTCGAGGGTGCGCTCGGCGTCCCAGCTGCGCAGCTTGCCGAGGTCGAACAGGGTCTGGCTGAGACTGCTGCCGAGCTCGCGGCTGCGCGAGCCGTCTTGCTGGTCACGGGTCTCGGTGGCGTTCAGCTGCCACTGCGGCAGCAGCGCCGCGCGGGCCTGCACGGCCAGCTCGCGTTGCACGCCACGCTGTGCGTCGGCCGATGCCAGCACCGGGTCGGCTGCGCGTGCCAGAGCGTAGACCTGCAGCAAGTCCTCGGCCGACGCGGCTTGTGCCCAGGCCACCGCCAGCGCGGTGATGGCGAAACGAAAGCGCATCGTCACAATGCCGGCACGGTGCTCGGCCGCAGCATCGACGGATCCAGGTTCAGCTCGGCCGCGATGTCGACCACCTGGCCGTCGATCACGTGCACGTTGCGCTGCGCGCGCGCAGCCAACTGCGGGTCGTGCGTGACCATCACGATCGTCGCGCCTTCGAGGTGCAGCTCTTCGAGCAGGTCCATCACGCTGCGCGCCATCTGGCTGTCGAGGTTGCCGGTCGGCTCGTCGGCCAGCAGCAGCTTGGGGCTGCCCGCCAGCGCCCGGGCGATCGCGACGCGCTGCTGCTGGCCGCCCGACAGCTCGCTCGGGTAGTGCTTGGCGCGTGCCGACAGGCCCACGCGGGCCAGCGCATCGGCCACGCGCTGGCGGCGCTCGGCGTTCGGCAACCCGCGGTAGCGCAGCGGCACCTCGATGTTGTCGATGACGTTCAGGTCCGGGATCAGGTTGAAGGCCTGGAAGATGAAGCCGATCTTCTGGTTGCGGATGCGCGAGCGCTCGTCGTCGCCCATGCGGCTGACGTCGACACCGTCCAGTTCGTAGCGACCACCGGTGAAGGCCTCCAACAGGCCGGCGATGGTCAGGAAAGTGGTCTTGCCCGAGCCTGACGGGCCGGTCACGGCGACGAATTCGCCGGCTTTCACCTCGAGGTCGAAATTGCGCAGCGCATAGGTTTCGACCATCTCGGTGCGGTAGACCTTGGACAGGGATTGCATCTTCAGCATGTGGCTTTCCTCTTCTTTCTCGTCTCTCGTGAATCGGTGTGCGGGGCGTCAGGGGCTGACCACGACGCGCTCGGCGCCGCGGAAGTTGTCGGTGCCGGAGATCACGATCTGCTCGCCGGATTGAAGCCCGTCGAGCACCTCGACCTTGGACAGGCTTTGCGCGCCGAGCCGGATGGCGCGCTTCTCGGCCACGCCGTCGCGCAGCACATAGGCGACGCGGCCGCCGCCTTCGTCGACAAAGCTGCCGCGGGCGACGCTCAGCACGTTGTCGCGCTGGTCCAGCAGCACCCGTACTGACAGCCGCTGGTTCTGGCGCAGTTGCTCGGGCAGCGCGCCGTCGAAGCGCAGTCGCGCGGCGACTTCGTTGTTGACGACCTCGGGCGACACCGAGCTGACCCTGCCCTTCCACTGCTGCCCGTTGCCGCTGATCTGGCCCGGCATGCCCGGCTGCAGCTCGCGGGCGAAACTCTCGGCAACCTGCATCTGCACCTCGAGCTGCGACAGGTCGACCACGGTCAGCAGCCTGGCGTCCTTGGCCACGCTCATGCGGTCGCTGATGAACAACTGGCCGACCTGGCCGTCGACCGGCGAGCGCACGGTCAGTTCATCGCTCTGGCGCTCGATGTCCCTGACCAGCAGCTGTTGGCGCTCGAAGGCCTGGCGCTTGGCCTGCAGCTCGAAGCGCATCGCGTCGTCTTTGAGGTTCAGCAGCTGCTGGGCCTGCTTCAGTGCGACCTGCGCGCGTTCGACCGCATCGCGTGCCTGGTCGACCTGCGCGCGGGCGGTGGCGCCGGCCTCGAAGGCCTGGGTCTGGCGCGCGAGCTCGTTCTGTGCGGTCTTGTAGGCAATGGCCGCCGTGTCGAGTTGGCCCTGCGCCATGGCGCGCTGCTGCCGCGCATCGGCCGCGGCACGCAGCGCTTCGCTTTGCAGCGCGTCGGCATTCGAACGCTCTTGCGCCAGCTTGGCGGCCAGTTCCGGGCTGGCAATGCGCGCCAGCGCCTGCCCTCGCTTGACCTGGTCACCGGCCTGGATCGACAGCGTCACCGTGCCCGCGCTACCCGCATACAGCGTCGGGCTGACGGCGGCGACGACCTTGCCTTCACCTGCCACATCACGCGTCAGCGGGCCACGGCCAACCTCGGCGACGGCCAGCCGCCCAAGGCTGACCGAGTTCTGGCCAGACAGCCCGCGCGAAAGCGCCGGCCATCCCCAGGCCCCCAGCCCAGCCAGCGCCAGCCCGGCGGCGGCCATCGCCAGCGTCTTGCGGCGGCGCCAGGTCGGTTCGGGTGTCAGCACCCGGTCTTGCGCGGAGGTGTCACGAATCATGGTGTCCGGCGTTGTGTCGGTCGTCTCGATGGGCTGGAAGTTCGCAAAGTCCATACCAACCACTCCGTAGAAACTTTCCTGAATGAAATCAACGGCTTGCGGAACCGTGTCGCGGTCGACCGAGTGTCCGCGGACAGTCGGCCGGACACCGGCGGCGGACAACCCTGACGGCGACATGTCCATACATCTCCGGATCTCCAGGGTGTGAAAAATTTGGGAAAATTTTCCCAACAATGACCACGCTGGTACGCGCTCAACGGGTTCTGGAAACAGCGGTCGCCACCTTGTTGCGACCGCTGTTCCGCCTGTTGCTTCGGCAGTCCATGTCCTTCATCGCCTTTGAAGAGATTGCCAAGCGCGTGTTTGTGGAGGTGGCGATGAAGGACTTCGGTATTGAAGGCAAGGCACCGTCGATGTCCCGGGCGGCGATCTTGTCGGGACTGACCCGCAAAGAGGTTGCTCGCCTGTTGGCCGAGCGGTCCGGCGACGGGGCCGAGCCGGGGGAGCGCTACAACCGCGCGGCCCGGGTGCTGACCGGTTGGCTGCGCGACATCGACTTCACCGAGAGCGACGGCTCGCCGCGCTGGCTGCGCGACGAAGGGCCGCGCAGCTTTGCAGAGCTGGTGCGCCGCCACAGCGGTGACGTGCCTGCACGGGCGGTGCTCGACGAGCTGTTGCGCGTCGGTGCCGTGCGCCGGCACACTGACGGGCGCATCGAGCCGTTGACGCGCGCCTACGTGCCGGCCACCAGCGTGGCCGACAAGCTCGCGATCCTCGGCGCCGACGTGGCCGACTTGATCGCCACGATCGAACACAACATCGACCATGGCAAGACCGAACCACGCTTCCAGCGCAAGGTCATGTACCACCGCATCGAGGCATCGCATTTGCCGGCCTTGCGCAGGCTGACGGCGGTGCAGGCGCAAGCCTTGCTGGAGCGCATGGACCGGTGGCTGCAAGAGCATGACACCGGTGTGCCCGAAGACGGCCCAGAGCCGCGCGCCGCGCGGGTGGGCCTGGGCGTCTACTACTTCGAAGAGCCGCTGGACGGTTCCTTGAAGCAGGACCCGAATTTCATTGGAGAAGAAACATGAAGCTTCGTCGTTGGAAGGCCCTGGTGGGCGGGATCGTCACTTCGCTGTTGGTGGCCTGTGGTGGTGGTGGCAGTGGCGGCGGTGGTGGCATCGGTGGCACCGGGACGATGAGAATCGGGCTGACCGATGCGCCCTCCTGCGGCTACGACGAGGTCAACATCTCGATCGTCAAGGTGCGCGTGCACCAGAGTGCCGATGCCGGCGACAACGATGCGGGCTGGTCCGAGCTGGTGCTGAACCCGGTGCGACGGGTCGACCTGCTGACGCTGCAGAACGGCGTGATCGAGTCGCTCGGCGAGCTGCCGCTGACGGCAGGCAGCTACACACAGATGCGCCTGGTGCTGGCCGAGAACGACCACGCTTCGCCGCTGGCCAACTCGGTGGTGCCCACCGGTGAGGATGAAACCGCGCTCGACACGCCCAGCGGGCAGCAGAGCGGCGTGAAGATCAACCTCGATGCCACGGTGAGCGCTGACCAGGTGATGGACGTGGTGCTCGACTTCGACGCCTGCAAGTCGGTCGTCAAGGCCGGCAACTCGGGCCACTACAAGCTGAAGCCGGTGATCCAGGCGATCCCGCTGCTGACGACCGCTGGCCAGGGCGTGGTGGGTTATGTCGATCCGGCACTGTCGATGGCCGACACGCGCGTTTCGGTGCAGGTCGACGGCATGGCCGTCAAGACGACCGCGCCCGACGGCAACGGCAAGTTCGTGCTGTACCCGGTACCCGTGGGCACCTACGACTTGGTGATCACCGCCGAAGGTCGGGCCACCGCCGTGATGACCGGCGTGCCGACCGACACGGTCGACTACACCTACGTCAACAGCGCAATGGTGCCGATCGTGCCGGGCCCGGCGCCGTTGGGCCTGCGCCCGGTGGTTGGCACGCTGGCGCCTGCTACCGCCGCGGTGCGGGCGCTGCAGAGCTTCACTGCCGGGCCGACGGTGGAGGTGAGCTTCGGCCTGGTCGACAGCCTGACCGGTGCCTACACGCTGGCCCTGCCGATCGATGCGCCACTGAAGACGGCCTACGTGCCGTCACCGACCTCGATCACCTTCACGGCCGACGCGGCGGCAGCGGGCCTGTACACACTGGAGGCGGAGTCCGACGGGGTGGTGAAGACCCAGCCGATCGACACCCGCGTGGCGGTGCCGCCGGTGAACTTCAGTTTCCCCTGACGCTGGCGGCCAGCGCCTGCAGCCGCGGGTGCAGAAAGTCGGCCAACGCCCGCATGCGCGCGCTCAGGTGCGTGCCGCGGGCGAACACCATCGTCAGTGGATAGGGCTGGCTTTCATAGCCGGGCAGCACCCGCACCAGCCGGCCGGCCAGCAGATCGTCGGCCACGTCGAGCCGCGACTTCAGCACCACGCCGTGGCCGTCCAGCGCCCACAGCCGGGCCAGCAGGCCGTTGTCGGCGGCGCGCCGCACGCGGGGTTGAATGTCGACGCTCTCTTCGCCGCGAAAAAGCGTCCACACATGGCCCGGCCGGCCTGACAGGCGCAGCACGATACCGTGGTGCGTGGCCAGTTCGGTGGGGTTGTGCGGCGTGCCGGCGCGCTCCAGGTACGCGGGGGATGCGACCAGCACCGCGGTGTTGTCCGCCATTAACCGCACGATCTGCTCGCCCGACGCCGGCACGCCGTAACGCAGCGCCACGTCGACCGGTTCGCGGCCGATGTCGCTGACCCGGTCACTGACGCGCAGTTCCAGCTGCAACTGCGGGTGCAGCGCCATGAACTCGTCCAGCATCGGACGCAGCACATGAAGCCCCAGGTCGGTCGACACCGACAGGCGCAAGGTGCCGCGCACCTGCGTCAGCGGCGCATGCAGCTCGGCGGTGCCTTGGTCCAGCAGCGCCAACGCATGCCGCGCACGTTCGAGGAACAGGCCGCCCTCGACGGTGGCTTTCAGCGCCCGGGTGTTGCGGGTGAACAGGGCCGCGCCCAGCTGCGCCTCCAGCCGGCGTACCGCCGCGGTGGCGGTGGCCGGCAGCAGATCGGCCTCGCGCGCGGCGGCGGCCACGCTGCCCAGCTCGGCCACGCGCAGCGCCAACCGCAGCGACGGCAGCTCCAGCGGCAACTGCGGAGGTGGCACGGAACGGGCGCGGCGTGGCATCGCAGTCCTTTCAATTGACAAATGCCGTTTGTGAATGACGCAGTCTGCCACGTCTGGTTTGTTGCCAGAGAGTCCGGCACGATGCAGCCCGTTGTCACCCGACTGCCAGATCGAAAGGAACCTTCATGAAAGCCATTGCCCACCGCCAGCCCGCGCCGCTGAGTGCCGCCGACGCGCTGGAACTGGTCGACCTGCCCGAGCCCATGCCGGGCCCGAATGACTTGCTGGTGCAGGTGAAAGCCGTGTCCGTCAACCCCGTCGACGTGAAGGTGCGTGCCGGCATGCCAGTGCCCGAAGGCCAGGTGCGCGTGCTGGGCTGGGACGCGGCCGGTACCGTGCTGGCGGTCGGTCCCGCCGTTCAGGGTTTTGCCGCCGGTGACCGCGTCTGGTACGCCGGCGCACTGGACCGCCAAGGCAGCAACGCTGAGCGGCAGGTGGTTGATGCGCGCATCGCCAGCCGCATGCCGGCCACGCTCGATTTCGCCCACGCCGCGGCTTTGCCGCTGACCGCCATCACCGCCTGGGAGATGCTGTTCGATCGCCTGGGCGTCGCGCCTGGCGGCGGGCAAGGCCAGCGCCTGCTGGTGGTCGGTGCCGCCGGCGGTGTGGGTTCGATCCTGGTCCAGTTGGCGCGCAAGCTGACGCAGCTGGAGGTGATCGGCACCGCGTCGCGGCCGGACACGCAAGCCTGGGTGCAGGAAATGGGGGCCCACCACGTGATCGACCACAGCCAGCCGCTGGACCAGGCGTTGGCCGCGGCCGGCCTGGGCCCGGTGCACCTGGTGGCCAGCCTGACGCAGACGCAGCAGCACTACGCTGCGCTGATCAATGCGCTGGCCCCGCAAGGCAAGCTGGCGCTGATCGACGACTCCAATGAGCCGATCGATGCGCGACCGCTGAAGGCGAAGTCGCTCTCGCTGCACTGGGAAATGATGTTCACCCGCAGCCGCTTCCAGACCGACGACATCACCAAGCAAGGCGAGCTGCTGGTCCAGGTGGCCGCCGCCATCGACGCCGGCACGCTGCGCAGCACGATGACGCGCCACTTCGGCCGGCTCAGCGTGGCCACGTTGCGCGAAGCCCAGGCCCACGTCGAAAGCGGTCGCGCCATCGGCAAGGCGGTGCTCGACGGGTTCTGACCGGCGGCTGGCGTCATCTTCCTTGCCTGGCGCCTGTGTGGAGCGATCTGCGCAGGCTTTTTCCGCAGGCGCTCTGGTTCCGCCGGCAATGGCAATATGTGGCGCCGGCGGCGCAGGAGCCTGAAGACCGGTCGCGAGCGGTGAGCGTCGTTGCCGGCAACCTTTGACGAGATCGAGATGACAACGCGAACAGCGTCCTGCACCTGCGGCCAACTGAGCATCGAAGTCCAGGGCGAGCCGAGGGGCGTCGGCATCTGCAATTGTCTGGCGTGCCAGCGCAGGACGGGCAGTGTCTTTGCGGCGCTGGCAGGCTTTGCGGGGTCGTACCAGGTCACCGGTGAGGCGACCGAGTACGTCCGCACCGGCGATCAAGGAGCCCGGTTCATCTTCCGGTTCTGTCCCGTCTGCGGAACCAACCTGTTCCACACTGAAGAGGGTATGGAGGGCGGCGTGAGTGTGGCAGTGGGCGCCTTTGCCGACCCGGGTTTCCCGCCACCCCAGGTGTCGGTCTACGACTGCCGGCGGCACCCGTGGGTTCAATTGCCGGCAGGTCTTGTCGCTTACGAGAAAGACCCGGCCTGAAGCGTCAGGCCCGGGTGAAGCACTTACTCCGTCGCGCTCGACGCGGCGGCTGCGCTGGACGCCCCCTTGGCCTTCATGTCGAAGCGGACCAGGGAGGGCACCACCTGTTGGGCATCGAGCGGCGAGCGTTCGCGGAACTCAAGCGTGACCGGCTCGTAGCCTTCCAGTTTGGCCGTGAAGCGGTAGACGCTGAACCAGCCGAACTGGTCCTTGATGCTGAGGTCGAACGGTGCGGTTCCGAGCGTTTGGCCCTTGCGTTCGTAGACGATTTCGGCGCCTGGCGGGTCGGACTCGAAACGCACCTGCGTGGCGCAGCCGGCGAGGCCGGCGAGCAGCGAAATCATCAGCAGATTCAAGCTACGGCGGTACTTCATAAAGAGCGTTAGAAGGTGTTACTGAGGTGACGCCTTTATCTTTGCGAGGGGCTTGCCACGTCAATAGCGTTTGCCCTTCGGCACACCGGCTGCGTTGAAGGATCGTGATGATCTGTGCGGATCGTGCGGGCCGCTGCGCATTCATCTGCACAAAAACGTTAGGTCACTGGGCGTCGTTCTGGATTGACAGGCCTTTCTCGCCAAGTCGCCTGTCGGAAACGCACGAGCGCCGGCGCGACCCGGGCTTGGAGGGATGCAGTTTTGTCGGCCGCGAGCGGCGACAAGGTTGCGACAGGCACCAAGAAGGTCGGGCCTGCGCGAGTGACTCGTGCGGGCCCGGTGTGGTGTTGCGGCGCTGCGCGCTTGTCAGCGCAACAGGTCGAGCGTGCGCTGTGAAAACTCGCCGATGTGGGGGAACACCGTGGCCAGGTCGCTGTCCGGCACGCCCATCCAGGTGGCCAGCGTGGCGCCGAGCTGGTCGACCGAAATCGCCGGCAGCATGCGGCCCTGGCCAACTTCGTCGGGCGCGCCGAGTTCGCAGCGCGGCGCCGCGCCGACCCATTGACGCGGCTTGACCGCGCCACCCATCACGACATGATGGCCGGCCCAGCCGTGATCGGTGCCGTCGCCGTTGGCGGTGAGCGCGCGGCCGAAGTCCGACGCGGTGAAGCTCAGGACCTGGTCGCCCAGGCCCGCGTTGTTCATCGCGGTCTGGAAGGCCGCCATCGCATCGCCCAGCTCCTGCAGCAGCGGGCCGTGTGTGCTGGCCATGCCGTTGTGCAGGTCGAAGCCGCTCATCGAGACGAAGAATGTCTGGCGCTTCATGCCCAGCGTGGCGCGCGCGGCGATCAACCTGGCCACCATGTTCAGCTGCAGGCCCAGCAGGGTGGGCGGCAGGCCGAAGTCGCCAATGCCGCTGAGGGCCGTTTGCAGCTGGGCGGCGCCGCTTTCGGCCACCTGGGTTCGCCGCGTGAGTTCACGCAGCATCAGGTGGCTGCTGGGCCGCGTCATCGCGTTGTAGATCGCTGCGTCCGAGCCCGGTGCGCCGGGGATCGCGGCCAGGCGCACCGGCCCGCTCGATGCGACCATGAACTCGTTGACCGACATGCCGGTGGAGTACACCGCGCTCTGGTCGAGCGAGATCGCGGTGAACAGCGAGCCCTGCTGGCCGGCGTCGGCTGCGAGCAGGTCGCCGATGCGGCCGCCCCAGCCCGATTGCGCGCCCTCGGCCAGCAGCGACTGCCACTCGCTGAACTGGTCGTTGTGCGACATCAGTTTGGGCGGCAGGTGGCGCTGCGCAAAAAAGTCTTCGCGCGTCACCGGCCGCAGCAAGGTTCCCACGCGCATCGCCATCGCGAGCTGGCCGCTGTTGAACACCGGCAGCAGGGCCTGCAATGCGGGGTTCAGTGCAAAGGCCTGCGCATCCGGCCAGGCCTGGGCGGGGGCCAACTGGTAGGGCAACAGCGCGCTGCGGGCCAGTGCGAGGCTGCCACGGGCCTGGCTGTAGCGGGCGTGCGTGGGCTCGTCGCAACTGACGATGGTGTTGTGACTGTCGTTGCCGCCGTAGAGGAACACGCAGACCAACGCGCGGTAGTCATCGGGCAAGGTGGCGGCCGAAGCGGCGCCGATCGAGGCCAGGCTCAGGCCCAGCGGCGCGGCGGCGCCGAGGGCGGCAAACTGGCTGGCGTGGCGCAAGAAGGCGCGACGGGAAATGTGGCTCATCGTGCGCCCCCTCACCAGGCTTGAACAAGAAAGGCCGCTGAAGACGCGACCAGCTGCAGCGCGATCAGCACGCGCAGCTTGGGGTCGAAGGGCGACACCCTGGAGACCAGCTGGGTGAAT
Source organism: Ideonella sp. (assembly GCF_036277275.1). Classification (GTDB taxonomy): domain Bacteria; phylum Pseudomonadota; class Gammaproteobacteria; order Burkholderiales; family Burkholderiaceae_C; genus Ideonella. The sequence continues at coordinate 45,861 of NZ_DASUNH010000175.1, read as the reverse complement.
GCGTCCACGTCGGGCGCCGGCACCGTGGCGCCGGTCAACAGCAGGCTGACCCGCTCGACCAGCGCGCGAGGCGACAGGCCGCGCAGATGTCCCAGCTCGATCAGCAGGTAGGTCTCCGCGTCGCGGACGAACTCGTTGATCTTGTTGATCGACGCCGCGATCACCGGCCCGTTGACGAGCTGGAACTCCGGTGCCACATGGCCCAGCCCTCCCAACTCGGACTGCGGCGCCGCATACCCGGGCCGGAAGAAGTTGAAGACCGTCGGCGACTTCAGCGGTGCCTGGCCGATCCCGGTGGAAGCGCCGCTCAGGTTGGCCACCGGGAAGACCACCGTACCGGGGTCGCCGACTTCCATTGCCCGCGCCACGGCGACCAGCCGCAGCATCGGCTCTCGCACCTTGCCGCGAAGGTCGACGAGGTCGCCTCCGCCCTGGTCGCCGGCGCGCGCTTCCGGGTCCAGCAGCACCGCGCGGATCACGGCGCGCATGTCACCGCGCACACCCTGGCCGTTGTCGGCAAAGGCTGCCGAGACGCGCGCCACGTAGGCGCCGCTGGGGTTGCTGGTGACCAGGCGCTGGATCAGTTGCTTGCCGATGAAGGGGCCGACGTTGGCATGCGCGAACACCGTGTCCAGTGCGCGCTTCACGCTGTTGGCCGGCTTGGTGCCGGCCGCAATCACCTTGCCGAGGAAGCGCTTTTCCTCGGGCGAATGGTTGGCCGCCACAGCGACCATCGGCTTGCTCCACTCGGCCATGTCCGGCTCGCCGGGCACAGGCTTGGGCACGCGCCAACCCGTGAACACGCGGGCCAGGTTGAACACGTCGTCTTGGGTGTAGGTTTCCCGCGGCTTGCCTTTTCTGAGCTTCAGGCTGCCGTCGGCGTTCAGCTCGTACAGGCCGATCGAGAACAGCTGCATCAGCTCGCGCGCGTAGTTCTCGTCCGGCACGCGTGTCGGCTCGCCATCCGGCCCGTACTCGGCCTTCAGGTTGTCGCGGTACGACAGGTACACGCCCATCGCCGAGCTGAGCGTCACGCCCTCGAGCAGGTCGCGGAAGTTGCCGAAGCAGCGGTCGTTCAGCATGTCCACGTAAGCCGCCGCGGTGATCTGGTTCTGGCCGATCCCGATGATGCCGACGCGGGTGGTGATGACGAAGATCTCGAGCAGCGCGGCGACGATGCGCTGACGCAGCGCGTCAGGGCCGGTCATGAAGGCGCGCCAGGCCTCGTTCATCATGAACTCGGAGTTCGGCGGGCCGAATGTCGGGATGTCGTACAGCCAGCCGCCCAGGGCATCGCGTTGCGCAAAGATGCGGTCGACGTGGCGCTCGCCACGCGGCGCGGCAAAGCCGTCTTCGATCCACTGCGCGAGGCCCTTGGTGCGCACGGCGGCCATCGTCGACACGGTGGGCCCATGGCTGGCGTGGGCCAGGAAGCGCGCGGCGACTTGCGCGTTGACGACGCCCTGGCCGTCGGGGGCGAAGGCCGCAGCCAGCTCTTCCGATGTGTAGGCCACGCGGTTGGCGGCAGAGGCCTGCTGCGCTTGCCGGCGCGTGCCAGCCGATGCCGCGGACACATCGTCGTCAGAGCTGCCGCCGCAGCCCGCCAACCCCGCACCGAGCACCGCGCTTGCCAGCAACGGCGGGGCTGTGGATGGCGCCTCGATCGGGCCGCGGGCCGCGGGCAGCGTTGCACCGGGGGATACAGCAGACCCACCATGCATGGTTGTGTTCATCTCGAATCCCTCCTTCGTCCTTCGCACCTGGAAGTGTCGCGGCATTCGAGCCGCCACGGCGGTGGCCCCCCCACGTTCGTGGAGCCTGTCGGAGGTTGGGTCGGGCCGTGCTAACCCGATGCGTCCGCTGTCGCGCCCTTGAGCGCGTTCAGCCGAGTTCGAAAGTCGTGATGCCGTACACGGTTTCGAGCTTGCACTCAGGCGCCGGGTAGGTGTACATGCGCGCCGTGTCGAACACGCTGCGCATTCCGTTGGCTTCGGCCAACGCGATGGCATTGCGGTTCGGCATCGGCACGTCCAGGAAGACAGCGTCGCCTGCCGGCAAGGCGTCACCAAGGGCACCGAACAGGGCCGATGCGATCGCCGGGGTGTCGGCCACCAGCGGGCCGATCTTGTGCCCCTGGCGGCACTGCCGCACCACGCCCCAGCCGCGCAGCTCGCCGTTGTCCAGCCACGCCAGGCCGGTCGAGTCCGGCATGGTGGACCAGGCGCGCAGAAAGGCGTCGCGGGGCGCTGGAAAGACGCTGCGGTCCTTGCGGCACAGCGTCGCGAAATCAACGTCCGTCAGCCGGACGATTCGACGCGAGGCGCCCTCAGGGTTCGGCCCCGCGACCCCCGACATGCGGGCGTTGTTCCAGGCCAGCATGAAGCCGCCGCGGCGGTAGTTAGCCTGCTGGGCCGGCACCCCGTCGAGGCCGACCACCTGGCCGGACAGCCGTGACATCGCCGCATTCCACAGGCGCAGGCCGATGCCCTGGCCGCGCCAGGCCGGCGCCACGATGTACAGGCCGATGAAGCCGAAGCGGCCCGCATACGAGACGGCGCTGACGCAGCCGACGGGGTGACCGCCGACCTCGGCGATCAAGAAACCTCCGGGGTCTGCGGCATGGAAACACGCGGCGTCGTGCAGGCCGGGATTCCAGCCTTCCTGTGCGGCCCAGTCGATCGCGAGCGGCACCTCGTGGCGGTGCATCGTGCGCACGGTGCAGTCCATGCGGGCCATTGTGCGGCGGTCGGCACGCGCCGGGTAGGGCGTGCCGCCGCTGGGGTCAATTGGCCGCGGCGGCCACCGGCACCACGTACATCGTGATCGAGTCGGCAGGCAGTTCGGCGTTGATCACGCCTGCCGTGACCGGTGTGTTGGCCAGGTGCTGGATCGCCGACAGGTTGGCCGGCGAGTAGCGGTAGACCTTGGCGTGGGCGCCGGCCGCGAAATGGTTGAGCGTGATCTTGCTGCTCAATGGCGTGCCCGATTTGTTGACTGCGATCAAGGTCATCGCGCCCTTCTTGCCGCGGCGCGAGGCATAGACCGACAGCTTGCTCTGATCTGCGCTGGTGGCGCGCACGCCGTAGGCGCCGAAGCGGCCGCCCTTGCCGTCCACGTTCAGGTACATGCGGAAGGCGAAGGCGACCGCGTCGTTGGTGTCCGGCGGCGACCACAGCGTGGCCAGGTCCAGCCGTTCGCGACCGAAGATGCCCAGCACATCGGCCTGCGCGAGCGCGCCATTGATGTGGTTCACCGCACCCCAGCTGTACTCGCTGATCGCGAGCTTGGTGCCGGGGTAGTTGTTGGCCACCCAGCTGCGCATGCGCGGGATCAGGTTGACCTTGTCGGCGATCCAGCTTTCGTCGGTGTAGGTGGGGTCCCACAGCGAGCGGGTCGAGCGCAGGCGCAGCGCGTTGGTGGCGGCATCGGTGTTGTTCGAGAAGACGCCGTTGGCCTGCGGGTAGTAGTGCTCGTCCAGGTAGTCGAGGATGCGCTTGCCGTGCTGCTGCTCGTAGGCCTTCATCTGCTGCAGGTACCACTCGGCGTGCGGCACACCGCCATGCGCATTGCGGTCCAGCGGGTGGTTCCACCAGTCACCGCCCGGAGCGGTGTCGAGGTCGGAATAGAAGTACGCCGTCCAGCCCCAGCCCGACGGCCCCAGTGTCTGGGCACCCGGGTCCACCGCCTTCACGGCGGCGGCGTATTCCCAGGTACGGTCTCGCAGCTCGTCGTAGCTCAGCGGCTGCGGGCGGATGTCGCGGTGCGTGTGGCGCCACAGCTCGGGCTCGTTGTCGAGGTTGTAGAACTTCACGCCACCGTTGTTGGCGTTGCCGTAGTTGGCGATCAGGTGGCGCACCCAGTCCTGCACGAACGGGGTGCCGACTGCCACGCTCGTGTCCGTCGGGTTGTTGCCGGTGATGTTGGTGCCATTGGTCTTGACACCGTTGCCGCAGTTCGTATCCCACGGGTCGACCGATTGCTGGGCACCGTAGACGCTGACCTTGAAGCCGCAGTCGAATGGGTGGCTGTCGTTCGGCGGCCGCCGCTTGGCGACCCAGCCGGTCATCGGCAGCGTCATCAGCGTCTGCGTGCCGGTGCGGCGGTCTTGCTCGACGAACTTGTCGGCGGCCGAACCGTCGGGCAGCGTGCGGCCGTCGGTGGGCAGCGGGTTCGGGATGTTCTCGAAGTACCAATCGCTGCCGGTGTTGTCGACATCGATCTTCCAGTTGTAGCGCGTGGTGCGGTTGCCGCCCCAGCGACGTACCGGCAGCTTCAACTCCTTGGCCAGCGCCTCCGGGGCGAAGTTCATGCCGTAGATGTAGTTGCTGATGACGTGGTTGTCAGCCGTGGCGTCGATGGTCACTGCCGGGCCGGTGGCCGCCCAGGTGGTGGCGGACAGGGCGCAAAGGCTGGCGGCGGCGAGCAGGTGCAGGGGGTTGAAGGCGGGTGGCAGCGAACGGCCAGGCATGGGGTAGTACTCCAGAGTTGGGAAGGTCATTGCTGACCCGTGCATCGATGCTAGTCATCCGGGCAAGCGACGCGCCTGGCAGCTCGCAGCCACGCGGCAATATCGGCAACCGCTGGTTACGGCCGTGCCATTGGCACGGTGATTTGCCCGTGGAAACCCGAGGTCGGGCGGCCCGCGGCCGGCATCAGGCTCGCGGAGCGTGCGCCCGCAGCGGGCGAACGGCCAGGGTCGTGGCGACCGATCGACATGCCGTGTATTTAACTTGTTAACGGGGGATGCATGACCAACGTGGCTGGCTCGTCGCTGCGGACCGTGGCTTCGAATCCCAGGGTGGTGCCTTACCCTGGGCGCCGAACGGGGTTGGCGAGACCGTCGATCAGCAGGCGCAACAGCTCGGCGCCCATTGCACTGGCGGCCTCGCCATGGTCCGCATCGAGCCCGAACAGCTCGCCTGTCTGCTGCTCGAGCACCAGCGTCACGTAGCCGTGCACCAGCGACCACGCCAGCAAGATGCGCTGACCTCGCTCCGAGGCTGGCAGCCGGCGCTCGGCCAGCACCGCGTCGATCGCGTCGCGCAGCGTGTCGCCGACCCGCTTGCCGGCGACGCGCAGCGTGTCGTCCTGCGGGTTCAGCCGGTCGCGGCGGAACATCAGCTGGAACAGCGCACGGTTGGCCAGCGCGAAGTCGATGTAGGCCTGGCCGACCGCACGCAGGCGGGCGGTGGTGTCGCCAGCCGGCGCGAGCGAGAGGTAGCCGTCGATCGTGTCGGCGAGCCGGTCCAGCCCGCTGGCGGCGCAGGCGCTGAGCAGGCCACGCGCATCGCCGAAATGGTGGGCCGGCGCCGCATGCGACACACCGGCACGGCGCGCACATTCGCGCAGCGTGAAGGCCTCCAGGCCATGCTGCTGCAGCATCGACTCGGTGGCGTCGATCAGCGCCTGGCGCAGATCGCCATGGTGGTAGGTGTCGGCGGCGACGGTGGCACGTGGCTTGGGCATCGGTCGAAAGCAGGAAATGGCGTGCGCGATGCGATCAGCAACACGCGGTGCGGCGTTACGGGGACTCGAACTTGACAGTGTCAAGCTTAGCACCTACGATCGGCTCATTCATATCTTGACAATGGAAAGATAGTCATGACCCCGGTTGCCCTGGATGCCTTGCTGGCCTCGCTGCACCACCTGCTGGTGTTCTCGCTCGTGGCGGTGCTGTTTGCCGAGCTGGTGCTGACCGGTGCCGCGCCGGACGCAGGGCGCCTGCGTCAGCTGGGCAAGCTCGATGGCGCTTACGGCATGTTGTCGATGAGCGTGGTGGTGGCCGGCTTCGTCCGCGCCGTCTACGGCGCCAAGGGCTGGTCTTACTACGCCGGCAACGAGATGTTCTGGGCCAAGATCAGTGTCTTCGTCATCGTCGGCTTGCTGTCGGCGGTGCCCACCGTGCAGTTGATCCGCTGGCGCAAACGGGGCGTCGTGCCGGACGCGGCAGCGATGCGCTCGCTGCGCCGGTGGATGCTGGGGGAGGCTGCGCTGATCGCGCTGATTCCGGTGCTGGCGGTGCTGATGGCGCGCGGGATCGGGTATTGAATCCGGTGATCAGCGTCGAGCTTCTGGCACCAGATCCACCACTGTGTGCGGCGTACCGCCCAGCGACCTCGGTGATGCGCCACGCGGCGCGCCAGCGGCACCGTGCGCGCGTCGATACTGCGCCGCGGCGCAGCCGCTGATCGGGCAGTTCGCTAGCGATGGGCCACCCATCCCAACCAGCCCGTGCCTGCGGACATTCCAACGGCGGGCTTCTGGCGTCCATGCTCGGCGCCCGGCGCCGTCGATCGGGAAGACGCGGTCTCCCAGGGGCGTCAGGTGGACCTGGTGTTCTGTCCCGTAAATAACTGTCATTGCGACGGGCCGCAATGGGGTTGATCGTGAGACGACGAGCCGGGCAGATACCGGCTTGGCGACGCTGCGAGCGCCCCATCTGGTCGAATCTCGATGGCAGTTATTTACGGGGACAGCACACTGGTGCGGGTCAACGACGTGCCGATGGCACCGCCGTTGCCCGAACCGCCGATACAAGGCACCCCGCGTTGCGTGTCGGACGGCAGCGACGCACCCACGAATCGGCAGGGCGCCGCTTCGGCGCGGCCGTACCACCACCAACCCACGAGCACGGCCACCGCCGCCAGGCATTGGCGGGCGGTCGCTTTTCTGATTCTCATTGTCGGATCCCTCTCTCTTGGGCGCTCATTTTCTCAGAGCCGCCGTCGCGCCGGCGACACTTTCGGCGGCCGGTGCCTGCCACCATCTCGGCCCGCAACCGCTTCAAGCAAGGAGAACTGCCCATGCAGACGATCCGTTCTTTGGTCGTCGCGCGCGGCGACCTGGCGCGAACCGACACCTTCGAACAGGCTCGGATGCCGATGGAGGAGGGCGAGGTTCTGCTGAAGATCGACCGGTTCGCCTTCACGGCCAACAACGTCACCTACGGCGAGACCGGCGACAGCCTCGGCTATTGGCAGTTCTACCCGGCGCCCGAAGGGTGGGGGCACATCCCGGTCTGGGGCTTCGCGGATGTCGTCGAATCACGCTGCAACGGCATCGCCCCCGGCGAGCGCCTCTACGGCTTCCTGCCGATGGCCACGCACCTGCGGCTGCGGCCGCAACGCCTGAGTGAGGCCAGCTTCATCGACGCCACCGCCCACCGCCAGGCGCTGCCGAAGGCCTACAACCTGTACCTGCGCACGGCGAGCGACCCGAGCTACCGACGGGAAGACGAAGACCTGCAGGCGCTGCTGCGGCCGATGTTCATCACCTCGTTCCTGATCGACGACTTGCTGGCCGACGAGGGCTTCTTCGGCGCCACGTGCGTCGTACTGTCCAGCGCATCGGCGAAGACGGCGATCGGTCTGGCCTTCTTGCTGCATCGACGCGGTGGAGTCGAGGTGGTGGGCCTGACGTCGGCCGGCAACCGCGGCTTCGTTGCCGAGCTCGGCTGCTACGACCGGGTGGTGACCTACGACGAACTGGCCACGTTGCCGCTCGACCGGGCCACGGTCTACGTGGACTTTGCCGGCAGCGCCACGCTGCGCCAACGGGTGCACGAACACCTCGGTGATCGGTTGCTCTACAGCAGCGCGGTCGGGCTGGCGCACCGCGACACCGAACGCGCGAAATCGCGGGTGCCGGGCGTCAAGCCGATCTTCTTCTTCGCCCCGGATCGGCTGCGCAAGCGCGCGCAGGACTGGGGCCGCGACGGCCTCGAGCCGCGCGTCAGCGAGCAGTGGCGCGGCTTCGTGGCGGCCGCGCGCGGCTGGTTGACTGTCCGGCATGGCCAAGGGTTCGATGCCGTGCAGGCGGCCTATGCGCAGGCGCTGGCCGGCCGGGTGCCACCGAACGTGGGCGTCATGTTGTCGCTCGGCTGAGCGGACCACCTGTGGCCTGCAACGCGGAAACCGCAACGCTACGACCGCAGAAAGGCGACAAGGCGATCGATGCTGTGTTGATCGGCCTGTGGGACGGGGCTGCCGCCGGGGGCATTGCTTCGCAGCACCTCGGTCCACGCGGGCAGCCGGTCGGCGTCGAAGGCGGCGGCCAGGACCAGCCGGCTGAAGCGCTCGCTGGACGGCAGGTCGCGGCGCCGGGCCAATTGCTTGCGCTGGTGGTCGCTCAGGGCCAGCGCGCCCAGGTCGGCGGCACGCTGGACCTTGTCCAGCCGGGGCAAGGCGACCCCGGTGAACCAGCTGCCGAAGGCGTCCGCCCAGCGGCTCAGGTCATGCACGGTCCGGACCGTGATCTCGTCGGTCGGCGGTAGGGCACCGGGGGCCAGCTCGCCGGCCCGCAAGGTGACGTCCGGCGTGGCCGTGGCGGCTGTGAGGCCCAATGCCTCGCGCCAGACTTGCGACACGTCATGGCAATGAAACGCGAACACCGCCTGCAACACCACCGCTCCGGCGCGTTCGCCGGCCGCCAGGCCGATGCCTTGCTTCACCGCGCCGGTTCGGCGCACCAGCATATGGCCGGCGGCGGCTTGGTAGCCGTGCGGCACCAGCCGCTGCGCCAGCTGTCGGGCCAGTTGCGCCCGGGCGGTCTCTTTGGTCAGTGGTGGTGGCGCGGGTTCGGCCGGCAGCAAAGGCATTGGCGCTACGCTGCCATTCGCATGTACCAGGCAACCGTCCGCGCGGTACAGCTGCCGATGGTGCGGATCCAGCAGATGCAACTCGGCCGAAGCGGCGGCTCGCGCCAGGCGTACGAGGGTCTGCGCGGGCGGCGGCTCCGGCAGCGTGACGATGAAGACCGCGTCTTCCAACGTCGTTGGTCCCTCGCACTCGGAATGGGCGACGGAGATCGACTCGGCAAACGCGCGAAAACGTGCCCGTTGGTCGGCCGTTGCCGCGTGGCGTTTCGCGGTGTGCGCCTGCGCTTCGGACACCGTCCGGACGGCGGGGGCGTGGAACAACTGCAGAATGAAGCGCATACGGTTCAGTTCGGCCGAAGTGCATTCAGCGCATCGGCCGTGCGAAGAAGCTGTTGTGGGTCTGGCGATGGGGCGCGATTCTGGGTCACCGACGCCCTCGGCCCACCGTCCATGATGCTTGTCGAGCCCTTCTGGTTGCTTCCCGTCACACATTGGCATGCCCGTCCCTAACTTGAAGATCCAGGCCCTGCTGGTGTCGGAGTTCGACACCTTCGCCCGCTACCTCAACGAACACCTGAAGGACAACGGCGAGCCGCCCGCCGGATACTTCCAACCGTTGTCGCGTGACTTGTCGGTGTTCGTCGGCGAGCGGGCCGAGCGCTTTCGCCGGGCGCTGGTGGTGCCCGTGGGCCACACCGGCTGGCGGCGCGCCTGGATTGCACGCGACGAAGCCGACGCCATCGTCGGCCACGTCGACCTGCGGGCTCACGCCGAGGCTTTCACGACCCACCGCTGCCTGCTCGGCCTGGGCGTGGCCGGCAGCCACCGGCGCCAGGGGCTGGCCCAACGCCTGGTGGTCACGGCCTGTCGCTGGGCGCGCTCGGAGGCGAACATCGACTACGTCGACCTGCAGGTGCTCAGCAACAACACCGCTGCGCTGGCGCTGTACCGCGCAATGGGATTTCGGCAGGTCGGCGAAGTGGTCGACATGTTCCGGATCGACGGCCGCAGCCTGGACTACACGTCGATGACGCTGGCGCTGGGCCCCGGCACCTGATCCGGCAGCGTGCGGACGAACCCGCTGGCCCTGGAGCTGCGGTACAGGCGTTCGAAGCGCGGGTCTGCGTAGAGCGGCTCCATCAGCGGGCTCGTGGCGCCCGCGAGGAACAACGGGTCACGCGCCGCCGCGCTCTGCTGCAGCAGCGACAGCGCTTCGTCGTAACGGTGTCGGGCCGCCATCACTTCGGCCAACACGTAGTGTGATGGGGGCGGGCTGGCTTCACCGGCCGTCCGCAGTGCCTGGTCGGCCTCGTCGTCACGGCCGAGCAGGAACAGGGCGCAGGCCTCGCCCAATTGGCAATCGGCATGGCCGGGGCAACGGTGCCTCGCGTCACGGTAAAGCGTGATCGCCTCTTCGTATCGCCCGCGGTACAGCATCATGTCGGCGCGCGACAGCAGGGCCCAGAAGTTGTCGGGCGCGATGTCGAGCAGTGCGTCGTATTCCTTCTCGGCGTCCAGCCAGCGCCGCTGCGCCATCCGCAGCCAGGCCATGTGCAGCCGAAAGGCAGGGTTCTGCGGATCGAGCTCGCGCGCGCGCTGCAGTTCCGCCTCCGCCGCGTCGTGCAGGCCGGCGAACATCAGCTGAAAGCCGTACAGGTCTCGCACGCGGGCGTTGTCCGGCGCGAGGTCGGCCGCACGCTTCAACTCCTGCTCGGCCGCCGGCCAGTCGTGCTCGAAGCGGTGAAGCACCAGGCCCTTCAGCGAGGCGGCCTCCGGCAGCATCGGATCGAGCTCCAGCGCCCTGCTCAAGGCCTCGAGCGCATCGTCCACATTCGGCGTGGGCGGCTCGAGCCCGCTCATGCTGAGGTTGACCCAGGCACGGGCGGCGCCGAGGTAGGCCGGCGCATAGTCATCGCATTCGCGCAGCGCCTCTTGGTAGCGCTCCAGCGCCGCAGGGAACACGCCCTCACGCAGAAAGTGGTCACCCCGTTCGACCAGGTCGCGTGCCCGCCTCGAGCCGGACGTGCGACCCGCCGCATCGCGCCGTCGGATGGTCGGCACGTAGCTGCCCACCGGCAGGCTGATCTCCCAGGTCTCGCTCTGGCCAGCCTTCGCGTAGTACTTGGCCAGGCGCTGGCGCAGCCGCCGTGCCTCGACGCGCACGATGCTGTCTTCCTTCGGGTTGAAACGGTCCGGCTGGCGACCGAAGACTTCGATCGCGATCACGGTCTCTTTCAACGCCGCGGTCTGTCCGCTTTGCACGCCGGCCATCACGTGGCGCAAGAAGCGCTGTTGTTGCGTCGAGCCGGCAAAGGATGGGCTGGCGAGCAGGCGCTGCAACGCCGCTTCCAGGTCTTCAGGCCAGGCTGCGCCGTGTGTCACCTGCATGTCACTCCTTCACTCGCTGGAAGTTGAGCACGCGCTTCCAGAATCGCGTGCCGCTTCAATCAATGCCGGGCCAGGCGCGAGGTGTGGGCGTTTCGACAGTGCCTGCTTTGGCGAACAAGGAGACATCATGCCATTTCATCGCTAGTTCGCGCATTCGCGATGCCGCCCCCTTCCGCTTGGTGCCTACCGGCTCCAGTGTCCGTTGTTCGGCGAGCCGTCCCGACGAGCGCCGGCACGCCCCGAGTCACACAGCACCGGACCAGCGCCCCACCACCTCGCCCAGCACGTCCAGCGGCACCGAGCCTGTTTTCAGCACCACGTCGTGGAAGCTGCGTGCGCTGAAGCGCTCGCCCATCGCCTGTTGCGCCTGCCCACGCAAGTCCAGCAGCCGCAACATGCCGATCATGTAGGCGCAGGCTTGGCCCGGGTTCACGACATAACGTTCCACTTCCTGTGCACTGATGCCGAAGGCGATGGCTTGCCCGCGTGTCCAGCGCTTGGCGTGCAGGCCCGTGTCGACAACGAGCCGGCGGGCGCGGAACAGCTGGCTGTCGAGCGCGCCGAGCAGCTGGTGCGGGTCGCCCTCGTACCAGCCGTGGTCGATGGCCAACCGCTCGGCGTACAGGGCCCAGCCTTCGCTGTAGGCGCTGCCGCCGCCGAAGACCAGCCGCTGGCGCCAACGCGGCAGGTCGTCGCGTTCCTGCTGGATCGTGAGTTGGAAGTGGTGGCCTGGGATGGCCTCGTGCACCGCCAGGCTGCGCATGCCCGGTATGTTGAAGACCGGGCCGGGCAACGGTGCCCAGAAGACGCCGGGCCGGCTGCCGTCCGGCGCGGGTGTGCTGTAGTGTGCGGCGGCCGTCTTCTCGGTCAATGCGGGTTCGCGACGCACTTCGACGGGCGCCTTGGGCTGCAGGTTGAACAGCGCCTGGCTGCGCCGTTGGTTGTCGGCCACCATCGCCTTGAAACGCTCGATCAATCCCGGCCGCGGGTCGGGCTCGGCCGGCGGCTGGAGCTCCAGGCGCAGCGCCTTCATGCGTTCTTCGACGCTGCCGCTGGCGCGGCCGAGCGCACGCAGCACGCGGTCCATCTCGCCTTCGATGCGCGCCACTTCGCGCAGCCCGATCGCATGGATCGCCTCCGCGTCCAGCGTGGTCGTCGTGGCGCCGGCCAGCGCCTGCGCGTAGGCGGCAGCGCCATCGGGCAACCGCCACAGACCGGCGTCGTCGCTGGTGCGTGGGTGCAGTTCGTTCATCAGTGCCAGCAGGCGCTGCCACGCCGGGCGGATGCGCTGCTCGACCAGCCGGGTGGCGTTGGCAATGGCCGTCGTGCGGTCGGCAGGCGCCAGGCCCTCGACCTGTGCGCTGCGCCGGGCCAGCGCCTCGACGAACAGGTTCTTGTCCGCCGGCGGGGCCAGGAAGTCCTGTACCTGGGTGCGCGATCGCTCGAGGATGAAGCGCGGCGGCAGCAGGCCCCTGACCGCGGCGTCTCGCACCCGCTCGATCGCCTGGTCGATGCGCAGGTCCACCTGCGCCAGACGTTCGACGAAGGGGCCGACATCGGCCGGCCTGCGCAGCGGCTGGGCTTCGTTGAACAGCGAAACGAGCCGGATCTGCAGCCCGCCGAACTGGTTGAACAGGAAGTTGTGGTCTTCGAAAGGCTCGGCGTCCAGCGTGCGCTGCAGGCTCCAGCGCATCGTGACGGCGCCGGTGCGCTGGTCGGGTGTCAACCGGCCGAAGTCATAGCGCGCCAGCCGGGCCAGACCGGCGCGCGCCGTGTTGCGCACCTGCGCACGATGGGCGTGGGTCTGCGGAGTCAGGCGGCTGTCGAGCGCGGCCTGCTCGGCGCCGTCGAAATACTGCGTGAAGGTCGCACGTTCCGGCGACAGGCGCACCCAATCGGCCGCAAAGCCGTCGGCCCATGTGTCGAAGTCTTGCGGCGCGGGCGCCGCGAACATCGCGCAGCCGCTTCCCAGGCCGGCCCAGGCAGCACCTGCTGTCAAGGCCAGTGCGTGGCGGCGGTGGATCGGAAGCGGGGCGTTATGTGAGAGGTCGGTGGGCATGGTGCGGCGCAGTCTATTTCAGCGCTGCCGCGGCTGCTGTGACAGGCCGAAAACGACAACGCCCTCCGAAGAGGGCATTGCCGGGGCATGCTTGACCGGGTCTCAGCCGTTGGCCAGCGCGTCGTCGATCTTGTCTTTGACCTTGTGCAGGCTGCGCAACAGCGAGGTCTGGTCCATCATCGCCTGCGGAGCGATCTTCGAGACCACCTGCTCCAACTCGTCCGGTGAGGTCATCAGCGTGTCGGCCAGGGTCGACAACACGCAGACGTAGCGATGCGACACCGGCGGCAACCGGTGCGTCAGGTTGACGGTCACGTGGTGGCGCACACAGTTCACCGTGGCACCCGGCAGGCCCCAGCTTTCGCACAGCCGCGCGCCGACTTCGGGGTGGCCGACGCCGAAGGCGTTCTGCTCCATCTCGACCAGTGCGCCATCGTTGGGGGCGGCTTTCAGCAACGGCAGGTACTGCTCGGGCGAATGGGCGTACAGCACCGCCTTGCCGCACTCTTCGAACAGGCCGGCGGTGTGGGCGCTCCAGGCTTCCATCGACAGCGCCTGGGCGATGCGCCCCATCAGCATGCCGCGCATGCGGGCGCGTTCCCAGAGCGCGTGCAGCTCCGGCACCTGCGGGAATGCCGCGCGCAAGCCGTTTTCGTAGGCGATGGCCGAGATTTCGCGCACACCCAGGTAAGTGACCGCCTGCTGCACGCTCTGGACCCGGCCCTTCAGCCCGTACAGCGGCGAGCTGACGGTGTTCATCACCGCGGCGGCGAGTGACAGGTCGGCTTCGATGAGCTGGCTGACATCGCTGAGGTTCAGATCGGGCCTGCGCAGCAGCTCGCCCAGTTGCAGCAGCGTCTGCGGATGTGCTGGCAGGTTGAGTTCGATGTTCACGGGTGAACTCCGGTCACTGTGAGGACGGTTGGCAAAGATAAACCGATATTGGGCGCCGATCGGCCCCAGCGATAGGGCGAAGTGGGCTTGGTTTCAGGCGCATTTGCGCGCTTGGATCGGTCGCTCGCGGCCGGCTGCGCGGCGCCGGCGCTGCCCGCGGGCACTTCGCGAATCCTCGGTGTCGGCCATCCGGCACAGGGTTTGCTTTTGGTGTCTGTTCCGGGCGGATGAGGCCGCTTGCGTCTCCATCTGCCGGCAGCCATGCTCGCAACAGGTAAGTTTTTCCTGATGACCACCCCCGAAACCGGCAGCGCAGCCCCTCGCAGCGACGAGGTGTTTCGCCGTCTGGTCGACAGCGTCCACGACTACGCGATCTTCATGCTGTCACCCGACGGGCACATCGTCTCGTGGAACCAGGGCGCCCAGCGGATCAAGGGCTACAGCGCGCCCGAGGCCATCGGCCAGCACTTCTCGGTGTTCTACCCGCCCGAGGCGGTCCAGTCGGGCTGGCCGCAAGAGGAGTTGCGCCGCGCCGTCGCCGCAGGGCGGTTCGAAGACGAAGGCTGGCGCATCCGCAAGGACGGCACGCGCTTCTGGGCCAATGTCGTCATCTCGCCGCTGCGTGACGACGCCGGCATGCTGCTGGGTTTCGCCAAGGTCACGCGCGACCTGACCGATCGCAAGAGACAAGAGCAACGCGTGGCAGACAGCGAGCGCCACCTGAGGCTGCTGATCGAGAGCGTTCAGGACTACGCCATCTTCATGCTCGACCCGCAAGGCATCGTTGCCAGCTGGAACCCCGGGGCACAGCGCATCAAGGGGTACTCGGCCGAAGAGGTCATCGGCCGCCCGTTCACCATCTTTTACCCACAGGAAGCCATCGACAAACGCTGGCCGGAGGAAGAGCTGCGGCGCGCGCGGCAAGCCGGGCGTTTCGAAGACGAAGGCTGGCGGGTGCACAAGGACGGCACGCTGATCTGGGCCAACGTGGTCATCACCGCCGTGAAAGACGAGCGGGGCGAACTGGTCGGGTTCTCGAAGGTGACGCGCGACCTGACCGAACGGCGCCGGCATGAAGAGCAGCTGAAGGACAGCGAAGAGCGGCTGCGGCTCATCGTCGAGGGTGTGAAGGACCATGCGATGTTCCTTCTGGACGTAGGGGGGATCATCCGCTCATGGAACCAGGCGGCGCGGACTGTGCTCGGCTACACCCAGGAGGATGCGATCGGCCAGGACGTGGCGATGCTGTATGCGCCGGAGGATCGTCAGGCCGGCCGGCCCGAGGCCGAGCGCAGTGCCGCGGCACACGGCGGCTCCTTCCAATCCGAAGGATGGAAGATGCGGGCCGACGGGACACGGTTGTGGACCGACGTTGTCATCACCGCGGTTCGTGATCAGTCGGGTGCGCTGCAGGGGTTCGTCCACATCCTGCGCGACATGACGGAGCAGCGGCGGGCCGAAACCCTCGAAGCCGAAGGCAAACGGGTGCTGGAGTTCATCGCGATGCTGTCGCACGAACTGCGCAACCCGCTGGCGCCGATCCAGAACGCCGTCAGCATTCTCAAGTCACCGATCGGCAAGCAGCAGACCGATCGCTGCGCGGACCTGATCGGCCGGCAGGTCAACCACTTGACGCGGCTGGTCGACGATCTGCTGGACGTCAGCCGGATCACCACCGGGAAGATCGAGTTGCAGCAGGCCCCGCTGGAGATGAACACTCTCGTTCAGGTGGCGTTCGACTCGATGCGTGCGACGCTGGAGAGCTATGGCCACAGCTGCGAGCTGAAACTTGCGCCGCAGCCGGCGTTCATCAACGGCGATTCGGTGCGGCTGACCCAGGTGGTGGTCAACCTGTTGACGAACGCTGCGAAATACACGCCGCCCAACGGGCACGTCGAGCTTTGCGTGGCACGTGACCGATCCGTGGTGCGCCTCGAAGTCAGCGACAACGGCGTCGGGATGCCTGAGTCCCTGCTGCAGCGCGCGTTCGACCCCTTCGTGCAGGGACCGAGATCGCTGGACCGCTCGGCCGGCGGGTTGGGCATCGGCCTGACGCTGGTCCGCAAGATCGTCGATCTGCACGGCGGCACGGTCGTGGCCGCCAGCGAGGGGGCGGGCAGGGGCGCCAAGTTCACGGTGACCCTGCCGTTGTCGATGCAGGCCTCCCAGCCCGTCGATGGGACGACCGTGATGGTGCATCCCGCGACAGGCGGGAGGGTGCTGCTGGTCGACGACAACGACGACGCGGCCGAGAGCCTGGCCCTGCTGCTGCAGATGTCGGGGCACGAGGTGCTGATGGCCCGCAGCGGCGCCGAGGCGTTGAGCATCGCTGCGCGCGAACAGCTCAAGCTCGGCGTCGTGCTGCTGGACCTCGGGTTGCCGGACATGTCCGGCTACGAAGTGGCGCGCCGGTTGCGCGACTCCCCATTGACCCGGCACCTGCGGCTCATCGCCACGACGGGCTATGGGCAGGAGAGCGATCGACGGGCGACCGCAGAAGCGGGTTTTGACGAGCACCTGGTCAAGCCGGTGAACCACCACGATGTGCTTCGCCTGATTGCCTAGCGTCCCGCCCCCCCAACAGCCATCTGGTCGAACTCGATGGGCGGGCGGCAATGACGGCTATTTGCGGGACAGGATACTGACCTGCAGCGACACACCGAGGCAGGCGCCCCACATCAGGTGGTCTGCCATCTGGGGCCAGAAGGCCAGTGCAGCCACCGCGGGGAAGAACGCCGGCGCGATGACCCGCAAGTCGAGCAGGCCGATGGCCGCGGCCATCACCAGCGCCCAGCCCGCCGGGTGCCGGCGCGGCAGCAGCAGGCCGGCCACCAGTGTCCAGAGCGCCGACACGGCGCCGTGCACCAGCGCTGCCGCCGCGAAGAGCCAGGGCCGCGGCGAATCGGCCGCCAGCAGCATCGCACCGGCGGCCCAGGTGGCTTCGCCGACGTCGCCACCGGCGTGCAGCGCCCACAGCGTCGACGGTGCACCGCTGAGCACGGTGGCGGCCAGCCAGGCCCAGGCCAGCTCCCGGGCTGAGAAGTGCAAGGCGATGGGCATGACGAGAGCGCGCCGGGGTGGTGGGGTGTCAGCGGCATCTTGCGCCAGGCGGCCAGGGTGGCGAAGGAACCGGGCGCTATGAACTCACGGCGCCGCCGAACTCCGGCGATTTGCATACCGGCTGATCGCCCTCGCCGACCGCCGCCGGGGCCGGAGCCGCGCGCAGCCAACTCTCGAGCGCGTGGGCGGGCTGCGGCCGGGCCAGGCCGAAGCCCTGGTACAGGTCACAGCCCAGTTGCATCAACCGGTCGTGCTCGGCCTTGCGCTCGACGCCTTCGGCCACCACCAGCATGTCCAGGGAATGCGCGACGCGCAGCATCGCCTCGACCATCAGCGCGTTGTCGTGGTCAGCCTCGATGCCGGCGACGAACAGCCGATCGATCTTCAGCTTCCGGCATCGAATGCGACGCAAGTACGCCAACGAGCTGTAGCCGGTGCCGAAGTCGTCGATCGCCAGCGCATAGCCCATCGACTGCAGCCGCACCAGGATCGAGTCGGGGTTGTTCAGGTCGTCGAAGAGCACCGATTCGGTCAGCTCGAACTCGACCTCGCCCGGCTGAAGGCGGGAGGCTTCCAACTGCTCGAGGAACTGACGGCGGTCCGCTTCGCGGTGAAGCTGCTGCGACGAAATGTTCAGCGCCACGGGCACGGGCGACAGGCCTTTGCTGCGCCACGCGTCGATGTCGATGCGAGCCTGGCGCATGCACGCCAACCCCAGGTCGACGATCAGCCCCGACTCTTCGGCGATGGGGATGAACTCCGCCGGGCCGATGGCGCCCCGCACCGGATGGGTCCACCGAGCCAGTGCTTCGACATTGCGCAGCACACCGCCGCTGTCGAATATCGGTTGGTAGACCAGGCTGATGCGCTGCGCGGCAATGGCATCGCGCAGGTCGGCCTGCAGGCGGGCGCGTTCGCGCTGCCCCTCGCCCAGGGCGGGCGTGTAGTCGGCCACGGCATTCTTGCCATTGCGCTTGGCTTCGTAGAGGGCCACGTCGCTGCATTGCATCGCTTCTTCGGCGGTTTGGGCATCGGCAGGGAGCTGCGACATGCCGATCGACACCTTGACCGCCGGCTGCGTGCCCGCCCTCTGCGCAGCGGGCAGCCGGTTGATCATCTCGCGCGCCACCCGCCGGCCAGTCTCTTGTGAACGAGGCCCGGTGAGCAACACCGCGAACTCATCACCACCCAGGCGCGCGACCATGTCGTCTTCGCGCACCAGCTCTCGCAACAGGGTGGCCACCGTCCGCAGCGCATCGTCGCCTGTGGCGTGACCGTAGGTGTCGTTGATCTGCTTGAAGTCGTCCACGTCGAGACACAGCAGCGTGACCGGCAGGCCGTGTTCCCGAGCCCCTTTGGCCGCCAGTTCGAGGGCGCTGGAGAAGGTCGCCCGGTTGGCCAGCCCGGTCAGTGCGTCGTGGTGGGCCAGGTAGCGGGTTCGCTCTTCGGCGTCACGCACGGCCGCACGCATGCGCCGCGAGATGAGCCGGGTGAATGTCGTGGCACCGAGCATCACCATGAGCAAGGCCACCACGAGCGAGCCGAGCGTCGACCACAGTTCGCTGCGATCGGCCAGGACCTTCAGCCTGGCCACCTCGGTGCCGTTCGCGAGGACCGGCACCGTCACCTGGACTTCGCCGCCGTAGCGCTGCAACCAGCTGCGCTGCGCCTCGTCGCGCTGGTAGCTGGCCAGGGCCGAGCCGTCGGGCCGCTGCAGCATGACCTCGGACACGTCGGCGACGCCCCGGAACGCCTGCAGCGATTCGGTCGCATCCCTGGCGCTGTCGAAGATGGCGGCTGCGCTGACCGAATGGGCCACGATGCCGGCGTGGATGCGCAGCCCGCGCTCGTGGCTGTGATCGAGGTAGATGTACTCCACCACGGCCAGCAGGCCGGCGGTCAGCAGCATGGCGACGGCGAGCGACCGCACCTCCGAGCCGGTGTGCGATCGGCGCCAGCGGGCTGGCGAAGACGGGCCTGAGCGGTCGGGTGGCATGGTCAGTCCTGCTGTACGAACCGTGCCAGACGCAGCAGGCGCGTGTCGATCTCGAGCCCGTCTTCGCGCGCGGCCTTGAGGTTGACATCGAAGACGACACGGCCCAGCTCGACTTGAACGTTGACCATCACGTCGTCTTTCAAGCCGCCAAGCACATCGCCGACCCGAAGCAGACCATGCCGGCGCTGGGCCATCGGGGCGCGCTCGTTCGGGCCGACCAGTGCCACATGGCACTGCTTCGACGGATCGGTCGCTCCACGTCGAAGCTGCAGCCGGTGGCCGTTGATCATCTGGCCGTCCTGCCGCGCCACCGCGCCGGCCAGCGGGTGCTCCTCGGCCAGGCACATGACGAGGGTCTGGCCGGGTTGGAGCACGGCCGCCGGCCACTGCGCGAACAGCAACGCCCGGACAATGATCCGGGCCTTCAGTTCCGGGGCGGATGCGTCGGCGCGGGCGGTGGTGGCCGCCGCCGCGATGCCGGCGAGCACGGCCACCCAGCGCCACCTTCGTGGCGCGAGGGGCCCGGCCCGCCGTTTCATTGCCCGCTGTGCCACGGCCGTGCCTAGAACCGCGCTTGCCACTCGAGCGTCAGCGAACGCCTGGGGCGCGGTACGCGCAGCAGGTCGTTGTTGCTGGACGCCGGGTCATGGGTCTTGCTGTCGGCCACGTTGCGCACGATCAGCGCGACCGACTGGCCGGGGGTGAGCACGCGTCGCAGCAAGGCGTCTGCCGTGACGAAAGACGCCACGTCGGCGCGCAGGCCGTCTCGCCGGGCCATGGCCAGCCACTGCAAGCCGATGGACCAATGGCTGTCGAGCGGCCCCAGCAGATGGCCCTTGAACAGCCAGCGAGGGGAGTTGAACGCCGCGGCGCGCTTGCTCGACATGTCGGCCAGGCTCACGCTCGCGCGCCATTGCCAGCCACCGGGTTCGCGGTGCTCGACATCCAGGTCGACGCCGCGCAGCAGCGCACTGGAGACGTTTTCGTAATGAGAGACCTCGTCGTCCAGGGCCACGAAGTCGATCAGGTCATCCATCCGATAGGCGTAACCGCCGAGCGACAGGCGGGTGGCCTCGCCGATCGAGCGCTCCCAGGCCAGCTCGACGGTCGAGATGCGCTCCGGGCGCAGCGTCGGGTTGGCAACCTGCGTCAGACCGCCGTCCTCGTAGTAGCGTTCGCTGAGGTTGGGGGCGCGAAACGCACGGCCCAGCATCAGCTTCACCGCCTCGAAGGGGCCGGGCCGGTGGACCAGTGCGAGCCGCGGCGAGACCTCGACATCGAACGTGTCGACCTTGTCCGCACGAAGCCCGACGGTCAGCGACGTCCGCTCGGAGAAACGAAACTGGTCCTGTGCGTACAGACCCCACTGGGTCGACTGGTCGTCCCGGTCGAGGTAGGTGGCGGCCGGTTCCACGTCCTCGTTGCGCTGCAGGCCGCGAAAGACCCGACGCAGCTCGACGCCCGCCGAAAGGCTGTGGTTGATCCATCCGCGCCACTGCGCGCGCGCGTCGAAGCCGGCCCAGCGCGAATCGGCCACGTCGCGATTGAGGTAGTCGCCGCCATCGTCTTCTGCAGGCATGACGTAGTCGCCTTCGAAGCCCATGCGCGACAAGCTGGCCCGCGCCTTGAGCCGCCAGTCGCCCTGCCACGGCCCGTCGTAGGCCAGCTCGCCGTAGGCATATCGATCGAGGTAGTGCGTGCCCGCGGCACCCGGCACCGTGCCGTATTCGGCCGTCGCCACGTCCTTGTCGCGCGCTTGCACGACGAAAGTTCCCCGCCACGGGCCTCGGCGGGCCTTGGCCAACAGCGAGGTGTATTGCAGCCCATCGAGCCCCGAGACGACGCCGCCGGGTACCGAGTCGCTGGCCAGCTCGGGCAGGTGCAGGGTCTCGCCGGCGACCTGGTGGTGCGTCAGCCCGACGAAGACGTCCACGTCACCTTGCGACCAGCCGTACTGGCCGGTCAGGCGGGTACCGCCTGCGTCGTCCAATCCGGCCTTCAGGCCGAAGCCGGGTTCGTCTGCGCCATCGACTGTCACCACGTTGGCCACGCCGAGCAGCGCATTGCCTCCGTACACCGACGACGCCGGGCCGTTGATCAGCTCGAGCCGCTTGACCCAATCGGCAATGATCGGGAACTCGAACTCCGGCAGGGCCTGGTCATAGAGCGCATCGTTGACCCGGTAGCCATCGATCGTCATCAGGATCCGGGCGTTGTAGTCCCCGGGCCGGTTGAAGCCGCGCAGGCCGACGGCGGAATAGGTGCGCGAGGTCGTCACGTAGGTGCCGGGCAGGCGCTCCAGCATCTCGGCCAGCGTCACATGCCCCAGCCCGACCGAGGTGTCGCGGCTGATCACGCTGACGACGGCCGGTGCGTCGAGGGCGCTCTCCGGGTAGCGAGACGCGCCTTCCACCTGGGTGTTCAGCAGCGCATCCAGCTCGTTCGCGGGGTCTGCCGGCTGGCCGTGGGCCGCCAGCGGCAGGAGGGTCACCAACGCCCACTTCCCAGCCGCGCGGAGCATGGCACGGCCGGGTCGCAACCGGTTAAGAAGGGCAAAAGGCGTAACACGCGTCATCTGGTCGCTATCGTCCTGCGGGGGTGATGACTTGAGGGGCGGCGACACCAAGACGCGTGATTGCGACGATTTCAGCCGCTCGGCGGCGGTGGACGCCGTCGCCGACGGCGTGCCGGCCTCTCTGGCAGAGGCGGCCCTCGCCCAGCGGAGGCACTCGGGTTCACCCTTTGACGCCCGCAGGAACGGCCGGCCGGGCCGGCCCGCCGAAGCTCAGAACCAGTAGTCCCCCACGCATTTGCCGTCTCGCGGCAGATCGTCGAACGTGTCGAGCCCGTCGAAGTGGTCGACCGGGATCGTCGCGATCGGCCCTGGCTCGGTCAGCCGCAGGTTGACGGCGATCCGCTGCCGACCGTCCTCATCGGGTCGCCTTGCCCGCCAGAACGCCACGCAGCCGCAGTTGGGGCAGAAATGGAACTCGAGCGCCCGGCCGCGGATGTAGGCACGCGTCGGCCCCGACACGCTGATGCCTTCGCCTTCGTAGTCGTACGCCCACAGCACGCCATAGCGGCGGCAGGCCGTGCAGTTGCACGCGGTGGCCGACTCGGGCATGCCTTTGAATTGCCAGGTGACGGCATTGCAGTGACACGATCCTTGGAGCATGGGTCCTCCGATGAAAGCCTTGGATGTCGTTCCAAGTCTGTGAAATCCGTCTCGTCGGCCGTGCACTCTACCGCTGCAGCACGTCGCGATGGCGACGGCGACGGCGATGGCGATGGGGCAGGGCGTCGATGGTGACGGCCTCGAACCAGCGGTTGCACAGGGAACCTCACTCCCTTGAAACCCGGTTCCGTCGCGTCGGCCATGCGCCAGGTCATCGCGATGCCTAGCATCGCGCCCAGCCAAATCGCCGGAGCCCTGCCCATGCAACTGAACATCAACGACCGGCCGCAGAAGGTCGCGCCGGCCGACCCCGAGATGCCGTTGCTCTGGATCTTGCGCGAGCAGCTGGGCCTGACCGGCACCAAGTACGGCTGCGGCGCCGGCATCTGCGGCGCGTGCACTGTTCACGTCGACGGTGCGCCGCTGCGCAGTTGCGTGACGCCGGCCGCGGCGTTGGCCGGACGCCGCATCACGACGATCGAAGGGCTGGCGGCCGCGGCCCCGAAGCACGGGGCCGCGCTGCAGCAGGCCTGGATCGAGCACCAGGTGCCGCAATGCGGCTACTGCCAGAGCGGCATGCTGATGGCCGCCGCGGCGCTGCTGGCGTCGACGTCCCGGCCAACGGACGAGCAGATCGACGCGGCCATCACCAACCTTTGCCGTTGCGGCACCTACCCGCGTGTCAAGGCCGCCATCAAGCGCGCGGCGGGGATGGCCACATGAGGCCCGCTGACGCGTTCTCGGCACCACGCCGGCGTCTGCTGCTCGGCTCGCTGTTCGCCGCCGGCGCGTGGACGATCGGGCTCGACCCTCGCGTCGCCCACGCACAACCCAAGCCCCCGCAGGTCGTCGACCCGGACGTGCCCGGCTTCGGCATCTGGCTGCGCTTCGAGGGGGCCGCGCTGACGCTGCTGACGAACATCACCGAGATGGGGCAGGGCACGCCGTCGCTGATGGCGGCCATTGCGGCCGAGGAACTGGGCCTGCCGCTCGACCGCATCAAGATCGAGATGGCGCCGATCGAGCCGCGTTTCGACAACCCGTTCACCGACAGCTACGTGACCTACGGCAGCATCGGCTTTCGCACCGCCTATGCCACGCTTGCGCCGGTCTGCGCGGCCGCGCGCGACATGCTGCAGCGCGCCGCCGCGGCACGCTGGAGCGTCGACGCCGCGGCATGCCTGTTGCGCGAGGGCCAGGTGGTGCATGCGCCCAGTCGCCGCGAACTGCCCATCAGCGCGCTGCTCGCCGAAGCGGCGGCGCTGCGACCGCCGTTGACGCCGAATCCGAAGCCGCGCGCGCAGTGGGCGGTGCTCGGCCAGCATCGGCAACGCACCGACATCCCGGCGAAGACCGATGGCCGCATGGCCTACGGCATCGACGAGCGTCAGCCCGGCCTGCTCCACGCAGCCGTGCTGCACGGGCCCGGCTTCGGCGCCAGACTCGTCGCGCTCGACGAACGGCCCGCCAGGGCCATCCAAGGCGTGCGCAAGATCGTGCGGTTGCCTGGCGCCGTGGGCGTGGTGGCCGACAGTTGGTGGACGGCGCAGCAGGCCTCACGCCGGCTGAAGCCGCGCTGGGCGCCCGGCCCCCATGCAACGCTCGACAGCGACACGCACGCGGCCGAGCTGCGCGCGGCGGTGCAGGCAGGCCGTGGCGACGCGTTCCCGAAGCGGCTCGACACGCGGCTCGACGAGGCGGCCGTGACGGCGGCGCTGAGCGCCGCGGGTGCTGACGCCATCGAACAGCTCTACGAGTTCCCGTTCCTCGCCCATGCGCCTCTCGAGCCGCTCAACGCAACCGTGCGCGTCGACAAGGAGGGCGCCGAGATCTGGGTCTCGACGCAGTCGCAATCGGACACGCGCGCTGCCGTGGCCAAGGCGCTCGGCCTGGCGACCGAGCGGGTTCGGCTGCACAGCCGTCCCTGCGGCGGCGGCTTCGGCCGGCGACTCGAATTCGATTGCGCCGTCGAGGCGGCGCTGATCGCCAGGGCCGTCCCGGGCCAACCGGTGAAGACGATCTGGTCACGCGAGGTCGACATGCGCGCCGGCTTCTACCGCCCGGCCAGTGCGGCGCGGCTGCGCCTTGCGCTCGGTGCGGACGGCCTGCCGGCCGCGTTGCGTGCCGACATGGCCGGCGCGCGCATCGAAGACTATTCGGGCGTTGCCGGCGCGCCCGAAGACGACGTGCCCGACTTCGCGTCGTCGATGGCCTGGCTCGGCCAGAGCTATGCCTTGCCAGCGCTTCATCTCGCGTTCACGAAGGTCGACCGAGGCGTGCCGCTCGCCT
The DNA here is from genome assembly GCF_036277275.1 of Ideonella sp. GTDB lineage: Bacteria > Pseudomonadota > Gammaproteobacteria > Burkholderiales > Burkholderiaceae_C > Ideonella. The sequence goes on along the minus strand of NZ_DASUNH010000175.1, from coordinate 21,404 downwards.
ATTGGCGCTCGGTCGGCGCGTCGCAGAACACCTACTGCCTCGAGACGATGATCGACCGCGCCGCGCGCTCACGGGGTGACGACCCGCTCGCCTATCGGCGCCGGCTGTTGGCCGGCGAAGGGCCACGCCAGCGGCGAGCCCTGGCGCTGCTCGATGCGCTGGCCGCGCGCGCCAACTGGGGCCAGGCCCTGCCGACAGGTCACCATCGCGGTATCGCGCTGTTCGAGGGCAACCGCGCGGTGTCGGGCCATGTCGTCGAGCTGGCGGTCTCCGGGCCAGGCCGTTTCAAGCTCATCAAGATCTGGGCTGCGATCGATGCCGGCTGGGTCGGCAACCCCGATGCGGTGCAGGCACAGCTGATGGGCGGCACCGTCTTCGGTCTTGCCGCTGCGCTGCACGGTGAGATCAGCTTTGCCAGTGGCGAGGTGCGCGAAGGCAACTTCGACACCTACCGGCTGCCGACGATGGCCGAGCTTCCACCCATCGACCTGCTCGTCGTCGGCAACGGCGAGCGCCCCGCCGGCGTCGGCGAGGAAGGCGTGCCGACGATCGCGCCGGCGATTGCCAACGCGCTGTTCGCGGCGACCGGGCAGCCCGTGGCACGCCTGCCGCTGGTGCGCGCCGGTTGGCAGGCTTGACCGGTACGCCGATGGCCTTCTGACAGCGCCATCTGCACCACGCCCCGGCGGGCCCAGGCTCGCCCCTTGAGCCTGTGTCCGCGTCCAATGTCTTCTCAACGGGAGAACCGACATGAAGACATCGAAGACACTGGACAGCTGGGCCCCGCACGACCAGGCCACCACCGCCGCGCAAGCGTGGCATGACACCGCCCATCGCCGCGCCAGGCGCGTGTTCGCAGGCCTCTATGGCCTGGCCGTGCTGTGCCTGATCTGGTGCGCGTTGCCGATGCCGAACCCGCTCAGCGCGGCGGCGTTGCTGCCGGCGATCGTCGCGGCGCAGATCGTCGGCGCATTGGCGCTGCTGGGCTGGCTGCTGGCATGGCCGCGAGGCCAGGCCCACGAAGAAGACGGGCCGGGGACGCCGCTGGAGCGTTGGCTCGTCGCGGTGGCGCACGCCGGGTCGATCGAGCCCACCTTCGGCAAGCGCTGATTCGCCGTCGGGTTTGTCAGCGTGGCGGCGGGTCGCGCCGCTCGAGCAGGGTCAGGCCGATCAGCCTCGAGACCACCGCCGCCAGGTACATCACGCCGACGAACATCTCGACCGCCGCCAGCATGCGGGCATGGGTGCTGAGCGGGATGACGTCGCCGATGCCGGTGCTCGACAGCAGCGCGAAGCTCATGTACATCAGCTCGGTCCAGGTACGCAGTGACTGTGGGTTCACCGCGGCGGCGAAACAACCGGGCTGCAGCACCTGCATCAACACGTACAGGTAGGCGAAGGCCCAGGCCAGCAGGGTGAAGGTGGCGCCGGCGGCAAACAGCTCGTCGACCGTGGCATGGCGGTCCGCCATCATGTAGGCGATCAGGCTGCCGGCCGCGTAGAAGTAGAACACCGCCTCCAGCGCCGCCGACCACGGCAGCAGCCACGGCATGCCGAACAGCGCCTGCAGCGCCAGCATCACCACCGCCGGCAACGCGATGCTGCCGGAGACCCAGTTCAGGCCCGGCGTGCGGCGCACCATGCCGGTGGTGACGGCCAGCACGACGATGCCGAACACGCCGAAGCCGATGCGACCGGCGTCGGTGCCCTCTATGAACGGATACAGCAGCATGCCGGCCAGCTGCACGGTGAGCAGAATCGCCGACGGATGCCTGCGTGTGTTTTCGACCCAGCGGAATAGAAGCATCGGGGCATTGTCGCGCGGCAGGTTCGCCACGACGGCTGCTGCCGTGTCGGCCGGGTGCTCAGTTCAATTCGCCCAGGTCCGTGGCGATGTTGCTCAGCATGTCGTCCAGCAGCTTCAGCAACTGCTGCGTGACGATCGGCTTGCGCAGGAACGCCTGGGCGCCCAGGCGCATCGCTTCGCCGACCTGCGCATGGTCGGCCGAGGCAGACAGCACGATCACCGGCACGTCACGGGTCGCCGGGTCCGAGCGCATGCCTTCGAGCACCGCGATCCCACTGATGTCCGGCAGCCGCAGGTCCAGCAGCACGAGGTCCGGCTGGCGAAGCTTGGAGGCCGCCAGACCCGACAAGCCGTTGCGGCTGACCTCCAAGGCAATCTGCGGCCGCAGCGCCACCATCGCGCTGATGACGTCGACGTTGTTGCTGTTGTCCTCGATCAGCAAGACCTTGCGTGCGTGGTAAACCGGCGCCTGCTGGAGGTCGTGGGCGGCCGGCGCGGGCTGTTGTATCGAATCGTCGGTGGTGGGCAGCGTGATCGAAAACGTCGTGCCATTGCCGCTTTGGCTGCGCACCTGCACATCGCCATTCATGCGCTCGACCAGCAGCTTGGTGATGTACAGGCCGATTCCCGCGCCCGGCACGTTCGAGTTCTCCCGGCCCAGCCGGTCGAACGGCTTGAACAGGCGCGGCAGCTGGGCGGACGACATGCCCAGGCCAGTGTCGATGATGTCGATCGTCACGCGCTCCGGCGTCTCGCTGCGGGTCTGGACCGACACCGACCCGCCGGGCCGGTTGTACTTGATCGCGTTGGACAGAAGATTGATCAGGACCTGGCGCAGCCGCGTGACGTCGGCCAGCACATTGATCGGGGCATCGCAGCTGGGGTGCTTGTCGATGCGGATCCCGCGCTTCTGGGCGTCGCTCTCGGCCATCGCGATCGCACTGCCGAGCAGCGATGGCAGGTACAGCGGGGCATTGGTCAGCGTCACGGCACCGGCTTCGATCCGCGACAGGTCGAGCACATCGTCAATCAGCTGCAGCAGGTGCCAGCCCGCGTCCTGCATCTGCTTCAGCCAGCCCAGGTGCTTCTCGGTGAAGGGCAGGCTGCGATCGAGGTGGAGCAGTTGCGCAAAGCCCAGGACGGCGTTCAGCGGGGTGCGCAGTTCGTGGCTCATGCGGGACAGGAACTCGGTCTTGGCCTTGTTCGCCGCCTCGGCCGCCGCGCGGGCCTGCTGCGCTTGCTCCAGACGCAACTGCTCGCTCAGGTCTTCCACCAGCGAGACGATGATGTCGGCCTGACCAGGTTCACGGTCTCGCAGCATCGTGGCGGTGACGCGAACCTGCAGCTCCTGCCCGTCGGCCTTGATGTAGCGCTTGACGTAGCGATACTGCGAGCCCTTCGTCTCGACCAGCGCCGTGCGCCGGGCCTGGTCTTCCAGGGCGTCCTCGGCGGGGGTGATGTCGAGAACGTTCATGGTGCGCAGCTCTTGCTCGGTGTAGCCGAGCAGCTCGCAGTAGCGGGCGTTGGGCTGCAGGATCCTGCCGTCCTTGTCGACGAACACCACGCCGACGGGCACCTTGTCGAACAGCAGCTTGAACCGCTGCTCGGTGGATCGCAGGGCCGACTCCGACAGCTCGTTTTCGTTTCGCAGCTCGAGCACCTGGCGGGTACGTTGCCGAACGGTCAGCTCGACTTCGCGGGCGCGGCCCGTCAACAGCAGCAGCAGGGCGCCCAACAGTGCGCAGGCGACCATGCCGGACGCAGCGAACACCCACGCGGTGCCACCGTCGGACCGCAGCCCGGCGCCGTAAATGGCGGCGTCGGGCTGGGGCACGATGCGCAGTTCCCACTGCCGCGATGCGAATGCGATCGGCGTCGAGAAGACACGAGGCGAGCCTGGCGTCAGGGCGGCACAGCGCGCGCTGCCGGCCAGCAATTCGGCCGTGTCGGCCTGGTCGAGCAGGCAGTACTCCAGCGATCGGGACAGCTTGGCCGTCATGTTCGCCAGCGCATCACCCATGCGCAAGGTGGCGAAGGAGACGCCCTGCTGTTGCCCCGGGACACCGCGCACGCGCTGGTAAACGACCACCCCCGTCTGGATACCGGATTCCTGGGTCAGCCGGAACGGGCCGGTGGCCACCGGGGCGCCGGAGCGCAGCGTTTGCAGCAAGGCCTTGCGAGGCTGGCTGATCGACAGCGAATTGACGCCAAGCGCCCTGGCGTTGCGGTCGACGGGCTCGATGAACCGCACCGAGAGCAGGATCGTGTCCTCGGCCGCGATCTCGGGCTCTCGGAGGAAGACATGAAACGGCCGGCCGTCTTGCGCGGAGATGGCGGCTTCGCGGGCCTTCAGTTGCTCGCGCTCGATCTGCTCGAGAAACCCGAGGGCCTGCAACGAAGGCAGGCTGCGCAGCCAAGGCTCCGTCGCCCGCTCGAACAGCGGCAGCGACACCGGGTGGTCACTATCGAACAGGCCGTGAACGGCAGTCAAGGCGTCCAGGTGCCGCTGCAGATGGGCCTCGATCGAGCTGGCGGCGCTCGTCACGTCGCGCTCGAATGCGGAAGCGGTACGCTGCTCCTCCCATTCGTTGACGCGCTGGGTCGCCCAGCCCAGCAACAGCGTGACGCACACCAGCGGGGCCGCCACCGTGGCCCGCCGGGAATGCCAGATCCGCCGCGGCAGGCCGATCAACGTCAGTGTGACCGGGGCGCCGATCAAGGCACCGAAGGCGTCGCCGCTGTACCAGATCCACCAGTTGAGGGCCAGCGCCCTGGCGGCCACGGCATCGCTGCCCAACTCCCCGATCGGCCGGAAGTACGCCATGGCGGCGTTGGCGATCGTCGAGCTGACCACGGACCCGACGATGCAGCCGGCCAGGCAGAAGCGCGCGATCTCGCGCGGCCGGGTCAGACGTGGGTACATGCCGACCGATGCCTTGACCAGGCGCGCACTGAACAGCGCCTGCAGGCAGGCGCCGAGCGCGAACATGAAGGCGAGCGCAGGCACGGGCTGGCCGTCCAGCCAATAGGCACCGAGATTGGCGGCCAGCGAGCCGAGAAAGACGCCAGAGGCTGCACTGGGGCCGAACCTGAGCACACAGGCCAGCGCGATGCCGGCGGCTGGAAAGACCGGTGCGGCGAACGTCCCAGGCTTGACCAACGCCATGGCCAGCGCTGCGACGCAAAAGTAGGCCACCGCCGTGCCGGCTGCGGTCCGAGCGCCCTTCGAAAGGATCTTGCCGCTGCGAGCGTCGATGGTTCACTCCTGCGCTGACTGCCTGCTGCGCAACAAAGAGCTCAACCCCACGGTGCGGCAGGACGACCGTGTTGCCGCTGACCCCAGTGTCCATCCGGTCGAGCTTTGGTGCCATATGGCGAACACCGAGCGTGTCGTCAGGCGGGATCGCCATCAGCGCGGGCCGATCAGCCCGGCCGGATGCGGCGAGCCCGGGCGGCAGGCGCCACGAAAATTCGTAACCCGACGCAAATGCCGGCGCTTGAGCCTTGCGGCAGGCCAACCGCTGTGCGTGAATCGCAGCCTCGGACGGGCCCGCCCGCCGGTGACAGGCGGGCGGGCTCGGCGCGCACGTCTGCAGCGATGTCTCTTGCGGGCTGGCCCACGGAAAGGACGCTGTGACATGAATTCGCCGCTGCCGGCGGACCGCTGGCAACTCATCAAGCGCTTGCTTGCCGATGCACTGGAGCAGCCGGCCGACCAACGCCAGGCGTATGTCGCCCAGCAAGCCGGCGACGATGCCGAGCTGCTGGCCGAGCTGGGGACCTTGCTGGCAGCTGCGGAGCCATCGCGCAGCGTGCTGGATGCGGCGCCCGCCGAGCTCGCGCTCGACGCCCTCGACGCGCTCGATGCCCTGGATGAGCGCCTGACGCAGCCGTGGCTGGGGCGGCGCCTGGGGGCGTTCCAGCTGGTCTCGCTGATCGCCCAAGGAGGCATGGGTCAGGTTTACCTGGCCGAGCGGGCCGATGGCCAGTACGAGCAGCAGGTCGCGATCAAGCTGATGCGCGAGAGCCTGTTCGACCCGTCGCTGGCGGAGCGCTTCAAGGCCGAGCGGCAGATCCTGGCCAGCCTGGACCACCCGAACCTCGCCAAGGTGTTCGACGGCGGCATCACCGAAGAGGGGGTGCCGTACTTCGTGATGGAGCGCGTCGTGGGTGCGCCGATCGATGCGTATGCGCAGCGCCAGGGCCTCGATGTGCGGGCCCGGTTGAAGCTGTTCCGCACCGTCTGTGCGGTGGTGGAGTACGCGCACCAGAAAGGCGTGGTGCACCGCGACCTGAAGCCGGCGAACATCCTCGTCACCGACGACGGCGTGGTCAAGCTGGTGGACTTCGGCATCGCCAAGCGGGTGAATCTGCCGGGAGACGGCGAGGGCGGCGATGCGGCCACCGCCACGCGCCTGAGGGTAATGACGCTTGCCTATGCCAGCCCCGAGCAGGTGCTGGGCCAGCCGGTGACGCCGGTCAGCGACGTGTATTCGCTGGGCGTGGTGCTCTACCGCGTGCTGACGGACACCAGCCCCTATGCCGGCGAGGCGACGAACAGCGACTTCACGCTCAGCCAGGCCATCTGCCACGAGGAGCCGGCGCCACCGAGCACCGCGGTGCGCGCCAACCGCGCATTGCGCCAGCGCCTCAAAGGCGATCTCGATGCGGTGGTGCTGATGGCGCTGCGCAAGGAGCCGGCGCACCGCTATGCAAGTGCCGAGCAGTTGTCGGATGATCTCTTCCGTCACCTGGAAGGCCTGCCGGTTCAGGCGCGCCGCGGTGCGTGGAGCTACCGCGCCGGCCGCTTCATGTTGCGCCACCGTGCGGCAGTGGGTGCGGCGCTGGTGGCCAACCTGGCTCTCGTCGCCGGCCTGGGCTTGGCGGTGTACGAGGGCATCGAGGCCAAGCGGCAGAAGGATCGCGCGGAAGCGCATTTCGCCAGCGTGCGCGCGCTGGCCAACATGCTGGTGTTCGACGTGCACCAGGCCATCGAGCATCTGCCCGGCTCGACGTCCGCGCGCAAGCTGATCGTCAAGAACGCCTTGACCTACCTGGAGCGCTTGGGCAACGAGGCGAAGGACGATGCCCAGCTGAAGGTCGAGCTCGCCACCGGCTACCGCCAGATCGGTGACATCCAGGGCGGGCCGATGGCTTCGAACCTGGGTGACCCCGAGGGTGCGCGCAACAGCTACGAGCGTGGGGTGGCCTTGCTCGAGCCCTTGCTGGCGAGCGAGCTGCCCCCGAAGGCGGCTGCGGCGGCCAATCTCGAGATGACACGCACCCTTCGCGTGCTGGCGTTGTTGCAGGCATTCCGGGGTGAGCTCGATGCCGGCCGCCAGCGGGCCGAGCAGGGCATTGCGGTAGCACGGCGCCAGTTGAAGACCGATCCCGACAACGCGTCGGCCCAACGCCAGCTGGCCACGTTGCTCGGCGCGGCGGCGCAGATCGACGATTTCGCCGGTGGCGAGCGTGACGCGGCTTTCAAGGCGGCCATCGACGAGTCCATCGTCTTGCTCGAACGCTTGTACGCGAACGATCCCGCTGAAGTGTCGACAGGCGCCAACCTGGCCAGCATGTACGGCCTGCGCAGCCAGCATCTGTCGCGCGGCCCGACGCCCGAGAAGGACGCCCTGGCGATGCTGGCCGACGAGGAAAGGAGCATCGCGGTGCTGTTGGCCTTGCTGGAGAAGAACCCGGACAACACCATCCTGAAAGCCAACCTGGCCGTGGTCTACGACCACCGGGGCTACGCGCTGCAATTGCTCGATCGCAAGCAAGAGGCGGTGGCCTCGCACCGACAAGCCGTGGGCGTGCTCGAGCCGATGGTGGCCAAAGACCCCGACAACGTGATGCTGAGGGTCGACCTGGGCACCTTCAATGGCGAGCTGTCAGACGCCCTGCTGCTCGTCGGCCAATGGCAGGCCGCCGTCGAGGCGGCCCGGACGGCGTTGGACACCTTCGCCAAGGTGCCCGAAGACGCGCGCAACAACCTCGTTTCGCTGCGCGACTACGGCATGGCGCACTACTACATGGCCAACGCGCTGAAGGCGCGCGCCCAAGCGCCTCGGCAATCTGCCGCATCGATCAAGGCCGACAAGGCAGAAGCCTGCAGCAACCTGCGCAAGAGCAGCGAGCTGTTCAAGGCCCACGAAGCCAAGTTTGGTGCCGGGGGAGCTTCGATGCCGAATGTGGCGGACGAGCTGCGCGGATGTTCGTAGCCGCACTCCTGCGGGCCAGCCGACGAGGCGTCATCGCCTCGACACGCGAATCGTCTAGTCTCGCGGCAAACCAGGCCACACCGGCGAAGCGCCGGACAGTTCAACGAGGAGTCCCATGCAGTTCTTTCCCGCCTTCAAGACGGCCGTCATTGCGGTGCTGGCCGCCGCTTCATTGCCGGCCTGCGCCGGCCCCGGCGCCACGAAGGGCGCTTACCCGGTCCCTTCTGTGCAACTCGGCCCGCGGCCCTTCTTCCTTGTCAACGAGATGGCGGAAGGCAAGCTGAAGCAGCAGTTGAACGCATGCGCGAAGACGTTCCAGCAGTACCGCGTCAGCGCGTTTTCCATTGGGCACCGCGGCGCACCGCTGCAGTTTCCGGAGCACACGCGCGAGTCGTACGAGGCGGGCGCCCGGATGGGGGCCGGCATCCTGGAATGCGACGTCGCCTTCACCAAGGACAAGGAACTGGTCTGCCGCCACGCGCAGAACGACCTGCACACCACCACCAACATCCTGCAGACGGCGCTGGCCGCCAAGTGCACCACGCCGTTCCAGCCGGCGGTGTTCGACGCCTCCGGCAACCTGGTGACCCCGGCGAAGGCCGAGTGCCGCACCAGCGACATCACGCTGGCCGAGTTCAGGACGCTGCGCGGCAAGATGGATGCCTTCAACCCGCGCGGCAAGACGGTCGAAGAATTCATGGCCGGCACGGCGACGTTCCGCACCGACCTGTACTCGGGCCCGACCAGCGGCACCTTGATGACCCACGCCGAGAGCATCGAGCTGTTCAAGAAGCTCGGGGTGAAGATGACGCCCGAGCTGAAGACGCCGGTGGTCGCGATGCCGTTCGACGGCTTCACGCAGCAGGCCTACGCGCAGAAGATGATCGACGAGTACAAGGCCGCGGGCGTGTCGCCGAACCGCGTGTACCCGCAGTCCTTCCTGAAGGACGATGTCCTGTACTGGATCGCGCAGGAGCCGCACTTTGGCAAGCAGGCCGTGTACCTCGACGATGCGGCCGGGGTCGCGGGCCTGCCGAGCGCGACCGATCTGCGCGTCTACAAGGCCCAAGGCATCAACATCTGGGCGCCGCCGACCTGGGCGCTGCTCGCACTGGACGCCGACAAGAACATCGTGCCATCGCAGGCCGCCAAGGATGCCAAGGCTGCCGGCCTGGGGCTGATCACCTGGTCGCTGGAGCGCAGCGGCATCCTGGCCGATGGCAACAATGGCTCGTACTACCAGACGATCGATGCAGCCATCTCCCGCGAAGGTGACGTCTTGCGCGTCATCGACGTGCTGGCCCAGGGCGTCGGCGTGATGGGCATCTTCAGCGACTGGCCGGCGACGGTGTCGTTCTACGCGAACTGCAAAGGGCTGTAAGAGCCACGGCGCAACCGCGCCAGGAGGTTGACCGGCGGCTCAAAACGAGTAATCTGCGGGCGTCGCAGCACTGTGAAAGGAGGTGATATGTCTTCAATCTCCCGGTTTGGGGCCGATCCTCAGCTCAAGTAGCTGGCTCTGTCACCAGGCCCGCGGGCGCTCCACACCATGGGTGGGAGCGCCCGCGTCACTTTCGTTCAGCCCGCGTCACTTTCGTTCAATAACCCAGCGCCAGCCCGCTGTTGCGCCGCGGGTCGTTCGCGCCGTAGAAGCGGCTCTTGCCCACCGGCTTGCCGCCGAGTGACGGCGCGCCGACCAGGATTGCCGCGAGGTGGTTCGCCGGTTGCGGCTCGCCCAGCTTGTGGCCCATGCCTTCGAGGATCTTGCGCGTGTCGGGGCTGATCGCGAACTGCTCGACGTTGGTGGCCTCGGGCAGCCATTGCTGGTGGAAGCGCGGTGCGTCCACCGCCTCCTGCACGTTCATGCCGTAGTCGATCACGTTGATCAGCGTGTGCAGCACGGCGGTGATGATGCGGCTGCCGCCCGGCGTGCCGACGATCATCACGGGCTTGCCGTCTTTCGTGACGATGGTCGGGCTCATCGACGACAGCGGCCGCTTGCCCGGGGCGATTACGTTCGCTTCACCCTGCACCAGGCCGTAGAGGTTGGGCACGCCGACCTTGGCGGTGAAATCGTCCATCTCGTCGTTCAGCAGCACACCGGTCTTCGCGGCGGTGACCTTCGCACCGAACCAGTCGTTCAGCGTGTAGGTCACCGAGACGGCGTTGCCCCATTTGTCGGCGATCGAGTAGTGCGTGGTGTTGCTGCCTTCGTGCGGGGCCACACCGGGTTTGATGCCTTGGCTGATGCCGGCCTTGTTCGGATCGATCGCGGCGCGCAGCTTCGCCGCGTAGTCCTTCGACAGCAGCCGCTCCAGCGGGTTCTTCACGAAGTCGGGGTCGCCGAGGTAGGAGTTGCGGTCCACATAGGCGTGCCGCATCGCCTCGATCTGGTAGTGCACTGCTTGCGCCGAGCGAAAGCCCAGCTCCTTCAGCGGGTAACCTTCGAGCACGTTGAGGATCTCGCAGATGATCACCCCGCCCGAGCTCGGCGGCGGCGCCGAGATCACGCGGTAGCCGCGGTAGTCGCACTCGACGGGCGCCATCTCGCGGGTCTTGTACTGGTCGAGGTCGGCCTGCGCGATGATGCCCTGGCCCGCCTTGCTCGAGGCGACGATCGCCGCGCCGACGCTGCCCTGGTAGAAGCCGCTCTCGCCTTTCTCGCTGATCAGTTTCAGCGTGGTCGCGAGATCTTTCTGCACCAGCTTCTGGCCGACCTGGAACGGCTCGCCGTTGTTGAGGAAGATGGCGGCCGTTGCCGGGTCCTTCTTGAAGTCGTTGGTGGCGGTCGCGAGCAGGTCGATGTCGCCCTGGTCGAGCACGAAGCCGTCTTGCGCGTACCTGATGGCCGGTGCGATCAGCGTCGCGCGCTTCATCGTGCCGTACTTCGAGCGTGCCAGCTCGAGGCCCGACACGGTGCCGGGCACGCCGACGGCCAGGTGCCCGATCGTGCTCGCGCCCTTGATGACGTTGCCGTCCTTGTCGAGGTACATGTTCGCGGTGGCGGCCAGCGGCGCCTTCTCGCGGAAGTCGAGGAAGGTCTTGCGACCATCGGCAAGCTGGATGGTCATGAAACCACCGCCGCCGAGGTTGCCGGCCGCGGGGTAGACGACGGCCAGCGCGTAGCCGACCGCCACGGCAGCATCGACCGCGTTGCCGCCGTCTTTCAGCACGTCCACGCCAATGCGCGTGGCCAGGTGTTGAGCCGTCACGACCATGCCGTTCTCGGCGGCGACCGGTGCTTGCGAGGCCGCGTGGGCTGACGCACACGCGAGCGCGACGGCAAACACGAGCAGGTTCCTGTGCACAAAAGCGAATCTCATCGGGGTGTCACCTCGTTGTGATGTGGAAGGGGTTGCGAGAGGGGAAGGGCACTGTCACGCGCATGACGCATGCCCGCCGGACCGTGAGCTTAGTTCTCTTCTCCAAGAGATCCGGCCGCGAGTTCTCGCAGTGGATCCGTGCGTCGCCGCACCCGCTGTGGCCGAAGGTCAGGCCGGCCAGCTCTGCGCCAGCAAATGCCTGAGGACCTCGAGCTGTTCGGCGGTCGACTCTGGCACCGAGCGCAAGTCCGGCGGGGAGGGAAACGCGACATCCGTCCAGGCGACCCCATCGCGATCAACCTGGGCGGCATATCGGGGAAGGGCATGGAAGTGCGGGTTCGGATCGACCATCATCAGCGCGAGGTAGTTGAACTTCGACGCCGGTGCGAGCCGACGGACGGCCCGTTCGAAGTCGCTGATCACCTGCGGCAACTGCGCCGCTTCGTCCGGTGTCAATTCTCCCAGGCTGACGCAGTCGGACTTCGCCGCGATGATCGTGCATCCCAGGGTGACCTGCCCCGGCCTGATCATCACGACCCAGTGAAGGTACTCCTTGATGACGGAGCGCGGATAGCCGAAGCGCCGCAAGGTGGTGTTCATGGTGCTCGCCCCCGGGCGCCGAGCAGAAATGCCGCGGCACCGCCCACAGAACAGACCAGCAGCACGAGCAGCACCGTGTCGTAGGGGTTGTTCATGGCGATCAGGTACGTGCCTGCCAGGGGCCCGGCAGCCCTGGCCAGAACGGATGGGCCGCTCAGCGCGCCACTGATCGCGGCGTAGCCTGCGGTACCGAAGATCTCTGCCGGTGCCGTTGCACGCACGATGGTCAGCAGGCCGAGGCCGGCGCCGTACAGCACGGCAAAGACGTACAGCAGGTTGAATGCGCTGGGCGAGGCCCACAGCGCTGCCAGGGCCACCGGAATCAGCGCAACCGTGACGGCGCCAATCGCGAGCGGATGCAGGCGGCCGACCAGCAAGAGGTCGGTGGATCGGCCCGCCACCTGCATCGGTCCGATCAGCGCGGCAATCGCGATGGCCGTCAGGGGGGCGACGCCCTTCGATTCGAGCATCGGAATCACATGGGTCGCCATCGCCGAGGTCACGAACCCGAAAGCCGTGAAGGAGAACGCCATCAGCCAGAAGGCGGGTGATCGCAGCGCCAGCCGTGTCGACGGACGCGGCATCGACGACGCAGGCGCGCCGCCATCGGCAGGTGTCGGGCGACCGCCTGGCCGCGACCTCGGCAGGGCAAACCAGTGCAGCGGGGCGCAGACGAACAAATGAATCGAAGCGTAGACCAGCACCGCGGCGCGCCATCCGATGTTTGCGACCAGGACGTGCGTCAGCGGCCAGAACGCGGTACTGGCCAATCCGCCGGCCAGCGTCAGAACACTCATGCGTCGCCGATACGCGCGGGGCCAGGCTTCCACGAGGATGGCGAACGCCGGTTCGTACAAGGTCAGTGCCATGCCGACGCCCAGCCCGATCCAGACCAGATAGAAACCCCAGAGCGATTGCGTGCCGCTCAATGCCACGAGCAGAACGCCGCAAAGACACGAACCGAGTGTCATGGCGCAACGGCCACCAAACCGGGCGATGAAGCGCCCTGCCGGGTACGTGCACAGCCCCCATACCACCAGGGCCGTCGAGTAGGCGCCCATCGCCGAGGCGGCACTCCAGTGCAGATCAGCAAGCAGCGGTGGGAGCAACATGGCAAAGGCGTAGTAGAGGCTGCCCCATGACAGCAGCAGCGTCAATGACAGTGCGGGAACGAGCGGGCGTGAAGGTCTCACCGGGCGAGTGGGTTGGGGAACGAGCGCCAGTGTCGGGTGCGCTGCCGTGCGGCTCAAGCGAGTTTCCTGGCATCATTGGTTGAGAAAAACTCACCCTTCTCGCCATGGCCGCTCGTCCGCCCTTGAATGCCATCTTCGTGTTCTGCGAAGCGGCTCGGTGCGGCAGTTTCAAGCTTGCCGCGCAGAAGCTCTGCGTGACACCCGGGGCCGTGAGCCGGCAGATTCGAGCGCTCGAGGATTACCTGGGCCAGTCGCTGTTCGACCGCAGCCCGCACGCGATACGGATCAGCCGCAAAGGCCAGCTGCTATATGACCGGGTGGCGAACAAGATGGCGTCGATCCAATCCGAGGTGGATCTGATGCGCGGCGGAGGCCGAAAGACGGTGATCCGCGTCGACGCGGGTGTCACGCTCGCCATGCACTGGCTGATCCCCCGATTGAGCCGCTTTTCCGACGAGCACCCCGGCATGCAGGTGCAGCTCACCACGTCGGACGGCACCATCGACCTTTCACCGCCGGTGGACGTTTTCATTCGGCGCGACCCGGCCGAGCTCCGCGGCCTGCCGTCGCGGGCGTTTCTCGATGAGTTTTCGGTGCTGGTCGCCAACCCAGCGCTCGTCGGGGGCAAGCCGAAGCTGTCACACCGAGAGATCGCCCGCCTGCCACGCGTCGCCGCCCGTTCGCGGCAGGACCTGTGGCCGCAATGGTGCGCGCATCACGGCCTCGAGGAGGCCGACTACCGGCCGACGCTGGAGTTCGACAACACCGTGCTGGCGATCCAGGCCACGAGCCAGGCGCTGGGTGTGATGGTCGTGCCCACGTTGTTCGTCGGTGGTTTGCTCGACAGCCGGCTGTTGTCGACGCTTGAGTCCATCCGCATACGAACGGGCTCCTACTCGTATGCGACGCGCACGCAGCGTGATTCCCGGCGCGTGTCTGCATTCACCGACTGGTTGCAGCAAGCCGAGCGCCGCTGAATCCGTGAGCCACCGCGGTGGCCACACGTGGCGGCCGCACCCGCGCGGCGGCTTGGGCCGTCACGCCAGCACGATCTTGTGTTTCTGCACCACGCTCTTGAAGAACTGGATGCGCTGGGCAATCTCCTGCCTGTACTGCTCGGGTGTCAGCGGCTCGGGCAGGATCGCCCCGCGCGCCTCCCAGGCCTGCCGCGTGGCCGGGTCGGACAACACCGTGCGCATCGCTTCGTACAGCCGCTTGACGATCGGCTCCGGCGTGCGCGCCGGCGCCGCCAGGCCGGTCCACGAGGTCAGGTTCAGGTCCGGCAGCTTCAGCTCTTCGAACGTCGGCACCGCCGGCAACTGCGCCACGCGCCGGGGCGCGGCCACTGCCAGCGCGCGCAGCTGTCCACTGGTGATGCTCGAGAGATTCGATGTCAGGTTGTTCCAGGTCGCCTGCACCAGACCACCCAGCATGTCGTTCAAGGCAGGCCCGGCACCCTTGTAGGGAACGTGGGCGATGTCGAGCCCGAGCTTGGCTTTGAGCAACTCCATGCTCAGGTGGGCCACTGAGCCGTTGCCCGAGCTCGCGTAGTTCCACTTTCCCGGGTGGGCGCGCACGTAGGAGACGAACTCCTCGAAAGTCTTGACCGGCAGGCTGGCGTTGACCAGCAGCACGTTGGCAAGGCGATCGATCAGCGTGATCGGTGCGAAGTCGGCCTCGGCGTTGTAGCTGAGTTGGGGCGTCACCGCTGGATTGACCACGTGGGTCGTTTGCGAGGCGACCACCAGCGTGTAGCCGTCGGCCGGTGCCCTGGCCACGAAGGAACTGCCGATGGCGCCGCCGGCGCCGGCGCGGTTGTCGACGATGACCGTCTGTCCCAGAACTCTGGCAAGACGGTCGGCCATCGCGCGGCCCGAGATGTCCACCGAGCCACCAGGCGCGAACGGCACGACGAGGGTGACTGGGCGGTTCGGATAGCCCTGCGACTGGGCGCGTGCGGGCATCGCCGCCGCGCCGAGCAGACCCAGCCCCGCAGCCATGAGCTGTCGACGGTTGCCGTTGTGGATCACTGTGAACTCCTCGGTCATGTGGAAAGGGTTGCGGCATCCTGTTGGGCGCCGATGAATTCCGCGACACGTTGCAGCACCAGGCCGATGTCGCGGCGGGTCTGGTCGAACCGGTCATGGGGCTCGCGGGTGCTTTCATCGAGGTACAGCCTGCGGTTCAGCTCGATCTGCAGGCTCTCGCATCCGTCGCCGGGCCGCCCGTGCTCGCGCACCAGGTCCTGGCCGGCGTAGGGGTCGTTGATCGACACGCTGTAGCCCAAGGAACCGAACGCCTCGGCCAGGCAGCGGGTGAACGCCGGGGTGCAGCTGCGCCCGTGCAAGTCGCCCAGCACCACGTCGGCCAGCGGGCGGGCCGACGTGAGGCCCAGTCGCTCGTAGGCGTTGCTGGGCATCGAATGCAGGTTCAGGTGCCAGGCCCGGCCGAAGCGGATGCGGGTCTGCTCGATCAGCGTGCGCAAGGCGTCGCGGTACGGTCGCCAGCAGGTGTCGATGCGGCGGCGCACCTCGGCCGCAACCAGCTTGCGCGCGTAGATCGGCGTCCCGGCGTTCGTCCTGCTGTAGAGCAGCCCGTTGCCCAGCTTGACGCACCGCGGCGAAGGCTGCACCGCCCCCGGCCAGGGCTCGCTCAACAGCGCCGGTTCGATGTCCGTGCAGGCACGGTTGGCATCGATGTAGCTGCGTGGAAAGTGCGCATGCAACAGCCGGCCACCGGCCTGCGACACGCCGGCCCAGAGCGACTCCACGCACGTGTCTTCGCATTGGCGCAGCTCGGCCAGCGCGACGGCATGCCCGAAGTCGGCCGGATAGTCCGTGCCGCTGTGCGGCGAATCGCAGACCAGTGCGATGGGCCTGGCCGCGGGGGCGACGATGGAGAACGGTGGACGAATGCTCATGACGTGCCGGTTGGAATGCCGCCATCGTAGGCAGCCCCGCGCACCGCCGAAAGGGACACTTTCGTCGCCTGTGTTGCCATAATGTCATCGCCATGAATTTCCAGTCCGCCTCGCTCGTCGAGTTGCATGCCTTTCTCGGTGTATGCAGGACCGGTTCGATGCGCCGCGCAGCGGAGCAGTTGTGCGTGACGCAGGCCGCCGTGAGCCGCGCTGTCGCGCGCTTGGAAGATCGCCTGGGCTACCCCTTGTTCGACCGCCACGCCCAGGGCGTTTTGCCCACCGCCAGGGCATTGGACCTTCGCCAGCGCGTCGAACAAAGTGTCGATGCGATCGAGCAGGCCTTCACCGAACTGCGCAAATCGCGCACGCGGCGGCGCGCGCTGCGCGTGTGCGTGGTGCCGACGCTCGGCACGCGCTGGCTGATGCCCCGGCTGGGTCGATTCCAGGCGCTGTATCCGGACATCGCCATCGAGCTGCGCCAGTCCCGGCGCGACGAGGACTTTCGCCGCGACGATGTCGACGTGTGGATCGAGATCAAGCGCCCCAGCCAACCCTGGCCGCGCGGCATCACCGCACGCTACTTGCTCGGGCGCGAGATCACGCCGGTGTGTGCGCCTGAGATCGCCGCGCGGCTGAAGACCCCGGCCAACCTCCTCAAGGAGAAGCTGCTCTATCACACCAGCTACCCCGGCAACTGGACGCTGTGGCTGGGCGCGGCCGACGTGAAGAACTCGAACGTCGAGCTTGGCGGTGGGTTCGACCTGGCCGCCAACCTGATCGTCGCGGCCAGCTCCGGGATGGGTGTGGCGGTGCTCCAGCCCTGCCTGGTGGAGCGCGAGCTGGCCACTGGCGAGCTGGTGCGTCCGTTTGCGCTGACAACCTCCACGGGGCGGGGTTATTACGTCTGTGCGCGCAAGGCCACGGCCGACGAAGGGGTGGCCGCCATCTTCATGGCCTGGCTCAGAACGCTGACCAAGGCCAGCGCCGTGTGAGGCGGCGGCTGAACGGTGTACGCCACGAACAACAACGCCTCCCGAAGGAGGCGCTGCGTCACCGGCGCAGCCCACATCGTGGGCCGCGAGTATCAGTCTTCGCCCGACAGTTCCAATGGGTTGGCGATGGCCCTCTTGTAGGCTGCGAACACGTCGATACGGCCATGGCCGATCATGTTGTTGGGCCATTGCGTGGGCGAGGTGCCGCCGCAGGTCTGGTTCACCGGATTGGTCACACCGTCGCGCTGCGCCGTCTTGCGAAACAGCTTCTCGACCGCGGCCGGATTACCCTTCAGCGAGGGAACGGCCGACATCAGCAGCGCCGCGGCGCCGGCAACGTGCGGCGTGGCCATGCTGGTGCCGCTCATGGTCGTATAGCTGTTCGGCGGGAACGCGGAGTAGACGTTGACGCCCGGCGCGGAGACATCGGGCTTGACCCCCTTCACATTGGCCACCGGCCCGCGGCTCGAAAAGCCGGCCAGCCTGTCGCTGCTGTCGGTCGCGCCGATCGTGAACGACAACTGGTAGATCGCCGGCGGGTCGGTGATCGTGCTGCAGTTCGGGCCGTCGTTGGCGGCCGCGGCAACGAACAAGATGCCGCCCCTGACGAGGTTGTTCACCGCCGCCTTGATCTCGGTGCCGACCGTGCAGCCTTCGCCGTCGGTGCAGCCCCAGGAGTTGCTGACGATGTCCGGGGCCTTGTCCGGGTCGGGGTTCTTGTTCTGCAGGTCGGTCGGCGCCAGCATCCACTGCATGCACTCGATGTAGGTGGCCGGCGTGCCGTTGCCGGCGTTCATGTTGCGGCAGCCGATCCACTTCGCGCCGGGCGCGACACCGATCTGGTGCGTCGAATGGTCGTCGCCGGCAAAAGTACCGGCCGTGTGGGTGCCATGGCCGTGGTCGTCGCAGGGCTGGGGCGAGTTCGCCGGGCAGCTGCTGTTGGCCGTGTGGATGGCGTCGTGCCAGTTGTAGTTGTGGTCGGCGGTGCTGCCGTTCCAGCCGCGGTACTGCGACTTCAGCGCCGCATGATCCCAGCGATAGCCGGTGTCCTCGCCGGCGATGACCACGCCCGCCCCGGTGTGGCCCTCGGCCCAGACCAGCGGCGCCTTGATCTTGTCCACGCCCCAGGCGATCGCTGCGACGCCTTCGGCTGCATCCGACGGACTTGCGGCCTCGCGCTTAGGCAGCGGCACCCGGATGGTCGGGTTCGGCTCGATGCGGCTGACTTCGTCGCGCGCCGCCAGCGCCGCCATGTCGGCCGGCGAGAGCTTGGCGTAGACGAGGTTCGCGATCCAGAACGCCTGGTATTCGATGCCGCGCGATTCCAGCCAGGCACGCAGGCCACCTTGCTGGGTATCGGCGCGCTCGACCAGCGCATTGACCAGCGCGCGGCGGCGTGCCTTGTAGTCGGCACCCTCGGCCAACGGCGCCAGGGCCGGCGTTCTCTGGTCCTTGAGCACGATCAGTGCTTCGGCCCGTCCGTCACGGCGCGCAGCCGCGGCCAGATCGCCATTGATCTGCCCACCCCACGCCGAGCTGCAGGCAAGGGCAAGGGCCGCCAGCGACAGGCGGTGCAATCTGAAGTTCGATGTGCTCATGACCTGGGATGCTCCTCATTGATGGGCGCTGGGAAGGCGGCGCCCTTGCGCCGATGCAAGCGAGCGATTCTGCGCCCGGCATCGGCGGGAACATCCCCCTTGCTGAACCATGTTGAACATCGTGCTCCGCGCGCGAGGCGGCGGCGCGCATCGGCCACGCGCGACCGGTCAGTCCGTTTCGATCCTGCGTCCGTGCGCGCCGGGTACGCGTCCGCTCCGATGCAGGGCGGCCGTCAGTCGTGCGGTGCGAAAGTCTCAAGATCCTCGCTCTGCTTCCCGCCTTCGGCGACCACGCGGGCAATGCCGACATTCGCCATCCGGCGGATGAGGGTGTTCAGCAGCAGCGGGCGCGAGTTCTGGCCAGGGCAGACCTTGTCAGGCAGCCGAAAACGGAACTGGCTGCGCGTGGGACGCGATGCACTCTTCGACGGGATGGCATGGTTTCCACCCAGGTCGTCGCGGAAGTCGGCCACGATCGCCAGTCC
Organism: Ideonella sp.; assembly: GCF_036277275.1. Taxonomy (GTDB): domain Bacteria; phylum Pseudomonadota; class Gammaproteobacteria; order Burkholderiales; family Burkholderiaceae_C; genus Ideonella. Next base: position 2,265 of record NZ_DASUNH010000175.1, on the reverse strand, counting down.
GGCCGGATATTGGAAATTGTCGATCTGCAGCTCGATGACGCAGCCTGCAGAGTCCTCGGCCAAGCTGATGGTCCATTCGCATTTGCAGAAGCCGTCATGCCCCTGCTTGATCTTCTGTGTCAGCGTGCCCTTCACGTCTCCGCGCACCGTCGAGACGGTGAACGCCTGCTGCAACGAGTGGCCCAGAATCTGGTTTGACAGCTCCTGCGATTCCGTGAGGTTGGTGCCTCTTGTCCTCACCCGCTGGCCCGGCCACAGCGGGGTGCCGGTCAGCTGGGAGGTGGGCACGTCGAGCGTCGAGTCGGAGGGCATCTGCGCGAGCAACGCAGGGGGCGGGCAAACGGTCTCGGCGTGGCTTCGTGGCCCTGCGTTGGCAGGGCCCCAACTGCCGAGGGCGATCGTCAGCATCATTGCTGCGGGCGGCAGGGATCGACGGACAAACTGAAGTCTGGACATAGAGCCTCCTTGGCGGTTCGTTTGAGTTGGCATCCATAAGAACGTCGCGCCAAGGCGCGATCCGGACACGTCGTGGCCGCTCAGCGATTGGCTGTCGGCCCGTTCGGATCCAGCGACATGCTCCGGGCCGCCAGCAGCGGCGCGCGGGCGCACCTGATGCGCGATTGGGCGTCGAGCACAGCTCCGCGAAACTGCGGGCCGAGCATGGGCAACTTCGCCAGGAGGGTCTGCGCGCGTGCCAGTTCTTCGCAGGCCCGCGCACCTCCATGCGTCGCCGCCAGGTTCTGCGCCCGATAGGCGCGCAGCTCGACCAACCCCGGGTGGTCTGGGTTGGCCGCGTCCAGCAGTTCGATCGCCTTGACAAGATGGACGTCGGCGTCCGCATGACGGCCCGTGCCGGCCCATGTGCGGCCAACTGCCGAGTGCATCTGCACCAGGGCTTCGCGGAGTTGTTCGCGGCGAGGAGTCTTCTGCGCCCCCTGCTCCAGCGAGGTGGCCAGAGTCGCGGCCAAGTCATAGCGGCCCTGGGCGAGCCGCAACGCGAGCAGCACCAGTTGCGCGCGGTGCTGGGGTGATCCGAACTGCGTTTCTGCCGCATCTTGCGTGTCCATCGCGGCCGCCAGCTCGGCCTCTGCCCTGATCGGCTCGCCACTGGCCAACCACGCCTGTGCCAGTCGGGAACGACGGTCGGCCACGTCGGGGTGTTTCGGTCCGGAACGGGCGATCGCCGAGTCGCGCAAGCGTTCCAGAATCTGGCGGCCCTCGGCGAACTGCCCCGTGTCGATCAACCAGCGAGCCTGCGAGACGTCGAGGGTGACATCCGGTCCGGCGTGGGTCTTCAGTCGGCTGTGAAGGTTCATTGCCTCGGCCAGCTCGTCGCGCGCACGCGCCAGGTGGCCGTCGAGAACCAGTGCATTGGCCCAGAGCACCTGGACCTGGAAGATCTCGATCGGGTCGATCCGCGATCGTTGTCGGTGCAGCGCTTGCCGCGCGTGCTCCAGATGCGGCAGTCCTTCCGGCGAGATGCCGAGGTAGAACTGCAGTCGGCCCAGGTTCGCCTCGATGCGCGCGCTCAGCACATGTTTGGGGCCGAGCGTCGTGCTCGAGATGCGCCAGGCCTTTTCGAGTTCCGCCTCGGCTTGCGACAGCTGGCGAAGCGTCCACAACGTCCGGCCGAATCGAAGGTGGGTCTGGGCGATTCGCGCCGAATTCTTGCCCCACATGGATTCGCGGATGGCGATGGCCTGTTCAAAGTGCTTCAACGCCTGGTCAGTCTCGTTGCGGCTGGCATGCAGACTGGCCAACAGTTCGTATGCGGCGGCCTGGTCTTCGGTGCCTGCCGCCTTGGCGGCCAACTCTGGCAGCACCGGCTTCAGGTGGCCGAGCGCGGCGTCCCAGCGGCTGTCTATGAAGTCGAGGCGACCCAGATCCACTTCGACGCCGAGGCAGTCGGGTGGCGCGTCGTGTGCGGCCTCGGGGCACAGCCGGCGCGCAGCCACGAGCGTGTCGCGTGCCGCCTTCTCCTGATGTGCGGCCCGCTGGCTCGCGCTCAGCTCACGCAAGGCCGCGCGCTGCACTTCGGTGCTGGCGCCGATGCCGGGCAGGTCATCGACTCGCTGCTGACGCACGCGGATGGCTGCTTCGGGAATCTCGAGGTCGTGCAGCAGACCGCCGACAACCCGCAGCAGCTCGGCCCGCAGCTCGGGCTGGCCGGACAAGCCCGTGGCCAGGGCGTCGGCGCTGTGTTCAAGCAGTTGTTGCACACTTTGATCGCGCTTCGCGTAGCCCTCCGCCTGCTCGATGTCGTTG
>NZ_DASUNH010000174.1:0-130663 GCF_036277275.1 Ideonella sp. | reverse complement strand
CATCCTGACCAGCATCAAGGCCGCCAAGCCCGACGTCGTGTTCTACGGCGGCATGGACGCGGTGGCCGGCCCGATGATCCGCCAGATGAAGCAGCTGGGCATCACCGCCAAGTTCATGGGTGGCGACGGCATCTGCTCGGGCGAGCTGCCCAAGCTGGCCGCGGGCTCGATGGCTGACGGCCAAGTGGTGTGCGCCGAAGCCGGTGGTGTCGAAGGCGCGCAGAAGACGGCGATGGAGAAGTTCAAGGTCGACTTCAAGAAGAAGTTCAACGCCGACGTGCAGATCTACGCCCCGTACGTCTATGACGCCACGATGGTGATGGTCGACGCGATGGTCAAGGCCGGTTCGGCCGAACCCGCCAAGTACCTGCCGGTGCTGGCCAAGACCTCCGGCTACAAGGGCGTGACCGGCACGATCTCCTTCGACGAGAAGGGCGACATCAAGAACGGTGCGCTGACCCTGTTCACCTACAAGGGTGACAAGCGCGAACAGATCGCCGTGGTGCGCTGAGTCTTCTCAGCCCCGCAGCCAAAGCCGCCTTCGGGCGGCTTTTTCATTGGTGCGCGCCACCGCCGTATCGAGGTCGGGTATCGCTCGGGGTATCGCAACCGGCGCGCGCGCCGTACGAGGCGGAAAAACAAAAAGGCCCCTTCGAACATCGCAAGGGGCCTTGAGCATATTGATTGGCGGAGGGGGCGGGATTCGAACCCGCGGTGGGGATTAGCCCACACACGCTTTCCAGGCGTGCGACTTAAACCGCTCATCCACCCCTCCGCAGGGGCAGCCTTAGATTCTAGCTCAGGCTTGGCGAGCAACGCCAGGGTGCGTGGCAGGGCTGCGCATCAAAGCCATCGCGCTGGCCACCAACGCTGAAACCTCGCTCATGTTGCCCGGCACGATCATCGTGTTGTTCTTCTGCGCCAGTTGGGCGTAGGCTTCGACGGCTTTTTCGGCGACCTTCAGTTGCACGGCCTGCTCGCCGCCCGGCGATTGAATGGCTGCAGCCACCTGGCGGATCGCGCCGGCGGTGGCTTCGGCCACTGCCAGAATCGCGGCGGCCTCGCCTTGCGCCTTGTTGATCTCGGCCTGCTTCTGGCCCTCCGAGCGGGCGATGAAGGCTTCGCGCTCGCCGGTGGCGATGTTGATCTGTTCCTGTCGACGGCCTTCGGACGCGGCGATCAGCGCGCGCTTCTCGCGCTCGGCGGTGATCTGCGCCTGCATCGAGTGCAGGATGGCGGCGGGCGGTGTCAGGTCCTTGATCTCATAACGCAGTACCTTGACGCCCCAGTTCAACGCCGCTTCGTCCAGCGCAGCGACGACGGAACCGTTGATGACTTCGCGCTCTTCGAAGGTGCGGTCCAGCTCCATCTTGCCGATCACGCTGCGCAGTGTGGTCTGGGCCAGCTGCGTGATGGCCAGGATGTAGTTCGACGAGCCGTAGCTCGCGCGCATCGCGTCGGTCACCTGGAAGTACAGGATGCCGTCGACGGTGAGCTGGGTGTTGTCGCGGGTGATGCAGATCTGGCTCGGCACGTCGAGCGGGATTTCCTTCAGCGAATGCCGGTAGGCCAAGCGGTCGACGAAGGGCACGAGGATGTTCAGGCCTGGTGCCAGCGTGGCGTGGTAGCGGCCCAGGCGCTCGACGACCCAGGCGTTCTGCTGTGGAACCACCTTCACCGAGCGTGCGATGAACAGCACCGCGATGAAGAAGATGATCAGGGCGACGATTTCCATCGGGCTTCCTTGAAGTGGATCGGTGGTCGGACGGATTCAGCCGGTGGCGCGATCGAGCACGAGTTGCGAGCCTTCGACTGCGACGATGACATGCTCGCCCGGCGACGGCACGCCGCTGCCGGCGTAGCGTGCGCTCCACGCCGCGCCGCGGTGGGTGACGCGTGCCTGTCGGTCGGCGCCCCAGGCGGGTACCTGAACGCGCGAGCCTACGTCGATGTTCAGGTCCGGGTTCTCGGCGGCACGCGGCCCGGCCGGCTGGCCTTGGCGGCGGCGGTGCCACAACGCCACGCCGGCGCCGCCGATGACGGCGGCCGTCACCAGCTGGCCGGTGAAGGGCAGGCCGGCATGGGCGGCGAGCGCGCCGGCCACCGTGCCGATAGCGACCATCAGGAGGTAGAAAGTGCCGGTGGCCAGCTCCAGCGCCACCAGCACGCCGGTGGCCACCCACCAGGCTGTCGAATGGTCCCAGTTCATCGTCGCCTCCTGCGGTGGCGGCGCCTGTTGGTTTTGGCGCCACTTGTCAACTCTGGGCCATTCATCGGCCCTACACTTCGCGCTTTCCATTTTCCGCCAGCCCAACCGAGGCCGCCGCCATGCAGCGCTTTTCTTTTCCCATCGTGATCATCGATGAGGACTTCCGTTCCGAGAACACCTCGGGTCTGGGTATACGCGCGCTGGCCGAGGCGATGCAGAAAGAAGGCTTCGAGGTGATCGGCGTCACCAGCTATGGCGACCTGTCGCAGTTCGCCCAGCAGCAGAGTCGCGCCAGCGCCTTCATCCTGTCGATCGACGACGAAGAGTTCACCCCTGGCCCCGAGCTGGACCCGGCGGTGCTGAACCTGCGCAAGTTCATCGAAGAGATCCGCTTTCGCAACGCCGAGATCCCGATCTACCTGTACGGCGAAACGCGCACCTCGCAGCACATCCCGAACGACATCCTGCGCGAACTGCACGGCTTCATCCACATGTTCGAGGACACGCCGGAGTTCGTGGCGCGCCACATCATCCGCGAGGCCAAGAGCTATCTCGATTCGCTGGCGCCGCCGTTCTTCGCGGCGCTGGTCGACTACGCGCAGGACGGCTCGTATTCGTGGCACTGCCCGGGGCACTCGGGCGGCGTGGCGTTCCTGAAGAGCCCGATCGGCCGGATGTTCCACCAGTTCTTCGGCGAGAACATGCTGCGTGCCGACGTGTGCAACGCGGTGGAGGAACTCGGGCAGCTGCTGGATCACACCGGGCCGGTGGCGGCGAGCGAAAAGAATGCGGCGCGTATCTTCAATGCCGACCATTGCTTTTTCGTCACCAACGGCACCTCGACCAGCAACAAGATGGTCTGGCATCACAACGTGGCGCCGGGTGACGTGGTGCTGGTCGATCGCAACTGCCACAAGTCGATCCTGCACTCGATCATCATGACGGGCGCGGTGCCGGTGTTCCTGACGCCGACGCGCAACCACTACGGCATTATTGGCCCGATCCCCGAGAGCGAGTTCAGCAAGGCGTCGATCCAGAAGAAGATCGCCAAGCATCCGCTGCTGCAGGACATCGACCCGAAGACGGTGCGACCGAAGATCCTGACCGTCACGCAGAGCACCTACGACGGCGTGCTCTACAACACCGAGACGATCAAGGGCAAGCTCGACGGTTGGGTCGACACGCTGCACTTCGACGAGGCCTGGCTGCCGCACGCCGCGTTCCACAAGTTCTACGCCACCTACCACGCGATGGGGCGGGGCGGCGCGCGGCCGAAGCAGGCGATGGTCTATGCGACGCAATCGACCCACAAGCTGCTGGCTGGCATCAGCCAGGCTTCGCAGGTGCTGGTCCAGGAATCGCAGACCGTGCAGCTCGACCGCGACCTCTTCAACGAGGCCTACCTGATGCACACCTCGACCTCGCCGCAGTACGCGATCATCGCCTCGTGCGACGTGGCAGCGGCGATGATGGAGCCGCCCGGCGGCACCGCGCTGGTCGAGGAAAGCATCCGCGAGGCGCTGGACTTCCGCCGTGCCATGCGCAAGGTCGATGCCGACTATGGCGCCAAGGACTGGTGGTTCAAGGTCTGGGGTCCGGACAAGCTGACCGAAGAGGGCATTGGCAAGCAGGAGGACTGGGTGCTGAAGGCCAACGCCAAGTGGCATGGCTTTGGCGCCATGGCGGCCGGCTTCAACATGCTGGATCCGATCAAGTCCACCATCATCACGCCTGGGCTGGACATGTCCGGCAAGTTTGCCAAGACGGGCATTCCGGCGTCGATCGTCACCAAGTACCTGGCCGAGCACGGCGTGGTGGTCGAGAAGACGGGGCTGTACTCGTTCTTCATCATGTTCACCATCGGCATCACCAAGGGCCGCTGGAACACGCTGCTGACCGCGCTGCAGCAGTTCAAGGACGACTACGACAGGAACCAGCCGCTGTGGCGCATCCTGCCCGAGTTCTGCGCCGCGCACCCGCGCTACGAGCGCATGGGGCTGGCCGATCTGTGCAGCGGCATCCACGAGATGTATGCCAAGGGCGACATCGCGCGCCTGACGACCGAGATGTACCTGTCGGATCTGCAGCCGGCGATGAAGCCCAGCGACGCGTTCGCCAACATCGCGCGTCGCCGCATCGAGCGGGTCGAGATCGACCGCCTGGAAGGGCGCATCACGACCTCGCTGCTGACGCCGTACCCGCCGGGCATCCCGCTGCTGATTCCGGGCGAGCGCTTCAACAAGAAGATCGTCGACTACCTGCGCTTCACGCGTGCCTTCAACAAGGCCTTCCCGGGTTTTGACACCGACGTGCACGGCCTGGTCGCCGAGGACCTGCCGAACGGCGACAAGCGCTACTGCGTCGACTGCGTAAGAGATTGAGCCAGCGGGGGGGGGGCGCGCTAAGCGCCGCCCCTCATCAGATGGCGTGCGCGGATTCGGCTTCGCCGATCCGCTGAGCGAGCCCCCTCGGGGGTCGAGGTCGGACACAAACAGTCCTGAGGACTGTTTTGTGCCTACCGAGGGGCCCGAGCCTCTGGCTCGGCGCGGCCTGCAAGGCAGCCCCCCGAAGGCTGCGTGGGGGTCAAGGCATATCGCCGATCATCACGTGGCTGAAGCCGCCGTCGACGTAGGTGATCTCGGAGGTCACGCCGGCGGCCAGGTCGGACAGCAGGAAGGCAGCAACGTTGCCGACGTCCTCGATCGTCACGTTGCGGCGCAGCGGGGCGTTCTTCGAGAACACTTCCAGCAGCTTGCCGAAACCCTTGATGCCCGACGCGGCCAGCGTCTTGATCGGCCCGGCCGAGATGCCGTTCACGCGGATGCCCTTGGGGCCCAGACCGGCGGCCAGGTAGCGTACGCTGGCCTCCAGCGAGGCCTTGGCCAGGCCCATCGTGTTGTAAGCCGGCACCGCGCGGACGGCGCCCAGGTACGACAGCGTCAGCAGCGCCGCGTTCGGCCGCAGGCTCGGCAGCGCGGCCTTGGCCAATGCCGGGAAGCTGTAGGCCGAGATGTCGTGCGCGATGCGGTAGTTCTCGCGCGTCAGGCCGTCGAGGAACTCGCCGGCGATCGCCTCGCGCGGGGCGAAGCCGATCGAATGGACGAAGCCATCGAAGCCGTCCGGCCAGGCGGTCTTCAGGTCGGCGAACAGTTTTTCGATCGCTGCGTCGTCGCCCACGTCACAATCGAAGACCAGCTTCGAGTCGAACTCGGCGGCAAACTCGGTGATTCGCTCCTTGAAGCGCTCGCCAACATAGCTGAACGCCAGCTCGGCGCCTTCGCGGCGGCAGGCCTGGGCGATGCCGTAGGCGATCGAGCGGTTCGACAACAGGCCGGTGATCAGAAGGCGCTTGCCGGCGAGGAATCCCATGCGGTCTCCGAAGGGGGTTGTTGTGTGGATGCGGATTCTCGCACGCGCACCCTTCAGGTCTTGCGGGTACATCTCTTGCAGGCTACAATCCGTCCTTCGCTAGAATTGCGTGACACACACTTGAAAAGTGGGCGGATTCATCCAGCCCATTTTTTTTGCGTGGTCGTTTTGCATGGTGTATCACCTGGGGTGACGCCGTGATTTGGGTGTCTGTAGAGCGTTTCCCCGTTGGATTCGCCCAGGCTTTGAACAAGGGTAACTGCCACCAGATGAGCTGGAGCCAAGCCGTCGAGAAGACGGTGACCGGGTTGGGTTATGAACTCGTCGATGTCGAGCGATCGGCCGGCGGGTTGTTGCGCGTCTACATCGACCGCGTGCCTGGCCGTGCCTATCCCTCAGGCGAACACGAGTTCGTGACCGTCGAGGATTGCGAGGCCGTCACCCGCCAGCTGCAGTATGTGCTCGAAGTCGACAACGTCGACTATGCGCGCCTGGAAGTCTCGTCGCCCGGTCTGGATCGCCCGCTGAAGCGCGTCGAAGATTACGCCCGCTTCGCCGGCCAAGAGGTGCTGATCACGCTGAAGCTGCCTTTTCAGGGTCGCAAGAAATTCCAGGGGACGCTGCACGCCGCCACCGAGGGCGACAACGCAGGTTCGGGGTGGCAATTGATATTCAACGACGGCAAAGTTGACCAGGTGCTCGACTTTGCTTTCGACGAGGTTCGCGAAGCCCGGCTGGTGCCGGTGCTCAATTTCAAGGGGCGCCGAGGCAAGGGCGCGCCGGCCAGTGAGCAGTCGGCCGGCGAAACTGACGGAGGTCAAGAACAATGAACCGCGAAATGCTGATGTTGGTGGACGCGATCTCTCGTGAGAAGAGCGTCGAGCGTGATGTCGTGTTCGGCGCTGTCGAGGCGGCGCTGGCCCAGGCCACCAAGAAACTGCACGGTGGTGAGGTGGATATCCGCGTCACCGTCGACCGTGAAACCGGCGAGTACGAGACCTTCCGTCGCTGGCACGTCGTGCCGGACGAGGCCGGCCTGCAGATCCCCGATGCCGAGATCCTGCTCTTCGAAGCGAAGGAGCAGATCGACGACATCGAGGTCGACGACTACATCGAAGAGCCGATCGACTCGGTGCCGATCGGTCGCATCGGCGCCCAGGCTGCCAAACAGGTGATCCTGCAGAAGATCCGCGACGCCGAGCGCGAACAACTGCTGACCGATTTCCTGTCGCGTGGCGAGAAGATCTTCGTCGGCACCGTCAAGCGGTTGGACAAAGGCGACATCATTGTCGAGTCGGGCCGCGTCGAAGGTCGCTTGAAGCGCAACGAGATGATCCCGAAGGAGAACCTGCGTTCGGGTGACCGCGTGCGGGCCTTCATCGCCGGCATCGACACCGCTGCACGCGGGCCGCAGATCATGTTGTCCCGCTCGGCGCCGGGCTTCATGGTCGAGCTGTTCGCGCAGGAAGTGCCCGAGATCGAGCAGGGCCTGCTCGAGATCAAGAGCTGCGCCCGTGATTCGGGCTCGCGGGCCAAGATCGCCGTCGTGTCGCATGACAAGCGGGTCGACCCGATCGGCACCTGCGTCGGCGTGCGCGGCTCGCGCGTGACCGCGGTCACCAACGAGCTGGCCGGCGAGCGGGTCGACATCGTGCTGTGGTCGGAAGACCCGGCGCAGTTCGTGATCGGCGCTCTGGCGCCGGCGAACGTACAGTCGATCGTCGTCGACGAAGAAAAGCATGCGATGGACGTGGTGGTCGACGAGGAAAACCTCGCCATCGCCATCGGCCGCGGCGGCCAGAACGTGCGGCTCGCGTCCGAGCTGACCGGCTGGCGCATCAACATCATGACGGCCGAGGAATCGGCGGCCAAGCAGGCAGAAGAGTCGGGCTCGATCCGCAAGCTGTTCGTCGACAAGCTCGACGTCGACGAGGAAGTGGCCGATCTGCTGATCGAGGAAGGTTTCACCAGCCTCGAAGAAGTGGCCTATGTGCCGGCGCAGGAAATGCTTGAGATCGAAGGCTTCGACGAGGACACCGTCAGCGAATTGCGCACCCGGGCCAAGGATGCGCTGCTGACGATGGAAATCGCCCGCGAAGAGAAGGTCGACGAGGTGTCGCAGGATCTGCGCGACCTCGAATTCGAAGGCAAGGGCCTGCAGCCCGACCTGATCGAAAAGCTCGCCGATGGTGGTGTGCACACCCGCGACGACCTGGCCGACCTGGCCGTAGACGAACTCATCGAGATGACCGGCGTGGATGACGCGCAGGCCAAGGCGCTGATCATGAAGGCGCGTGAACATTGGTTCAACGCCTGATCAACGACCGCCTCACCCAAGCGCCCACGAGATACCGGCATCAAGATCAAGGAAATCCAGACATGGCAGTGACCACCGTCGCCCAACTCGCCACGGAGCTGAATCGCCCCGCGGCGACGCTGCTCGAGCAGCTACAGTCGGCCGGCGTCGCCAAGAAGTCGCCTGACGACTCGCTGACCGACTCCGACAAGGAGCGGTTGCTCGAATTCCTGCGCAGCTCGCACGGCACGGCCGGCGGCGATCGCAAGAAGATCACGCTGACCCGCAAGTCGACCAGCGAGATCAAGCAAGCCGACGCCTCCGGCAAGGCCCGCACGATCCAGGTGGAGGTGCGCAAGAAGCGCGTCTTCGTCAAACGTGACGACGTGCCCGGCAACGCACCCGAAGAAGAAGCCGCACCGGCCGCGCCGGTGATCGACGAGGCCGAGCTCACCCGCCGCGAAGAAGAAGCCCGCCGCCAGGCCGAGCTGATCCGTCGCCAGGAAGAAGAGCTGGCCGAGAAGCGCCGCCAGCGCGAAGAGCGCGAGCGGGAAGCCGCCGAGCGCGAGGCCGCCGAGCGTGCCGCCGCCGAGGCTGCCGCGGCTGAGAAGGCCGCCGCCGAAGCCGCGGCGCAAGCCCAGGCTGCGCTGGCCAAGGCCGCTGGGTCATCGTCGGCTGCCGCCGAGCCTGCCTCGGCACCCGCCGCCGCAGCGCCCGCCCCGGCACCTGCCGCCGAACCCGCGCCGCCGCCTGCGCCGCCCAAGCCTGCACTGCGCGTGATCAAGGCCGCTGACGCCGATGCCGAAGAAAAGCAGCGCATGGCCGATCTGGGCAAGCGCCGCCAGGCAGCCGAAGCCGAAGCTGCCGCCATCCGCGACATGATGGCGCGCAAGAACAAGGTGATGATCGCCAAGAAGCCGGAAGAGCCGAAGCCGGCCGATCCTGCCGTCGCCAAGGAAGGCATCAAGGGCACGATCCACAAGCCCAAGGCCGCACCGGGCACGACGACCACGACAGCAGGCGCCGCTGCCAAGCCGGGCGACAAGAAGTCCGTCAAGTCCGAGAAGCTGTCGTCCAGCTGGGCCGACGATGCCAAGAAGAAGGGCACCGCCGCCAAGGGCCGCACCGACTCGGGCGCTGGCCGTCCGGGCTGGCGCGCACCGCGTGGTGGCCGTCGTGGCGACAGCCGCGACTCGGGCGCATCGAACTTCCAGGCGCCGACCGAACCGGTGGTGCAAGAGGTTCACGTGCCCGAAACCATCTCGGTGGCCGACCTGGCGCACAAGATGGCCATCAAGGCCTCCGAGTTGATCAAGCAGCTGATGAAGCTGGGCCAGATGGTCACGATCAACCAGCAGCTGGATCAGGAAACCGCGATGATCCTGGTCGAGGAAATGGGCCACAAGGCCTTTGCCGCGAAGCTGGACGATCCGGAAGCCTTCTCGGAAGAGGAAGAAGCCGCCGTCGGTGGCGAACAGCTGCCGCGCGCGCCGGTCGTGACCGTCATGGGCCACGTCGACCACGGCAAGACCTCGCTGCTGGACTACATCCGCCGTGCCCGTGTGGCCGCGGGTGAAGCCGGTGGCATCACGCAGCACATCGGCGCCTACCACGTCGACACGCCGCGCGGCATGATCACCTTCCTCGACACCCCGGGCCACGCGGCGTTCACCGCGATGCGGGCTCGTGGCGCCAAGGCGACCGACATCGTCATCCTGGTGGTGGCGGCCGACGACGGCGTGATGCCGCAGACAAAGGAAGCGATCCACCATGCCAAGGCGGCGGGCGTGCCCATCGTCGTGGCGATGAACAAGATCGACAAGCCCGATGCCAACCCCGAGCGCGTGAAGAACGAGCTGGTGGCCGAGCAGGTGGTGCCGGAAGAGTTCGGCGGTGACTCGCCGTTCGTCGCGGTGTCCGCCAAGACCGGCCAGGGCATCGACGACCTGCTGGAGCAGGTGCTGCTGCAGGCCGAAGTGCTGGAGCTGAAGGCCCCGGCCGATGCGATGGCCAAGGGCATTGTGATCGAAGCCCGCCTGGACAAGGGCCGCGGCCCGGTCGCGACGGTGCTGGTGCAGTCCGGCACGTTGAAGCGTGGCGACGTGGTGCTGGCGGGCGCAAGCTACGGCCGCGTCCGGGCGATGCTCGATGAGGACGGCAAGAACACCGCCGAAGCGGGCCCGTCGATCCCGGTCGAAATCCAGGGCCTGACCGAAGTGCCGCAGGCGGGCGACGACTTCATGGTGCTGTCAGACGAGCGGCGTGCGCGCGAAATCGCGACCTTCCGCCAAGGCAAGTACCGCGACGTGAAGCTGGCCAAGCAGCAGGCCGCCAAGCTCGAGAACATGTTCGAGAACATGGGCGAAGGCCAGGCGCAGACGCTGCCGTTGATCATCAAGGCCGACGTGCAGGGCTCGCAGGAAGCGCTCGGATCCTCGCTGCTCAAGCTGTCGACCGACGAGGTCAAGGTGCAGATCGTGCACGCGGCGGTCGGCGGCATCAGCGAGTCGGACGTCAACCTGGCGATCGCCTCCAAGGCCATCATCATCGGCTTCAACACCCGTGCCGATGCCGGCGCGCGCAAGCTGGCCGAAGGCAATGGCGTGGACATCCGCTACTACAACATCATCTACGACGCCGTGGATGAGGTGAAGGCGGCGATGAGCGGCATGCTGGCACCGGAACAGCGTGAAGAAGCGCTGGGCACGGCCGAGATCCGCAAGGTCTTCGTCGCCTCGAAGATCGGCACCGTGGCCGGCTCGATGGTCACTTCGGGCCTGGTGCGTCGTGGTGCGAAGTTCCGCCTGCTGCGCGAGAACATCGTCATCTACACCGGCGAGGTCGATTCGGTCCGCCGCGAGAAGGACGATGTACGCGAGGTCAAGGAAGGCTTCGAGTGCGGTATCAAGCTGAAGAACTACAACGACATCGCAGAGGGCGACCAGCTGGAGTTCTTCGAGGTCAAGGAAGTCGCCCGAACGCTGTAAGGCGGGTCCGGCTTCACGCCAGGAAAACCCCGCCGGAACCGGCGGGGTTTTTTGCTTCAGGAGCGGAACAAAACCATGAGACACAAGCGCAGCATCCCGAACCGCAGCCACCGCGTGGCCGACCAGATCCAGCGCGATCTGGCCGAGCTGATCCGCGAGCTGAAAGACCCGCGCATTGGCATGGTCACGATCAACGCGGTCGAGGTCACACCCGACTATGCGCACGCGAATGTCTTCTTCTCGCTGCTGGTCGGTGACCCGCACGAGTGCGAACTCGCGCTGAATGAGGCCGCGGGCTTCGTGCGCAACGGCCTGTTCAAGCGCCTGGCGATCCACACGGTGCCGACGCTGCATTTCAAGTTCGACCAGACCACGGAGCGCGCGGCCGATCTGAACTCGCTGATCCAGCGGGCGAACGCCACGCGAGCCAAGGACGAGTGACTTGAACCAGCCCTTGCGTCCTCGCGTTCAACGCCGCGCGCTGCACGGTGTGTTGTTGCTCGACAAGCCGGTGGGCCTGTCGAGCAACGACGCATTGCAGAAGGCCAAGCGCCTGTTTCGCGCCGAGAAGGCCGGCCACACCGGCACGCTCGATCCGTTGGCCTCGGGCCTGCTGCCGATCTGCTTCGGCGCCGCCACCAAGTTCAGCCAGGTCAGCCTGGACGCGGACAAGGCCTACAGCGCAGTGCTCCGGCTGGGTCAGCGCACCGTGGGTGGCGACCGCGAAGGCGAAGTGATCGAAGAGCGCCCGGTGGCGGTGACGCCAGAGCAACTTGCCGCCGTTTGTGCCGCCTTCGTCGGCCCGATCGACCAGATTCCGCCGATGCATTCGGCGCTGAAGAAGGACGGCAAGGCGCTGTACGAATATGCACGCGCCGGCATCGAGGTCGAGCGCGAAGCGCGCCGCGTGACGATTCACGCGATCGACATGCTGGGCTGGGACGATGCACGGTTTGAGCTGACGATCACCGTGCGCTGCAGCAAGGGCACCTACATCCGCACGCTGGCCGAAGACATCGGCGAGCGCCTGGGCTGCGGCGCGCACCTCGCGTCGCTGCGCCGCACCGAGACCGGCGCATTGACGCTGGCCGGCGCCATCACGTTGGACGCCCTGGCAGCGCTTGACGAACCTGCACGCGACGCGCTGCTGCACCCACCGGACTGCCTGCTCAACGACTGGCCGCTGCTGCGGCTGGCCGAAGCCGAAGCCGCTCGTTTCCTTTCCGGCCTGCGCCGAAGGGTCAACGAGCCGGACCGCGAGTTGGTCCGCGTCTACGGCCCAGAACCAGCCGCCTTCCTGGGCAGCGCCCACATCACCGCCGGCGAATTGATCGCCGATCGCCTGTTGAGCCCCATCGAGGTCCAGGCCCTGCTGAATTCCTGAAAGAGCACCATGACCCGCCAGATCCGCAACATCGCCATCATTGCCCACGTCGACCATGGCAAGACCACGCTGGTCGACCAGCTGCTGCGCCAGAGCGGCACCTTCCGTGAGAACGAGAAGGTCGCCGAGCGCGTGATGGACAGCAACGACATCGAAAAAGAGCGTGGCATCACCATCCTGGCCAAAAACTGCGCCGTCGAATGGAAGGGCACCCACGTCAACATCGTCGACACCCCGGGCCACGCGGACTTCGGCGGTGAGGTCGAGCGTGCGCTGTCGATGGTCGATGGCGTCGTGCTGCTGATCGACGCGCAAGAGGGCCCGATGCCGCAAACGCGCTTCGTGACCAAGAAGGCGCTGGCGCTGGGCCTGAAGCCCATCGTCGTCGTCAACAAGGTCGACAAGCCCGGCGCTCGTCCGGACTACGTGATCAACGCCGCCTTCGAGCTGTTCGACAAGCTGGGCGCCAGCGACGAGCAGCTCGACTTCCCGGTCGTCTACGCCTCGGGCCTGAACGGCTGGGCGTCGCTGGAAGAAGGCGCGCCGGGCGAGCAGTGGGGCCCCGACATGACCGCGCTGTTCGACACCGTGCTCAAGCACGTGCCGGCGCATGAGGGCGACCCCGCCGCGCCGCTGCAGCTGCAGATCTCGTCGCTGGACTATTCGACCTACGTCGGCCGTATCGGCGTTGGCCGCGTCAACCAAGGCACGATCAAGCCGGCGATGGACGTGGTGGTGATGGAAGGCCCGGACGGCAAGACCATCAAGGGTCGCATCAACCAGGTGCTGACCTTCGAAGGCCTGGAGCGTGTGCAAGCCACCGAGGCCGGCCCCGGCGACATCGTGCTGATCAACGGCATCGAGGACATCGGCATCGGCGTCACGATCACTGACCCGCTGAACCCGCAGCCGCTGCCGATGCTGCGCGTCGACGAGCCGACGCTGACGATGAACTTCTGCGTCAACACCTCGCCGCTGGCCGGCCGTGAAGGCAAGTTCGTCACCAGCCGCCAGATCTGGGACCGGCTGCAGAAAGAGCTGCAGCACAACGTGGCGCTGCGCGTGAAAGAGACCGAGGAAGACGGCATCTTCGAAGTCTCGGGCCGCGGCGAACTGCACCTGACCATCCTGCTGGAAAACATGCGCCGCGAGGGCTACGAGCTGGCCGTGTCGAAGCCGCGCGTGGTGTTCCATGAAGTGAATGGCGAGAAGCACGAGCCGATCGAGCTGGTCACCGCCGACGTCGAAGACACCCACCAGGGTGGCGTGATGCAGGCGCTGGGCGAACGCAAGGCCGAACTGGTCAACATGGAAACCGACGGCAACGGACGCGTGCGCTTGGAATACCGCATCCCGGCGCGTGGCCTGATCGGCTTCTCGAACGAGTTCATGAACCTGACCCGCGGCACCGGCCTGATCAGCAACATCTTCGACGGCTACGAGCCCCACAAGGGCGACATCGAAGGCCGCAAGAACGGCGTGCTGATCAGCATGGACGACGGCGAAATCTTCACCTACGCCTTGGGCAAGCTGGACGACCGTGGCCGCATGTTCGTGAAGCCGGGTGATCCGGTGTATGAAGGCCTGATCATCGGCATCCACAGCCGCGACAATGACCTGGTCGTCAACGCTACGCGTACCAAGCAGCTGACCAACTTCCGCGTCAGTGGCAAGGAAGACGCGATCAAGATCACGCCGCCGATCGACCTGACGCTCGAATACGCCGTCGAGTTCATCGCCGACGACGAATTGGTCGAGATCACGCCGAAGAGCATTCGGGTGCGCAAGCGATTCCTGAAGGAACACGACCGGAAACGTGCCTCACGTGAAGGCGCATAAGCGCCTTCACGCTCAGCGCGTTTCCAATTTTGTTTCGCTCCCCCCAGCCCCCTCCAAGCGGGGGCTCCAGTTTGAGTGACACTCGCGGCTCCTTGGGAGCCGCTTTCAATACATGACCCACCGCCGTGCCGTGTTCGTGATGATCGTGGTGACCCTGCTGTGGAGCACGGCGGGCGTCATCACGCGGCACCTCGAACAGGCGCGTTCGTTCGAGGTGACGTTCTGGCGCAGCTTGTTCAATGCGGTCGGGCTGATCGTGTTGTTGGGCTGGCTGCGCGGGCCGCAGGCGCTGGTGGCGCGCATCTGCACCGGCGGTGCGGTGCTGTGGGCATCGGGCCTGTGCTGGAGCGTGATGTTCACCGCCTTCATGGTGGCGATCACGTTGACCACCGTGGCCAACGTGCTGGTGGTCATGGCCACCGCGCCGCTGTTCACGGCGCTGCTTTCCCGCTTCCTGCTGAATCACCGTCTGCCTGCGCGCACCTGGGCCGCGATCCTCGTGGCCGGTGGCGGCATTGCGTGGATGTTCGGGGCGGACATCAGCGGCGCAGGGGGCAGCCACCTGCTGGGCACCGGCATCGCGATGGGCGTGCCGATCGCCGGCGCGATCAACTGGACGCTGATCCAGCACGCATCACGCAGCGAAGCCTCGTCGGACATGCTGCCGGCCTTGCTGATCGGCGCGTTGATCTCTGCGGCCGTCACCTTGCCGGTGGCGTGGCCGCTGCAGGCTTGGGCGCCGGACGTCGGCTGGCTCGCCTTGCTCGGCGTGACGCAGCTCGCCATTCCCTGCGTGATGGCCGTGACCGCCGCCCGCACGCTGGCCGCGCCGGAAGTGGCCTTGCTGGCCTTGCTCGAGGTGTTGTTCGGCGTGGCCTGGGCCTGGCTCGGCGCCGGTGAAAAGCCGTCCAGTGCCGCGATGTTCGGCGGTGCGCTCGTGTTGGGTGCACTGGCTGCCAACGAATTGTTTGCCTTGCTGCGTCGATCGACGGCAACGGCCCCGGCTTCTGTTTGACCTGACCTCGTGTAGTACCGATGAGCAACGCCCTCAACACCGACGTGCAGATCCTGGCCGAACAACGCGGCCGTCTGGGCCTGATCACACTGAACCGTGCGCAGGCGCTGAACGCGCTGTCGCTGGAGATGATCCGCGAGCTGACGCGTTGGCTGCGGGTTTGGGAAGACGACGACAGCATCGACGCAGTGCTGGTCCACGGTGCCGCGCGGGCCGGCAAGGCGCCGGCCTTTTGCGCCGGTGGCGACATCCGCTTCTTCCACCAGGCGGCACTCGCCGGAGACCCGAAGCTCGAAGACTTCTTCACCGAAGAGTACGCGCTGAACCACCTGATCCATGGCTACCCCAAGCCCTACATCGCATGGATGGACGGCATCTGCATGGGCGGCGGCATGGGCATCAGCCAGGGGGCGTCGCACCGCGTGGTCACCGAGCACAGCAAACTGGCGATGCCCGAGACGCACATCGGCTTGTTCCCCGATGTCGGTGGTGGCTGGTTCCTGTCGCGATGCGCTGGCCGCTTGGGCGAATACCTTGCGCTGACTGGCCATGTGCTGAAAGCGGCCGATGCGATCGAGACCGGCCTGGCCGACATCGAGCTGCCTTCGGCCACGCTGCCCGCTGTGATCGACGCGCTGGCCGCTTTGCCCTGGCTGACGATGCAGACGATTGCCGACACGCTGCGCCACCACGCTGCAGCGCCGCTCGCCACGGCGCCGATCATTGCGCAGCATGCGTCGATCGACCAGCATTTCGCCGGGGGCGACTTCCAGGCGATCGAACGATCGCTGATGGCCGATTCCGGCGACTGGGCACAAGCCACGCTCGCCGCGCTGCGCCAACAATCGCCACTGATGATGGCCGTGACGCTGGAGCAGATCCGCCGTGCGCGCCAGATGAGCCTGGCCGACGACCTGCGCATGGAGCGCGACCTGGTGCGCCACTGCTTCCACCTGCGCCCCGGCGCGGCAAGTGAAACGGTGGAGGGCGTTCGCGCCCTGGCCATCGACAAGGACCACGCCCCACGCTGGAACCCGGCACAGGTGGCCGATGTCACGCCGGCGATGGTCGCCGCCTTTTTCGACAGCCCCTGGCCTGCCTGGGCGCACCCGCTGGCGCATCTGCGCTGACGAGACGAAGTAACCGGCGCCAGGGCTCTGGCGCCGCCACCCTCCCCGGGGCTCAGCCGGCTTGAGAGCAGCTTTCGGCTCCGCAGAGGACGCACCCTAGGGCGACACCCGAGCGCCCGTCGCCGCGTGGCACCCTAGCATGGGCCGATTCCGATTCGACCTCAGGGACCCCATGCTTCAGCTCAGCGGCCTGGACGCGACCTTTCTGTACATCGAGTCGCCCGAGATGCCCATGCACGTGGGCGCCTTGCATGTGCTCGAGCTGCCGAAGGGCTACCGCGGCCACTTCGTCAAGGACCTGCGTGCCCTGATGGCAGCGCGCCTGCCGCTGATGCCCGCGTTGCGACGCCGCCTGTGGTGGATGCCGCTGAACCTGGCAAACCCGGCCTGGGTCGACGCCGAGCCCGATCTGAACCAGCACATCGTCGAGGTCAAGCTGCCGGCGTCGGCGAAAAAGGGCGACGGCCTGGCCGAGCTGCATGCCGCCGTCGGTGAACTGCACCCGAAGCTGCTGGACCGCAGCAAGCCGTTGTGGCGGTTCCATGTGCTGGAAGGGCTTGGCAACTCGCACTCGGGCCACAAGCGCGTGGCGTTGTACAGCCAGGTCCACCACGCTGCGGTCGACGGGCAGGCCGCGGTGGCACTGGCGAACCTCCTGTTCGACCTGACACCGCAGCCGCGCGTGATCGAGACGCGCCCATCGAAGCGCGTGAAGACCTTTCGCCACGACATGGCCGAGATGCTGCGTGGCGCGATCGCCAGCGAGGTGCTGCAGGTCGGGCAGATCATCCGCGAACTGCCGTCCACGGTCAGCAGCCTTGCCCGTGCCGCCGGGGCCGTGGCCATGCACACGCCGCTGCTGAACCGTGGCAAAGGCAAGGTGAGCAACCTTGCGCTCGCGCCGCGCACGATGCTGAACGTGTCGGTCACGCCGGGCAGGGCGTTCGCCAGCCTGTCGCTGCCGCTGGCCGAGATGAAGTCGCTGGCCAAGCTGCACGCGTGCAGCCTGAACGACGTGGTGCTGTTCCTCTGCGCAGGGGGCCTGCGCAAGTACTTTGCGGCCCATGGCATCACCGTGCCCCGCAAGCCGATGATCGCCGCGGTGCCGATCTCGCTGCGGCAACCGGGCGATACCAGCTCCGACAACCAGGCTTCGCTCAGCTTCATCAGCCTGGGCACGCACCTGGCCGACCCGCAGCGCCGGCTGGCGCACATCAAGGCGTCTTCCGCGGCGATGAAGGCGACGATGGGATCGCTCAAGAGCGTGCTGCCGACCGACTTCCCGAGCATCGGCGTGCCATGGCTCATGGAGGCCGCCCGTTCCATGTACGGCAAAGCCAAGGTCGCCGAGCGCATCCCGCCGGTGGCCACGCTCGCGATTTCGAACGTGCCGGGCCCGCTGGTGCCGCTGTACCTGGCCGGCGCACGCATGTTGACCAACTACCCGACCAGCATCGTCGTGCACGGACTCGCGCTGAACGTGACGGTGCAAAGCTTCGACAAGCACATGGACTTCGGCATGATGGCCGACGCTGCGGCGATGCCCGACGTGGCACGCTACGCCGAAGCGGTGCGAGCCGCCTATGCCGACCTGCAGTTGCTGCCGCCAGAGAGCCCGCCGGCTGCGACACCGGTGCCCGCGAAGAAGCGGCCAACGGCCAGGGCCAAGCCCGGCGCGAAGAGGGCCAATGCCCAGCCGGCAGCCAAACGCAAAGGTGCGGTCAAAGCGGTGGGCAGGTCGACATCGGCACCTGCCCGCAAGACCCGCCAGCCTGTCACGAAGGCGACAAAGTCCTAGGGCAAGCGCCCGACTGGTGCGCGCGGTGGCTCGCTAAGATCGGGCCATGCCCGTTCATGACAACGATTCCAGCCCGGTGCGTGCACCAGGGCTGCTGAAGCTGGCCCTCGAAGGCCGGGCGCCGTGGGAATTCGCCGCGCTGCTGGCCAGCGCGCCATGGCTGCGCCAACTGCCCGCCGGCGATGGCCACCCGGTCATCGTCTTTCCCGGCCTTGGTGTCTCTGACTTCAGCACCGTGCCGATGCGCAACTTCCTGCGCGACCGCGGCTACGCGTCGCATCCATGGCGCCAGGGCTTCAACTTCGGCCCGCGTGACGGCGTGCTGGAAGGCTGCATCGAGCAGCTCCAAGGTGCATACGCGCGCACCGGCCAGCGGGTCAGCCTCGTCGGCTGGAGCCTGGGCGGCGTCTATGCGCGCGAGCTGGCCAAGCAGCTGCCGGATCTGGTGCGTTGCGTCATCACGCTGGGCTCGCCGTTCGGCGGCCACCCGCGGGCGACGAATGCCTGGCGCTTCTTCGAATTCGTCAGCGGCAAGTCAGCCCACGACCCCGAGGTGATCGCCGAGATCCGCCGCCCGCCACCGGTGCCCACGACATCGATCTACTCGCGCACCGATGGCGTCGTCGCCTGGCAGTGCAGCCTGAACCCGCCGCTGCCGCACACCGAGAACATCGAGCTGCAGGCCAGCCATGTCGGCATGGGCATGAACCCGCTGACGATGTACCTGATCGCCGACCGCCTGCGCCAGCCCGAGGGGGCCTGGCAGCCGTTCGAAGCCGTCGGCGTGCGGCGCTGGTTCTTCAAGCCGACCCCTGGTGACAACGGGTTCGCTGCGCCGCGGGCCGCTTGACCCCATGCAACTGAGCGCGAACGGCATTTCGATCGAGGTCGAAGACGAGGGTTCGCCTGCCGGCGAGCCGCTGCTGCTGATCATGGGCCTGGGCATGCAGCTGACCAGCTGGCCGGCCGAGATGGTGCAGGCGCTGGTCTCGCGCGGGTTTCGCGTGATCCGGTTCGACAACCGCGATGCCGGCCTGAGCCAGGGCTTCGACCACCTGGGCGTCCCCAGCCTGCCGTTGGCCACTGTGCAGCACATGCTGCATTGGCCGGTGAGGGCACCTTACCAATTGGCCGACATGGCGCGCGATGCCCTGGGTGTGCTCGATGCGCTGGGGCTGCGCAGCGCCCACGTCTGCGGCGCGTCGCTGGGCGGCATGGTCGCGCAGCACCTGGCTGCCCAGCACCCGCAGCGCGTGCGCAGCCTGAACCTGATGATGACGACGAGCGGCTCGCGCAAATTGCCGCAGGCCACCCTGGCCGCGCGCCGTGTGATGCTGCTGCGGCCGCGCAGCAATGATCTGCAGGCGCTGCTCGACCACTATGCCAACCTGTTTCAGGTGATCGGCAGCCCGGCCTACCGGCCCGATCCGGACGCCTTTCGCGAGCGCATGCGCCACAACGTGCAGCGCGCGTGGCGGCCGGCCGGCACCTTGCGCCAGCTGGTGGCCGTGGCGGCTGACGGTGACCGCAGCCCGATGCTGGGCCGCATCCGGGTGCCGACACACGTGATCCACGGCGAGGCCGACCCGCTGATCCCGGCCGACAACGGACGCGACCTGGCCCGGCGCATCCCGGGCGCCACCAGCGACTACATCACCGGCATGGGCCACGACCTGCCTTTGCCACTGGTGCCGCGTTTCGTGGACGGCATTGCCAGCAACGCCGCTCGCGCGACCTGACGCCCCGCCCGCACCGATAATTCGGGGGGTGAACGCCCCTGAGTCCCCGGCCGCGCTGCAAACGCCGGCCCCCGTTGCCCAAGCCGCGCCCGACTGGCGCCTGTCCGTCGCCCCGATGATGGATTGGACGGACTGAGCGGGAAAGTACCTTCAAATCGACTGCTTAGGTCTGGGTCCTTGGGGGCGTGTAGCCCTTTTGTAGCTCTGGCCCCGCCCCTCAAGGAGAGGGATGGAGGGACCGGCAAGGATCGCCGGTCCAGCGGCGTAGAGTGCTACGGCGAGGCGGTGATCGTGTTGGTGGTCATGGCAAAGTTGCCTGACGCATCCAACGCCTTGTACGTCACCGTATAGGTCCGACCGGGGACTTGCTTGACGAAGAAGACGTTGGTCTCGGTTCCCACCTCGGCGTCGATGTCCTTCGGACCCAATACCTGGTTTGACTCCACCCGGTCCAGCAGGATCTCCGGATGGGGGTCATGGGCGTCATATCCGTTCTGCTTCGCGGTGACCTTCAAGTAGCCCGGCCGGTTTCGCGCAGGCGCAGCGCTCAAGACAGTGCTGAGCGTCGGGGCAATCTTGTCGAGCGGCTTTAGTTGGATGACCGGCGGCTCATAGTATTTGAAGGTCTTGAACGGAATCATCATCCGCGTATTCACAAGGCTGGGGAACGCCGTGTGGGTGCGAAGGGAGAAGGTCACCGATTGACCTGGCCGAATGCCAAACTGCTTGTCCGCCTGATCGGTAGGAAGCCACTGGAGCATCTTGTCAGTGGTTTCTTCGATCTGTCCGATCTCGCCAGTCCAGCCGCTGGGCGAATTGACCCACTCCGTGTCCATGGCAAAGCCCTCGTCCTTTAGCAGGAAGACGGGCACACCGGCGGAGACGGTATCGGTGTCTTTGCCCACGATGATGCCTCGGACCAGTTCGCCGCTCACGTTGGAAACGGTGTAGGTGTACTTCACCTGTTTCACCCCATTCGTGATGACGTGAACGCCGTCAGCCACAACGGTCAGGCCCAATTCTTCAGGCGTGTACAGCGTTGCTGCCTGCGAGAAAGACGCAGCTGCAATCAGCGGCATAGCAACAAATCGACCCATTTCTTGTCCTTCGGGTTTGTGTGTGAAGTGAACGGGATCGCCCCCTTGGTTGAACGGTTTGGGCAACGGGCGATACAGGCCACATTCTCCTGCAAGCGTGTCGATCTTGACGCCAGACGAATTGGCATCAAATGCTTCCCCGTCAGTGTGCTTCGATATGACGGCCGCCTGATGTCCGAGCTGGTGCTTGACGTGCTCCGGGTGCACTGCGCCGTAGTACGGCGCCGGTCGACACTCCTTGACGTTTTCGAGCCACGCCAGGCGAATTAGCTTCGGGTGCTTGGTCACGAGTTCCACGAGATGGTCCTGGTAGCTCTGCGGACGCCACGCAGAGGTGACTGTCAACGTCCCGCCCTTTTCGGCGACCTTGTCTCGTAGGCACTTCAGCTTGCCCGACATCGACTCGCTGAGCTTGTCCTCGCGAATCTTGTCGCCATTCTCCATCTCTAGAGCTTCGGGGTCGGTGATCGGCTGCAGAGGCTCTACCTCGCAGTCACCCTTGCAATACTGGTCGATCAGTTTGCTGTCACCGGGGCACATGTAGCCGCCCATACCGCCGTCTGCTTGTGATGCTGCAATCTCGCACGCGAACCCCGTACCTGGCTCCGCACCGGCGTCACGATAGCGGGGGTAGCACTTTTCCTTTGCTGCCGACAAGACCTCGTACGCAAGGGAACTCTGCGGAAGAGAGAGTGCGCAGACCATCGCCAACACGCTCAGTGGCCCCGGCGTGGCATGGCGGCGCGCAGCCTTCAAGTGCTTGCGCCGGCGATTCTGTTTCACCATTGTTTCGTCCTTCGTTTGTTATCCGCCGATCTCTGCTACGGACGATGAAGGCGGCGGGATGCCTCATCGCGATGTGTAGCTGAGCGGGGCGGCGAAAGACGGCACGCCACGGCAATGCGGCACGCGGTGCGTGCCGGCTTGGCGCCTCCCCGATCACCCTCCTTCTTGTTTGAAGGGACTTTAACGCCGGGATAGGGTGGAGAGCCCCCCAAGGACTCCCCCCTCCAATTGGGGAGACATAGAACATCGCTCTTGAAGTACAAGCGAAGCCGGCACGCGTCAAGCCGCAGTGCCTGCGAGTTGCCTGGCTTCCTTGACCGCGACGTCGCGGCGCGTGTCCAGGTAGTTGGCCAGGTCGCTGATGTAGATGCCGCGGGCAGTCTTCTTGCTCGCGGCTTCCATGCGGACCACGGGGATGCTGATGTCCCCGATGGCGACCTTGCGAACGAAGTTCTCGGGTGTTGAGGTGGGGGAAGTAGTCCTTGACGACTGTGTCGATCGGGATCACGGCTTGCGAGTTGTACTGCGCCATGAGGAAGAAGGCGGTGTGCATGGTTTTCGTTGAGCAAGAAGGATTGAGGCGCTGATGACGAGGGGCGATCGAATTCGGTTGGAACAGCTTGATTTGCAGCCTTGCTGTGGACGGGCGTTCTGGCGGGACGTCGCGGACCTACCAGCCAACTACCGCCGGCTGCCAATGCGCATGCGAGCCTGCCGGCTTGTCTGGTCTGTCAGGCGCCTTGTTGTCAAGCCACCTACCGCAGGTTTGCCGCGAATATCATGTGAACAATGAACCGCGAAGAATTCGTCGCAGCCCTACAGACGCAGACCCCGAGTCGATTCGTCGAAGACCAGCTCTTTGATCGAATTCCACATGCGTTTGGAGAGGATCGGATGGGCTTTTCAAAGTGGAAGCGCGAGCTTGGATCTCGTATTGATGTGGACCCGGCCTGCATCACTATAGTAGGTAGTGCAGCGACCGGCTTCAGCCTTAATCCAAACAAGAATTTCAAGGCATTCGACGAAAAATCGGATTTAGACGTCGCAGTAATTTCCCCGCACCACTTTTCAGAGGGGTGGAGATATCTTCGAATGAATGGAACGAGGCGACTTCGATTGGATCCTGCAACTCGCATTGCGTGGGATGAGCATGTAAACCGGTACATCTACTGGGGAACCCTCGCCACGGATCGATTGCTTGGCGTGTTGCCTTTTGGAGCCAAATGGCTTGAGGCGTTTTCATATATGACAGGTTTGGCCCCAAGTGCGGGAAGGCCTGTCAATCTCCGGATTTACGTCGATTACGACGCAATGCGTTCATATCAAGTCCAGTCTACGAAGAGTCTTCGGAATCAGTTTGCGAGGTAGCAAGGGAAATGCACAAATATTTGGCCACGACTCATCGTAACGTAGCTTGGTTCAAGCAAGCCTACGATTCTGAACAGCTAGACGTCAAGGCGCCCTATCAGCGAAATCCTGTTTGGTCGGATCGTCAGAAAGCCGCATTGATTGACACGATCTTGCTTGAGTACCCTATACCAGAGCTCTATATGCAAGAGGTCATCACCGCCGAGGGTCGTCAGCGGCATGTAGTCGTTGACGGGCAGCAGCGCATCTCGGCGGTGTTGGGGTTCCTGGCCGGAGAGTTTGAGTTAAGCGATGAAAGTCCGGTTGCTCCGGGACTCGCCTTTGACGACCTGGGCCTTCCGGAGCGGAAGAGGATCTTTGAATACAGCTTCGTGGTTCGCCTTTTGCCGGAAATGCCGGAAGAAGAGATTCGAATTATCTTCCAGAGAATCAACAGAAATACTGTGGTTCTCAACGCCCAAGAATTGCGGCATGCTACCTACTGGGGGCCTTTCATTAGCCTAATGGAGAAGTTGTCGGATCTTGAGTATTGGAACAACTTTGGAATTTTCTCTGCCAACGACCAGAGGCGAATGCTTGACATTGAGTTCATTAGTGAACTGGCGATCGGGCATCTAAATGGACCCCAGAACAAAAAGCGATCTCTCGAGAGTTTTATCAGCTATATGAGACCCAGTTCGACGGGGCCGAGCATTTGTGGTCAGTCTTTTTGAAGACTCTCGGCGAGCTGTCGCAGATCCTTCCGGAGCTTGCCAAATCACGTTGGAGAAAGAAGTCCGACTTCTATACGCTTTTCCTATGTGTCGCCAAGCACCAGGAAATGTTGCCTCTCACTGCAGAGGCTCGCCAAGCGGCAGCCGAGGCACTAGTTGCACTTGCCGCGGAAGTTGACGGGTTGTCTTCGGAAGAAATTCAGCCAGATCAGGCATCACAAGATGCGCGCGACTATCTTCGGGCTGTAGAACGCGCCGCGTCGGACCTCGGCAGCAGACGAGTTCGGGAACAGGTGTTGGACAGGGCACTCGCGCTGGCATTGGGACACGCGTAGGCTCTATACCGTTGCTTTGCTTCTGGCTACAACAGTGATTTCTGTGCCGTATAGCTGACGGGCTCGGTCTTCACTGCGGTCTGGCGATGGATTTAAGATGATTGATAGAAAAAAACAACTTGGCAGAAATTGGCAATTGTGTGTTGCCCCGATGATGGATTGGACCGATCGGCATTGCCGCTACTTCCACCGCCTGATCACCAAGCGCACGCGGCTGTACACCGAGATGGTGACCACCGGCGCGCTGCGCCACGGCGACCAACCTCGCCACCTCGATTTCAACGACGAGGAACACCCGTTGGCGTTGCAGCTCGGCGGCAGCGAGCCCGAGGAACTGGCCTTCGCCACGCAGCTGGCGCGGCGCTGGGGCTACGACGAAGTCAACCTGAACTGCGGTTGCCCGAGCGAGCGTGTGCAACGCGGCGCGTTCGGTGCCTGCCTGATGAACGAGCCGCAGCTGGTGGCCGATTGCGTGAAGGCGATGGTCGACGTGGCCGGCGGCTTGCCGATCACCGTCAAGCACCGCATCGGCATCGACAAGGAAGAGAGTTACGACTTCGTGCGCGATTTCGTCGGCACCGTCGCCGCGGCCGGCTGCACCGTCTTCATCGCCCACGCCCGCAACGCCTGGCTGAAGGGCCTGAGCCCGAAGGAGAACCGCGAGGTTCCGCCGCTGCGCTACGAGTTCGTCTACCAGCTGAAAAGAGACTTCCCGCAGCTCACGATCGTGCTCAATGGCGGGGTGCAGGGCAACGACGACATCGCCGGGCACCTGCAGCATGTGGACGGCGTGATGCTGGGCCGCGAGGCCTACCACAACCCGTGGCTGATGGCCGAGTGGGACCAACGCTTCTACGGTGAGACCGGTGCTGTGCCGCAGCGCGACGAGGTCGAAGCCGCGATGGTCGCCCACATGGAGCAACTGGCTGGCCGCTACGGCGTGCCCTGGCCGCACGCGGCGCGCCATATGCTGGGTTTGCGCCACGGCCAGCCGGGCGCGCGCCGCTGGCGCCAGGTCTGGTCGGACCATCGCCTGAAGCAGCAGCACCCCCACGAAGTGAGTGCCGCGGCGCTCGCGGCGCTGAACCCCGCAGCGAGATAATCCGGCCCGCCCGGGCTGCCCGGGCATGTGGACGGGATCGAAGGAAAACCAATGAATTACCGCTGTTCGCCTCTCGCGCTGCTGCCGATGAGGCGGTCGTCCGTCGTTGCAGCTGCCGCGGCTGTCGTGCTCTCGAGTGCCGGGGTTGCGCAGGCCGACACGATCTACAAGGTCACCGAGCTGTTGATCGGCCCCAGGAGCGACGTCACGCTCTATTCCACCGGACGCGCCATCAACAAAAGCGGCCGCACGGCGATCGAATACGGCTATACCGTTTCCGGCTTTGCGGCTGCACATTGCCTGAAGGCGCAGTGCACGCAGATTCCCGAGCTGCAGGTGCGCTCATTCCCCGCCACCACGCCGTTCGGCATCAACGACCTGGGCCAGATCACCGGCAGCTCGTTCTCCGGCTTCACGACCCATGCCTTCCTCTACGACGGCACCCAGACCATCGATCTCGGCGGCCTGCCTGACGACGGCTGCGGCGGCTGCATGCTCGACAGTCTCGGCCGCGACATCAACAACAAGGGTGTCGTCGTCGGCCTGGCCTACACGATCGACGGCAGCGCGCGGGCCTTCATCTACAAAGACGCACAGATGAGCGAGATCGGCACGCTGGGCGGCGATTTCAGCGACGCCTATGCGCTGAACGACAAGGGCGACATCGTCGGCGTGTCGACGCAAAGTGGCGGCGCGCAGCGCGCATTCCATTACCGCGCCGGGTTGATGAGCGACCTGGGCACGCTGGGCGGCAGCCACTCGGCGGCGTTCGGCGTCAACGAGTTGCGCCAGATCGTCGGCTGCTCGACCTTGACCGGCGACACCGAGCAGCGGGGCTTCATCCACGAGCAGGGCGTGATGACGCCGTTGCCTTCGCTGGGCGGCAACGAGTCCTGTGCGCTGGGCATCAACCGCAATGGGTGGGTCGTGGGTTACTCGAGCGAGTCGAGTGGCTCCACCCGGCGCGCGTTCTTGTGGCAGGCCGGCGGCCCGGCGATCGACCTGAACGCCAAGCTCGATCTCAAGACCGGCAAGAACTGGGTCATCACCGAGGCCAGGGCCATCAATGACAACGGCCTGATCGTCGCCACCGGCGAGCGCAAGGGCATCACCCGCGCGGCCTTGTTGACGCCGGTCAACGTCGAATCCAACTGAACGGGCGGGCCTCGGCCCGCCTGGCACGTCCAGCAGCGTGTTGAGCGCGCACCGGGGCGTCCTGTGTCGCCAGCGTGCCTGGCCGCCACACGCGGGGCTGCGCAGCCCCCCGGCCCGCCCAGGGCACCGCCCGTGCAGCAATGCGCACACCGGCGCCGGCCACCCTTCAAAACTAGGGGTTGTCATCGGGCGCGCGTGGTCGCCTCCTGTCATCGCCAGCAATAGCCGCTGGTAACGTTTCGGGAGACAGATCATGACGCTTCCCTCAGCAGCGCATCGCCTGGCATCGCTGGGCCTGACCCTGTGCCTGGCGACCGGTTCGCTCGGTGCATGGGCGCAGACGTCATTCAAGCTGCGGCAGGTCCCACCGTTCATGGACCTGCAGAACCACACCGTATCGACCTTCGCGAACGCCATCAACCGCAGCGGTCTGATGGCTTCGGGGCTCTATCAGCAACTGGGCGGCGGCACCTCGTTCCGCTGCGACAAGACCTCTTGCGTGGACATCCCGGCGCTGGGCTCGCCGCATCACTCGTCGACCAGCGCCGAGGCCATCAACAACGCGGGCTACGTGGTGGGCACCTCGCCCTACCAAAACATGTCGCGCGGCTATCTCTTCGATGGCGCCAACTCCATGAACCTCGGTGCCTTTCCCGAAGGCTGGTGCCAGGGTTGCGACCTGTCGAGCGTCGCGCACGACATCAACAATCCCGGCCAGGTGGTCGGTGCCGGTGAAACGGCCGACGGTCCGTACCGCGCTTTCATCTGGCAAGGCGGCACGATGACCAAGCTCGGCACGCTGGGCGGTGTGTCGAGCGAGGCGCGCGGTATCAATGACAGGGGCGACGTGGTGGGTGAGTCGACGCTGGCCGACGGCACGACCCACGCGTTCCTGTACCGCCATGGCTATGGCGCCGACGATTTACGCGACCTGGGCACGCTCGGTGGCAGCTGGTCGGCGGCACATGCCGTCAATGGCCAGCGGCTGGTGGCCGGTTGCTCGACCACGGCAGGGGACACGCAGACGGTTGCCTTCGTCCATGACGGCACCAGCATGAAGGCCTTGCCCACGCTCGGGGGCAGCTATGCGTGCGCGAGCGACATCAACGTCCACGGCTGGGTGGTCGGCTCCGCGCTGATCACCGGGGATGCCGAGTGGCATGGCTTTCTCTACGACGGCACGCAAATGATCGACCTGAACGACACGCTGAGCGACGAGGTCCGCGCGCGCTGGACGGTGACCTACGCCAGCGGGATCAATCGCCACGGCCAGATCGCTGCGATGGGCACCCACAAGGTTCACGGCAGCGAACGGGCGCTGCTGCTGACACCACGGGCTCCTTGACCCGGGCCGTGCGAGGCCGTTCGGCCGGCGCCTGCTTTTTTTGTGCGACATCGGCGATGACGCGCAGTTGGTTACCGTCGCTGCGTTCGGCCACATCTCGGGCAAACAATGATTGGCGAAGATCGTAAAGCACTGCACATTTTGGCGGGGCTAGGGATGGTGCGTCCTATTGACGAGGCGCCTCATTCGCGTCCGCGCCGTGGGCATGGGGCCTGCGGCTAGCCCGGGAGGTCAAACGATGCAAGCAGTTGGGAACAAGCGTTTTGTTGCATATGCGTTTCTGGTTTCCTTGACCATGGCCTGGGGTGCCGCGACGGCCGCGCCCCAATACCGTCTGGTCGAGCTGCCCTTCAACGGGCCTCCCGACGACCCCTTCAACGACACCGCGGCGATGGCGATCAACCGCATCGGCGACACCGCGGTCGATTTCTACGGCCAGTATGGGTCGAGCGGCCTGCATTGCACGCGCACGACCTGCAACGCCGTCCCGCCGCTGTACGTCCCGCATTGGCCGGCAGTCTCCACCGGTGGCATCAACGACGCCGGCCTGATGCTGGCCACGTCCGCCGACCTGGCCTATCAAACGCATGCCTTGATCTACGACGGCACCACCAGCACGCGGATCTACGGTTTCCCGGACGACTTCTGTGGCGGCTGCAACAACGACAGCTACGGCCACGGCCTGAACAATGTCGGCCAGGCCGTCGGCAGTGCATTCGGCAACGATGGCCGCGAGCGTGGCTTCATCTGGCAGGCCGGTGTCGGCATGCAGGAGCTGGGCACGCTGGGCGGCAGCGTCAGCGTGGCGCTGGCGATCAACGACCACGGTGATGTCGCGGGGTATTCCGACATCGCCAGCGGGGCGACCCATGCGTTCTTCTACCGTCGCGGGCGCATGATCGACATCGGCACGCTGGGTGGCAATTGGGCCCAGGCGATGGGCATCAACGACTCGCGCCACGTCGTCGGTTGCTCGACGCTCGAAGGCGACGAGCAGACGCGCGCCTTCGTCTACCGGCGCGGCACGATGACGGCCTTGCCCTCATTGGGCGGCCGGTCGGCCTGCGCCTACGGCATCAACATGGACGGGACGATCGTCGGCGCGGCGTCGAATGCGGCGGAAGAGACGCACGGCTTCGTCTTCGATGGCACCCAAACGGTGGACTTGAACGACCAGCTCAGCGCCAGCGACCGCGCCAAGTGGCTGATCATCGGCGCCAACGCCGTCAACCACCGCGGCATGATCGCGGCGACCGGCCAGAACCGCCTGAACGGCACGGTGCGCGCGCTGCTGCTGCGGCCACGCCCGGCGGCCGAGCAGCGCTGATCAAAAAAGAGGCCGCGCCGGCGCGCAGCCGTCAGGTCTTGCGGGGTGCTTGCCAGAGGCTGCGTGCCGTCCGGCAAGCGCTGTCGTTCCAGCCGCCGGCGCAGCGGCTCTTCACCAGGCTGCACATGGCTTCGCCCGACGAGCGGATCTCGTAGTAAGCCTGTGCGTCGATCGCGCCGACGCCGGCTACGAACACCTGGCTGGCGGCCGGGCTGCTGTTGGCGGCGCTGTCGCGCTGGGCAACACAGACTTCACGCGTCATCGCGTCGACACAGCGTGCGACCAGCGCGTCCACCTCCTGCACGGCCGGCGCGCTGGCCACCGGCTGGCAGCCGGCCTGGGCCAGCAGCATCGCGGCTGCCGAGGCCCAGCCGAACCACAGCGCGAAGCGGCGCATCCAGCGCGTCACGGCAGGCCCAGCGCCTTGATGCGCGCCAGGCAGGTCGACAGACTGCCTGCACCGGTGCAGGTGTCTTTCGGGTACACGACGGCCGAGTACATGCGGTACAGGTCTTCGTCGCTGTTCTTCTTCAGGTTCTCGAGGCCGGGGAAGGGCAGGCCGCCCTGGTACTTGAACCACACCAGGTTGTTGGCCTTGTCCTGCCAGAACTTGTCGCCCGACGAGGCTTGCACTGCGGCCAGGCTGGCCGCCGGCGTCATCGGCCGCACGTTGGTGCGCTTCAGGTAGTTCGGGTCGAAGCTGCCTTGTTCGCGGTCCCACTGCGAGCCGGCGACCACATAGGCCGCGGCCGGCAGGCGACCGTCGAACTTGACCGCCATCATGAACTTGTCTTCTTCGCCCGAGGCGTTGCTGATGTTGAACGCTGCCCACTTGGCCGCAGGCCAGCCGGGGAAGCTCAGCACGTAGCGGCTCGACGCGCGCGCCGCGAAGTGGCGCATGTGGCCGAGCTGCCAAGAGCAGTAGTTGCCTGGAGGCGGGGTTACGCCAGGGGTGCAGGCGTAGCGCTTGGCCACGTCGGAGTTGACGTAGTGGCTGTAGCCGTTCTCGATTCGCCACGAAGCGATCTTGTTGCCGTTGCCGTCCTGGCGCTCGGCGTTGATCGCGGCGGCGAACTCGAAGCGCGACGAGTCGAAGTCGGTCTGGATCGATTCGACACCGTAGTACTGGCCATCGCAGGTCTTGCCGTTGCGGCCGGCCGGCTTGGCGTCGACGCAGTTGGCGCCGATCGTCAGGAACGGCGTGTCAGGCACCGTGTACCAGTTCTTCGGGCCCCACTGGCCTTCGGTGTCCCAGATCGCGCCCGACAGGGCCCAGTTCTCGCTCGGCAGGTGCTGCTGGCGCAGGCCGGGTTGCAGGTTGCGGTAACCGGGCGAGCTGTTGGTCAGCCGGTTGTTCGAATTGCGCGCCTTGCCGCGCTCGACGGCCAGCGTGTAGTAGTCCTCCGCACTGAAGGCGCCACTGGTCTCGCCGGCGACGAACGGCACGTCGACGAAGTGGTTGGCCGTCACCGACACGGTCGAGTGGTAGGTGGCAATGCCGGCCGGCATGGCCGCGCCCGCGGGGTACTTCGACTCGCTGTGGTTCAGGCTCGTGCCGACGAACAGGCCGCGCTGGATCGTGCCGTCCTGCGCCGCGCCGCCGAAGGCCAGCCCGACGTTGTCGGCAACCACCCATTCCAGATAGTCGGGGTTCGTCACGCGGTTGCGGTAGGCGCCGTCGCGGTTCTTGTATGCGGTCGTGCGCTTGATGGTCAGACGCAGTGCACCGCTGGGGCAGAAGTCGTACGGGTTGCCGCCGCCGTCCAGGCAGGGCTTGCCATCCTTCATCGGCACATAGCGCTGCGAGGCGAGCGTGCCTTGCGTGGTCTCGGGGTGTGCGACGTTGTCGTCGACGGGCACCCATTCCAGCAGCATGCCGGGGCCGCGGGCCGAATGCACGGTGTTGTTCTCGACCCGGCCCAGCGGCGTGTAGCGCGGCCAGGTCTTGACGGTGCGCGACAAGCCCAGCGGGTGCAGCGGGAAGGCCAGCCAGATGCCGTTGCCCTGCGCATCACCGGCGTGGTTGTTGGTCAGCGTGTTGTCGGGGTTGGTCACCCAGAAGCCCGACGGGCCACCCTGGAAGACCTCCGAGCTTTCGTGGATCTTCAGCAGGTTCTTGTCGGTGGGCGCGCGGGTCTTCAACGCGAGGTTGCCGTCGAACACGTTGCGGCGCTCGACCGCATCCTCCAGGAAGAACGCATGGCCCTTGATGTCATAGCAGATGTTGTTCTGTACCGTGACACCATTTGTAGCGTGGAGTACCACACAGCGGTTAGACGAATTCCAGATCGCGCTGTTCCGGATGAAGTGGCCGGTGGCGTCGCCCAGGTGGGTGCCGGTGCCGAGGTCGTAGCTCAGCGTGTGCCAGTGCATCGGGTAGCGGCCCAGCTGGCCGGCCTGGCCGACGCGGCGGAACTCCACGCCGTCGATCTGCACTTGCGACTTCAGGCCCATGACCATCAGGTGCGCGCCGAACCCCTGGCCGCTCCAGGCCGTGTCATCGGCACCCTGGATCACGATGCGGCGGCTCAGGTTGCCCACGGCGGCCCGTTCGTCCAGCACGGTGGGCGCCGGTGAGGCGGGGGGCGAATAGCTGGAGTCGGCGGTCAGCGACATGCCGTTGGCCGTTGGGTACTGCAAACGACCCCAGCGCGACTTGGCCAGGCCGACGGTCGTGTTGAGAGTGGCGCCGCTGGCCGAGGCCAGCGTGAAGGCTTCGCTGGCCGAGATGCCGTAGTGGTCGGTCGGGGCGACGACGATCTGATCGCCCGCTTTCCAATCCACGTTTTGTTTCAATTGAAACTGTTTTGTACCAACTGAGGCGTGCTGATTGAGCTTCGTCCAGCCCGGTTGGGGCGAAACGCCGTACATCAGCAGCTTGCCGCCGGTGACGCGCAGCCCGCGCGAGACGCCGTCGGTGCCGCCGGGGGCACCTGTCAACGTGATCGTGGCCTTGTGCGTGAAGGGCGCGGCGGCCGTGCCGGCCTGCAGCGTGCCGATGACGTTGATCGACGCGGCGGTCAACGACACGTCCTTCTCGGCCAGGCGCAGAACACCCTCGATCCGCAGGTCTGCCAGCTTGCGGGTGGCCGTGTCCAGCACCACGGTCTTGCCTGCAGGAATCACCACCGCAGCGCCATCGGGCGGCACGGTGCCGCCCCAGGTCTGGGGATCGGACCAGTTGACGTGCTCGCTGCCTTGCTGCGGTGCGCCGTCCGGCGATGAATCCGGCGCGGAATCGGGCGCGGAGTCCGGGGTGGAGTCAGGAGCGGGACTTGCTGTTTCAGAACCATCACCACCGCCCCCGCCGCATGCGGCCAGGACGGCGGTAAAACTTGCCGCCAAAAGGCGGCGGCGGATCGAAAGTGAGGTCAGGTCGCAGTGGGGCATGGGCGGCTATCTGGTCAGGGCGGGCGGATACTAAGCCAGCCACCTGTGACAAATTCTTCGAAAAACCAAGCTTGACGTTGCGTTATTCGACAGTTCCACGGTTCGGCCAGGTCGCGAGCAGCAATCCGACAAGGGCCAGGAGGAGTGCGCCCGCCTGGGCGGCACCCAGGCTTTCGCCGAGGAACAGCACCCCGACGGCGGTGGCAGCGACCGGCAGCATCACGCTGAAAACGCCCGCCTGCGGAGCCGGCACACTGCGCAGCCCCTGCATCCACAGCCACACGGTGACAACGCTGGCTGCCAGGGCGTAGAACAGCAGCAGTCCCCAGGTGGCGAGCGACACCTGCGTGAAGTCGAAATGCCAGGCTTGCCAGGCGCCGAACGGGGTGACGAGCACCAGCCCCCACAGGTTGATCAGCGAGCTGATGCGACGCGGCGAAACCTGGGCGGTCAGGCGCTTGCCGATGACCACGTACGAGGCCTCGCAGACCACCGCCCCCAGTAGCAGCGCGTAGCCCCACAGCGGCTCGCCGCCGCTGGCGCCGGCCGGGCCATGCGCGCCTGAGCGACCGAGTGCCAGCCAGCCGATGCCAGCCACGGCGCAAACGATCCCGCCACCGACGCGCAGCCCGATGCGCTCGCCCAGGAAGGCCCAGGACATCAACGCCACCGCCGCCGGGATGGCCGCCATCACCACACCCGCGGCCACCGCCGAGGTGGCAGCCACGCCGAACAGCATGCAGATCGAGAACAGGAAGTTGCCGAGGAAACTCTCCCAGAAGAGCAGCTTGCGATCGTGCGACGACAGCGCCGCTTCGCCCGGTTGCCGGCGCACCCAGCCGGCCATCGCCACGGCGGCGATGCCGAAGCGCAGCCAGGCGAGCAGGAAGATCGGCAACGCGGCGACCAGCGTGCGCGACAGCCCCACGTAGCTGCCGACCAGCGCCATGCTGCCCGCCAGGCAGCCGTAGGCCAGCCAGGGCGTGGGGCGAGCCATCTCTGCCTGCGGGTCGCTCATCGCCCGGCCGGCGGCTGGCTGTGATGGCCGAGCCGCAGGCCGCTAAACTGCCGCATAACGCTGGAGTTCCCAGCCACTGACGTGCCGGGCG
Organism: Ideonella sp.; assembly: GCF_036277275.1. Lineage (GTDB taxonomy): Bacteria > Pseudomonadota > Gammaproteobacteria > Burkholderiales > Burkholderiaceae_C > Ideonella. The sequence goes on along the minus strand of NZ_DASUNH010000174.1, from coordinate 97,170 downwards.
TATTCGACCCACTCCATGCGCTTGAGGCGCGTGAATTCGTGCGCCAGCGTCTCGCCCAGCGCATCACGCACGACCTCGTCCGCCTCGAGTGCATCGACAGCCTGCTCCAGCGATTGGGGCAACAGCCCGAAGCCACGCTCGCGGATCTCGGCCAGCGACAGCTTGAACAGGTCTTCGGTGCAATCGGGGCCCGGGTCCAGGCCGCGGTCGATGCCGTCCAGGCCGGCGGCGATCAGGGCTGCGGTGGCGAGATAGGGGTTCGCGCTCGCATCCGGCAGCCGCCATTCGAAGCGGCCGGGCAGGGTGCGCAAGGTGGCCGTGCGGTTGTTCGGCCCATGGGCCATGTAGGCCGGGGCCCAGGACGTGCCCGACAAGGACTCACCGACGACCAGGCGCTTGTAGCTGTTGACTGTCGGTGCGGCCAGCGCGCACAGCGCCGGCGAATGGGCCAGCACTCCCGCCAGGAATTGCCGCCCCAGCGCCGAAAGCAGCTCCGGCCCACCTTTGCTGGCCGGCGCGAAGATGCAGCGGTGGGAGGTGTCCCACAGGGAAAGATGGAAATGCAGCCCGCTGCCCGGCTGGTTGGCAAAGGGCTTGGGCATCATCGAGAAGACCATGCCGCGCTCCTCGGCCAGCGCGTGCGCCGCCAGCTTGAACAGCATCACATGGTCTGCGCTCGACAGGCAGTCATCGAAGGCGAAGTTGACCTCGTACTGGCCGTGCGCGTCTTCGTGGTCCAGTTGCAGCACATCCAACCCGCTCTTCGACAGCGTTTCGTGCAGCGCGTGTAGAAAACCGGCCTGCCGCGGCAGTGACTTCAGGTCGTACGAAGGCTTGTCGAGGCGGTCATGGTCGTCCGCCGGGTGCCACTGGCCGTCTTCGGTGCGCTTGAGCAAGAAGAACTCGGGCTCTATGCCGGTCTTCAGGATCCAGCCGCGTTCGGCCAGGCGCTGCACGCCGCGCAGCAGCACCTGGCGCGGACAGGCGTCGAAGGGCTGGTTGTCGACGAAGCCATTGCACACCGCGCGCGCATAGCCCGGCATCCAAGGCATCGGCTGAATGCGCTCGACGTCGGCGCGAGCGTAGTACTCGGCCCGCGCGCCGGTGCGCGGCAAGGCCGTGCCCCAGATCGACGGGCCGGCGAACCCGGCGCCGGTTTCGATCAGCTCAGGCAGTTTGGCCAGCGGCACGTACTTGCCCTTGGCCACGCCGTGCATGTCGGTGAATTGGGCGAGCACGGTGTGCACACCTTGGGCGGCCAGGCGTTGCTGCAAATCGATTGTCATGAGGCCCCCACGGCCCCCTCCGGGACCTGCTATGCCTACCCCCCCGAGGGGGCTTCGCCCGGACATGAAAGGTCCAGTGGACCTTTCGTGCCTGGCGAAGGGGCGGGCCACTGGCCCGCCGCGGTCTGCAAGACCGCGCAGCGGACCGGCAGAGCCGGATCCGCGCACGTCACTTGAAATTGGCGGCGCTGCAGGCAGCGCGCCACGAACGCCGTCAGTCCAGCCTTATCCAGGTGGTCTTGAGCTCGGTGTACTTGTCGAACGCGTGCAGCGACTTGTCGCGGCCGTTGCCGCTTTGCTTGTAGCCGCCGAAGGGCACGGTGATGTCGTCTTCGTCGTACTGGTTGACGTGCACCGTGCCGGCGCGTAGAGCGCGGGCCACGCGGTGCGCGCGGTTGATGTTGTCGCTCCACACGCTGGCCTGTAGGCCGTAGCTCGAATTGTTGGCCAGCGCGATGCCTTCGGCCTCGGTCTCGAACTTGATGATGCCCATCACCGGGCCGAAGATTTCCTCGCGGGCGATCTTCATGCCGTTTTGCACGTCGGCGAACACGGTCGGCTCGACGTAGAAGCCGCCGCTCTCGGCGCGCACCTGGCGGCCGCCGGCCAACACCTTGGCGCCTTCCTGGTGGCCCGCGTCGATGTAGCTGAGCACGGTGCGCAGCTGCGTCTCGTCGACCAGCGCGCCCAGCTCGGTGCCGGCGTTCAGCGGGTCCCCAGGGGCGTACTTCGGCGCTTCGGCCGCCACCAGCTTGGCGAACTCTTCGGCAATGCCGGCTTGCACCAGCACGCGCGACGGCGCGTTGCAGCTCTCGCCCTGGTTGAAGAACATGCTGCCTGCCACGGTGCGGGCGGCGCGTTCGATGTCGGCGAAGTCGTCGAACACGACGAAGGCCGACTTGCCGCCGAGTTCGTTGTAGACGCGCTTCAGGTTGCTCTTGCCAGCGTATTCGTACATGCGGCGACCGACGCGGGTCGAGCCGGTGAAGCCGATCGCGTCGACCTCCATGTGCATCGCCAGCGCCTCGCCCGCCTCGTGGCCAAAGCCGGGCACGACGTTGAACACACCGGGCGGGATGCCGGCTTCGACGGCCAGCTCAGCCAGGCGCAGCGCGGTGTATGGGCTTTTCTCGCTGGGCTTGAGCACCACCGAGTTGCCGGCGGCCAGCGCGGGGCCGAGCTTCCATGCGGCCATGATCATCGGGTAGTTCCACGGCACGATCGCGCCGATCACGCCCATCGGCTCGCGCGTGATCAGGGCCAGCGCCGAGTCCGGCGTCGGCGCGATCTCGTCGTAGATCTTGTCGACCGCCTCGGCATACCAGGCGATGCAGCGGGCGGTCGACGGCACGTCGACGCTGAGCGAATACTGGATCGGCTTGCCCATGTCCAGCGTCTCGAGCAGGGCCAGTTCTTCCTTCGCGCCGAGGATCTTGTCGGCGAAGCGCTGCAGGATCTTTTTGCGCGCAGCCGGCGACTTGCCGGCCCAGCGGCGGTCATCGAACGCGGCGCGGGCGGCGCGCACGGCGAGGTCGACGTCAGCGGCCTGGCCGCGCACCACCTGGCCCAGAAGGCGGTTGTCGATCGGCGAATGCTTCGCGAAGGTCTGGCCATCAGCGGCTTCGACACGTTCGCCGTTGATGACGCTGCGGCCATCCAGTTTTTGAGTGGTGGCGCGTTGGGTCCAGTCAATCGTGGACATGGTGTGTCTCCAAAATGAAAGTGGCCGCCTGGTGGACGGCCATGGTGCCCCGTCCCACAACGGGACAGGGCGCCGGGTTGGTCGCGGCTTAGAACGCGACGACCACCGAGGCCGCGACCATCGAGTTGTTCTTCTTGTACGTGCCGTCGTTGAGGTCTTCGAAGACGGCGCGGTCGGCGCCGTCCAGGCGGTACTCGAGCTTGAAGGTGGTGCTCAGGTCGTACGCGTACTTCATGCCGACGGTGACAGCGTAGCGGTTGGCGCCGCGGTTCAGGTCGCCGGCCAGATCAGGCCCGATGCCGTTGCGGCCATCGTTGCCGAAGACCATTTCGCCCGCCTCGTCGTCGAAGTACGAGTAGCCGTTGTAGCCGAACAGGCCGCCGCCGTTGGCCTTGTTGTTGATGTAGTCGGCGCGCACCAGGCCCTGCAGGCGGGGCGTGAACATGTAGCCGGCCAGGCCGGAGACGCCCCACCAGCGCGAGTCGCGGAAGTTGCCCTCGGCGTCCGGCGTGATGGCGCCTTCCTTCTGGGTGCCGAAGCTGACCTGGCCTTGCAATGCCCAGTCGCCGCGGAGGTAGTAGCCGTCCACCTCGAACAGGTGGGCCATCGTCCGCTTGTTCTCGTAGTTGAAGTTGGCGGTCTTGCCATGCAGGCCGGCCAGGCCCCAACCGTCGAACTCGCCCTTCGAATAGTCGACGCGGTAGACCAGCGCCGGCGCCTTCTCACCCGGGCCGCGGATGGTCGAGTTGACGTTGGCGATCGCACCGCGCAGCCACCACTTGCCCTGGGTGTGCGAAATGCCGATGCCGGTGTAGCCGACCGGCAGCGTGAAGTCGTACAGCAGGTTGTGCGAGGTGAACGGGTTCAGCGTCGGCTGCTGGTACTCGTAGCCCGACCAGTCGGGGATCTGGCCGACCACCAGACGCGTCTGCAGCGAGCTCAGCGGGATCGCGACGGTGGCTTCCTGGACGATGCTGGCGCCGTCGATGGCGGCGCCAACACCGCGGTTGGGCGTCAGCGTCAGCTTCCAGATCGTGCCGCCTTCGACTTCCTTGGTGAAGTCGATCGAGGCCGAGCCGATGTACGAGGTGTCGTAGGCGTAGCCGTCGGCCTGCTGGTTCAGGAACTGGAAGCCGGCGCGCTCTTGCCGCTGGTTGTAGACGAAGGCCGGTTCGATGTAGCCGGAGACCTTCAGGCCCTTGTAGCCCTGGCTCTCGAGCTGGTCTTCGATCGCCTCGGTCTTCACCGCGATGCGGTTGAAGTCCTGCACCTGCTCAGGCGTCATGCCCCATTTGGGCTCGGCGGGGGCAGGGGCTTGGGCGGCGGGCTTCGCGGCCACCTTCTTTTCCAGTTCTTCGACGCGCGCGCGCAGCGCCTTCAGCTCTTTCAGCAACTCCTCGTTGCTCTGCGCCATGGCGCCCGGGGCCCCGAACGCGGCCAGCAGGGCGACAGACAAGGCAGTGAGTCGGATGTTCTTCATAGGGTCTCCGGGGGGTGAGGACTTTTCAGGAGGCATCGCGCTGGGCAGCGCTGATTTCGGCGGCACGCCGGCGCTCGGCGCGGGCGACCATGATGCTGGCGACGGTGACGCAGACGGCCACGGCAACGATGATCAAGGTGGCCACGGCGTTGATGCTGGGGCTCAGGCCCAGCCGGGCGCGCGAGAAGATCACGAGCGGCATCGTGGTTGAGCCGGGGCCGTTCAGGAAGGCGGACACGACCACGTCGTCGAGCGACAGGCTGAAGGTCAGCAGCCACGCCGAGACCAGCGACTGCGAGATCATCGGCAGCGTGACGAGGTAGAACACCTGCCAGGGTTTGGCACCCAGGTCCATCGCCGCTTCTTCGAGCTGGGGGTTCAGATCCTGCAGGCGGGCCGAGATGACGACGGCGGCGTAGGCCAAGCCCATCATCATGTGGCCCAGCAGGATGGTGATCAGCCCCTTCTCGGGGAAGGCGGTGCCGAACAGGCTCTGCGTCCAGCCCTGGATCGCCACCAGCATCAGCAGCAGCGACAGCCCCTGGATCACCTCGGGCATCACCAGCGGTGCGCTGACCATGCCGGAGAACAGCGTGCGGCCGGTGAAGCGCCGGTACTTCACCAGCGCGAAGGCGGCCAGCGTGCCGAAGATCACCGAGAAGCAGGCCGAGAGGAAGGCGATCTTCAGCGACATCCACAGACCGGACAGGATCTCGGTGTCGTGGATCAGCTTGCCGTACCACTCGAAGGTGAAGCCGCCCCAGACCGCAGGCAGCGGCGACTTGTTGAACGAGTAGATGATCAGCGTGATCATCGGCAGGTACAGGAACAGGAAGCCCCCGACCAGCCAGGCCTTGCCGAAACCGGCGGCGAAACGAGTACCGAAGACGGCGCGGCTCATTTGGACTTCTCCTGAGCTTCGGCCTGGTACTTGTTGAACAGCGCCAGCGGCAGCACGATCAGCAACACCAGCACCACGGCGACCGACGAGGCCATCGGCCAGTCGTTGTTGCTGAAGAACTCGTCCCACAGCACGCGGCCGATCATCAGCGTCTGCGGGCCGCCCAGCAGCTCGGGCGTCACGAACTCGCCGACGCACGGGATGAACACCAGCATCGAGCCGGCGATGATGCCGGCCTTGGACAACGGCACCGTGACTTTCCAGAACGCCACCCAAGGCGTCGCGCCGAGGTCGGCCGCGGCTTCGAGCAGGCGCAGGTCCATCTTGGCCAGGTTCGCGTACAGCGGCAGGATCATGAACGGCAGGTAGGTGTAGGTCATGCCCACCACCAGCGAGAACGGCGTATGCAGGTACCTGTCGGCCGCTTCGATCATCCCGCCGGCCAGCAGCAGGTGGTCGATGCGCAGCCAGGTGAGCAGGTCCGCCACCCAGCCGCCTTCATCGAGCAGGCCCTTCCAGGCGTAGACACGCAGCAGGAACGAAGTCCAGAACGGCAGCATCACCAGCATCAGCAGCGTCGGCTGCCGCGACGGGTGCGAGCGCGCCATGAAGTAGGCGAACGGGTAGCCGATGAACAGGCAGCACAGCGTCGTGACCGCCGCGTACTTCAGGCTCGACAGGTAGGCCTTGACGTACAGGTCGTCGGTGGTGAGGAAGACGTAGTTCGAGTACTTGAGCGCGAGCTTGACGGTGCCGTCAGCCACGGTCAGCACGTTCTCGACCGACACCACACCCATCTCGGACAGCGAGAACTTCAGGACGATCAGGAACGGCGCCAGGAAGAACAGCAGCAGCCACAGGTACGGGATGCCGATCACCGCACTGCGGCCCCGCCACCATTTCGGAAGGAAGCGGGGCTTGCGAATGGCAAAACTCATGGTGGCTCCTTACTGCGTGAGCACCACGTGCGCGGCGTCGGTCCAGTGGGCCCAGACGGTATCGCCCCAGGTGAAGTTGTGTTCCCGGTGGCGCTCGGTGTTGGCCTGGCTGACCGCCACCACCAGCCCGCTGGCCAGCTTGATGCGGTAGACGGTGAAGCTGCCGAAGTACGACAGCTCTTCCACCGTGCCGCGGGCGGTGTTGAATTCGCCATCGGGCTTCTCGGCTGCGAGCTGGATCTTCTCGGGCCGCAGCGCCACGGCCACCGGCATGCCCAGCGTGCCGGTGATGCCGTGGCCCACGTAGTGGCGGCAGTCGGCGCAGTCGATGATCACATGGTCGGGTTCGTCGACCGCGACGGTGCCGTCCATCAGGTTGACGTTGCCGATGAAGTCGGCCACGAAGCGCGAGGCCGGCGTTTCGTAGATCTCGTTCGGCGTGCCGACCTGCAGGAAGCGGCCTTCGCTCATCACCGCGATGCGCGAGGCCATCGTCATGGCCTCTTCCTGGTCGTGAGTCACCATCACGCAGGTCACGCCGACCTGCTCGATGATGTTGACCAGCTCGATCTGGGTCTGCTCGCGCAGCTTCTTGTCCAGTGCGCCCAGCGGCTCGTCCAGCAGCAGCAGCTCGGGCTGCTTGGCCAGACTGCGCGCCAGCGCCACACGCTGCTGTTGGCCACCCGACAACTGGTGCGGCTTGCGCTTGGCGAACTTGCTCAGCTGCACCAGCTTCAGCATCGCCTCGACGCGCGTCGCCACCTGGTCCTTGGGCAGCCCATCGCGCCGCAGGCCGAAGGCGATGTTGTCCCACACCGTCAGGTGCGGGAACAACGCGTACGACTGGAACATCATGTTCAGCGGCCGCTCGTAGGGCGGCATGCCGGACAGGTCCGTTCCGTTCAACACGATGCTGCCCGAGCTGGGGGTCTCGAAACCCGCCAGCATGCGCAGCAAAGTGGTCTTGCCGCAGCCCGAGGAGCCGAGCAGCGCAAAGATCTCACCCTTGGCGATGTCCAGGTTCACATGGTTGACGGCCTTGTAGCCGCCGAAGTCCTTCACCACGTCCTTGATCTGAAGGAACTTCGAGTTGTCAGTCATAGTCATGGAGCCCCCACGCTCCCTCCGGTCGCTGCCCCCCGAGGGGGCTCGCGCAGCGGACCGGCAGAGCCGGATCCGCGCACGCCACTTGGTTTTTTAAAGTCCCGTCTTGAACGAGGTGTAGACGCGGTTCTGCTGGCGGCGGATCTCGTTGTTCAGCAGGTCGGCCGAGCCCTTCATCAGCTTGACGTTCTCTTCGGAGAGGAACACCGTCGGGTTGTTGGCGACCTCGGGCTTGATGAACTTCTTCGACTCGAGCACCGAGTTGGCGTAGAAGACCTTGTTGGTCAGCGACGCGCTCACCTCGGGCTTGAGGATGTAGTTGATGAACTTGTGCGCGTTGCCGGGATGGGGCGCGTCGGCAGGAATGGCCATCACGTCGAAGAACAGCAGGCCGCCGTTCTTCGGGATCAGGGCCTCGATCTTCTGGCCCGTCTTGCCGTCGATGGCGCGCTGGCGGGCGATGTTGATGTCGCCGGACCAGCCGAGCGCCACGCAGACAGAGCCGCTGGCCATGTCGTTGATGTAGCCCGACGAGCTGAACAGCGTCACGTACGGCCGCACGCTCTTGAGCAGGTTGGAGGCCGCGGTGTAGTCGGCCGGGTTCTTGGACACGCGTTCCTTGCCCAGGTAGTGCAGGGCGGCCGGCACCACTTCGTCGGCCGAATCCAGGAACGACACGCCGCAGGATTTCAGTTTGCTGACGTACTCGGGCTTGAAGACCAGGTCCCAGACGTTGTCCGGCATCGGCGTCGAGCCCAGCGCGGCCTTCACCTTGTCGACGTTGATGCCGACGGTGGTGTAGCCCCACAACCAGTCAACCAGGTGCTGGTTGCCCGGGTCGATCTTGGCCAGCTGGGCCGCGATCGCCGGGTCGACGTTCTTCAGGTTCGGAAGCTGCGACTTGTCCAGCTTGGCCAACAAGCCGCCGAGGATCTGCAGGCCTGCCCAGTTAGATGAAGGGACAACGATGTCGTAGCCGGTCTTGCCGGCCACCAGCTTGGCATGCAGGATTTCGTTGTTGTCGAAGTTGTCGTAACGGACCTTGATGCCGGTCTCTTTCTCGAAGTTCTTGATCGTGTCGTCAGCGATGTAGTCCGACCAGTTGTAGATGTTGAGGACCTTTTCTTCCTCTTGCGCCTGGGCAGGCCCGGCAGTGGCAATCAGGGCGGTGGCCAGCATCAGGGCTGTGCGGGCGAACGAGAACTTCATGTAGGAATCTCCGTTTGACGAAGTGAAATCAAGGGAACGGGCTGGCGGCGCAGGAAGGCGGATCGCAAAGCATGGGAGGGCCTGCGGCCGGCGGGGTCGCTCGGCAGTCTAGCCGGCGGTCATCGGGAAAGGCCATCGGTGCGGGCGCCGCCCCGGCGCTCAGAGCCAGCCCTTGGCGTGCACATCCGCCAGCGTCAGGTCGAGTGCCTTGCGCACCAGCACCATCATCTCGTCGACCTGCGCGCGGGTCATCACCAGCGGCGGCGCGATGATCATGCGGTCGCCGACGGCACGCATGATCAGCCCGTTGCCGAAGCAGTGGCCACGGCAGACCATGCCGACCTCCAGCTCGCCGGGGAAGGGGGTGCCCTTGGCCTTGTCTTTCACCAGCAGGATCGCGCCCATCAAACCGCATGTGTCGGTGCTGCCGACCAAGGGGTGGTCACGCAGCCCGGCGAATTGATCAGCAAGATACGGGCCAACGTCTTCGCGCACATGCTCGACGAGCTTCAGCTGCTGGATCAGCTTGATGTTGGCGATTGCCACGGCGCAGGCCACCGGGTGGCCCGAATAGGTGAAGCCGTGGTTGAAGTCGCCGCCTTGCTCGATCAACACCTTGGCCACGCGATCGCCGACCATCACGCCGCCCAGCGGGATGTAGCCCGAAGTGACGCCCTTGGCGAAGGTCATCAGGTCGGGCTTGCTGCCCATCGTCTCGCAGCCGAACCAGTTGCCGGTACGGCCGAAGCCGGTGATGACCTCGTCGCTGACCAGCAGGATGTCGTACTTGTCGCAGATGCGCTGGATCTCGGGCCAGTAGGTCTTGGGCGGCACGATCACGCCACCGGCACCTTGCACCGGCTCACCGATGAAGGCGGCCACCTTGTCGGCGCCGATCTCCAGGATCTTGGCCTCGAGCCAGCCGGCGGCCACCTTGCCGAACGCGTCCGGCTCCATGCCCTTGCCGTTTTCGAACCAGTAGGGCTGCTCGATGTGCACGATGTTGGGGATCGGCAGGCCCCCTTGCGCGTGCATGCCGCTCATGCCGCCGAGTGAAGCGCCGGCCATCGTCGAGCCGTGGTAGCCGTTGTGGCGGCCGATGATGACCTGGCGCTCGGGCTGGCCGAGGATGTCCCAGTAGCGGCGCACCATGCGCACGATGGTGTCGTTGCCTTCCGAGCCCGAGCCGGCGAAGAACACGTGCTGGAACTGCGGCGGCGTCACCTGCGACAGCAGCTCGGCCAACTCGATCGCCGGCGGCGTGGCCGTCTGGAAGAAGGCGTTGTAGAACGGCAGCTCCTTCAGCTGGCGCGTGGCTGCGTCGATGAGCGCCTGCTGGCCGTAGCCGACGTTGACGCACCACAGGCCGCTCATCGCATCGAGGATCTTCTTGCCCTCGCTGTCCCAGAGGTAGATGCCCTCGGCCTTGGTGATGATGCGCGAGCCCTTCTTGGCCAGCGCGCCGAAATCGGTGAACGGGTGCAGGAAGTGGGCGGCATCGGCCTGCTGCCACTCTTTGGTCGAGCGCTTGCTGGCGACGGCGGGGGCTTGGATGGTGATGGTGCTCATGGTTATCAGCAGGAAGGGGTCAAAAACTTGGTGAGAGTGGTGAAGATTCCGTAGCGAGCGGATCGAGGTCGCTTCGAGCAGCGCAGCCGTACTCCCGTACGGCGAGCAGCACAGATGCGAGATCGGTTCGCGCAGTAGGAAGATTCATCGCTCTCAGACGTGAAGCAGAAGGTGCTCGCGCTCCCACGGCGAGATCACTTTCATGAACTCGGCGTGTTCGATTTCCTTCACCTCGGTGTAGACGGTGATGAAGTCCTTGCCCAGCACTTCGGCAAGGTCCTTCTCGTTGCGCAGCAGCTCGAGTGCCTCGCCCAGGCTTCGCGGCAGCTGGTATTCGCCCAGGTAGGCATCGCCCTTGCATTCCGGCGTCGGCTGGATCTTGTTCTTGATGCCGAGGTAGCCGCAGGCCAGCGTGGCGGCCAGCGCGACGTACGGGTTCGCATCGGCACCGATCACGCGGTTCTCGATCCGCCGGGCCTGCGCGCTGGCCACCGGCGAGCGGATGCCGACGGTGCGGTTGTCGGTGCCCCATTGGATGTTGATCGGGGCTGCGGTGAAGCGGGCCAGCCGGCGGTAGCTGTTCACATACGGAGCAAACAGCGCCATCGCGGCGGGGATGTACTTCTGCAGGCCGCCGATGTACCAGTAGAACTCGTCGCTGGCCGTGCCGTCTTCCTTGCTGAACAGGTTGCGGCCCGTCGCCTTGTTGACCAGGCTCTGGTGGATGTGCATTGCGCTGCCCGGCTCGCCGGCGATCGGCTTGGCCATGAAGGTGGCGAACATGTTGTGCCGCAGCGCTGCCTCACGCACCGTGCGCTTGAAGAAGAACACCTCGTCGGCCAGGCCCAGCGGGTGGGCGTGGAAGAAGTTGATCTCCATCTGGCCGGCACCGATCTCGTGGATCAGCGTGTCGACGTTCAGCTCCATCTTGTCGCAGTAGTCGTACACATCCTCGAACAGCGGGTCGAACTCGTTGACCGCGTCGATCGAATAAGCCTGGCGCGAGGTTTCCGAGCGGCCACTGCGGCCGACCGGCGGCTTCAGCGGCATGTCGGGATCGGTGTTGCGGGCGACGAGGTAGAACTCGAGCTCCGGTGCAACGACCGGATCCCAGCCCTCGGCGGCGAACAGGTCGCAGACGCGGCGCAGCACCGAACGCGGCGCGAAAGGCACCAGGTTGCCGTCGCGGTCGTAGCAGTCGTGGATGACCTGCGCCGTCGGGTCGGTCGCCCAGGGCACGATGCGCACGGTAGCCGGGTCGGGCCGCAGGTGCATGTCGCGGTCCGTCGGGTTGATGACGTCGTAGTACGGGCCCTCTTCGGGGAACTCACCCGTCACGCCCATGCCGACGATGGCTTCGGGCAGGCGCATGCCGCGGTCTTCGGTGAACTTCTGGCGCGGCAGGATCTTGCCGCGGGCGACACCGGTGAGGTCTGGCACGAGGCACTCGATCTCGGTGACACGGTTCTGGTTGAGCCACTGTTCGAGCTCGGCGAAATTGAAATGTTCTCTGCTGGCCATGATGGCACCTGCTTTGCTTTGTGTACGCGCGGTTGGTCCCCCGGCTGATCCGGAGCGCGGGCCGCGCGGGCCCCGCGATAAGGTGGCGTCAGGTGGGCCCGGTCACGGGTGGGGGCCTCGCCGTCCTTCGCGGTAGCGGCGACAGGCTTCGCCGAAAGCGGTGAGCATCTTCATCGACACCGGGTTGTCGGCGGCCAGCCACTCGGGGTGCCATTGCACGCACAGCGAGAAGCCGGCCGAGTCGGCCACGGAGAAAGCTTCGACCACGCCGTCCGGCGCGCGGGCCTCGACGCGCAGGCCGTCGGCCAGCCGGTTGACCGCCTGGCCGTGCACCGAGTTGACTTCGAAGCGCGATTGGCCGACGACCTTGGCGAGCACACCGCCTTCAGCCACCACCACGTCGTGGGCGGGCGCGTAGACCTCGGCCGCCGGTGCACCATCGGCACCGCGGTGGTCTTCGTGGCCTTCGTGCGCGTGCACCGCCTGGTACAGCGAGCCGCCAAGCGCCACGTTGGTCTCCTGGGTGCCGCGGCAGATGGTGAACAGCGGGATGCCGCGGTCGATCACGCGGCGGATCAGCGGCAGCGTCCAGCTGTCGCGCAGCGGGTCCAGCGGCAGTGACGGGTCGAGCACCTCTTCGCCGAAGTGGCTGGGGTGCACGTTCGATGGCGAGCCGGTCAGCAGCACGCCGTCGGCCAGGCCGAGCAGCGCTTCGAGTTCGGCCTCTTCGGCCGACGGCACGATCAGCGGTTGGCCGCCGGCCAGGCGCACGGCGTCGATGTACTTTTTGCCGGCGATGTGGAACGGGTGCTCGCCGAGCATGCGGTTGCAGGCCGGGACCAGCACGATGGGCTTGGGGCTGGCGGCCTTCGCGTCAGCGGTGGCAGCCACGTTCTGGGGCAGGGTCATGTCGTTCATCCGATGATGTCTCTCAGGCGGTACCAGGCCATGCCCAGCACCAGCGCCGGGGTGCGCAGCCAACGGCCGCCCGGGAAGGCATGGTGCTTCAGGCGTGCAAAAACGTCAAAGCGCGAGGCGTCGCCATTCATCGCTTCGGCCACCAGCTTGCCGGCCAGGCCGGTCAAGGCCAGGCCATGGCCGGAGAAGCCTTGCAGGTAGTAAAGATTCGGGCCGAGGCGGCCGAAGTCGGGCGCCCGGTTCATCGTGATGTCGACGAAGCCGCCCCAGGCGTACTGGATCTTCGTGCCGGCCAGCTGCGGGAAGGTGCCGACCATGCGCTGGCGCATGCTCTCGGCCAGGTTGCGCGGCGTCATCGTGCTGTAGCTGACGCGGCCGCCATAAAGCATGCGGTTGTCGTTGGTCGGGCGGAAGTAGTCGAGCACGAAGTTGGTATCGCAGACGGCCGAGCGGCTGGGCACCAGTGAATCGGCCAGCGCCGGCGCGATGGGCTCGGAGCAGACGATGTAGGTGCCGACCGGCATGATCCGCTGTTCCAGCTGCGGCGCCATCCCTTGAAGATAGACATTGCCGGCCAGCAGCGCCTGCCTGGCGCGCACTTCGCCCTGGGCCGTGGCGATGCGCACGCCATCGGTGACTTGCTCGACAGCAGTGACTGCGCTGTTTTCGTGGATCCGCACGCCGGCCGCTGCCACCGCGGCGGCGATGCCGAGCGAATACTTCAGCGGGTGCAGGTGGCCCGAGTGCGGGTCGTGGATGCCGCCGGCGTAGCGTGGGCTGTCGATCCAGCGTAGGGTTTCATTCGGTGCGATGTGGGTGAACTTTGCACCGTAGACCTCGGCCATGCGGTCGGCCCAGGCTTCCAGATCCTTGGCTTTGCTGGGGCTGGTGGCCAGGCCCAGGTAGCCGTCGCGCCAGTCGCAGTCGATCCGGTGGGTGGCCATGCGCTGGCGGATCAGGTCGATCGCCTCGAGCGACATCGCCCAGACGCGCTTGGCGTCTTCGAGCCCGAGCTGGGCCTCGATGGTTTCCTGGTCGCACGCCAGGCCATGGATGGCCTGGCCACCGTTGCGCCCGCTGGCGCCCCACGCCACTTGCTTGGCTTCCAGCAGCGTGACCTTGAAGCCTTGGCCGGCCAGCTCCAGTGCGGCACTGAGTCCGGCGAGGCCGCCCCCCACGATGGCCACATCACACTCGACGGAGCCTGTCAACGAAGGGAAACCTGGCCCGCGCTGCGTCGTGGCAGCGTAGTACGAATCGCGGGCGAGATCGCGGTCGATGCTGAGGAAACTCATATGTAGGCGCTAGGCAAGCCCTCGGTTCGTTGGTCGGCGTCGGTGGTTGGCGGTGTCAGGCCACGCAGGGCCGCCCCAAGTGGCCTGATCCCCTCGGGGGACCGGCGCGAAGCGGCGTTGGGGCCATCGTCCGTCAGGCCACGCGCTTCAGCGCAGTAGCAATGGTGCCGACGAGTTGGTCGATTTGCGCCCGCTCGATGATCAGCGGCGGCGACAAGGCAATCGTGTCACCGGTGGTGCGGATCAGCACGCCGGCGTTGTAGCAGTCGAGGAACACGTCGAACGCGCGCTGCGTCGGCGCGCCGGGGCGGCCACTCAGCTCGATGCCGCCGACCAACCCGATGTTGCGGATGTCGATGACGTTCGGCAGGCCCTTGAGCGAGTGCAGCGCCTCGCCAAAGTAACCCTGCAGCTCGGCGGCGCGGGTCAGCAGGCCCTCTTCCTGGTAGGTCTCGATCGTTGCGATGCCGGCCGCGCAGGCCAGCGGGTGGGCCGAGTAGGTGTAGCCGTGGAAGAACTCGATCAGGTGCTCGGGCCCCTGCATGAAGGTGTCGTAGATCGACTGCTTAGCGATCACGGCGCCCATCGGCACGCAGCCGTTGGTCAGGCCCTTGGCGCAGGTGATCAGATCGGGCGTGACGCCGAAAGTCTGCGCAGCGAAGGCCGAGCCGGTGCGGCCGAAGCCGGTGATGACCTCGTCGAAGATCAGCAATATCCCGTGCTGGTCGCAGATCTGGCGCAGCTTGTTGAGATAGCCGACCGGCGGGATCAACACACCGGTGGAGCCGGCAACGGGCTCGACGATCACTGCGGCGATGGTCGACGCGTCGTGCAGCGCGATCAGGCGTTCCAGGTCTTCGGCGATCTCGGCGCCGTTGGCAGGCTGGCCGACACTGAACGCGTTGCGCGCCGGGTCATGGGTGTGGCGGATGTGATCGACGCCGCCCAGCATGTTGCCGAACATCTTGCGGTTGGCGACCATGCCACCGACCGAGATGCCGCCGAAATTGACGCCGTGGTAGCCGCGCTCGCGGCCGATCAGCCGGGTGCGTTGGCCTTCACCGCGAACACGGTGGTAGGCGAGGGCCATCTTCAGTGCGGTGTCGACCGACTCGGAGCCCGAATTGGTGAAGAACACCTTGTTCATGCCGGCCGGTGCCAGCTCGGCCACCTTGTGCGCCAGCTCGAAAGCCTTCGGGTGCGCCATCTGGAAGGGCGGCGCGTAGTCCAGCTCAGCGGCCTGCTCGGCGATCGCCTTGACGATCTTCGGCCGCGCATGGCCTGCGTTCACGCACCACAGGCCGGCGACCCCGTCGAGGACCTGGCGGCCGTCGTCGGTCCAGAAGTGCATGCCCGACGCTTTGGTGAACAACCGCGGGGCCTTCTTGAACTGGCGGTTGGCCGTGAAAGGCATCCAGTAGGCGTCGAGCGCGGCGGGCGAGGGCGTGGTCATCTTCGATCTCCGGGCCTCAGCAGCGACCTTGGGTGTCACTGGAGCGGCGTTGATAGGGAAGAGAGTCTAGAGAAGACCCCACGCAATGTGCTTGCGCGATCTGCACGGGGCAACCCTAGGTGGCGCAACTTTCTGCGAAGAATTCTGAGACACTTGGAACAATATGCGAGATTCTCCGAAAACACCGCAATTGGATGCGATCGATAGGCTCATTCTGGAAGAGCTTCAGGCCAATGGAAAGCTGTCGAACGTCGACCTCGCCCAGCGGGTGCATTTGTCGCCGTCGGCGTGCCTGCGGCGCGTCAAACAATTGGAAGACGAGGGCGTCATTGCCCAGTACGTGGCACTGCTGAACCCGAAGGCGATCGGCCAGCACGGCACCAGCTTCACCATCATCAACCTCGAGAACATGAGCAACGCGCTGCTCGAGGCTTTCGAGCGGGCGGTGCGCGACGAACCGCAGATCCTGGATTGTTTCTACGTCGCCGGCTCGAACGACTACCTGATCCGCTTCGCCTACCGTGATGCCGAAGACCTGGAGCGCTTCCACACCGAGGTGCTGATGCGCCTGCCGGGCGTCGAGCGCTCCAATTCGATGCTGGTGCTGCGCACGGTCAAGAAGACTACCGCACTGCCGGTGTCGGCCGACGCCTGGTAACGCAGCAAGCCGGCGCATCTTCATGCTGACCGCGGCGCCAGCGCGGTGGTGGGCTGGCTTGCACCTTGGTGCACCTGTCGCGTCAAGTCGGCCTGCATCCGCCCGCGAGGCAGCGATTGCGGTGATGTTTGCGCGACGAAGGCCAGCAAGCCTTCGCGCACCTCGCAGCGCAGGTCGAAGTTCGGCCCCGAGGCGGCAGAGCTGACGAGCACGCGCAGCTGCATCGCGTGCTCGCTGGTGTCGGTCACCTGCACCAGGCAGACCCGCTTGTCCCAGTTCGGTGAGGCCTCGCACAGGCGCCGGGCTTCCTCGCGGATCGCCTCGACCGGGGTTGTGAAGTCGACCCACAGGAAGACGGTGCCCAGCAGGTCGGCGGTCGTGCGCGTCCAGTTCTGGAACGGGTGCTCGATGAACCAGCTCAGCGGCACCACCATCCGCCGCTCGTCCCAGATCTTCAACACCACGTAGGTGGCGGTGATCTCCTCGACCCGGCCCCATTCGCCCTCGATGATCAGCACGTCGTCGATGCGCATCGGCTGGGCCAGCGCGATCTGCAGGCCCGCCAGCAGGTTGCTGAAGACCGACTTCGCCGCAATGCCCGCCACCAGGCCGACAACCCCTGCCGAGGCCAGCAGGCTCGTGCCCAGCTGGCGCGCGCGCGGAAACGTCATCAGCACGAAAGCGACCCCGGTCAGCAGCGCGGCACTGCAGGCAATGCGCGACAGCACCCGGGCCTGGGTGTGGATGCGCCGGGCCTCGAGGTTGTCGGCGACATCGGCAGGGTGCCGGGCGATCACGCCGTCCGCCAGGCCGCGGATGGCGCCGATGCACAGCATCGTCAGCGAGGCGATCAGCAGCACCCCGTTCGTGTGCTGCACCAACGACAACCCCACCAGACCTTCCGGTGCACCTTGCCAGACCAACTGCAGCACCACCAAGGGTGCCAAGGCCTGCGCCGGGCGGTCACAGCGCCGAAGCACCGCCTGCGCGAGGGTGGACCAACCGGCCATGCGACGCACCACCGGCCGCATCAGCCGGTGCACCAACTGCGTGGCCACGAGCACCCCGGCCGCCAGCAAGGCCAGGTTTCCCCAGGGTTCCAGAACCGTCCAATCCATCGATTGCCTCAAAGAGTGAAACAAGCGCGTGGGCAAAGTTCGCGCCTGAGGTCGGTGCCCATCCACGGATGTCCTCTGTTGACAGCCCTGTCGGTGGCGGTTAAATTGACTGAAAGCGCTTTCAGCAACCGTTTCCGGCCCAACGCCGTCCAGGTTGAAGTCAGGGCGACGGCACCAGCAGAACACCACGAGGCGACATTGGGGACAGTTGAGCAAGCGCAGATGCAGGACGACCGGCCGGCCGAGCCCAGGCGACGCGCCAGCCTGGCCGCGGCGGCCGGGCTGGCGGCGGGCTGGGTGCTGCCGCGCTCGCCCGCATGGGCGGCCAGCGATTCGAAACAGCGTCTGACGATCGCCGCCTATCCGGCGGTCGACAAGGTCATCAAGGCCGCGCTGCCGGCATTCAAGGCGCAGCACCCAAACGTCGAGGTCGAGGTGATCAGCCGCGAGTTCGCCGACCACCACACGGCGATGACCACCGCGTTGACGACGGCC
The DNA here is from genome assembly GCF_036277275.1 of Ideonella sp. Lineage (GTDB taxonomy): Bacteria > Pseudomonadota > Gammaproteobacteria > Burkholderiales > Burkholderiaceae_C > Ideonella. Next base: position 79,523 of record NZ_DASUNH010000174.1, on the reverse strand, counting down.
AGCAACTTGCCGAATCTGATGACGCTGGAGGTCGACTACCTCGGCCGCTTCGCCCGCGGCATCGGCCTGGAGAACCTGACCCAGCCGCCCTACAACGCGGTGCAGTACCGCGACCGCTTCGTTCCCTATGCGTTCGACCAGGCGACCGACAAGACCGGCGCGGTGCTCGCGATCCCGACCGACATCGGCGCCGGCACGCTGCTGTACCGTGCGGACCTGCTGGCCAAGGCCGGTGTCAGCGAAGCCGAGTTGACCAGTTCGTGGGACAGCTACGTGGCTGCCGGCCTGCGCGTGCGCGCCGCCACCGGCGCCTACCTGCTGCCGAACGCACGCGACATCAAGGACATCATGATCCGCACCGGCATCGAGCCGGGCGAGGGGCTGTTCTACGACAAGCAGTCGAAGGCGCTGATCAACACGCGGCGTTTCCACCGGGCTTTCGAGCTGTCGCTCAAGGTGCGGCAGAACAAGCTCGACGCGAAGGTGCGGCCCTGGTCGTCCGACTGGGCCGAAGGCTTCCGGCGCGGCGCGATCTCGACCCAGATGGCCGGCGCCTGGATGGCGGGCCACCTGAACAACTGGCTCGCGCCGTCGACACGCGGGCTGTGGCGCTCGGCGCAGTTGCCCGAGGGGGCCTACGCCGCATCGGGCGGCACCTTCTACGCGATCCCGCGGCGCTCGGCCCCCGAGCTGAAGCCGTTGGCCTGGGAGTTCATCCGCATGATGACGCTCAGCCGCGAGCTGCAGCTGGGGGCGTTCAAGGCGTTGGACGCCTTTCCCGCGTTGCTCGAAACCTATGACGACCCGTTCTTCGAGCAGCCGATCGAGTTTCTCGGCGGCCAGCCCGGGCGCCTGCTGTGGCGCGAGGCGGCTCGCCGCATCCGCGCGGTGCAGGTCCACAAGCAAGACCATTTCGCGAGCGAAGTCGTCAACACCGAGCTCGACAAGGTGCTGGACCAAGGCAAGCCGATCGATGCGGCGCTGGCCGACGCACAGCGCCTGATCCAGTCGAGGGCAATGCGATGAGCCAACCCCTGCCGGCCGTGAACACCGCCATCGGCGCCGTGTCGCAGCCCACCGCGTCTCGCCGCCGCGCGCGCCTTCAACTGTCGGCGCGCTGGGCACCCTACGTTCTGCTGGGCCCGTTCCTGGTGCTGTTCGTGGTGTTCGGGCTGTACCCGCTGCTGTTCTCTCTCTACCTGGCGTTCCAGAGCTGGGAGCCGACCAGCGGCTTGCATGCGATGCAGTTCGTCGGTTTCGACAACTTCGCCTTCGCGCTGCAGGACGAGTGGTTCTGGAAGTCGCTGTCGAACACCGGCTGGCTGGCGCTGGCCTCGGGCGTGCCGCAGCACCTGGTCGCGATCCCCGTGGCCTGCTTCATCCACGCCCGCATCAAGCGCTTTCGTAATCTGCTGGTCGGGGCATACTTCGTGCCGTACATCACCTCGACGGTGGCGATTGCGATCCTGTTCACCTCGCTGTTCTCGACCGACTATGGGCTGATCAACTCCGGCCTGCGCGCCATCTGGAACGGCGAGCCGATCGACTGGCTCAACAAGCCCGGTACGATCAAGCCGACGATCGCGTTGCTTGTCTTCTGGCGCTATGTGGGCTTCAACGTGGTGCTGTACCTGGCGGCGCTGCAGACGATCCCAGCCGATCTGTACGAGGCGGCGCGCATCGATGGCGCCAAGGCGTGGCAACAGTTCCGCTACATCACGCTGCCGAGCCTGCGGCCGGCGATTCTGTTCGGCGTCACGCTCAGCGTCATCGGTGGCCTGCAGCTGTTCGAAGAGCCGTTCATCCTGACCAATGGCAAGGGCGGGTCTGACCAGGCCGGCATGACGACCGCGTTCTACCTGTTCCGCATGGCCTTCGACTTCAATGACTTTGGGGCGGCCAGCGCGATGTCGTGGCTGCTGTTCGCGGTGGTGGCCGTACTGACCTGGGCCACCCACAAGGCCCTTGGGCGAAAGCACTGACCCATGGCCCATACCGCCGTCGCCACCTTGTTGAACCGCGCATCAAACCGCACATCCCAGCGCCTGAACGCGTGGACCGCCTACATCACCGTCGGCGCCGGCGCGCTGGTGATGCTGACGCCGTTCTACTTCTTGTTCGTCTTCGCCACGCAGTCGAGACAAGAGCTGTTCAGCCTGCCGCCGCCACTGTTCTTCGGCAACGATCTGGCGGCCAATGTCCACATCCTGACCGAGCGCATCCCGTTCCTGCGCAACCTGGGCTGGAGCGTCTATGTGGCGCTGGCCTCCACCGCGTTGACCTTGCTGTTCTGCTCGATGGGCGGCACCGCGTTCGCGCTCTACGAGTTCCGCTTCAAGAAGCAGTTGTTTGCGCTGGTGATGGCGACGATGCTGCTGCCGTCGTTCATGACCATCATCCCGAACTTCATGGTGATGGACGCATTGGGCTGGATCGACCAGCCGCGGGCCCTGTACGTTCCTGGCGCGGCGGGTGCCTTCGGCATCTTCCTGATGCGGCAGTCGGTGATGGCGGCGATCCCGCGCGAGCTGATCGAAGCCGCGCGGATGGACGGTTGCGGCGAATTCGCCATCTACTGGCGCATCGTGCTGCCGCTGCTGAAGCCGGCGCTCGGTACGCTGGGCCTGGCAACCTTCATCGCCTCGTGGAACAACTTCATCGGGCCGCTGGTGGTGATGCGCTCGCCCGACATGTACACGCTGCCGCTGGCGCTGCGCAGCCTGCAGAGCCCGGTCGACACCGAGTGGGGCGCGTTGATGGCCGGCACGGCCATCGCGACGCTGCCGCTGCTGGTGCTGTTCGCATTGGCGTCCCGGCAACTGATCGCCGGCCTGACGGCAGGCGCGGTCAAGTGATGACCTGCATTCCGGCTTCCGACAGAACTCCCGACAACCTTTGGCAACTCACGGCCCACCAGGCCGCATTCTGGCGTTTGCAATGAATTCGAACAACGACATCGACTCGACGTTTCCGCCCGACTTCCTGTGGGGCGTGGCCACCAGCGCCTTCCAGATCGAAGGTGCTGCCGCCGAGGATGGCAAGGGCCGTTCGATCTGGGACGATTTCTGCCGCGTACCCGGTGCCATCGTTGACGGCAGCAACGGCGACGTGGCCTGCGACCACTACCACCGCTGGGCCGCCGACCTGGACATGATCAAGGGCCTGGGCGTCGACGCCTACCGCTTCTCGATCTCATGGCCGCGCGTGCGGCCGACGGGCGAGGGCGCCTGGAACGAGGCGGGCCTGGCTTTCTACGAGAAGCTGGTCGATGGTCTCATCGAGCGCGGCATCAAGCCCTGCATCACGCTCTACCACTGGGATCTGCCTTCGGCGCTGCAGGCCAAGGGCGGCTGGGCGAACCGCGAGACGGTGCACCGCTTCGTCGAGTACGCGCTGGAGATCGGGCGCCGATTCGGCGACCGTGCCGAGTCGATCACCACCCACAACGAGCCGTGGATCGTCGCGACACTGGGCCACGAGACTGGCACCTTCGCGCCGGGCATCAAGAACCGCGCGATGGCGGCGCAGGTCTCGCACCACCTGCTGCTCAGCCACGGCCTGGCGCTGCAGGCGCTGCGCGAGCGCGGCTGCAAGGCGCAACTCGGCATCGTGCTGAACCTGTCGCCGACCTATCCGGCCACCGATTCGGCTGAAGACCACAAGGCCGCGAAAGTCGCCGATGCGCACCTGCTGCGCTGGTACCTCGATCCGATCTTCCACGGCCGCTACCCCCAAGAAGCGCTCGACGACCTGGGCGCCGATGCGCCGAAGGTCGAGCCGGGCGACTTCGCGCTGATCGGCCAGAAGCTCGACTACCTGGGCATCAACTACTACTCGCGTTCGGTGATCAGCGCGAAGGGCCAATGGAAGGCCGGCAGCCAGGGCCATGCGCTGACCGACATGGGCTGGGAGGTCTACCCGCAAGGCTTGACGGAACTGCTGTTGCGCCTGCACCGGGATTATCCCGGCGTGCCGCTGTATATCACCGAGAACGGCGCGGCTTTCAAAGACCAGATTACCAACGGACTGGTGCATGACGCCGACCGCACCCGCTACATTGCCGAGCACATCGAGGCGGTGGCCCAGGCGATGAAGCAGGGCGCCCGGATCGGCGGCTACATGGTGTGGAGCCTGATGGACAACTTCGAATGGGCCTCGGGCTACGAGAAGCGCTTCGGCATCGTGCATGTGGACTACGAGTCGCAGGCCCGCCACCTGAAGGACAGTGCCCGCTGGTACCGTGACTTCCTGAAACGCCAGCGTATGCTGCGCAGCGGCGCCGCCCAGCCGGCCTGATCAATCAAGACGTCGACACGACGAGGGACACACGATGGCACAAGTCTCGCTGCGCGGCCTGCGCAAGCGCTTTGGCGATGTCGAGGTGCTCAAGGGCATCGACCTGGAAGTGCACAACGGCGAGTTCATGGTCTTCGTCGGCCCGTCGGGTTGCGGCAAATCGACCACCCTGCGCCTGATCGCCGGGCTGGAAGAGCTGGACGAAGGCGACATCCTGATCGACGGCGCCAGCGCGAAAGACCAACGGCCCGCCGAGCGGGGCACGGCGATGGTGTTCCAGAGCTACGCGCTGTACCCGCACATGACGGTGGCCGATAACCTCGGTTTCGCGTTGAAGATGGCCGGGGTGGGCAGCGCTGAGCGCAAGGCGCAAGTGAACCGCGCCGCCGAAACCCTGCGCATCACCGACCTGCTCAAGCGCTTTCCGCGTGAGCTGTCGGGCGGCCAGCGTCAGCGCGTGGCGATCGGCCGCGCGATCGTGCGCAAGCCGCGTGTCTTCTTGTTCGACGAGCCGCTGTCGAACCTGGACGCCGCGTTGCGGGTGGACATGCGGATCGAGATCTCGCGCCTGCACCAGGAGTTGGGCACGACGATCATCTATGTCACGCACGACCAGGTCGAGGCGATGACGATGGGCCACCGCATCGCGCTGTTCAACAAGGGCCGCATCGAGCAGGTTGGCGCGCCGATGGACCTGTACCGGGCGCCGGCGAACGAGTTCGTCGCCGGCTTCATCGGCTCGCCGCGGATCAACCTGATCGATCGGCCGGTGGCCGGCCGGGCGACGGCCGAGCACGGCGCGCTGTGGGACAGGCTGGGCCTCGGCGTTGCCCAGCGCGCCGGCCTTCGGCCTGAGCACTTGGCGGTCGCGCCGAACGGGCAGGGCGTGCCCGCCACGGTCGAGCTGGCCGAATACCTGGGCGACACGACGCTGGTTCACCTGCGCGTGAAGGGCCTGGTCAATCTGCTGACGGCGCGGGCCGACGGCGGGGTCAGCGGGCTGGCCGCGGGCTCGCCGGTGGGTGTGGTGCCCGAGTCCGACAAGGCGATCGCGTTCGACGCGCAGGGCTGCCTGGTGGCTTGTTGAGGCACCAAGCGAGGCGGTCACGGGCCGACAGCTGCCTTCAACTGCGCCTTGTTCATCTTCGACCGCCCCTTGATGCCGCGCGCCGCGGCCTCGCGGTAGAGCTGGTCGCGGGTGCGGCCGCCGGCGCCCTGGTGCGAGCGCTGCCCGCCGCGTTTCTCGGGTGAGGGTCCGCGCAGCGAGCTGGCGCTGGCGGTTTCGGATTCGCCCGCGCGGGCCCGGTCCTTGTTGACGGTGGCCGCGGCGATGCGCTCGGCGGTCTTTTCCTTCTTGCCACTGGCCAGCGCACCTTCCTTGATGTGCTGGTACTGGCGCTCGCGCTTGGGGCTCCAACTGGTTTGAGGCATGGCGGCTCCTGGCAGTGTGTCCTGCCAGGCAGGGAGCAATCAGAATGCCGACAACGCCGCTGCCGGCGAGATGACCGCGGTCGCTACCGTCTCAACTCAATTCGCCCCAGCCGGTGGGAATGCGTCTGAAGTGGCCGTCGGCGTCCAGCTCGCTGCGGGCCACCTGCTGCTCGGTCCCCTCGATCACCTCGCCTCGCAGGCCGGCAATGGCCTCGCGTGTGGCTTTGAAGGGCGCGATCTCGGGTCTTTCCGAATGGCCGTCGTAGAACCGGAAACTGAAGACACTGATCGTTTCGGCGTCGTCGTGCATGGCGCGGGCCCTGGGGATCGAGGGTTTTCGAGGCTGGGACGGATCGTAACCAGCGCGGTATAGGTGAGCGAAACCGCGGTCCTTTTCACGTCGTGAGAAGTCCACCATCCGCCGGCCGCCTCGAACGGCGCTGACGGGTTGTTCGCATGCGCCATGGGGGGTGGCGCAAAAAGACAAGACGAAGCGACCGACCGGACCGACGCTAGCGGGATTGCAAACGCGTCGGGACTCTCCATGCAGCAGTCGCCCCACCCGGATTCCGGCCCTGAACGGTTTCGCGAACGCTACCGCAGCGAGGTGCTGCCTGCCGGCTATTCCGGCTGGCGCCATGTCGCGCTGGTCGCGCTTGTCGGGCCGGCAGTGATCGCCGGGGCGCTGTGGCTGGCCTCGCGGAGCTGGCAGCCGAGCGACTTCTGGGTCGTGCCGGTCACGCTGTTGACCGCCAATGTCGTCGAGTACCTGGCCCACCGCGGGCCGATGCATCACCGCGTGAAGGGCCTGACGCTGCTTCACCTGCGCCACAGCAGCCGGCACCACCGCTACTTCACCGCGCAGGCGATGTGCTTCGAGTCGTCGCGCGACTTCCATGCCGTGCTGTTCCCACCGGTGCTGCTGATGTTCTTCGGTGGCATCGCGGCCTTGCTCGGCCTGCTGGCGACCTTGGTGCTGACACCCGCCGGCGCGGCGCTGTTCTTCGCCACCTCGATGGGCTACTACCTGCTGTACGAGGTGCTGCACTTCCTCTACCACGTGCCGCCGCACTGGCCGGTGGCCGATCTGCCCGGCGTTCGCTGGCTGGCGCGGTTGCACCGGCTTCACCACGACCCGCCGCACATGCTGGAGCGCAATTTCAACCTCGTGTTTCCGTTGTGCGACTGGGTCGTCGGCACGCTGGACGGCGGCCACGGGCCACGGCGCACTCAGCAAGAAGGAGCGCCCACGAAATGAGCGAAACGCTGGAACAACAGAGGCGCCAACTGATCGGCGCCCTCGGGGCGATCGCGGCTGCCGGCAGCCTGTCGTCGACCGCCGTCGCGGCGCCGAAGCGGCAGGTGCTGGCCAAGTCTTTGTCGCAGATGTCGTCCAGCTACGACGTCGTGGTCATCGGCTCGGGCTATGGCGGCGCGGTGATGGCCGCACGGCTGGCGCCCGGGCGGCGATTGGCGGTGCTGGAGCGCGGCCGCGAGTGGCCGCCGTCGGACTTCCCTTCGACGATGCTCGACGTGCTCGGCCAGTTCCGCAGCGGTCTGATCCCGTTCGGCCTGTTCGACTACCGCCTCGGCCAGACGATGGACGTGCTGGTCGGCAGTGGCCTGGGCGGTACTTCGTTGATCAACGCGAACGTGGTGGCGCCTGCCGATCGCGACACGTTCAACACCTGGCCGTCCAAGATCCGGCAGGACGTGGCGAACGGCGTCTTTGCCGGCTATGAGGCACGCGTCAAACAGATGCTGGCGGCTGACCAGATCATCGAGACCGATGCGCTGCGCAAGCACTGGTTCCACCGCAGCACCACGCTGGCACGCACGCGCCAGGGCGTGACGACAACGTCGGTGCCGATGCCGATCGCGGTGAACCTGCGCAAGTACAACAACATGCCGAATGCCCAGGGCGTGAAGCAACCGCTGTGCTCGCGCTGCGGCGACTGCGTCACCGGCTGCCGCACCGGCGCGAAGAACACGCTCGATGTCAACTACCTGCCGCTGGCGCGTGCCGGCGGGGCCGAGATCTTCACCCGCGTCGAGGTCGATTGGCTCGAACACCTGCCCGATGGCCGCTGGCGCATCCACACCATCACCCGGCCGGACGGCATCACGCCCGTGCATGGCGAGGTGATGGCCGGCAGCGTCGTGCTGGCCGCCGGCTCGATCGGCAGCACGCAGATCCTGCTGCGCTCGCAGGCACAAGGGCTGGCGATGTCGTCCACGCTTGGCACGCGCTTCTCGGGCAATGGCGATCTGATCGCGCTGGGCTACAACACCAGCGTGCAGACCAACGTGATGGGCTTCGGCACTGGCACGCCGCTGCCGGGCGAAGCGCAAGTCGGGCCGACGATCACGATCGCGGCCGACTACCGCGCGCAGCAGCCGCTGTCGCAGCGCTACCTGATCGAGGACGCGGCGGTGCCGAAGGCGCTGGTCGATGCGGTGCGGCTGGCCTTGCCGCTGTCGGCCGGCATCTTCATCGACTTCCCGGCGGCGCAGCGCGTGACCCGTGACCTGCTGTACAGCCGCACCGATGGCGCGCTGAACCACAGCATGGTCTACCTCGGCATCGGCCACGACAGCGCCGGCGGCCGCATCGAGCTGGACCCGTTCGGCAACGCCAAGGTCGTCTGGCCGAACGTGATGAACGAGCCATTCGTGGCGCGGCTGAAAGCCGAGATGGAGCGCCATGCGCTGGTGTTCGGCGGCCGGTACGTGGACTACCCGCGCACCAGCCCGATCTTTGGCGGCGCGCTGACGACCGTGCACCCGCTCGGTGGTTGCCCGATGGCCGAGCAGATCGACAAAGGCGTGGTCAATGCCGATGGCCAGGTGTTCGACGGGCGTGCCGGCGGCTCGGCCGTCTACCCGAACCTGCGGGTCGTCGATGGCTCGATCGCCCCGGCATCGATCGGCGTCAACCCGCTGCTGACGATCGCTGCGCTCGCCGAGCGAGCCGCCGAGCACTTTGCCTGAGGACGCCGCCATGAAACGACTCTTCGCCCTCATGCTGCTGACCTTGCTGGCGCTCGCGTCGGGCGCAGCGAGCGCGCGCGGCATCAAGTTTGCCGAGGTGATGCGCGGCTATGCGTACTGGGAAGGCGAGTACCGCAATGCCAGCGTGCAGCTGAACGTGACCATCCAGGACATCGACGCCTGGAGCACCAACCTGAACTACCCGGCGACCGTGACCGGCACGCTGTTCATGGACCGTGTGCCCGCGCAACCGATCAATGGCACGCTGGTGATCCTGGCGCCAGCGCCGGGGGACGACGGGCGGTTGCTGACCTACAAGTTCACCAGCGCGACGCTGCAGTTCAACGGCATCAAGCACGTGCGAGATTCCGCCGGTGCCGAAGTCTTCGACGACATGACCACCTTGCACGGCATGTTCCAGTCCAAGGGCCAGACGCCGCCGTCGATCCCCGAGCTGCTCTACCAGGCCCTGTGGACCTCGGAGCTGCACTTCGAATGGTGGGACCCGACGACGGTCTGGAACTTCACGATGTCGTTCCAGACCATCGACACGCCGTGGTACGAGGTGCTCGAAGTGCAGGCCCTGTTCGTGCAGACGGTGTTCGGCGCGCTCGCCTCCACTTTGTTCCCGTGGCTGTGTTGACGAGGCATGGCAGTCCGGCCGTGGTCCCCCGCCCCCAGCGTCTCGGTTTCGTACGAGCGCTCGCTGAAGGCTTACCTGCACACGCGCGGCCTGCCCGCGCCGCGCGCCGACCCTGACGATGCTTGCGCTTGCCCGGCCGCGCGGGTCGATGGCCGCGCCTTCGGCGATGAGCTGGCACACAGCGGTCATGTGCTGGGCGACGTGACCACCGGGCTGTCCTTTGGCCTGCGCGTCGGTGGCGCCGGCTTCGGCCTGCTCGGCGTCGCCGCGGCCACTGCGCCGACGCTGCGCGACTCGGTGCGCCAGCTGCAGCGCTTCGAATCGCTGACCAGCACGCTGGGCCACATGACGGTGCGGCCGCACGGCCACCACCTCGTCTCGCTGTGCTGGCAACCGGCGGATCCCGACACGCCGCCGGCTGTGGCCGAGGCCATCCTGGCCGGCTGGGTCTCGTTTGGCCGCTATCTGCTGGACGAGCGGGTCGATGTCGTCGGCGTCGGTTTCGCACACAGGGCGCCGGCCTCGGTATCGGCCTATGAGGCGGCGCTGCAGAGCCCGGTGCGCTTCGGCGTCGGGCTGAACAGCGTCACGCTGGCGGCCAACCTGCTGGATGCGAAGCCGCGTTTCGCCGAGCCGACGATCAGCGAAGCGCTCGACGACTGGCTGGACCGCTGCACGCTCGGCGTTGCCACGCCGCCGCAACGGCAGCCGACCGCGCGCAGGGTCGCGCAGGTGCTGGCCGGGCGCATGGCGTTGGCGCAAGCCAACGAAGAGTCGGTTGCCACGGTAATGCAACTCAGCCGCCGTACGCTGCAGCGGCGATTGACCGAAGAGGGCAGCAGTTTTCGCGCGTTGCTCGATGCGGCGCGAGCACAACACGCCATCGTCGGCGTGCTGCGCGGCGGCGTTTCGCTGTCGCAACTGGGCGCGGAGATCGGCTTCGACGAACAGTCGTCGCTGTGCCGCGCCTTCCGCCGCTGGACAGGCTTTGCACCGCTGGCCGTCAAGAGCCGGTTGCAGCCGATGTACAGCGAACTTCGAAGTGTTCCGATGACATGAACAAAGAGGAGACCCGATGAAACGTTCCTTGGCCTGGCGCTGCGGGCTTGCGCTCGCGGTGCTGTTCCCGGCGGCGGCGCAGGCGTTCTCGCCTGACACGCACGCGCGCCTCGTGCGCGACGCGGTCGACTACATGGCCGCGCACCCCGACAGCACCAACTACCAGAAACTGGTGCAAGGCGCGAACAAAGCCGGCTACACGATCGACCAGTTTGCCCAAGCCATGTCGCAAGGCGCGCACGATGTCGACTATTTCGAAGACACCTTCATCTGCGGCGCGATCACCGGCGATTGCGTGAAGGCGCCGCTGTGGGGCCTGGGCACCGACATCGCCCGCTACACCTCGTTCTGGCACTTCCAGGATCATGCGCACGGCACCGACGCGCATGGCAACCGGTACGGCGGCTACGGCTACAAGCGCATCGCGATCGTCGGCGACATCGACACGGTGGCCGCCGGCTGGCTGTGGAACGACTACCTCGACGATGGCCGCGGCGGCATGGGTGGCATCTTCGGCGACACCAGCCGCTACAACACCTACGGCGTCACCGAATACAACTACCGCCAGGGCAGCACGTCGAGCAAGTCGATGTACGCCGACTACCAGGCGTTCCCGTTCCAGCCGATCAACAACCTGGGCCAGTACTGGTTCACGCAGTTCCTGGCGCGGCCGACGGCACAGAACATCGGCTTCGTGCTGCACACGACCGACACCGCCGTGCCGCAGCACACCTGGAACACGCTCGGCAACAACCACTCGGACTGGGAAGGCTGGGTGCTGACGTACTACGACAGCGAGCAGCTCGGCGCCTTCAACCTGGTCGAGCAGGCGATGGCCGACATCACGCCGCTGCCGCCGACCGCGACGGACGTGCGGCCGGTGCTCTTCCAGATGGGCGCGTATTCGTACGCCAACGGCACGCTGGTGTTGTCGTCGACGGCCCATGCCGACCGGGTGACCGTCGGGCGCAAGCTGGTGCCGCATGCGATCGCGATGGTCGTTCACATCCTCAACCGCGCCGCCGAGCGCCTCGTGCAATGAAGCGCAATACCCGTCACACCTTGAGGACCTCGACCCTGGTCCTTGCCCTGGCCGCTGCACCGTGGGCTCTGCAAGCTGCACCGGCGACGGATGCCACGACGACGCTGCGAGTCGATAGCTGGCGACTGTCCGCCTCGGCGATGGACGTGCTGTATCGCGCCGCACAGTCGCAAGACACGCAAGCGACGCGACAAGCGGTGGCCGAAGCTGCTGCGCAAGACCATCTGCTGGGCCAGTACGCCCAGCGGCAGTTCAGCAGCGAACAGCTCTTCGTCGGGGCACGCGTTGGCTTCTCGCTCGATGCGAACGCCGAAGCGGCGCTGATCGCGACGCTGGAGCGCGTCTACCAGCAGCCGTTGGCGCAGGCCATCGGCCCGGCGGGGCCGCGGCGTTTCGTGGTGCGCCGGCATGGGCTCGATGCCGCAAGCTTGCAGGCATCGTTGGGCGACGGGACCACGGCGAAGCTCGACGACCGGTTGTCGGCCGACGCCGAAGCCGGCTTGTCGCGCATCGCCGTGGTCGACTATCGCTTAGACGAAAGCGCAGCCCTGCGGACGGTGACGTTGCGCGACATCTGGCGCCAGCTGGACGTGCACGGCCGCCAGGCGGTGCTGCGGGGCGATACCGGCTTCGTTCATCACCAGGCCTTGCGCATGGTTCGTGCTGCGTTCGTTCGCCAGTGGGTCGAATCCCAAGGCCTGCGGGCCGCGGATTTCGAGGCGCTGAAGCAGCTGATGGCCGATCGCGAGCGCCGCTTGGCGCTGGAGGAGACGTTGGGCGCCAGCGGCCACATGCATGGCCCTGCAGAAGAGTTGGCGCGGCTGAAGGCCGAGGTGACGGCCGCCGACATTGCCGCGTACTACCGCGATCATCCTGAGCCGTTCCGGCGCACCGAGCGCGTACTGGCCCGACACATCCGCTGTGCCGACGAGGCCACTGCGGAGGCGGCGTACGCCGAGCTGGCGCGCGGCACGCCCTTCGCCGAGGTCGCCCGCCGCTACTCGGTGGCGCAGTCGGCGATGAAGGGTGGGGCGCTCGGCTGGCTGGAGGCGGACCGCACCCGCAACCAGTGGCTGGCGCAGGTCGCCTTCGCCCAACCGCCCGGCGCTGCCTCGCGCCCGATCCGCGAGCCTGAAACGTCTGGCCGCGCGGCCGGCTGGCAGATCGTGCAGGTCGAAGAGCGTGTGCAGGGCATGCACCCGGCCGACAGCGAGACCGTGCGTTTCATCGCGACCGAAGCGATCGCGAAGCAGCGCGCCCAGGAGCGCTATGCAGCGCTGAAGGAGCGGCTGGTTCGCGCGGCCCACATCAGCACCGACTGACGCGCCTGACGACGCGCCTAACGCGGCGCCTGGTAGACCCGCACGTGGTCGACTTCCATCTGCACCGGGAAGATGGCGTCGTCCACCGGGCCGCCCAGGTGGCCGCCGACGGCGATGTTGAGGATCAGGAACTCCGGCGTGTCGAACGGCCACTGTGAAGTGCCCTTGCCCGCGTTCTTGAACACGTGGTGCACCTTGCCGTCGATGCCGAAGCGCATCTGCTGCGGCGTCCAGTGCAACTGGTAGTCGTGGAAGGCGGTGCAGGCGTCCGGCACCTGGGTGCCATTGCCGGTTCCCTGGGCGCCATGGCCATCGGCGGTGTGCAGCGTGCTGAACACATGGCCGGGCTCACGGCCGACGTGCTCGACGATGTCGATCTCGCCGCCGGCGGGCCAGACGACCGGCGTGTTGAGCATCCAGATGGCGGGCCATGTGCCGAGCCCGCAGGGCAGCTTGGCGCGAATCTCGAAGTAGCCATAGGTCCAGTCGGCCTTGCCACGGGTGACCAGGCGGACTGAGCTGTACTTCTGGCCGCCCCAGTCGGGGCGCGTCGACAGGTCTTCCTTGCGGGCGGTGATGACCAGCTTGCCACCACGCACCACGCTGTTCTCGGGCCGCGCGTCGCTGTAGTACTGCAGCTCGGCGTTGTGCCAGCCCTGCTTGTTCATGCCGGTGTCGTAGGCCCACTTCGAGGGGTCGGGCAGGCCGTCGGTCGCGAACTCGTCGGACCAGACCAGGCGGTAGCCGGGCGGGACAGTCAAGGCATCGGCCATCGGGGCGGAGGCAGGCGAGGTCGGTCCGGCAGCGCCGGCGCCGGCGCTGCTGAGCAGCAAGGCTGCCGTCGCGGCGCGCACCAGGGCTCGGGGATCAAATGTCAGACGAATGGATGGCTGCGCCGTGGCCTGCACGGCTTCGTCGCTGCTCTTGCTTGTGCGGCGCAGCACGGTTCGGGATGTGGCGCGCAAGGCGTGCTCCAGACAATGGTGATGGGAAAGTAGCGAAACGTCGTCGCCAGGCGTGGGCGAGGTCGGTCGGGCTTGGCCGTTCACTGGGGCCGCCAGGTTCATCTCGAATGAAAAGCTGCGATCTTCCATGTCTCCTCCAGGTTTCGTTAGTTGGGCACCGTTGGCGCCGGCCTAGGGTGTCTACTAAGTTGCAAGCGCTTGCACAATGCGTATTCTCTTGAAACCGCTTTCAAGACAGCGTCGCCATTGTGGCTGATGGCGTCGAAAGCGTCGATGCCGGAAGGGGCATCGCAGTCAAAAACCACCTGGAGACCGCCTCATGTCCATCTGTTCCCCTGCCAGCCGCAAGATCAGCCGGCACCCGGCTTTCCGCATGACGCACCTTGCAGCGGCATGCGGACTCTTGATCGGCGGGGCAGGCTCTGCCATCGCGCAACAGCAGGCTGCCGCCGCGCCTGCCCCTGCCAAGCCGGAAGGCGAGCAGGTCGAGACGGTGGTGGTGACCGGCATTCGCAAGAGCCTGGACACGTCGCTGAGCCTGAAGCGCGACTCGTCCGGCATCGTTGACGGCATCGTGGCCGAGGACATCGGCAAGTTCCCCGACACCAACCTCGCCGAGTCGATGCAGCGCATCAGCGGCGTGTCGATCGACCGGTCGATGGGGGAAGGGGCAAAGATCACCGTGCGCGGCGTTGGGCCGGATTTCAACCTGGTGTTGCTGAATGGGCGTCAGATGCCGGCGTCCAGCATTGCAGACACCGGCGCATCGAACTCGCGCGCCTTCGATTTCGCCAACCTGGCCTCCGAGTCGGTTTCGGCGCTCGAGGTCTACAAGACAAGTCGTTCGGCCACGCCGGCCGGCGGCATGGGGGCCACGGTCAACATCAAGACCGCACGCCCGCTGGAAAACCCCGGCCAGCGCGGGAGCATCGGCGTCAAGGCCGTTTCGGACGTGTCAAACGACCGCCTGCCCGATTCGCTGAAAGGTGACCAGATCACGCCGGAGATCTCCGGCATCTACAGCAACACCTTCGCCGACGGAATGTTCGGCGTGGCCTTGAGTGCCAGCCATCAGGTGCGGCATCTGGGGCTCAATTCCGCTGGTGTTCCCAACGGCTGGCGCACTTTCAAGGGTGACGAGAACAACTGGGGAACGATCCCGCAGCCTGGGCAGCCGGGCTCCGAGAACATCATCAATCGCCCTGGCCCGGACGATATTTACTCGGTGCCGCAGAACATCAACTACAGCGTCAGCGGCATCAAGCGCGAGCGCACCAACGGCCAGTTGACGCTGCAGTGGGCGCCGATGAAGGAGCTGACGGCCACGCTGGACTACACGTACTCCGAGTTGAAGCTGCAGACCCGGCGCAATGAGCTGTCGGCGTGGTTCAACTTCGGCCCGTCGTCCAGTTCCTGGACGGACGGGCCGGTGGCGGCGCCGAACTTCTATTCAGAGATCATCAATCCCAACCCCGATCTGCCCAATCGAGGCTTGTCGGACGTCGCCATGGGCGGAGCGCTGTTCGCGACGAAGAACGAGAACAAATCGCTCGGCTTGAACCTGGCCTGGAAAGCGTCCAACAAGCTGAGCCTGGAGCTGGATGCACACCAATCATCGGCCGAGTCCGGTGCGGACAGCCCCTATGGTTCGAACGCCGTGCTGGGAACGGCCTCGTACAACCGCGGCACCACAACCGTCGATTTCACACACGACTTCCCCATCCTGTCGATGGAGCAGGCGACGCTTGACCCGACCTTGCAGAAGGTGACCGGCTCGTCGTTCCGCAACAGCTACATGAAGTCGGAGGTTGATCAGGTTCAGCTACGCGGCCGCTACAAGCTGGAAGACGCCTCGCGCCTGGACTTCGGCATGAGCCTGACCAACGCCGACAACCGTTCGGCCTATTCCAACGTCCAGCGCGATACGTGGGGTGGCTTCGGCAACAACGAGGCCGACTATCCCGATGACATCTGGCACGCCGACAAGATGAGCCGCTACTTCGGCCAGGTCAACGGCAGCAACGATCCGGCCTTCTTCAACAACTTCTTCACCTGGGACTTCGAGACGGTCCGTGACCTGGCCGCGCAGGCGGCCGGTGACGAATCGCTGTACCTGGCGAAGAAGACCTTCGACGTCGATCGGCGCGTCGAGGAGAAGTCGCAGAGCGCGTACATCCAGTACGGGTTCGATTGGGAGTGGGGCTTGCCGATGAGCCTGACGGCCGGCCTGCGCTATGAAAAGACCGACGTCACCGCCCGCGCACTGGTGCCCACCGCCACCGGGATCAACTGGGTCGGAGCGAACGAATTCAGCGTGGTGTTCAGTGACCCGGCCTTCACCAAGCTCAAGGGCAGCTACAGCTATGCGCTGCCCAGCATCGACTTCGACACCGACATCACCAGCAAGCTGAAGGCCCGCGCGAGCTACGGCGAGAGCATCGGTCGCCCGACATGGGACCAGATCCAGGGCGGTCAGACGCTGAACCAGCTGGTTCGCGTCAACGGTGGCACGGGCGCCCAGGGCAACCCGGGGCTCAAGCCGTTGAAGTCACGGAACTTCGACTTGTCGTTGGAGTACTACTACGCCCGCGGCAGCTACGTGGCGCTCGGCTATTTCGCCAAGAACATTTCCAACTATGTGGGCGTGACGACGGTTGAAGCCACGCCCTTCAACTTGCGCACGCCCGCCAACGGCCCCCTGTTCCAGGAGGCCAATGCCAACGGCAATTGCAACGACGACCTGGCCTGCATTCGCACCTACATCTTCGAGAACTACAACGGCACGCGTGGCGTCAACGGTGTTCAGGACAGCACCGGCCAGTGGACCGGAACGATCGCCGGACAGCCGGAAGACCCGATCGCGACCTTCCAGATCACCTCGTTCTCGAATCAGCACTCTGCGCGCCTGGATGGCGTGGAACTGAATTGGCAGCACATGTTCGGGGGCACCGGGTTCGGCCTGGCTGCCAACTACACCTATGTCAATTCGGGGCTGAAGTTCAAGAACGGCAGCCTTGGCGAGCAGTTCGCATTGGTGGGGCTGAGCGATACCGCGAACCTGGTCGTGTTCTATGAGAACGACCAATTCGAGACGCGGCTGGCTTACAACTGGCGCGATCAGTTCCTGGCTTCGGGCTTCGACGGAAGCGGTACGCCCAACCCCGTCTATGTCGAACCGTACGCTCAGCTCGATCTGACGGTCGGCTACAAGCTCAATCAATCGCTGTCGTTCCAGTTCGAAGCCATCAACGTGACGGATGAGATCCAACGCCTGCATGGCCGCCACAAGAACGAGCTGATTGCCGTCAACCAGAGTGGGCCGCGCTACATGATCGGCGCCCGGTACAAGTTCTGAACTCGAACCGCGGCAAAGGTCATTAAGCTCGGGTCTCGCCCACTGCGCAAACGCAGGGCGAGACCCGCCAGGTGCTGGCGGGGTGGGGCGGCTACCTGAGATGCAAAGAACGATGAGCGACAGGTCAGATCACGCGATCCAGCGTGTCGTGGTGGTGGGCGGTGGATCCGCCGGCTGGTTGACGGCCGGGCTTCTCGCGGCCGAGCATGGCGATCGATTGAAGGTGGTCGTGCTCGAGTCGCCGAACGTGGCGCCGATCGGCGTGGGCGAGGGCACCTGGCCGACGATGCGCGATTCGCTGCGCGACATCGGCGTCACCGAGGCAGCGCTGTTTCGCGAATGCGATGCCTCGTTCAAGCAAGGCTCGCGCTTCAATCGCTGGGCCACCGGTCAGCCGGACGACCGCTACTTTCACCCCTTTGTGCTGCCCCAAGGCTATACCGAGGCGAACCTGGTGGCCGCCTGGCTGCAGCAGCATCCGGCAGTGCCATTCGCCGAGTTGGTCAGCTTCCAGCCCCATTTGTGCCTGCAGGGCAGGGCGCCGAAGCAGTTCGCCACGCCCGAATACGCGGCGGTGGCCAACTATGCGTACCACTTCGATGCCGGCAAATTCGGCGTGTTCCTGCGTGCGCACTGCATCGACAAGCTCGGTGTGCAGCATGTGCTGGACGATCTGGTCGGCGTCAATTCGCATGACAACGGCGACATCGCGTCGGTGCAGACCCAGGCACACGGCGATG
Source organism: Ideonella sp. (assembly GCF_036277275.1). Taxonomy (GTDB): domain Bacteria; phylum Pseudomonadota; class Gammaproteobacteria; order Burkholderiales; family Burkholderiaceae_C; genus Ideonella. The sequence goes on along the minus strand of NZ_DASUNH010000174.1, from coordinate 61,679 downwards.
TCGCCGGCGATCTGTTCGTCGACTGCACTGGCATGCAGTCGCTGCTGCTGGGCCGGCACTACGGCGTCGGCTTCGTCTCGCACAAGCACGTGCTGTTCTGCGACGCCGCGTTGGCATTGCAGGTGTCCTATGCCGACGAGCACGCGCCGATCGCGTCGCAGACGATCTCCACCGCGCAGGGCAGCGGCTGGGTGTGGGACATCGGGTTGCAGACGCGGCGCGGTGTCGGCCTGGTCTACTCCAGCGCCCACATGGGCGACGACGAGGCGCAAGGCGCGCTGCGCGACCACATCGCGGGCACGGGCGGCCCGGCGGACTTGCCCCCCGCCCGCAAGCTCTGCTTCGAGCCCGGCCACCGCGAAACCTTCTGGCATCGCAACTGTCTTGCGATCGGCTTGTCGGCCGGTTTCCTCGAGCCGCTGGAGGCCTCGGCGATCGCGCTGATCGAGTACTCGGCCGGCTTTCTGCGTGACCAGTTGCCGGCCACGCGCGAGGCGGTCGACATCGTCGCGCGCCGCTTCAACGAGGGCCATCGCTACCGCTGGGCGCGCATCATCGACTTCCTGAAGCTGCACTATGTGCTGAGCCAGCGGCGCGACACCGAGTTCTGGCGCGACAACCAGCGCCCCGAGTCGATTCCCGATTCGCTGCGGGAGGCGCTCGGGCTGTGGCGCCATACGCCGCCGTCGCGGTATGACCTTGTGCGCAACGACGAGGCGTTTCCCTCTGCCAGTTGCCAGTACGTTCTGTATGGTATGGGCTTCAAGCCGGAGCGGTTTTCAAGCAGTGGTCGCGACGCCGACAAGGCGGCCGGCTACTTCCAGGAAGCCGCCCAACTGACCCGCAAGATGCTGCCCGCCTTGCCGGGCAACCGCGAACTGATCGAGCACATCAAGCGCCATGGGCTGCCCCGTATCTGACCCGACCGGCCACGCCGTGCCGATCGCCCACTGTCTCTTCCTGGCCGGCCCGACCGGTGATTGCCGATGACCCGCCCCGTCTTGCTGAACAACGTCGACCACAAAGACCTGCGTGTCATCACCCGGCGCGGCGCTGCCTACGGCGACGACGTCATGCTCGCGGTGACTTTCCCGTCGGAGTTCCGCAACCTCCAGGCTCACTATCCGATCGTGTTCCAGAAGTCGCACGACGGCACGACGTTCCAGCCGGTCGCGCTGTTCGGCTTCCGGGACGGACAGAACCTGTTCCTGCGCGGTGATCGCTGGGACGCACACTACCTGCCGCTGGCGATCGAGCGCCAGCCTTTCCTGATCGGTGTCGACCGGGACGAGTTGATGGTTCATGTGGACCTCGACAACCCGCGCGTCAGCCTCCCAAGAAACGAAGGGCCGCTCCCAAGTTTCTTGTCCCCCGCGGGGGGCGGGCCGGGCACCGGCCCTGGGGGCCTCGATGAGGGCGAGCCGGTCTTCCTGCCCTACGGCGGCATGACCGAGTATCTGGACCGCATCAACTCGGTGCTGCTGACGATCCACCAAGGCCTGCAGGACAACCCCGCCTTTTCGGCTGCGTTGTTGCAGCACGAGTTGCTGGAGCCGTTCGCGCTCGACATCGAACGTGCTGACGGCTCGCAGCATCGTTTCTCGGGCTTCTACACGATCCACGAAGAGCGGTTGCACAAGCTCGGCGGCCACGCACTCGAACAATTGAACCAGGCCGGCCACCTGCTCGCGATCTACATGGCGGTGGCCTCGTTGTCGCGCCTGCGTGACCTGATCGAACGCGCCAACAGCGGCGACTGAGACCGACAGCCACCGATGCGCGAACTGACCGACGTCGACCCGCGGGCCTTGCCCGACGCGCTGTTGCGCTCGACAGAGCCGGTGGTCGTGCGCGGCCTGGTGCGCGAATGGCCCGCCGTGCAGGCCGTGCACGCGCCCGGCGGTGTGCACGCCTATCTGCGCCGCTTCGCCTGCGGCGCAACGGTCGGCGCCTGGTTCGGCCCGCCCGAGATCGAAGGACGATTCGGCTACAACGCCGACCTCAGCGGTTTCAACTTCGCCCGCGAGATGGTCCGCTTCGAAGCGATGCTGGACACGCTGGAGCGCCACCAGGCAGACGACCACCCGCCGGCGCTGTACGTCGGCTCGACCACCATCGACACCTGCCTGCCGGGTTTTCGGGCCGAGAACGACCTCAGCCTGTCGCACCTGCAGCCGCTGGCCAGCCTGTGGCTCGGCAACCGCGCGCGCGTCGCGGCGCACCAGGACCTGCCTGACAACCTGGCCTGCGTCGTGGTGGGGCGGCGCCGCTTCACGCTGCTGCCGCCCGACGAGGTCGGCAACCTTTACATCGGCCCGCTGGAGCACACGTTGGCCGGCCAACCGACCAGCCTGGTGGATTTCAACAACCCCGACCTCGCGCGCTTCCCGAAGTTTGCGCAGGCACTGCGCCGCGCGCAGGTGGCCGAGCTCGGCCCGGGCGATGCGATTTTCATGCCCAGCATGTGGTGGCACCACGTCGAGGCGCTGGACCCATTCAACTTGCTGGTCAACTACTGGTGGCGCCAGTCGCCCGAGCACATGGACTCGCCGATGGCTGCACTGCTGCTGGCGATCATGAGCGTGCGTGACCTGCCGCAGGCCCAGCGCGACGCATGGCGCAGCCTGTTCGATCACTATGTATTCGACGCCGGCGCCGACACCGCCGCACACCTGCCGCCTGCCGCGCGCCAGATCCTGGCCGCGCCGCTGGATGGCAACGCCACCCGTGCGCTGCGCGCCCGGGTGATCCGACGACTCAATCGCTGAGGGACTGTTTCATGAACATGGCCGACCAACCCCAACAACCGGGCGACAAGCCGGGCAGCGTGCGGCGGGTCGTCATCGCCGGTGGAGGAACGGCCGGCTGGATGGTCGCGGCCTGCCTGTCGAAGACGATGGGCAAGATCCTCGACATCAAGTTGATCGAGTCCGACGAGATCGGCACCGTCGGCGTCGGCGAGGCCACGATCCCGACGCTGCTGACCTTTCACAACCTGCTCGACCTGAACGAGCGCGAGTTCATGGCGGCCACCTCGGCCACCTTCAAGCTGGGCATCAGCTTCGAGAACTGGCGCAACGTGAACGAGAACTACATCCACTCGTTCGGCCTGACCGGCAAGGACCATTGGACCGCCGGCTTCCAGCATTTCTGGCTCAAGGGCCGCCAACGCCAGCTGGCCGGTGACTATGGCGACTACTGCCTGGAGTTGCGCGCCGCGCAAGAAAACCGCTTTGCCCACCTGCCGCGCAACGGGCTGAACTATGCGTTCCACATGGACGCGACACGCTACGCGGCCTACCTGCGCAAGTTCAGCGAAGGCTACGGCGTGCAGCGCATCGAGGGCAAGATCAACGCGGTCAACCTCGATGCGGCATCGGGGCACATCCAGTCGTTGACGCTGGGCAGCGGCGACGTGATCGAGGGTGATCTGTTCATCGACTGCACCGGCTTCCGCGGCCTGTTGATCGGCGAGGCACTGAAGGTGCCGTACGAAGACTGGACGCACTGGCTGCCTTGCGACAGTGCTCTGGCGGTGCAAACCGCGTCAGTCGGCGAAGCGGTGCCCTACACACGCTCGATTGCACACGATGCCGGCTGGCAATGGCAGATCCCGCTGCAGCACCGCGTCGGCAACGGAATGGTCTATTGCAGCCGCCACATGAGCGACGAACGTGCGCAGGAACTGCTGATGGGCAAGATCCAGGGCGAGGTGCTGACGAAGCCGCGGGTGCTGAAGTTCGTGCCGGGCCAGCGCAAGGAGGTGTGGCGCGGCAATTGCGTGGCCATCGGCCTGGCCAGCGGCTTCATCGAGCCGCTGGAGTCGACCAGCATCCACCTGATCCAGCGCGGCACGATCCGGCTGATGCAGATGTTCCCGACGGCGGGCATTCGCCAATCGGACATCGACGAGTACAACCAGCAGGCGCAGGCCGAGATCGAGCACATCCGCGACTTCGTCGTGCTGCACTACCACGTGACGAACCGCGACGACTCGGCCTTCTGGCGCGAGTGCCGCGCGATGTCGATCCCGCCGTCGCTGCAGCACCGGATCAACCTGTTCCGCGAGACCGGCCGGGTCTTCCGCTTCCAGAACGAGCTGTTCGCCGAGAACTCGTGGATCCAGGTGATGCTGGGGCAGGGCATCACGCCGCAGCAGCACCACCAGGTGGCCGACCTGATGGGCGACCAGGAGCTGTCGGGCTTCCTCGAATCGATCCGCGGCACGGTCGACCGGACCGTCGCACAGCTGCCGCCGCACCACGCCTACGTCAAGCAGTACTGCGAATCCACCATCAAGTAGCGGAACGTTCCTACACTCCCGCCATGCGTGTCGGCACGGGCGGAGCAGCAACATGCGCCAAACTGAACTGCGGCTGAGCCCGGAAGATCGTGCGGCGGTGCAGGCGTTGCGAAGCAAAGGCGTTCATCGCAGCCGCGAGGTCAACCGCGCACACATGCTGGCCTGCCTCGACGCCGGGTTGCCGGAAGCGCAGATCCTGGCGGTGCTGGGAATCGGGCGCACGGCGCTGTGGCGCACCCGAGCGGCCTACCTGCAAGGTGGGCTGGAGCTGGCGCTGTTCGATGTCGCCCGTCCCGGACGACCTCGCACGCCGGACGCGGTGACGCCCGCAACGATGGCGGGCACTGAACGGGCGAGGCATTCCACCGCCCGTTGACGTTGCGTTGGCTTGCCGTCGTCAGGCGGCGGTGGTCGACTCGCGCACCACCATGTGCGGTGCTGGCAGCGTGGCGTCGGGCCGGCGGCCGGCCAGCAGATCGAGCATCGCGGTGGCCGCCAGACGGCCCAGCTCGTAGACCGGTTGGTGCACGCTGCTCAGCGGCGGCACGGTGAACGACGAGGTCGCCACGTCGTCAAAGCCGACCAGCGACACATCGTGCGGCACGCGCAGGCCACGCCGGTGCAAGGCCAGCGCGGCGCCAAACGCCATCTGGTCGTTGGCCGCGAAGATGGCGGTGAAAGGCACGCCGGAGGCCAGCAGGCGTTCGATGGCCTGCAAACCGCCTTCTTCCTGGTAATTGCCGGCCAGCAGCAAGGCCTCGTCGACCTTCACGCCATGGGCGGCCAGGGCCTGGCGGTAGCCGCGCTCACGCTTGGCCGAATCGGGGTGCAGCGGGTCGCCGCCAATGAAGGCGATGCGCTTGTGGCCCAGCTCCAGCAGGTGCTCGGTGGCCAGGCGCGCGCCGTGCAGGTCGTCGAAGTTCAATGAATAGACGCCCGGTGCGCTCAGGTCGCGGCCGGTCACCACGATGGGCAACTGGCGCGCGAGGTTCTTCAGCGCGCTGTCGCTCATGCGGCCGGTCAGCACGATCAGGCCGTCGACGCGGCGCGAGCGCAGCACTTCAATACAGCGCACCTCGGCGGCGGTGTCCCAATGCCCGCTGATGAACAGCGGGCTGTAGCCGGCGGTCACCAATGTGTCTTCGATACCGCGGTGGGCACCGCCATAGAAAGGCGAGTCGATCGCCTGGGTGACCACCCCCACGCTGAGCGTGCGGCCACCCGCCAGGCCGCGTGCGACCGGGTTGGGCACGAAACCCAGTTCCTTGATGGCGTCGTCGACCGCCTTCTTCTTGTCGTCGCTGACCACCGCGGTGCCATTCAGGATGCGCGACACGGTGCTGGGCGACACGCCCGCGCGGTCGGCGACCTGTTGCAGGGTGACGGCGCCGGAGCGGCCGTCTCCAGCCGTGCTGGCGCGCGTGTTGCGCCGGGGTGCGGTCTTGGAGCTGGTCGACAAGGGTGGTGCTTTCGGTTTCGACAAAGGGCCGAGTGTAAGACGCAGCTGCAAGCGCTTGCAGCTGCGCGCTGGTTTTACATGCCGAAGCCAGGAATTCGCATTGTGAAAAGAGAGCCTGCTGCAGCGCAGCAGTTTTTTCCACTATGAAATTTATCCTCTCGTATGGCGAAATGACGCATGTAAGTCATTGATTTGTAGTGAAATACTTTTGTGTCTTATATAAGACATAAGTCTCCTCAAACGCTTGCAACCGGCGTACGCTTGAGCCCAACAAAGCACCCCAACCACCTTTCGTTTTCACCCAAGGAGCACCGACATGACCCGACCGACCCGCGAACAACAGATCGCCGCCCTCGAAAAGGACTGGGCCGAGAACCCCCGTTGGAAGGGCATCAAGCGTGGCTACACCGCGGCCGACGTGGTGCGCCTGCGCGGTTCGTTGAAGATCGAGCACACGCTGGCCCAGCGTGGCGCCGAAAAGCTGTGGAACCTGGTCAACACCGAGCCCTTCATCAATGCGCTGGGCGCGCTGACCGGCAACCAGGCCATGCAGCAGGTCAAGGCCGGCCTGAAGGCCATCTACCTGTCGGGCTGGCAGGTCGCTGGTGATGCCAACAGCAACGGCGAGATGTACCCCGACCAGTCGCTGTACTCGGTGGACTCGGTGCCGAAGGTCGTCAAGAAGATCAACGCCACCTTCGCCCGCGCCGACCAGATCCAGTGGTCCGAAGGCAAGGACGACATGGATTTCTTCGCACCGATCGTGGCCGATGCCGAAGCCGGTTTCGGCGGCGTGCTGAATGCGTTCGAGCTGATGAAGGCCATGATCGAAGCGGGCGCTGCCGGCGTGCACTTCGAAGACCAGCTGGCTGCTGCCAAGAAGTGCGGCCACATGGGTGGCAAGGTGCTGGTGCCGACGCGTGAAGCCGTGGCCAAGCTGGTCGCCGCCCGCCTGGCTGCCGACGTGATGGGCACGCCCACCGTGCTGCTGGCCCGCACCGACGCCGAAGCCGGCGACCTGGTCACGAGCGACATCGACGATAACGACAAGCCGTTCTGCACCGGCGAGCGCACCGTCGAAGGCTTCTTCCGCACGAAGAACGGCCTGGATCAGGCCATCAGCCGCGGCCTGGCCTATGCGCCGTATGCCGACATGATCTGGTGCGAAACCGGCAAGCCGGACCTGGCTTTCGCCAAGGCCTTCGCCGAAGCGATCCACGCCAAGTTCCCGGGCAAGCTGCTGGCCTACAACTGCTCGCCGTCGTTCAACTGGAAGAAGAACCTCGACGACGCGACGATCGCCAAGTTCCAGCGCGAGCTGGGCGCGATGGGCTACAAGTTCCAGTTCATCACGCTGGCCGGCTTCCACAGCCTGAACTACTCGATGTTCAATCTGGCCTACGGCTATGCGCGCAACAACATGAGCGCCTTCGTCGAGCTGCAAGAGGCCGAGTTCGCCGCCGCCGAGAAGGGCTTCACCGCCGTGAAGCACCAGCGTGAAGTGGGCACCGGTTACTTCGACGCCGTGACCACCACGATCGAGCGCGATGCGTCGACCGCGGCGCTGAAGGGCTCGACCGAAGACGAGCAGTTCTTCGACGCGAAGCATGGTTGACGGCTTGCAGCCGCCGACCATGCGGTGAACGTTTCGCTTCCCCGCGCCTCCTCCAAGCGGGGGGCTCCAGCGAGACCGACGAGACCGGGCCTTGGCCCGGTCTTTAAACGAAAGACCGGCGTGTGCCGGTCTTTTCACATCGACGCGGCGAGCATCTCGCGGTAGTCGTCGGCACTGGCCACGCGCGGGTTGGTCTTGTGGCAGTGGTCCACGAGGGCGTGCTCGATGATGGCGTCGAACATGTCCTCGGTCACGCCCATGTCGCGCAGGCCGCAGGGCAGGCCGAGGCGGGCGTTCTGCGCGCGTACCGCTTCGGCCACCTCGGTGCCCTGCGCGTCGCAGCTTCCCAAGCCCATCGCGTGGGCCATGCGCTGCAGGCGCTGCTCGCGCTGGATCGTTTCGGCACCCGCGTTGAAGCGCACCACTGCAGGCAGGAAGACGGCGTTGAGCGTGCCGTGGTGCAGCTTCGGGTTCGCGCCGCCCAGGCTGTGGCTCAGGGAGTGGACGCAGCCCAGGCCCTTCTGGAACGCCAGCGCGCCTTGCATGCTGGCACTCATCATGGCCCAGCGGGCATCGCGATCACCACCGTCGCGCGTCGCGCGCTCGATGTGCGCCCAGCCGCGTGCCAGGCCGTCCAGCGCAATGCCGTCGGCCGGCGGGTTCACCGCATGGGCCATGAAGGTCTCCATGCAGTGCGCGATCGCATCCATGCCGGTGGCGGCCGTCAGCATCGGCGGCAGGCCCAGCGTCAGCTCGGGGTCGAGGATCGCGGCCTTGGGCATCAGATGCCAGCTGTGAAAACCCAGCTTGCGGCCGTCGTCGACGATCAGGATCGCGCCGCGCGCCACCTCGCTGCCGGTGCCGGCGGTGGTGGGCACGGCGATCAGTGGCGCAACCTGGTCGCTGATGCGCATGGCGCCGCCGAGGATGGTGGCGTAGTCGGTCAGCGGGCCCGGGTGGGTCGCGGTGATGGCCACGCCCTTGGCCAGGTCGATGCTGGAGCCGCCGCCGATGGCGATCAGGCCGTCGCATTGGCTTTGTGCATACACGGCAGCGGCCGCACGCACGGCTGCTTCGTTCGGGTTCGGCGGCGTGCCGTCGAACACCGCATGCGGCAGGTCTTTCAGGGCAGCGAGCGCCTTGTCCAGCACGCCGGCTGCGCGCACGCCGGCGTCGGTGACGACCAACGGGTGCCGGATGCCGATGCGTTCGCAGTGCTGCGGCAGCAGGCGCACCGCGCCGAAGTCGAGTTCGATTTGCGTCAGGTACTGGATCAGGGCCATGGCGGTCGAGGGCAGGGTGGTTGGAGCCAGTATGCTCACGAAGCCCTTTTCGTGCCAATGAGGCCCACCCTGAGCCACCTGTCTCCTACGCGACTGCTGACCCCGGCGATGGCCGGTGTCCTGGAGCGCATCCAACGCATCAAGCGAACGCCGTTTCACCACATGACGCCTGTCGAGGCCCGCGTCGCCTACCAGGCTGCGGCCGAGATCCTGGAGTTGCCGCGCGCGCCGCTGCCACGGGTCGAAGACTTCGACATTCCTGCCGGCGACGGCACGCCACTGCGCGCACGGCTGTATGCGGCGGGTGCTGGGCGCTTGCCGGTGCTGCTGTACCTGCATGGCGGCGGCTTCACGATCGGCGACCTCGAAACCCATGACAGCCTGTGCCGCCAGCTGGCGCTGCGCAGCGGTGGCGCCGTGGTGGCTCTGGACTACCGGCTGGCGCCGGAGCATCGCTTTCCGACCGCGGTGGACGACGCGTTTGCGGCGCTGCGCTGGCTGGCCGGCGAGGGCGCCGCCGCACGCGGGCTCGACGGCGGCCGCCTGGCCGTCGGCGGCGACAGCGCCGGTGGCACGCTGGCGGCCGTTTGCGCCATCCTGGCGCGCGATGCCGGGTTGCCCCTTGCCCTGCAGCTGCTGATCACACCCGGCACCACGGCGCACGCCGACACGCCGTCGCACAAGCTGTTCGCGAACGGCTTCCTGCTCGAGGCCGACGGCATCGCCTGGTTCTTCGACCACTACATCGACCAGCACCACCGCAACGACTGGCGTTTCGCCCCGTTGAACGCGCCGGACCTGGACGACCTCGCGCCCGCCTGCGTGCTGCTGGCCGAATGCGACCCGCTGGTCGACGAAGGCCTGGCCTATGCGGACAAGCTGCGCGCCGCCGGCGTGGTGGTCGAGCTGGAGCTGTACCGTGGCCTGACCCACGACTTCATCAAACTCGGCCGGGCCATCAAAGAGGCCGGCCATGCCCAGGGTGTGGCGGCGGCTGCCTTGCGCCGCGCCTGGGAAATGCCGGAGACAAACCAATGAGACAGCGAATTGACTCGTGGGCCGAGCGCTGGGCCGCTCCCGAGCCGGCCCACATCCCCTCGGGGGATCGACCGACGTATTCGTCGGACGAGGGGCACCAATGATTCGAAGCGACTTTCGTTTTCTCGACCGCCTGCGCGTGCGCTGGGCCGAGGTCGACATGCAGCAGATCGTCTTCAACGGCCATTACCTGATGTACATCGACACGGCGGTTGGGGGCTACTGGCGCGCCGTGGCACTGCCATACCAGGAGGTGATGCAGCGCCTGGGCGGCGACCTGTTCGTGCGCAAGTCCACCCTCGAATACTTTGCCTCGGCCGGCTACGACGACGTGCTGGACGTGGGCGTGCGTTGCGAGCGCATCGGCAACTCGTCGCTGCTGTTCCAGACCGGTGTGTTCCGCGGCGAAGAGCTCCTGGTCAGCGGTGAGCTGGTCTACGTCTTTGCCGATCCGGTGGCCAGGCAGGCGAAGCCGGTGCCGCCCGAACTTCGCAGCACGCTGCTGGGCTTCGAGGCGGGTGAAGACATGGTCAGCGTGCGTGTCGGCGGTTGGGCAGAGCTGGGCCACGAGGCGGGTGCGATCCGGGCCGAAGTCTTCATCGACGAGCAGAAGATCCCGGCTGAGATGGAATGGGACTCGGCCGACTCAAGCTGCGTGCATGCGGTGGCCTACAACCGGCTCGGCATGGCGGTTGGCACCGGGCGGCTGCTGGAGCATGTGCCAGGCGTCGCGAAAATCGGCCGCATGGCGGTGCGGCGCGCGCTGCGCGGCAGCCGCGTCGGCCGCTCGGTGCTGGATGCCTTGATGCAGGCGGCGCGCGAACGCGGCGACCGCGAGGTGATCCTGCATGCGCAGATGAGTGCCGAGCCGTTCTACCGCCGCGCCGGCTTCAACCAGCGCGGGCCCGTGTTCGACGAAGCCGGCATCGCCCACGTCGAGATGGTGCGGGCGCTGTAGATCAGCGCAGCGGCCGTATCAGGCTGCGCACGCGGCGCTTCTTCGGCAGCTCCAACGGCACCTCGGCCAGCTCGCTGTCGTCGACCGTTCCCCAATGCGAGGCGCCCGACGGGGCCGGCGCCGGATCGTCCTCGGGCCGGTATTTGGGCGGCCAGTCTTTCAGCGTGGCGCGGCGCAACAGTGCCAGATCGGCGCCGCCGGTGAAGGTCCGCTCGAAGACGTGGGTCGTCAGGTGCTTGGCGGCGCGTTCCGTGATGATCAGCGTCGAGCAGCGCGTGCCGTAGGTGCCGTCCGGCGTGCGGATGAAGGCCGAAGACAACTGCCGCTCACGTTCGCGGTCCAGACCGGTGTGAGGCAGGTGCTCTTCGTCGGCGGGCTCGCGATCGGCCAGCATCGCGAACAGCTGGCCGGCCAGTGCGTCGACGCTGGCTTCGTCTTCGAGCTCGTGCAGCGCGTCTTCGAGGCGGTGCTTGAGCTGTTGCACCTTCGGCCACGGCGCGTCGATGTCGGCCGCGTTGCTGATCGCCGTGATGCCGCGCTCGATGCGGCGGCCGCTGGCTTCCTGGTTGGTGGCCCAGAAACACTCGCCGCGGCGGAAGTCGGCAGCGATCAGGTTGAACGGTGCGTAGCCTGACAGGGCCATGCGGGGCCAGAACCGATCGGAGGCCTGCTGGCCTTCCAGCCAGGCCGGCACGATCAGGCCGCGCGACGGGCCGTCGCTGGGTCCCCCGCTGCCAGGCCGGCGCACGTTGGTCACCAGCGCGAAGCGGCCCTCGGCAGTCACGCCCAGCCAGGTGCCGCCGCCGGACAGATCGCGCCCGCCGAGGATCGGTTGGGTCGCGCCCTCGGGGGTCCACCAGCCCAGGCGTGCGGCCGGGCGGTGAAAGAACTCGTCGCGGTTGGCCGCCACCACCAGCGGGAAGCGGCGGCTGACATCCAGGGCCAGTGCGGCTAGGCACATGGTTCGAACACTTCCAGGTGGCGCGGGCCTTGCAGCCACGGCGCCAGCGCGGCGCCGAGCGTGCGCTCAATCGCGGTGGGCAGGGCAGCCGCCTGGTCGGCGGGCCAGTCCAGCGCGGCGCGGTAGGTTTCGAGCAAGGTCATCTGCGGGAGGCTGTCGGGCGATGCGGACGACGACGGTCGTTGCATCAGCGAGGCCGAGAGCCCGGGGTGGGCACTGCACAGCGCTCGCTGGCCCTCGCGCGCTACGGCCACGGCTGCGGCCAGGTCGACGAGGTGCACACGATAGTAGATGAACCACCAGCGCTCGGCAGGGCCCTCGAGCGGGTTTGGAACAGGCAGGTGAGACATCGTTCGCAGCCGGCCGCGCTTTGCGCGCCGCCGACCGTGGATCAGCCCTGATCCACCGGCAAGGGGTAGGGCAGCGGCTGCAAGGCCAGGGCCGGGCCATCGGCCGCGCCGAGGTGGAACGCACCAGGCCCCTGCGCCAGCGCCAGCTTGACTTCGACCAGACCGAGTTGCACACCGCCTGGCCCCTGGCCGGCCAAGGCCACCAGCCCGGCGGGCTGGCCTGGGTCGGTGTCGTGAAAGACTTCCTGCCCGGCGGCCATGGTCGGCTCGGGGGCCGACAGCGCCAGCAGCATCGCGCGGCGCTTCAGCGTGCCACGGTACTGGCTGCGTGCGACCACCTCCTGGCCCGGGTAGCAGCCCTTCTTGAAATTCACGCCGCCCACCACTTCGAAGTTCACCATCTGTGGCACGAACTGATCGGCCGTGGCGGCGACGATGCGCGCGACACCGCTGCCGGCTTCGAGCCATTGCCAGCCGGCTTGCGCGAGGGAGGGCAACGCAGGGGTTGCGGCGTCTGCGGGTTGTGCCAGCAGGCTTCGCGGCACGCCCGCCACGTCGGGCAGGCGCACCACCTGTTCGGTGCTGCTGGCCGTGTGCACGGCCCAGGGGGCGGCCGGTTGGCGATCGCCCAGCCAATCGGCAGCGGCTTGCCCCGCCAGGCCCCACAGCGCGACTTCGGTGCTCGCATCGCTCAGCTTGCACTTGGCGCGCAGCACGAACATCGACAGGCGCTTCAGCGTTGCCGGCAGCAGGTTGGATGAGCATGCCAGCAAGAATTCTTCAGGCGCCGGAGACCAGACGATGAAGCTGGCCAGCAGGCGCCCCTTGGCCGAGCAGTAGCCCGCCAGCGTGGCCTGGCCGGGTGCCAGGCCGATGACGTCGTTGGTCAGTTGGCCTTGCAGGAAGCTGGCGGCCTCGGCGCCGCGGGCCCGTATCAGGCCCCAGTCGGACAGGCGAACGGCACCTTGCAGCGCGGTGGTGGTGGGGGTGAGTGCAGCGGGGTCCGGAGCCAGGTCAGTCATGTCGCCGATTATCATCGCCGCCCTATGTTCGAGAGCCCTCTGGGGATACCTTCACTGGCATGAGGCGGTTGCGCAAGTTCTTCATCGCTGCGTTGCTGCTGCTCGTGGCCGCTGCTGCTGCCGGTTGGTGGTGGCTGGAGCGGCCGTTGCCGCTGCGTGGCGAACGGGTCGAGGTGTCGATCGAGCCCGGCACCACGCCGCGCGAGGTCGTTCGCCTGTGGCGGGAGGCCGGCGTCGACGCGCCGCCCGAGTTGCTTTACCAATGGTTCCGTTGGTCCGGCCAGGCGCGGAAGATCCGTGCCGGCAGCTACGAAATCGGCCCCGGCACGACGCCCCGCGACCTGCTGCACAAGATGGTGCGCGGCGACGAGGTGCTGGAAAACCTGCGCCTGATCGACGGCTGGACGTTCCGCCAGGTGCGCCAGGCGCTGGTCGATGCGCCGAACATGAAACAGACGATTCAAGGTTTGACCGACGAGCAGGTCGCCAAGCTGTTGGGGCTGCCCGGCGGCGTGGTCGAAGGCCATGTGTTCCCCGACACCTATGCTTACAGCCGCGGCGTCAGCGACATGACCGTGCTGCGCCGGGCCGTCGCTGCAATGAGCAGGCGTGTCGCCGAAGCGTGGCCGACCCGCGCCGAGGGCCTGCCGCTGCCCGACGCCGAGGCGGCGTTGGTGCTGGCCTCGATCGTCGAGAAGGAAACCGGCACCGCGGGCGATCGTGGGCGTGTCGCCGCGGTGTTCATCAACCGGCTCAAGCTCGGCATGCCGCTGCAAAGCGATCCGACGGTGATCTACGGCCTGGGCACCAAGTTCGACGGCAACCTGCGACGAACCGACCTCACCACCGACACACCGTGGAACACCTACACCCGCGCCGGTCTGCCGCCGACGCCGATCGCGATGCCGGGCCTGGCCTCGTTGCAGGCGGTGCTGCGTCCAGACCCGAGCAAGGCGCTGTACTTCGTCGCCCGCGGCGATGGATCCAGCGTCTTCTCGGACAACCTGGACGACCATAATCGGGCGGTGAACCAGTTCCAGAAAGGCCAGCGCAAGTGAGCACCCGTGGCCGCTTCATCACCTTCGAAGGCATCGACGGCGCCGGCAAGTCGACCCATGTCGAAGCCGTGGCCCAGGCCTTGCGCGAGCAGGGCGACGAGGTGCTGCTGACCCGCGAGCCCGGTGGCACGCCGCTGGCCGAAAAGCTGCGCGAGCTGTTCCTGCACGAGCCGATGGACGCGCTGTGCGAAGCGCTGCTGGTCTTCGCGGCGCGGCGCGACCATCTGCACACCCGCATCGAGCCGGCACTGGCCGCCGGTACCACAGTGCTGTGCGACCGCTTCACCGACGCGACCTTTGCCTACCAGGGCGCTGGCCGTGGATTCGACCTGGCCGTGCTGTCGACGCTGGAGCAGTGGGTGCAGCAAGGCCTGCAGCCTGACCTGACGCTGTGGTTCGATGTGCCGCCCGCGGTGGCCGCGCACCGCCGCGCCGCGGCGCGCGAGCCCGACCGCCTGGAGCGCGAGGCCGAAGCGTTCTTCGTGCGCGTGCGCAGCGGTTATGCGGCGCGCTGGGAGGCGGCGCCGCAACGGGTGCAGCGCATCGATGCCGATGCCGAGGTGCCGATCGTGCGCGCTGCCGTGCTGGCGGCTGTCGCGAAGACCGTGGGGCGCACCGGTGCTTGACGAGCGGGATCTGCCCTGGCTCGCCGAGCCGCTGAAGCAACTGCGCGACCACGCTCGCAGCCACGCCATCATCCTGCATGGTGGTGCCGGTTCGGGCCAGTGGGAGCTGGCCTGGCGCGTGGCGCAGGCCTGGCTGTGCGAAAACGGCCCGGGCCCGTGCGGTGAATGCCCGAGCTGCCACCTCGCACTCGCCCACAGCCACCCGGACATGAAGGTGCTGATGCCCGAGACCATGCAGTTGGCGCTCGGTTGGTCCGAAGGCAGCGCCGGCGACGACGGCGACGGCGACAGCGGTGACGGCAGCAAGAGCAAGCGCAAGCCGAGCCGCGAAATCAAGATCGATGCGGTGCGGCTGGCGATCGACTGGGCGCACACCAGCTCCAGCCGCGGCCGCGGCAAGGTGCTGCTGTTCTACCCGGCCGATGCGATGAACGCGACGTCGGCCAATGCGTTGCTGAAGACACTGGAAGAGCCGGCCGCGGGCACCAAGCTGCTGCTGTGCGTGGACGACCCCGAGCGGCTGCTGCCCACCGTGCGCAGCCGCTGCCAGCGTGTCCGCCTGGCGCCGCCCGATCTGACCACCGCCGAAGCCTGGTTGACGAAGCAGGGCGTGGCGGGGGCCGCTGCGCTGCTGCGGGCCAGTGGCGGCGAGCCCCTGGCCGCCAAGGCGCTGGTCGACGAAGGGCTGGATGCTGCACTGTGGGGCCAGTTGCCGGCACAGGTGGCGCAGGGCGAGACCCGCACGCTGGCCGCCATGCCGTTGCCACGTGCGGTGCGCGTGCTGCAGCAGGTCTGCCACGACGCGATGGCCCAGGCCGCTGGTGGCGAACCCCGCTTCTTCGAACCGGGCCAGGTGCCGCGCGGGGCCGGCATGGCCGGCCTGGCGGAGTGGGCGCGCGAACTGGCACGCGTCGCCCGTCATGACGAACACCCCTGGAACGCACCCTTGCGTGTCGAAGCACTCGTTGCGCAGGGCCAGCGCGTGTGGAATGAGACCTGATGGATACACTTCAGCCATGAGCGATGTCGACGGCCGTCCCCTTCCTTCAGCGCCCGCCGGTGCGGCGCGGCCCAGCGTCATTCAGCTGGTGTTCCGCGAAAAGGGCGCGCTCTACGCGGCCTACGTGTCGGTCTTCTCGGACGGAGGGCTGTTCGTCCCGTCGACCCGCGACTACCAGCTCGGCGACGACATCTACCTGCTGCTGTCGCTGCCGGGCGACCCGCAGCGCTACCCGGTCGCCGGCAAGGTCGGCTGGATCACGCCGCCCAACACGTCCGGTGGCCGCACCCAGGGCGTTGGCGTACGCTTCCCCAGCGACGACAAGACCCGGATGCTCAAGATGAAGATCGAAGAGATCCTGGGCACGTCGATCCAGTCGTCCAAGCCGACGCAGACGCTGTAACCCTGCGGCGCGCTGGCCCCCCGGGCGGTGTCGCCCGTGTCCTCTTTCCCGTTTCCGACCATGTTCGTCGACTCGCATTGCCACCTGAGCTTCCCGGAGCTTCACGGCCGGCTGCCGCAAATCCTGGCCGACATGCGCGAGGCCAAGGTGGCCGCCGCGCTGTGCATCTGCACCACGCTCGAAGAATTCCCGACCGTTCAGGCGCTGGCCGCCGAGCACACCAACCTCTGGGCCAGCGTCGGCGTGCACCCCGACACCGAGGGCCTGACCGAGCCGAGCGAAGACGATCTGTGTAGATTGGCGGCGCAGCCCAAGGTCATCGCCATCGGTGAGACGGGGCTCGACTACTACCGTTTGAATGGCCGCAGCATCGCCGACATGGAATGGCAACGCGACCGCTTTCGCGCCCACATCCGCGCGGCGCGGCGATTGAAACTGCCGCTGATCATCCACACCCGCAGCGCCAGCGACGACACGATCGCGTTGCTGAAGGAAGAGGGCGCCGGGCAACAGGGCTCGGGCATCGGCGGCGTTTTCCACTGCTTCACCGAGACGATGGACGTGGCCCGCGCCGCACTCGACCTGGGCTTTCACATCTCGTTTTCCGGCATCGTCAGCTTCCGCAATGCGGCCGATCTGCGCGAGGTGGTGCGCTTCGTGCCGCTGGAGCGTTGCCTGATCGAGACCGACAGCCCGTACCTCGCGCCGGTGCCTTACCGCGGCAAGACCAACAGCCCGGCCTATGTGCCGCACGTGGCCAGCGTGCTCGCGGCAGAGAAGGGCTTTTCGGTGGAAGAGATCGCCCAAGCGACCACGCACAACTTCGAGCGCCTGTTCCAGGTGCAAGTGCCGGCCTTGGCCGCGGCCTGAGGCATGCGCAATCCACGACGCTTTGATCGGCGAGGTGTTCTGAGGGCGGGCGCCGCGCTGGCGTTGGCGCAGGCGGCCTCGAACGTGCGCGCAGGCTCGTATGAAGACTTCTTCCTCGGCATCGAACTCGACCGTCCCGGCATCGTTGCGCCGCTGCTGACCAAGGGGTTCGATGTCAATGCCCGCAATCCGGAGAGCCAGCATGGCCTTTACCTGGCTTTGCGCGAGAACTCGTTCGAGGTGGTGCCGCTGCTGCTGAACCATCCGCAGCTCGATGTCGAGGCCACCAGCCCGGCCGGTGAGACGCTGCTGATGATGGCCGCCTTGCGCGGCCAGCTCGACGCGATGAAGAAGTTGATCGCGCGGGGCGCCCAGGTCAACCGCGAGGGTTGGACGCCCTTGCACTACGCCGCGTCAGGCAACGACCAGGCGGCGGTAGCGCTGCTGCTGGAGCGTGGCGCACAGCTCGATGCACGGGCACCGAATGGCAACACGCCGCTGATGCTGGCTGCCGGCTTCGGCAGCGTGGATGCGGCGGATCTGCTGGCCCTGCGCGGCGCCGATGCGACGCTGCAGAACAAGGCCGGGCTGCGGGCCGCCGACTACGCCCGCAAGGCGGACCGACTGTGGCTTGCACAGCGGCTGGACGCCATCGCGAAGCGCGCCCGTCCTTGACGACGGGCAGGCGGCGTGCGCTTGCTCAGCCCTTCAGGCCGGCGAGGTCGGCGAGCGCCAGACCGAAGTAGCCGAGGACGGCGACGACCAGCAGGGCTTCGACTTGCGAGTAGCCCAGTTGCGCGCTGGTGTTCGTGAAGAGGTTGATCAGACGTTGTTTCATCATGGCCCTTGTGAGGTTGCGGGGTTGTTCGGTTGGCCGGCGCCGGCCCTGGGCCGACCCGGTATCCCCGCAAAGCGGCTCTTGGCGTTTTTACGGGGTGTCGGGTTCTGGCGAATTGCAGGACCCGATGATTGCTGTTAAGCGATTTGCTCGACAGCCGGGACTGTGACAGGCCCGGGCGACAGTTTCAAGGCAAATCCTAGGGATTACCCGCATCTTGTGACTTCGCTCACGGCGATTCATGGCGTAACCGTCAAGGGGTCGCCACCTTTCGCTCGCCAGCCCGTCTTGTCGGTCGCCCGGCCCGTGAGGTCCGACCTGCCAACCGAACGTCTCATCTGGCGCGAGTGCTCAATGCGCCGTCTGCGAATGAGGGCCGCCGGGTGCGGAAATGCCGGCAATGGCCTTGCCCACTTGTCTTGCACCTTCGCGGGCCGCGACGTCGCCGATCGACACGATGCCCACCAGGCGCTTGTCACGGTCAACGACCGGTAGCCGCCGAACCCGGATGTCGCTCATGTTGTTCGCGACGCTGTTCAAGTCGTCATCATCAAAGCAATACAGCACTTCGCGAGACATCACTTCGCTGACCTTGGTGTCGGGCCCCTGCCCTTGGGCGAGGGCCCTGACTGCCATGTCGCGGTCGGTGATCATGCCGACCAGGCGATCGCCTTGTCCGACCGGTAAAGCGCCGATGTCATGTTCGGCCATCAACCGCGCTGCCTCCCGAATGGTCTGGCCCGGGTCGACCAGCAACACATCAGACGTCATTGCCTCACGTACTCTCATTGCATAACCCTTTTGCGCCGCGATTCAAAAGTGCTCGGCCGAGGGCGCCTGACCGGCCGGGAGCACCCAGTGGCGGGGCACGGCGCATACCCGGTGCAAAGCCGCGTCACCCGAGACCGGACAAGCCGCGCCCCGGCGTCCGGCAGATCCCCCTACACCGCAGGCCAGGCCGCCCGTCAGGCTTGTCAGGCTTTTTCTGACAGCGGGCTTGTCTGTCAGCCGACTGTTGTTGGCCAAAGTGCTTCTCTACAGTTCGTGACATGGGTTTCGCGCCGAAGCCCACACCCTCAGGAGAACCTCATGCGCCACGCCCAAACCGCTCTGAACCCGTTCACGATGATGACGGACCCGGAGAGCATCCTGCAGGCCATGGAGCGTTCGGATCGCCTGAACCGCTTGCAGCGTCACGTCTGCCGTCCGCTGGACCGCCCGCTGATCCCGAAGGTCAAGGCTTCTGAATTGGCCGCCTACGACCGCGAAATCGATCTGTCGGCCGACGAGGAAGTTGACGGCGAGATCTGAGCGACCGGTCGCGGCCGGTGATCGCCGGCTTGCTCGATCGTTTTGCTGCAGCACGCGCACCCGACGAGGAGCATGGCCCCTGCGGCGGCGACTTGCGCAGCGCCAACGTCGAGCCGTCGCTCGTCCATTGACCCAACACCCAGCAAACGGGGCCGGCGCGGCCCCGTTTGCCTTTGGCGCTTCTGAACCTGCCTGAACCGTGTCATCGAGGCGATGGAACATGACCTGGCGGGTCATCGCCAACGCGAAGACGCCCGGCAACACTGGCGGCAGTCCCACCCAAGAAAGGAAACCACCATGTCCTCGGACACCCTGCTGCCGCTGGCCGTCGCGCTGCTGATCGGCATTCCGGCGTTCGGCTCCTGCATCGGCATCGGCCTGGCGACGATGAAATTCCTCGAAGGCGCTGCCCGTCAGCCCGAGCTGATTCCCGAATTGCAGACCAGGTACTTTGTCGGCGTGGGCGTCACCGATGGCGCCTTCATCATCGCCACCGGCATCGGCCTGTGGCTGGTGACGGCCAATCCTTTCAAGTAGTTCCACAGCGCAGGGCAGCGGGCCCGGTCGGGCGTCCATGACGTCAAGCGCAAGCGGCGCCCGATGTCGGTGCGCCTGGCGCGAGCCGGGCCGGCTGTCGAAGTTGGTATTCGTCAGCGCTGTGGTCAAGCCGGGTCGATCGCTGTAGGCTTTGCGCGCCTCGTCGTGAGGCTGTCGAAAGGCTGCAATGGCGCGTTGGCCTTTGGCTGCCCACGGAGTCATCGGTGCGCTGGTGGCGGCGTTTGGGGTGTTCGTCGTTGCCAATGGGCTGAATGACCTGCCGTGGGTCGATGCCCTGATCCGCAAAGGGTCTGATCTCGGCCCCGGGGCCGGGCTGCTGTTTGTCTGCGCCGGTCTTGGGCTGTCGCTGGTCGACGGTGCGGATCGGCCACCGGTTCGGCGAGCCGTGGTCGACCTGTGCGCGCTGACGCTGATGGTCTATTCGTCATTGGTCTTGGCGCAGTCGGTACTGCATGCCGATTGGGGGCTGGACTTCACCAAGGCGTCGACGCCCCCGACGCCCCAGAACCCGCATCCGGGGCGCGTGTCGCTCAACTCATGCCTGGCCTTTGCGGCCGCCGGCGCGGCGCTGTTGATCGCGAACCGCCCTGCGGCAGGGGCGCGGCAGGCGCTGGCCGCAACCGTTGCGGTCGTTCTGGTCCTGCTGTTCGTCTTGTTGGGCATGGTCGGGCAATTGCTTGGCCTGCAACAGCTGTATCGGCTGGGTGGGTTCAATCAGCTGTTGTTTCCCTCCGCTGCCGCACTGTTGCTGTTGACGGTCGGCTTCTGGTCGATGCTCAGGCGGCGGTTCGCGCCCTCACCGTCCCAGGAGGCGGGCTACCTTGAACGCCGCATCGTCTATCGCGCCTTGACGACGCTGACCATCGTCGCGCTGGCGGCGGGCCTGGTGGGTTTCGCGGTGATGCGCGAGACCTTCGAGCGGACCATCATCGACAACGCCCGCGATGCAGCGCGCACCCACGCGTTGGCCCTGTCGAACACGCTGCAGACGAGTCTGTGGTTTCCGCGCATGATCGCTGCGCGGCCGGGGGTGCTGGAAGCGATCAACAAGACCCGAAACGAAGCCACCGAAGCGGCCGGGCTGGAGCAACTGAAGTACCTGACAACGACATTCGTCGGCGACGAGGTGGTGGGTCTGCGCTTTCTCGCCGAAGACGGCCGGTTGCTGAGCGAGGCAGGGCAGTTCCTCGATTCATCCACGTCGGTGAGCCACGACCTGTCGGTCGATGCGGCAGCGGCGGAGTTGCTGTGGTCGCAAGGCTATGTGCTGCGCACCCATGTCCCGCTGCAGCGGGCCGGGCAGCGCCTGGGCACGCTGGTGACTGAACAGAGGGTGCGCCTGTTCGATGAAGTATTGCAGGCACTGCGGCAAGTCAACGAGAGCTCTGACGCCGTCATCTGCAGCGTGCGTGACCGGATGGCCGCCTGCGCCCCCAGCCGGTTCTACAGCGCCGCCTTCACGGTTCCCTTGCTCGACGGGCAAGGCAAGCCAAGCTACCCGATCACCTTGGCGCTGAATGGCGACTCCGGCGCGATGATGGTGCTGGACGCCCGCGCCGAGCCTGTCGCCGCGGGTTATGCGCCCATCGGTGATTCGGGCCTCGGGCTCGTCGTCAAGACCGATGTCCACACCCTCTACACGCCGATCCGGCATCGGTTCAACCTGGCCACCGTCCTGATCGTGGCGTTCGTTCTGGCCGGCACCTGGGCATTGCGCGCGCGTGTGCGGCCGCTGCTCGCGGCGCTGGTGGCCGAGCAGCGGCGCAGCCAGGCCATCCTCGACACGTCGAGCGACGCTTTCATCGCGATCGACGCGGCCGGGCGAGTCAGCGACTGGAACGCCGAGGCGAGCCGTTTGTTCGGCTGGGGCAAGAGCGAGGCGATGGGCCGGACCCTGCCGGAGCTGATCATTCCGCCGCAGCACCGCCAGGCCCACGAACAGGGTCTTGCGAACTTCGTGCGATCCGGCGCCGGGCCGGTGGTCAACCGTCGCACCGAGATTGCCGGCCGGCACCGCGATGGCCACGAGATACCGATCGAGCTGTCGATCTCGGCAATGCCGACGGCCGACGGATTCGCCGCCAACGCCTTCGTCCGTGACATCCGCGAGCGCCACGAAGCGCAGCAGAGCCTGGCGATGAGCGAGCGGCGGCTGCATGAGGTCATCGACAACATTCCGGCGATGGTGGGCTGCTTCGATCGCAACGAGACGTGCATCTATGCGAACGACCTGGGCCGCCGCATCAACGGCTTGCAGCGAGGGCAGGAGCAGGGCTTGAGCCTGCGCGAGGCAGTGGGTGATGACAACTATGCGCTGCACGCACCGCATATCCAGGGGGTGCTCAGTGGTCAACGCCGCGGCTTCGAAGCCACGGTCATCCGCCACGGCCGCGAATCGCACTATCAGGCCCATTTGATCCCGCAGACATCGGCTGACGGCGAGGTGACGGGTTTCTATGCGATGTCGTTCGACGTGACGGCCCTGCGGCGAGCCCAGCTTCAGCTCGAGCGCAGCGAAGGTCAGCTGCGTGCGATTACCGACAACCTGCCGGTGATGATCTCGTACATCGACAAAGATCAGCAACTGCGCTTCGTCAACCGGACCTTCGAGGACTGGACGGGCATTCCCATCGCGAAAGCCTTGAACCGGCCGCTGGCCGAAGTCATCGGCCGGGAGCTGTACGAGCAGCGGTCCCAGGCGCTGAACGAAGCGCTCAGCGGCAAGCGGATCGAATTCGAGGTGAGCTCCGACGCGATGGGCACCAAGCGGGTGCTGCACACGCTCTACATTCCCGACATGGCAGCGCTCGACGACGTGTTGGGCGTCTATACCTTGACGACCGACGTCACCGCCATCCGCGAGTCCGAGCGCAAGCTGGCGGAGCTGGCTCTGAACGACCCGTTGACCGGCCTGGCAAACCGGCGCTGCTTCGAAGACATGCTGGCCGAGTCGCTGTCGCGTGCGCGGCGGCTGGGCACCGGCGTGGCGCTCATGTTCCTCGATGTCGACCAGTTCAAGGCCATCAACGACACCCACGGCCATGCCGCTGGCGACGCGGTGCTGATCGAGTTCGCGCGGCGCCTGGAGGGCAGCGTGCGTTCGACCGACTCGGTCGCGCGGCTGGCGGGCGACGAGTTCGTGGTGATCCTCGACACCGTGCGCAACAGCGAAGAAGCGCGCCGCGTGGCGGAAAAGGTGCTCGCCAACATCAGAAAGCCGATGCAGCTGCGCGGGGGAGCGCTGAACGTGACCACCAGCATCGGCGTGGCCTACCAGGGCGCCAGTTCACTGTCCACGCCGAGCGAGTTGCTGGCCCAGGCCGACGAGGCCTTGTATGCCGCCAAGGTGGATGGTCGCGACACGCTGCGTGTCGTGCCGCAAGAAGCGCAGACCATCAGCATCGAAAGGCGGCGGGCGTTTCGATAGTGCCGGCGGCCTGCTGTGCCATTCACGCAGCGCCGAGGCTTCAGGCTGTCAGGACAACCCCGCCTTGTACAGAGCCACCAGCGCGCGCCAGGCCCGCTCGGCTTCGGCCGCGTTGTAGATCGGTGTCCCACCTTCGACAGGCATGTCGGCCACGCACCAGCCGTGCAGCGCTGCAAAGACCTCGACGGTGGCCGGCACCTTGGCGTCGGCGAAGTGGCGCTTCAGCGCGTCCTTGGCTTCCGGTTGGCGCTGGTCGTCGTTCGATGCGACGCCGAAGTACATGTGGGCCTTGATCTTCGATGCCAGCAGGTGCGGGCTGTCGGGCTTGTCGGTGACCAGGCCCCCGCCGTGGAACGACGCGCCCGCGCCGATGCGGGCTGACTGCGAGGCGGCGGTGCGCACCACCAGCGCGCCGCCCATGCAGTAGCCCTGGGTGCCGATCCTCTTGGTCTTGTCGACCGCAGCCTGGGCATCGAGGAACTCGACGAACGCCGCCGCATCGGCTTCCGCCGCGCCTGCCGCCGTCACCGAACCCATCAGCGGATTGAGCTTGGCCCACAGCGCGCGGTCCTTGAAGTCGGCGTTGGCCGCGGTGTCGAAGACCGGCGCCTTGGCGACGCGGTAGAACGGATTGGGCACCAGCACCGAGTAGCCCTCGGCGGCCAGGCGCTTGCCGATGTCACGCATGGCGGGCCGCAGGCCGAAGGCATCGGGCCAGATCAACACGCCCGGGTACTTGCCGGTCGCCGGGTGGATGAAGGTCGCATCGCAGGTGCCGTCAGGGGTCTTGATCGTCACCTCGTCCGAGACCACCGCCAGCCCGGCCGCCGAGGCACCGGCCGCACTGCCGCCGAGGCCGGCCGCCACCGACAGCGCGACAAAGTCGCGCCGGGAGAAGTCCGGTGCTGTCTCGCCGCATGCCGGCGCGTTCGATGTCTGATCCATCTTGCTGGCTCTCCTGTTGTCGTTGGCCACGAAACGGGCGAGCATACGCCCGGGCGATGCGCCGGTGGCGTGTCGCCGTAGCGTGCCGTTCTCGATCTGCATGTTCTGGCTGGTGGGTGTAGGCGCACGCAATAATCGATCGAACATCGATCGAACATCGGATCGAACAGGAGCGCAGCCACCTTGCCGCCGCGAATGGAGCCTTCATGCCCGTCATCAAACACAACCCGTCCGAGCTGTTTCCGCAGTACCGCTGCTACAGCCATGCCACGGAAATTCGCGGGGATTCGAGGTTGCTGATCATCAGCGGCCTGAACGGCTATTTGAAGGACGGGCAGACGATGCCGGAATCCTTCGAGGATCAGGCCGAGATCATCTGGACGCACATTCAGTCGATTCTTCGCTCCGCCAACATGGAGCTGCATCACCTCGTTTCGCTGCGAACCTACCTTGCCGGCCCGGAATACGACGAAGCCAATGTGAAGATGCGGGTGAAGTTCCTCGGCACACACGAGCCCGCATCGACCGTCATCTGCTGCCAGTTGCTCGACCCGCGCTGGAAACTCGAAGTCGAAGCAATGGCGGCCACGTAGCCCCTACCAGCAACCACCATGAGCGAAGACAACCAACTGGTTCTGCCCGCATCTTTCATCGCACTGTTCATCGAGCCGGGCCGCACCAAGCCCAGCGAGCCGCGCGCCGTCATCCAGGAGCGTTACGGGTTTTGCGAAGACCTCGCGTCGATGTTGGTGGACACCGCGAGGACCAAACAGTGGGAGCTCGGCATCGCCGAATCCGACGTGCTGACGCGCGTTCACGAAGGCCTGCTGAGCAGCGGTCTGCAGGTCTCGCAGGCCGAAGCGCAGTGGGTGTCGACCCGATTGGCAGAGCTGCTGGAGTGGGAGCCGATCTTCGCGTGGGAGGCGCCGCAGGCCTCGCCGGGCTGAACTTCGTTGAACGGCGTTGGCCGGCCGTGGCATTCATTGCACTGAATTCGAGTTCGGCCATTGAGTCGATTTCAGGGTTTGTGCCGATCCATCACAGTACAGCGTTAGCTTCCGAAAGAAGGATGGTTGCATTTTTGTCCTTGATTCGATCTCCATTTCCGGCAATTGCCCGCTGAATTGAATAGACTCGCGCCACCGCAACTGCTTGGAAGTACCCAATGGCCACTCTGGCATCGATCAAGAAACAAATCGCTGAACTTCAGAAGAAAGCCGAAGCGCTGGTCAAGGCGGAGTCGAAGGACGCCATTGCCAAGGTCAAGGCATTGATCGACAGGTACCAGTTGACCGCCGAGGATCTGGGTTTGGTGGCGAGCGCCGCCACCGGCCGTGCCGACAAGGCCGCCAAACCGGCCAAGGCCGCCCGTGCTGGTGCCCGCAAAGGGGGCGCACGCAAGAAGGCTGCCGCCAAATCGGTCGGCGTCGCGATGTACCAGGACCCGAAAAGCGGCAAGACCTGGACGGGCCGCGGCAAGCCGCCCAACTGGCTGGCCGGCGTCAAGGACCGCAGCGCCTTCTTGATCGGCGCGTCTGAAGCGGCTGCTGCGCCGACTGCCGCATCGCCCCAGAAGACTCGGCGCGCCAAGAAGGCGAAGGCCGTTGTGGCCGCTGCGCCTGCCAAGGCCTCGCGCAAGCTGAACGGCAGCAAGCCGGCCAAGGCCACCCGTGCCGCCAAGCCGGCCGCTTCGAAGCGCGTTTCGAAGAAGGCGGCCAGGAGCAACGCCACACCGGTGGAGACGTCTGCCGACGCCGGTCAGGTCGCATCGTCCGCAGCGGGCTGAGCCTTCGGGGCCGAGGCGGTGGGATTCCGGTCGCTGCCCGGCTCCTTCCCCCTCGAATGCAGGGTGGGCGCGGTTGCGTGGCCCCGGCGAGAGTGCCACCATCTGCGTCAGGTTCGCGACACGGCGTGTCCGCGACCTGATGTTGTATCTGCGAAGTTGGAGGTCGGTATGAAGAATGACATCCCACTTCTGTGCGGCCCGCGGTTCGGCACGGCAGTTCGCAAGTGGGCTGGCCTATTCAGCCCGGCACTCCTTTTCGCAGCCTCGCTTTGCCATGGGGCTGCCGCCGTATCGCCGATCGAAGTGACGATCTATGCCGACGATGGCTACCCGCCTTATTCGTACGGCGAAAACGGCGAAGCGTCCGGCATCTACACGGCCATACTCAACAAGGCATTCGAGCGAATGCCTCAGTACCGGGTGACGCTGGTGCCGGTGCCGTGGAAGCGGGGGCTCAGGCTGCTTGAAAGCGGCCAGGGCTTTGCGCTGTACCCACCGTATTTCAGGCCCGAAGAGCGCCCGTACATCAAGTACTCCGAGCCGATTCTCGACGAGCAGGTCGTCGTGTTCTGCAACCGGTTCACCACCGTCAACAGGAACTTGAAGAACTGGCCGGATGACTACATCGGCCTGACGATCGGCACCAATGCAGGCTTCCTGCTGGGTGGCAAGGAGTTCGATCGCTACGTGGCCGCAGGAAAGATCGTTCGCGACTCCGGCACCTCCAGCCACGGCAGCGTGCTGAAGATGCTTTCGGGTCGGAACGACTGCTACATCAATGACCGGTTGGCCATTCGCTGGCAGGTCGAGCAGATCAAGCGCAACGGGGAAATCGAGGCCGAGCGGGTAGCCATTTTCGAGGCCGCCAGGCTGTACTCTGAAAAGGGACACCTGGGGTACACCGATCGCGATGAAGGCCGGTTTGCATTCAAGGACAGCTTCGTTCAAGAGTTCAACGCCGTCATCACCAGCCTGAGAAACGACGGTGAGATCGACAGAATGATCGAGAAATTCTTGAGCGGTCGCCGATGAGGGTGGAAGATCCCGGCTCTTGAAGGCTTGCCTTGGCGCCACGCGCGTGGTGTCGAACGCGGTGAGCCGGCGACCAGGGAGCCACCATGAAGATCGTCGCAGCCGCCTTGCTCTTCGCATTGAGTGCAGCGAATGCCCATAGCCCGCTGCCCCCAGCCAGCCCCGCCGCCAGCGCACCGGCAAAAACCCCCTGTGATGCGCTGGCGGCAGACAGGAAGCTCACAGGCCCCGCCCGAGCGCAGTTCCTGAAGCAGTGCAACGACAACGCGGCGAGCGAAGCCAAGGCTGCCTGCGATGCCAAGGCGGCCGAGAAGAAACTCTCCGGCGCCGCCAGGAACAGCTTCACCAAGCAGTGCATGGCTGATGCGTCGAGCCTCTGATGCGCGGCCCGCGCAGCGGGCGAGAGGCCCCGAGCCGCTTGTGGCTGATCGGTCGGTGTACAAGGCTTGCTCGTCTTGGGCTTTCAAAGACTCCGCCATGAGCCAGCCTGCCGCGCGCATCGACGCCAACGAGATCGATCCCGACCTGTGGTGCTTGTTCGACCAGTACGTCCACGGCGACATCGACCGCCGAGGTTTTCTTGATCGCGCAGCCCGCTTCGCTGCGGCCAGCGGCACGACGGCGACGGCGCTGCTGGCGGCGCTCAGCCCCGACTTCGCCCGGGCACAGAAAGTGGCGCCTGGCGATGCGCGCCTGAAGACGGAGTTCGTCGAGTTCGCTTCACCGGCCGGCTACGGCAAGGTGCGCGCCTATGTGGCGCGGCCGGCGCAAGCCGCCGGGCCGTTGCCGGTGGTCCTGGTGGTCCACGAAAACCGCGGACTCAACCCGCACATCGAAGACGTCACGCGCCGCCTCGCGCTGGAAAACTTCATCGCTGTGGCGCCCGACGCGTTGTTCCCGCTCGGTGGCTACCCGGGTGACGAAGACAAGGCGCGCGAGCTTTTTGCCAAGCTGGATCAAACGAAGACCCGCGAGGATTTCGTCGCCGCGGCGACTTACACGCGCACGTTGGCCGGCGGCAACGGCAAGCTGGGTGCCGTGGGCTTCTGCTATGGCGGTGGCATGGTCAACCTGCTGGCCACGCGCGTGCCCGAGTTGCGGGCCGGAGCACCCTTCTATGGCGCGCCGGCCGAGGCGGACCAGGTCAGCCGGATCAAGGCCGAACTCGTCTTGGTCTTTGCCGACAACGACGAGCGCATCAACGCGGCCTGGCCTGCGTACGAAGCGGTGCTGAAAGCGGCCGGCATCAAGTACGAGGCCTTCAAGTACCCCGGCACCCAGCACGGTTTCAACAACGACACCACGCCGCGCTTTGATGCCACGGCGGCCCAGCAAGCCTGGGGGCGGATGCTGGCGTTGTTCAACCGCACGTTGCGCTAGGGCCTGTTTGACGCTACGCATCGGGGCTCCGCAGTGTGAACAGGCCCTGGTGTTTTGTCGCGGGCGGCGCGGTGCCGCGCGCTCGGCGCCGCGTTTGATGGCGACCACCTGACAGGGTTGATGCCCCTTTTACTGCGCGAACGCTTGCGCTCGAATAGCGGGGCAGGACCCGGGTGCCAGGGCAGGGACGCCGGCTGGCTTGGGCAAGCGGAAGGTTGTACGTGCCGGCAGTCGACGATCTGCAATCGAATCGGGGCTCGCCAAACCCGATGGTTCGCGACCTGGTGTATCAGGCACTGGTGGCATTGGGCTGCAGCCTGCTTTCTTATGCGAGCCTGCACTGGAGCCCGCTCACCGGGCGGCCGATCCTGGATGCGACAGCCGGCCTGGCCCTGGCCGCGGTCTGGGTGCTCGGCTACCACTCGGCCGTGGCGGTCGGCATCGGCACGCTGGTCGGCCGCTGGCTCTGGGCGTCTGCCCTGCCGGCCTGCGGCCACGACGACTGCGACCTGTGGTTGACGGCCGGCGTGCACGCCGCCACCGAAGCGGCGCAAGCCATGCTCGGCGCCTGGCTGTTGCGACGTCATCACGCCGCCCCGGCGGCGCTGAACGAGCCGCGCGAGATTCTCTCGTTCGTCGTCAACGGGGCCGCCTGGCCCGGCCTGGCCGGCATGGCGATCACCACCGTCTATCACGTCGGCGTGAGCGGCATGCCGTGGGCCGCCGCTCCGTTCGCGGCGGCCAGCCTCTGGGCCGGGGTGGTCCTCGGGGTGATGATCGGTGCTCCGATTGCACTGACCTGGCTCGCCCGGCCGCGGCGGGACTGGGTGCCCCGGCGCTGGCCGCTGACTCTGACTGGCGTGACCAGCGCGGCCCTGGTTCACGTAGGCGTTGCGGCGGTCGCCGGTGCCGACGCGAGGCGCAGCCAGAACGAGTTCGACCACAGCGCGCAGCTCGCGGTTGCGCTGACCCGGGCGGAGTTGCACAACACGCTGCAGGCCGTGCGGGCCATGCAGATCCTGTTCGCGCAGACCCGCGAGGTATCGGCCACGGAGTTCCGTGTCGCGGCCGCCGGGTGGTTGCCGACGACCAACGAGATGCAGGCCATCGGTTGGATCGACTGCGAGGGTCCCAAATCGCAGGCTGCGGCCCCGCGGGTGCGCTATGTCGAGCCCTCGCTCTATCGGCCGCCGACGGATGGTGGAAGCTGGTTCGTCGAGCCCACCGTGCAGGCGGCTCAGCTGCGTGCGCTGCAATCGGGGCGTCCGGCGACCAGCGGCCGAGTGGATCTCGGCGCCCCGGCCACCGGCGGTGACCGCAGCCGGGCCGTGCCGGGCGTGGTGGTCTTCCAGGCCACGGCCTCGATGTGGAGGCCTGGGGGCGGGTGCGATCACGGCGTGCGCGGATTGGTGTTCGCCACCTTGCCGTTGACGCGCCTGGCCAGTCAGCTGACCGGGCCGATGGCGGCGCCGCTGAGCGCCTGCTTGATCGACCGGCATGCTGAGGGCCGCGAACGCGTACTGCTGGGCGCTGCCGATTGTGAAACGACGCCTGCGGCGCGCCGATTGGCCGAACCCGTCACCCTGGCCGACGGGCAGTGGGAGCTGATTGTTGCCGACCGCGGCCGTTCGGAAGGGCGGGGCGCCAGCGTGGTGGCCGGCGTCAGCACCGCGGGCATGGCCGGCGCGGCGGCCCTGATGGTGTTGCTGCTGACGGTGACCGGGCGCGCGCGGCGCATTGAAGACTCGGTCGCCGAGGCCGAGGCGGCACGGCGCGCGGCCGAGTCCGCCAACATGGCCAAAAGCAATTTTCTTTCACGCATGAGCCATGAGCTGCGCACGCCGTTGAACGCGGTGCTGGGCTTTGCGCAGCTGCTGGAGATGGCCACTGCGCCGGCGCTGAGCCCCTCGCACAAGCGCTGGGCCACGAACATCCGCCAGGCCGGCGATCACCTGCTGGCGATGATCAACGACATTCTCGACCTGTCGCGCATCGAGTCGGACACGCTGAGCCTGTCGATCGAATCACTGGCGGTCGATTCGCTGGTGGCCGAAACCGTGACCCTCGTCGAGCAGCGTGCCGCAGAGCGCCGGATCTCGATCCAGCTGGACCTGTCGCCCCAGGCCGAGCGCCTGTACGGCGATGCGACCCGGGTGCGCCAGGTGCTGGCCAACCTGCTGTCCAACGCCGTCAAGTACAACCGGGATGGCGGCGAGATCCACCTGGCCGCGCGGCGGGCGGGCGGGATGGTGGAGATCGAAGTGCGCGACACCGGTCTGGGGTTGACGGCGACGCAGATGGCCCAGCTGTTTCAACCGTTCAACCGGCTGGGCCGTGAGAACAGCCAGGTCGAAGGCACCGGCATCGGCCTGGTCATCAGCCGCCGCCTGGCTGGCCTGATGGGGGGCAGCTTGCAGGTCAGCAGCGTGCCAGGCACGGGCTCGTCGTTCACGCTGGCTCTGCCCGCCGGCGAGCACGCAGAGCGGCCTCTCGCGCCGCCGGTCCAGCGCGGCGACACGACGCCCGCGCATCCGGCGTCGGCACTGACGTCGCAGCGCATCCACTACGTCGAAGACAACCCGTTGAATGTCGAAATCGTCCGTTCGGCGCTGGCCGAGACCGACGCGATCCAGCTCGATCACAGCGCCACAGGGCAGCAGTGCCTGGACAAGCTGCTGATGCCCGGCGCCGCCCAACCGGACTTGATCTTGCTGGACCTGCACCTGCCCGACATCGACGGCATGGCGCTGCTGCGCCGGCTGAAGGCGCACCCGGCGACAGCCGACATCGCGGTGGTGGTGATCAGCGCTGACGCGTTGGAGGCAAGCGTCGAGGCGGCCATGGCATGCGGCGCAGTGGAGTTCCTGACCAAGCCGTTGGACGTGGCTCGTCTGAGGCGGGCCCTGGCCCGGCACGGGCGTGCGGCGGGGCATCTGGTGATCTGACTTGCCGCCATTCAGACTTGTGCACGCCGCCGAGCGCCGAGCGCCGATAGCCGGGCGCCAGCCTTGGCGGCCATCCGGCCGTGATCGAGGCGCTGACAGGCCTCAGGCGGCCTGCCGGCGTTCTTCGATGCCGTTGCGTTGCAGCAGCCGGCCCAGCACCTTGCCGTCGACCGGCTTGATGATCAGTTCGTCGAAGCCGCAGCTCTCGGCCTCCCGTCGCTCCTCGTCGTCGCCGGACACCGACATCGCGACGATCTGCACCGGGCGGCCCTGGCTGTTCTTTCGCAAACGCTGACAGACCTCGAACCCGCACATCAACGGCAGCTCCGTGGCGACGAGGACGAGATCAGCCTGCACGTGGAACGCGCGGTTGACGGCGGAGTAGCCGTCGCGGACGACCCAGCACTGGTGGCCCAGCGCCTCGATCAGATCGGCCAAGGGGTAGGCGCGGTTGATGTCGTCATCGACCACCAGGACTCGCCGGCTGCCTGGCCAAAGAAGGGTGGAAGCCATTGGATCTCTCGAACGACAAGGTCTGAACCATCGGCCCGCTTACCGCTCCGAGCGAAGGCCAGTCGTTGGTGTTCTGATCAAGAACTGCGCCATGGCGCATGGCGCGCTGCGGGGATTCTTCTCCTTTTCCGGGGCGCGGCAACTTCAACCCCGATGCGCACATGGAGAACCGCTCACGCAGGCCGTCAGAACGGTGGCGACGAGTCCACGAGCGCGTCGGCGAAACGTTCGGAGCCCTTCGTCATTTGCTGCTGCAACTGCGCGACTTGCTGGCGCAGCGCGGCGTTTTCGGCGGTGAGGGTCGCCACACGCGCCTGCAGCGACTCGATCGTGTCTTGCTCGGCTGCCTCGGCTGGCGAAACCGGGGCCGACTCGGCGGGCGACTCGCTGGCCGGCTTGCGCTTGGCCTCGCGGGCGCGCTTGGCGGCTTGCTTGAGTTCGTCCTTGCCAGCCGTCGCCGCGGCGACCTGTTCCTGCGCCGGCAAGGTGGCCACCGCGGCGGCGGCATTGATCGAGATCGAACCGGCCTTGACCGCAGCCACCAGCTCGGGCGCCGCCTGCTTCTGGATCTTCTCGATCAAGACGACCTGGTTGCTGCTCAGCCGCGCGGCCTTGGCCAGCGCTTCACGCGTGTCCAGCGGCTCGGGGGCGAGCGCGGTCGGCGCGGCGCCCTCCGGCGCGGCAGCGGCCGAGTCTTCGGGCGCCGGAACGGGGGCAGCACGCCGCGCGCGGCGCTCGGCCACGATCTCGCGCTTGCGCAGCGCCAGCACTCCGCGCTGGAAATCCGAAATGCTGCGGCGGCCGAGGTGCTGATCGATCATCCACAGGTGCACGTCCTCGATCGACTGGAAGCGGGGGTTCTGCACTGTCTGGAACGGCAGGCCGTGCTTGCGGCAGATGCCATATCGGTTGTGACCGTCGACCAGCACGTTGCCCCACAGCACCAGCGCATCGCGGCAACCTTCGGCCAGGAGGCTGCGTTCCAGCGCCTCGTATTCCTCCAGGGTCAACGGGTCGATGTAGGCCTTGAGTTCTTCGTTGACGACGATGTCCATGACGCGCGGTTCGGGCAGCTGCAAAGGGCGCGCATTGTAGGGAGGCTGCCCGGCTGGGCGTGGGAGCGATGTTTGCTCCCACCGCCGCAACAGGCTTCGAGGGATATGCCGTGACGGTGACACCACGCTCTCCAGGGAAACTGCAGTGCACGAACGATGACGGTCGGCCGGCGGCGGACCGCGCTGACGGCGAGCACTCCGCCTCATGCAGCATCTATACCCGCCTCGCCAAGGTCATCGCCCACTTCTGCGGCCGGCCGGCGGTCTTCGTGACGGCATTCGGGACCATCGTGCTTTGGGGCGTCAGCGGGCCGCTGTTCGGCTTCAGCGACACCTGGCAACTCCTCATCAACACCAGCACCACCATCATCACCTTCCTGATGGTGTTCCTGATCCAGAACACTCAGAACCGCGACACCGAGGCGATCCAGGTCAAGCTCGATGAGCTGATCCGGGCGACCCAGGGCGCGCGCAATGCGCTGATGGACATGGAGGAGATGGACGACCAGCAGCTCAACGCCATACGCGCGCAATATGCTCGGATGGCGCGATTGGCCCGGCGCGGCGAGAGCACCGCCGCCAACGGCGCGCGCAACGCCGCCGCAGGGCAGGAGGACGCCGTGGCCGATGACGATCCTGATGGGGAGCCGCTGCGCCGGTAATGCCCGGGTCATGGGCCATGTGAGCACAACCGCGGCTGGCGTTCGGCGTGGATTGGTCAGCGCTGCTTACCAGCGTGTCCTGAATTGATCGATTCTGTTCTCGGCTCGGCGGTCATACGCTTACCAGCCCCGACCACCGATCCATGAACACGATGACCACCTCCACCCTTCGCGCCCTCAGCCCTCCCACCGCAGCCCGCCGCGCCGGCTTGTTCAGTCGGCTGGCGGCACATCTGCGTGCACCTTCCATCCGGCACCTCGACGCCGCCACGCTCAAGGACATCGGGGCCAGCGCTGAAGCGCGGGCGGAGGCGGACTTGCGTGACGCGTACCGCCATTGGTTTTCGCCGAGCCGATGGCACGGCTTCTGAACCGCTCCGTCGAGGCGTGCGATTGAAAATCCGCCCGATCCTGGCGGAGACCGGCACGGTGCCCTGAGGCTGGGATCCGTGCGCTGGCCCTACTGCAAGGCGAGCTCAGGCAAGACGGGTGTGGCCTCGCGGCTCGCCGAGACGGTGGCTGAAGACGCCCCCGCACCGCCGGGCACTTGCCACCCGGTCAACACGGCCGGTCGCCAATACACGAAGCGGCCCTTGCCGCGGTGCTTGGCCTGGTACATCGCGTCGTCGGCCTGTGTCAGCAGATCGCTGGCGCCAGAGGTCTCCCCCGGGGCCCAAGACCGGATCCCGATGCTGGACGACAGGCATGCCCGCACGCCACCCGCCAGATCGAACGGCGTGGTTGCGGATTGCATGATCTTCTCTGCCACGGTCGTCGCGTCGTTGGGATGGCTCAAGCCCTCTGCAATGACAACGAATTCGTCACCCGCCAGGCGCGCCACGGTGTCCACCGAGCGCATCTGGGTTCTCAGGCGGTCGGCAAAGTCGCGCAAGACCTTGTCGCCTGCATCGTGCCCGTGGGAATCATTGATGCCCTTGAAGCCGTCCAGATCCAGGAACAGAACCGCCATCGCCTGCTGGCTGCGTTGGGCACGGGCCATTGCCGACGGCAGCATCTTCATCAGCGCGCGGCGGTTGGGCAGGCCGGTGAGGCTGTCCTGTTGCGCCTGCTCTTCGAGCTGTTGCTGCAGCGCCTTGCGCTCGGTGATGTCGCGCGCGAATCCATCGAAGAAGCTTTCGCCGGTCGTGGTCAGGCGAACGCGCATGCTCAACTCGATCGGGAACTCGCTGCCATCGCGCCGGCAGGCTCGCAACTCGGTCCGGCGGTGGGGCGCAGCGCCGTCACCGCCGGCCAGGTAGTGGGCCAGACGTCCCTCGTGGGTCGTGCGGGCCTCCACCGGAACGATCAGCTCGACCAGGCGGCGGCCAAGGGCTTCATCGCTTCGCCAGCCGAAGATCGTCTCGGCCATGCGGTTCCAGGTCACCACCCGGCCGTCGACGTCAGTGGACACGAACGCGTCGTTGGCCTGCTCCAGGATCGCGCGTTGGGTCGCCTCGCTTTCGGCGAGCGCGGCCGTGCGTTGCTCGACCCGGTCCTCGAGTTCATGGTTCGCCTGCTGCAGCGCCTTCTCGCGTTCGCTCAGCACGTCGAGCATGGCGTTGAACGAGGCGGCCAGGCGGCCCACCTCGTTGACCGAGTCGGCTTCGCCACGCAGGTCGCGGCGGCCGGCCTTGGTCGCTTCCGCCACCTGCAGCAGGTCGTAAAGCCTGTGCGTGGTGCGCCTGGCCATCACCATGGCCAACAGCACGCCCACGGCGATGGCGCCGATGCCATACAGCAGACCTTCGCGGGCCACCTGGCGCAGCTGCCCCGAAATGCCTTCCCAACCCGCCGCAAATCGGACCCAGCCCAGCAGGTGACCTTCCCAGACGATGGGCGTCGCCACATCCAGCGCGTCCTGGTCGTCGACCAAGGCTCGGCCGACGTGCGGACCCTTGAGCATCGCCTGGGTGATCGGGTCGCTCATCATCTGTCCCACATGCTCGACCTGGGTGTGCGCGAGCACCTTGCCGTCGATGTCGAGAATCGCGGCGTAGCGCATGTCCGGGTAGTCGATGAACCCGCTGATGATTTCCTGCAGCGCCACCACGTCGCCCGACATCAGGTCGCCGGTCGCGTGCCGCGCAATGCCCTGCACCAGGCTGGTGGCACTTTGCAGATGGCGCTGGTGAAGGTATTGACGCTGCTGCACGAAGAGGTCGCCGACGAAGATCGTCATCAGCACGGCGTGCACGAGCGCCACCCCCACCACCAACTGGCGGCGGATGGAGCGGTGCTTGAAGAACCGGCGAGGCAGCATGTCGTCAGAGCGGATCGATGGGTCGCACGTCGCGTTCGAAGTTCTCGACGAAGTGGCGCACCTTGTTGTAGGTGTCCTTGGTCGCCGGCTCGAAGCGTTCGAGTTCCAGGTGTGCGAGCAGCTCGCGCCCGGCCGCGGTGTCGGACAAGCCGACGAGAAGTCGTCGCACCTCGACCACGACATCGGCCGGTACGTCGTCGCGAACGACCAGTGCGTTGTTGACGAGCGGCATCGTCTGCCACTTGACTTCGATCTGCTCGGCCAGCCGCGGATGGTCCTTGACGAACACGCGCCACGGCTGGGGCCAGGTGGCCGCCGCTGCTGTCTTGCCGAGTGCCATGCTCATGATCGAGCTCTCTTGCGTGCCGACATAGCTGTTGTCGAGGTCGCGCAGCACGTTGATGCCATGGTCGTGCAGCCAGCGTTGCGGCAACAGCGTTGCGGCCAGCGCTGTCGGCGCCGGGTAGCTGACCTTCTTGCCAACGAGATCGGCGGGCTCGTCGATGCCGCTGTCGGTTCGCACCAGCAGCAGCCCGCGGAAGTCATGGTCGTCGCCCATCTTGGCGAACACGTGGTAGCCGCTCTCCTCGGCGCTGATCGCCTGATAGGGGTTGGGCAGCGCGAAATGAACGGTGCGATCTTTCAGCTTTCGCTCGAATGCCTTGTAGTCTTTCGCCGTTTCGAGCTGGAACCGCACACCGTTGAATCCACGGTTCAAGTGGTCCATCAGCGGCTGGTAGAGCTCGAACAGGTGCTTCGGGTTGTGCAAGGGGTGCACCGCGAGCAGGTAGACGGCCTCCTGCTCGTGCTTCGGCGGCGGGGAATACGACGGCTGATAGACGGGCGCGTCGCTGGGCCGGCAGCCGGCCGCCAGCACCAATGCGACAGCCGCCAGGCTGCGCAGGGCGGCCAGGTGGGCACGAAAGGCATTGACGAAGGATGAGGGCATCGGACGGATCGAAGGCTCGACCCGATTTCAAGGGCCTGCACCCGACGCTTTCGGCCAGCGACGTGAGCGTGTGAGCGGTTCTAAAGCCCCAAAAATGGCGGATTTCCTCCACCTGTAACCGTCATCGGCCGCATCAGGTGGCTGCCGCCGCTACATCAGGTGGCTGCCGCCGCTAGTAGCGAGCGCGCATCACCTCCAGCGCAGACACGGCCGGTGCGTGATGACCCCAGGCATTGCGGATGTGGCTGAGGACCGCGGCGATGTCTTCGTTGGCGAGCGTCGGGCCAAAAGGGGGCATGCCGTAGGGCGCGGGGTTGCCGGCCGTCGTCGGCGGAAAGCCACCGCCCACGACCATCCGCACCAGGTTGGTCGGGTCGTTCAGCGTGACCATGCGGTTGCCCGCCAGCGCCGGGTAGGCGCCGCGCGCGCCTTCGCCTTGGTCACCATGGCACGAAGCGCAGTGCTTGTCGTAGAGCTTCGCACCGTGCCGCAGCGCGGCCGGATCGATTGGGGCGTCTGCGCGGCGCTGGGGCCCTTGGTGCTGCGGCAGCCCCTTCAGAAACACGGCCATCGCCTGCAAGTCGGCATCGGTCAGGTACTGCGTGCTGCGAAAAACGACGTCGGCCATCGGGCCTATCACCGAGGCGCGGGGTGAGACACCGGTTTTCAACAGCGCGGCCACCTCCTGCGTCGGCCAGTCGGCCACGCCGGCTTCTTGGGGCGAGGCCAGCGACGGCGCATACCAGTTCTGCATCGGGATCAGGCCACCGCGAAACTCGAGGGCGTCGGTGATGGCACCGAACGCGTTGCGCGGTGAATGGCAGGCCACGCAGTGCCCGAGGCCTTTGACGAGGTAGGCGCCGCGGTTCCATTCGGCAGACTGCTGCGGTTGCGGCTGGTAGCTGCCCGGCTCGAAGAACATCGCTCGCCATACCGCCAGCGCGGCTTGCGTGCCGTAGGGGAAACGCAGCTCGTGCGGCCGGTTGGCCTGGCGCACGGGCGGGAGCGTGCGCAGATAGGCGTGGAGCGCATCGGCATCTTCGCGGCTGACCTGGGTGTAGCTCGGGTAGGGGAAAGCCGGGACCAGCAGCCGACCGTCTTTCGAGCGCCCGTTGTGCATCGCGCGCCAGAAGTCCGCGGCGCTCCATCGCCCGATGCCCGTCTCGGCGTCGGGCGTCAGATTGCCGGCGAAGACGATGCCGAACGGCGTTTCGATGCCACGCCCACCGGCGTATTCGGCGCCGCCGCGCGTGGTGTGGCAGGTGGCGCAGTTGCCGGCGCGTGCGAGGTACGCGCCGCGTTCGACCAGCTGCGGCGTGATGGCGAGCGACGCGGCGTGGCCCCGTTGCGGCGTCTCGTCGCGCAGGTTCCGCGCCACGACGACGGCCAGCAGGCCCAGCAGCAGGCCCACGACCACGAGGCCGATCTTCACCGGGCGATCGAGGAACATGCGGCTGGCCGTCACGGCAACGCGCTTCCGCAGCGCAGCGGCAGCGGCTCACCGGCGGCTGTCGCCGCTTTCGGGTTCGGCGGCAATGGCTGCGCCGCCAACCAGGTGGACACGGCGGCGATGTCATCGGGGCTGAGCGCCTTGGCGATCTGGGCCATGCAGTCGGGCGCGGCGGCCTGGCGCGAGCCACTGCGCCACGCGCCGAGCTGGCCGACGAGGTAGTCGCGCGGCAGGCCGAGCAGCCCGGGCGTGGCGGGCAGGGTGCCGGTCATCGCATCGCCATGGCACTTGACGCAGGCCGGCAACCGACGCGCGTCGTCACCGTGCCGGGCCAGGCGCTCGCCAGCCGCCAGCAGCGCAGGGGGCGCTCGGGTGGCGGGTGGTGCGGGGTAGGGCAGATCGAGTGCGGCGAAGTGCTCGGCGATGCGGCGCAGGTAGTCGTCCGACATGTGCTCGACCATGTTGGTCATGCCGGCGTAGTGGCGCCGTCCGTCGCGAAAGCCGAGCAGCTGGTTGTAGAGGTAGCCCGCAGGCTTGCCTGCAATGCGCGGGAAGTAGCCCTGGTTGGTGGCGCGCCCGTCCTTGCCGTGGCAGGCGGTGCAGGCGATCAGGCGCTGCTGCAGCGTGTCAGGCACCTGGTGCCCGCCCGTGGCGTTGCCGGCCCAGGCGGCGGCGGTGCAGCACGCCGCGAGCGCAGCGGCGCCAGCGCGCCTGGCCAAGGCACGGCCAAAAGATCGGCGCAGAGACCGGTGGAGAAGACTGTGCGGCACGCTCATGGTTGTCGGCACTGTGCCTGATGCCGCATCGAGCGCAAAGGCTCAAAAACGGAGAAACCGGCCATATCAGTTGAACGGCGGCCGGGCATTTCTGCTGTGAAGGTCGGCGAATCAGTACAGTTGATCAAATGGTGATCTTGACCAGATCAGTTGCCTGCTGCCGCCGATGAAGCGCTACGAACGTTTTGCCGACGAGATCGCCGGGCTGATCCGGCAGCAGACCCTGCGCCCGGGCGACAAGCTGCCCTCCGTTCGGCAAGCCAGCGCCGGCCGACAGATCAGCCCGTCGACGGTGTTCCAGGCGTATTACCTGCTGGAAGCCCGCGGCCTGATCCGGGCTCGGCCGCGCTCGGGCTACTACGTCAACGCCACGGCCAGGGTGACATCGCCCGAGCCGCTGGCTTCACAGCCGCCGGTGAGCTCGACCCATGTGGCGATCAGCGACCTGGTGTTCGAGGTGCTGGGCGCGATGCGGCAACGCGAGCTGGTGCCGCTGGGCTCGGCATTCCCCGGGCCGGAGCTGTTTCCGCTGCCGCGGCTGGCGCGCACACTGGCCTCGGGTATGCGGCGGCTGGACCCGCGACGCATCGTCGAAGACCTGGGCCCCGGCAATGCGGAGTTGCGTCGCCAGATTGCGCTGCGTTATGCCGTGCAGGGAATGAAGGTCGACCCGAACGAGATCGTCATCACCAACGGTGCGATGGAGGCGCTGAACCTGTGCCTGCAGGCTGTCACCGAGCCGGGCGACGTGGTGGCCATCGAGTCACCCACGTTCTACGCCGCGCTGCAGGCGCTGGAGCGCTTGAAGCTGCGCGCAGTGGAGGTCACCACCCATCCGCGCCACGGGGTCGACCTGGCCGCGCTGCGGGCGGTGCTGGCCCGGCATCGCGTCAAGGCCTGCTGGTTCATGCCCAACTTCCAGAACCCGCTGGGCAGCCTGATGCCTGACGAGGTCAAGCGCGAGCTGGTGGCCCTGCTGGGCGAGCACGACATCCCGCTGATCGAAGACGATGTGTATGGCGAGCTGTACTTCGGGCGCCAACCGCCGTTGCCGGCGAAGGCG
The DNA here is from genome assembly GCF_036277275.1 of Ideonella sp. Taxonomy (GTDB): domain Bacteria; phylum Pseudomonadota; class Gammaproteobacteria; order Burkholderiales; family Burkholderiaceae_C; genus Ideonella. Next base: position 21,783 of record NZ_DASUNH010000174.1, on the reverse strand, counting down.
TTCGACCGCAGCGGCTCGGTCATGCATTGCGGCTCGTTCTCCAAGTGCCTGGCGCCGGGTTATCGGGTCGGCTGGGTCGCCGCCGGCCGGCAGGCGCAGGCCGTCGAGCGATTGAAGCTGATGAGTTCGCTGTCGGCGCCGGTGCCGTCGCAACAGGCCATCTCGGGCTACCTTCAGCAAGGTGGTTATGACCGCCACCTGCGCCAGCTTCGCCAGGCGTTGGCCGGCAGCCAGGCGCGAGCGCTGCGGGCGGTGGAAAGGCACTTCCCAAAGGGGACGCGCATCACACGGCCGGAGGGCGGCTACTTCCTGTGGGTCGAGCTGCCTGCCTCCGTCGATGCCTTGCAACTGCAGCGCCTGGCCTTGGCGCACAGCATCAGCCTGGCACCGGGCCAGATCTTTTCGGCCGACCGGCGCTTCGGCCATTGCCTGCGCCTGAACTTCGGCCACGCCGCGGACAAGCGCCTCGACAACGCCATCAGGACGGTGGGCCAGTTGGCGGGTTCGCTGATGCCGCCTGCGTGACGGTCGTCAGTCGAGTTCAACCGCTGGCGCCGCGTGCGGCCGGGGCGAGATGGCACCCGATTCAACGATTCGCAGACGCGCATCGACGTGCAGATCGGCACAGCCGTGCGCACAGGCAGCTGAAATTGCAGCCCGAAGCGCCTCATCCCATGCCAGAGCCGTCAGCGCATCCCGTTTCGTCAGGACCACCGGATCGTTGGCGAGCCCCAACGCCTCGCTGAGGTCGCGCCGCCAGCGCCCGTAGTCCGCCTCGCAAGGCGAAACGCCGTGAGCGTTGAGGACCTCGTGGGCCGCCGAGACACCCCGCTCGAGGGCCAACGCGTCTGCGCCAGCCACGTCCAGTGCGAGGGTTCCTGGTGTCGTTCGCAAGGGCATCGTCGACATTGAAGCCTGTTCAGCAGGGCCCGACGGCGGGTTCCTCGGTGGCGGGGCGAAGGCGGGCGTCTGACATGAGGTGTCCAAGCTTGTCAGCGATGTCGCAAAGGCGCGCACTGTAGATAACGTTTCCAGGCCACGCCATCGCGATGCGACCAGCCGAGGGCAGCGCGGACGAACTGCGCTGAGCCGCGACGAACGGGACCGTTGGCGTCTAGCTATGCGCCTGGCCGCCGCGCAGATGAGCGCCCGCCTGGCCGTTCGACTGGACTTGCGCCTCATGCCCACGGGCTCGCAGCCACGCGGCCCAGCGTTCCGCATGTGCTTTGTCGGGGTGCCAAGGCCCCGCCGAAAAGGCGGTGAGCTCTTTGGAGCATCGACCGTACACCACCCGCCACAACATCAACGACTCCCGCTGTCCCATCGGGCGGATCAGGTCGGGGCCTGACCGCCATCAGCACAATTTTGCCCGGTCCGCCACGCCCGGCCCGGCATCTGCGCCGCCGCCTACAGCGGCACCGAGTCTTTCACGCACTGCTTGATGGAGGCTTCGCGTGCGGCGCCCAGCAGTTTCTTGTCGTCGGCGATGCTTTGGCAGCTGGCCAGGACATCCGGTGTCATTTCCAAGATGCATTTCCGGATGAAGGCGGTCTTGGCCGCGCCGGCAAGTGCCTTTGCCGTCGCCTGGGTGTTGCAGACGGTCTTGGATGCCGCGACGGTGTCGCTGGTGCACCGGGTCAGGAACGCGGTCTTCGGCTCATCGGTCAGGCCCTTGCCGGCGGCCTGGCTGACACACAGGTCGGCCCGCGCGGCGACGCAGCTCGTGGCGATGAGCAAGGCGATGGTCATGGTCTTCATCGAAGTCCCCCAATCGGCCGGGTGCTCTGCACTCTAGCGCGATTCGAGCAGGGCCGCGGGGCGTGATGGGCCGGCGATTCGGGCGACCCGCCAATCCCGCTCGTGGCCGTCGGTCTGACCCTTGCGACAGGATGAATATTCAGCATCCGCCGACGCCCATTCGGTGTAAGAATTGGGAAAATTTTCCCAACATGTCGTCGGTGGGCCGTTGAACGCCTGAGGCGCCGCGAGCCTAGCCAGCAAAGATGGGAGGGCAGCCATGTCCAGCAGTTCGAGACCGGTGTATCGAGTGATGGTCGTCGACGACGACGAGACGAACCTGTTGCTGGCCAGCGAGGTGCTTGGCTTGTTCGGGGCCCAGCCGATCGCGTGGAGCGACGCGGCCGCTGCCTTCCGGGCGTTCCAGCAAGACCCCGTTGATCTGATCTTCCTGGATGTGCACATGCCCGGCATGGGCGGCTTGGAACTGGCGGACAAGATCCGGGCGCTCGAGCAGCAAACCGGTCGGCAGAGAACCCCCATCGTCGCCTTGACCGCCAGCGCGATGCCCCATGAGCGGCAAGCCTGCCTCCAGCACGGCATGGACGAAGTGATGATCAAGCCGTTCGCCTTCGCGGAATTGAAAGCGACGCTTCGCCGGTGGGGCCAGCCTGAGCAGTAGACGCTGAACCGCGGCCAGACGAACGTCCCCAACATGAGGGAGCGCGTCGCCCCAAGCTTGAAGCCCACGCAGGCCCCTGACACGCGTAGAGTGGCCTGCGACGCTCCGGGTGGGCGAGGGGATTGCCATGGTGCGAACCACGTCATCGATCAGGGCCGCTCTGCCTTTGGCAGGTGGTGCGCTTCTGGCGGCATGTGCGGTCTCGACCGACCGCACCAGGGAGGAGCTCGGTGCATTGTTCGCACCGCTGGAGACACCGTCTGCCGAGCAGATCACCGATCCGCAGGCGACACTTGGCCGAGCACTGTTCTGGGACGCGCGCACCTCGGCCAACGGTCGCATCGCCTGTGCGAGCTGCCACGATCCTGGCGATTGGTCAGCAGACAGGCGGCGGCAATCGACGGACGCGAAGGGCAAGCTCACGGCGCGGCACTCGCAGCCGATCTTCAACGCGATGATGCAGACCAGTCTGCGCTGGACCGGAGACCGCGCCAGCGGTTCGGCCCAGGCCGAAGGCTCGATGACCGGGTCGATGGGCTATGCAGACAAGGCGGCGGCGTTGGCCAAGCTGAAGGCGCTGGGCTACGAGCCCGCATTCAGGGCTGCGTTCGCAGACCAGGCCGAAGCGCTGAGCGCGGCCAACTACGGCCGTGCCCTGCAAGCCTATCAACGTACGCTGGTCACGCCGGCGCCGTTCGATCGCTACCTGCGCGGCCAGGACGACGCGCTCTCGCCACTGCAGAAGCGCGGCCTGCGAACTTTCGTTGCGGCCGGCTGCGCGGGTTGCCACAGCGGGGCGCTGTTGGGCGGCCAGCAGTTCCAGAAGTTCGGCCTTGCGAAGGACTACTGGAGCGAGACCGGATCCGAGCGTGTCGACGAGGGCCGCTTCCTGACCACCGGCGCCGCCGACGACAAATACGTCTTCCGCGTCGCAATGCTGCGCAATGTGGCCAAGACGGCGCCGTACTTCCACGACGGCAGCGTCGCCACGCTGGATGGCGCGGTGCGCGTGATGGCGAGCGTGCAACTGGGCCGCACGCTGCCCGACGACGACGTCGCCGCGATCGTTGCGTTCCTCGAATCGTTGACCGGCGACGTGCCGGCACACTATGCGGCGCCGGCACAGTGATTCAGGCGGCCGGGGCAGAGGGCGTGGCTTGGCTGAGCGGGAGCTTCGACCGCCGCACCTGCGTTCATTCCTCGGCGCGAGGATTTGACGCTACCGCGGCGCTCAGTCGCCTTCGCGCGGACGAGCGCCCACCGGCTCAGGCAGCAGCGGGGGCCGGGGCGGCTGCGCCAGGACGTTTGTCAACGCATCAACGAAGCGGTTTCGCCGCGCAGATTCGCTGTCACTGCGTGGCTCGCCCGTGGCCCAGGCCGCATGGCTGCGCGCGGGAGACAGCGCGTCCATCACCCGTTTGACCGCCTCGTCCGACATCGCGATGCCCCCGCCGATCGAGACCTTGTCGACGGCGCCGTGGCCGCGCTCTTCCAACGCGGCCTCGAGCTTCAGCAGGCGATCGCAGAGCAGCAGCAGCACGGCGTTCTCGACCGTGACGTCTTGCTGGCCGCTGACCTTGTTCACCAAGGCCCGGCCCATCGGCGCAAACCCCTGGCCCGCCGCTCCCCCGATGGCCGCACCGACGGCAGTGCCGACGCCCAGCGACAGGCCGGCCAGCGCGATGTCGAGACCCAGGCCAATGGCCGCGCCGACCGCGGCGCCCTTGCCAAATGTCTGCGCCGAGATCTTCAGCGCCTCGGGATCGAAGAGATCGTCTTCCCAACGGCCGCTGACTCCCGGCAGGCTCTCGACGTCCGCGTCGCCGACTCGAAAGTCGTGAGCCTGCAACAGCTCGTGGTGGGCGGCTCGGGCGTGCGCAACGACGTCCTGCCGGATCTTGTCGATGCATGTCGCGAGCTTGGCTTCATCGGCCAGCTCCGCACGGCTGAGTGTGCGGCGCAGGGCGGCCAGGCCCACCAGGCAGTTGGCCACGGCCTTCATGCCAGCGTTGCGGCGGCTCGCGGCAGCGCGATGGGCGGCCGCTTCCAGCGTCTGCGCTTCCGGCCGCCTGTTGGCCAACGCCGCCGCCAGCGACTGGTAGAACAGTCGCTCCGATCCGGGGCCCGGGACGGCGGCGTCCAGGTTCACCTGGGCTTGCATGCCGTGCTCGTTCAGGGCCGCCGGCCACCGATCAAGGCGGCTGCCGGCGCTGTGCAGGTGATTCAGCACCACCACGATGGGCTTGGCGATCGCGACCAGCAGCGACATTTCGCAGCGAAACTTCGGCAGTACCGCCTCGCGCGTGTCAACGACGTAGACCACTGCGTCGGCGTCGAGCACGGCGCGAAGTGCCCTGGCTTCCGGCGCGAAATCGTCGTTGGCGTCGGGCCGTCTCAGGAACGCGCGAATGCGGTCTGCCGGCGTCAGGCCGTGGGGGACGGCCTGAAGCAACTCCAGCAAGGCCACCGGATCTTCAATGCCGGGCGTGTCGTCGAACCGCACCGCAACGCAGGCGTCGAACCTGCGAAATGCAGAGACGACCGTCTTGGTCGTCCCGGGCGCCTCATCAACCTCGCCGAACTCGCCGCTTCTTGTCAGCGTACGAATCACGGCTGTCTTGCCCGCATTCACATGGCCGACGACGGCCAGCACGATCGGGCGCTCAAGCATGGGCCTGGCTCCCAAGCCACGCCTGGGCCTGCTCGGCGTCGGTGAACACGGTCACGGCATTGTCGAGTTGCATGGCGGCCAGCCAGTTGCGCCATCGCGCCGTCGGCGCGTCACCCAGCAGCAGCAGGGCTGCCTTGGCGTAGCCGGGTGTGGCGGCGCGCAGGAATCTGGCCGTTCCGCGATCGGGCGTGGCGTTGGCCCAGCAGACGATCATGACCTGCCTGGGCCGGGTCTGGGCGACCCGGTCGAGACACTCGCGGCGCTCTTCGGCGGTTCCTTCGATGCGCGCTGTCCAGCCTTCTTCCGGCGGCGGATCGCGAAGCGGCCACGGCGCCTCTGCCGGCAGTTCGAAGCCGATGACCGAGACCATGTGCGGCAGCGCCTGGACAGCATCCGAACTGCCCAATGGCGTGAGGTCTGTGCCGGCTGCCGCTGCGGCCGCATCCCAGCGCGCAAACCGGTCAAGCAAGGTGCGGGTGTAGCCGTCGGCCGGATCGACGAGGCGCAGGGTCGCCCGGCGGCGGCGCCAGACAAGCCAGCAGACCGCCATGGCAACCAGGCGAGGGAACAACCCATAAACGACCGTGCAGCCGATGAGCCACCAGGCCCAGGGGCTTTGGTCGCCGGAGGCACCGCCTGCCGTCATCACCGCCGTCGGGTCGGGGACCGGGAAGCCCAGCGCCGCAGGAAGCGCCCCGGTGGCGCTGACGAGCCGGGCGAAGAACGCCGGGCTGAGGATGGTGGTTTCCCAGCTCAGCGTGTAGGCCCGGAACGAGAACGAAACGAGCAGGCCGAACAGGATGCCCAGGAGGGCGCCGATCCACACCACGTGGTTGGCCAGACCAATGCTCCACGGCACCAGCCGGGCCTGGCCCAGCGCCTCCAGGCCCGCCCGGAACAGCCGAAGGCTGTTGGGCGTGCGCAGGCCCGGAAGGCGGGCAGCGGCGGCCAGCGCCCACCGGGTCACCCCACCGCCGGCCAGCGGACGACGCCAAAGCAGGCCCACGCACCAGACCACGAGGCTCAAGGTCGGCAGTGTCAGGACGGCGGCCAGCGCGCCGATCGCGTTGATGCGGCGGTCCTGTCCCGTGACGGCGTGCAGGATCTCCGACGACAACAAGCCGATCACGGCCGCGGTGGCCAGCAGCAACCATGGCAGCCAGGCGCGCCAGCGCTCGATCGCCTCGTCAAGACCGAGGCGTTGGCCCAGCAGCCGTGCGCGAATGGCCAGCCGACGCTCGGGACTGCTGGCTTCGGTGGCCGCCGAGCGGACCGCCTGCCCATCGTCCAGTGGCCCATCGTCTTGCTCGATGGCACGCACCGTCCGAAATACGACCGTCGACAGCCAGTCGGCCCTGGGTGATTCCGAGGTCACTTCGTGATTGTCCTGACGAAGCACGTGGCTGGCCAGAGCGGCTTGCCTGCCTTGGCCGCATCGAACTTCGAGGCGCTGCCAAGCATTCCGTTCAGCAATCCCATCGTTCCTCCTTGTGGCGCCGCGTCGTGCCCACATCAGCATGCGGCAGTGGCTGCGATCTCGGGCGATTGTCCACGTCCCTGTATTGCCGGCCGTCGGCCGGGGGAACCAAGCATCCGGTGGCATCCGTTCTTCGAACGCGCGCCCGCCGGCGCACAAACGGAATCCGAAGGCCGATGACGACATCGGTGCCTAGGGATTCGGCATCAGGCGCGCCCCACCTAGCATCTGGGCCAGCCGCAGCGCATCGCCAAGACCAAGTGGCGGCCATCAGCCGATGGCGGGCCCGCAGGTTCTCCTCCTTCCCCACGTCAGACAGACAGCGCCATGCAGAGCACGAATCAACAAGCCCACACCCGTCCCATGCGCACCAGCCGTCGCGCCCTGCAACTGGTGGCGGCCGTTGCCTTGGCCGGATGCGGGGGATCGAGCACGCCCGACCCCGAGACGCTTTCACCCGAAGATCTGGCCACCGAAGCCGACGTCGCGCCGATCGACCACGGCGCCGGCCCGGGGATGGGGGCGGACGACCAGCAGCGCAGCACCCGCGTATCGGCCCTGGGGAAGCAGGCCGCCCAGGCGATCGCCGTGCCCAACGGCGGACCGGATGCGCATTTGAGGGGCGCGTTCGGTGAGCCCTTCAGTTGGCCGCTCATTCCGCTGCACACCATCTTGCTGCCCGACGGGCGCGTGCTGAGCTACGGCAGCAAGCCCAGCGGCATTCAGAGCGGGCTCATGCACTACGCCCTGTGGGATCCGCTGCAGGGCACGGGCACCGAATCCAAGCTGCTGCTGTCCAACACGACCGGTACCGACATCTTCTGCGCCGGCCAGGCGCTGCTGCCTGACAGCGGCAATGTGCTGCTGGTCGGTGGCGACCGCATCGCCAATGGCAAACGCAACTACGCCAACAACGACGTCAATGTGTTCACGCCTTCCAACAATGCGCTGACCAGGCAGTCGCAGTCGATGGCGTACCAACGCTGGTACGCCACGCTGGTGACGACGTCGTCCGGCGAGCAGGCGGTGATCGGTGGCCGCATCGACCGGCTGTTCGAAGGCAATGCCCAGTACCCGCCGACGGACGCCAGCTATGCCAGCACGCCCGAGGTGTACAGCGCCACGCAAGGCTGGCGCACGCTGACCACCGCCAAGAGCGAGTGGGCCTACGGCTCGAACGTCCAGTCCTGGAGTTATCCGCGGGCCTGGTGGTCCCCGCAGGGCAAGGTCATCGTCTTCACCGTCAAGGGCGAGATCTTCGCGCTCGACGTCGCCGGCACCGGCAGCGTGGCCAAGGTGCCGGGCGCCATGCCGACGGGCGCCTACATGCTGCCGGCTGCGATGTACCAGCCCGGCAAGATCCTGTCGGTGCGCGCAGCGGCCAAGGCCGTCGTGGTCGACATCAACAATGCCACGCCGGTGGTCACGCCCACGGCGTCATTGTCGGCCGACCGCCGCTTCGGCAACGCGACCGTCCTGGCCGACGGCAAGGTCTGGGCCAATGGCGGCTCGACCACCGGCAACGACCTGGCCGGTGCGCGCTACGACTCCGAAACCTGGGATCCGGCCACGGGTGCCTGGACGCTGGGCGCCTCGGCCACCAAGCCGCGGCTCTACCACAGCGTCTCGATGCTGATGCCCGACGGGTCGGTGCTGACCGGCGGCGGCGGCGCCCCGGGCCCGGTGGTGAACATGAATGCGGAAATCTACTTTCCGCCGTATCTGTACAAGACCGATGGTTCCGGCGAGCCGGCCGTCCGTCCGACCATCGCCACGGCGCCGAGCGCGGCGGCCTGGGGCCAGGCCGTGCCCGTGACCATGTCCGAGGCGGCCCCGGTGGCGCGGATGACCCTGGTTCGCTTCGGCGCCGTGACGCACGCCTTCAGCAACGAGCAGCGCTTTCAGGACGTGGGCTTCACCCAGAACGGCCAGGACCTGACAGTCACCATGCCGGCTTCGGCCAACTACGCGCCGCCGGGTTTCTACATGCTGTTCGCGCTGGACGCGCAAGGCGTGCCCTCGCAGGCCAAGATCCTGCGCCTGGGCGCTTGAGCTGACAACGCGGGGACGGCCGGCTGCTTCCTGCCTGCTTCCTTTGGGGAGCGGCCGGGCCACACAGGCGAACCGCGCCGGAGGTGCGCGCCGTTCGCCTGTTCGCCTGTTGGAAAATGCAGCCGCGATGCCCACCCGCAAAGCTGCCCGACACCACCACCACGTCTACGTGGTCGAGTTGTCCGATCGTGTGTGGAACGTGCCGGCGTTTCGCAAGGCCAATCCCGAACACGTTCTCGGCAAGCCCCTGGTCTATGTCGGCATGACCGGGCTGGATCCCGACCTGCGGTTCGACCGGCACAAGGCAGGCATTCAGGCCAATCGCTACGTGTTGCAGTACGGGCTTCGCTTGATGCCGGAGCTCTACGAGGTCTACAACCCGATGCCCTACGAGGCGGCAAGGGAGATGGAGGTGGAGCTGGCCATCGGCTTGCGGGAAGCTGGCTACGGCGTCTGGCAGGCCTGACCCGGGGCGTGAACGGCGCAGCGTTGTCGGTGAAGCGAACCGCGTCGAAGAGCTGGGGTTGCATGTGGACCCGCAGCCGGATCCTGGAGTGACGGTACTGTCCAGGAAGCCCTTGGGGCTTCCGGAACAGCGGCGCGATTGTTGCTCATGTAACGCACCAGTTGCCCGTCACCGTGACTTTGGGCTGTGTCACACCATGGCCTTGAGAGAGCCATCAGGGCGGGTCCGAGTCAAACCCGATACTTCGGTTTGTCCCGGACCCACGGCTTCGCGCCGCGGCGCCTACTTCACGGTGTGCTCTTCCTCGAGGCTGCTGCTCGGAAGGAAGACGCTGTCCGCGGTGGGCAAGTAGCGCGCCGTGACCGTCACGACACCGGGCCTGGCGAATGAGGTGACCCATTGGGCCGTCCCCTTCCTGTTCAACGCGACGGGCGCGCCCATGTCTTCGCCATTGACGGCGAACTGCACGTGGCCCGTCGGCACAGGCTGCTTTCCGGTCTTGGCGCTGAGGGCGACGGTGGCGGAGAAGGTCACCGGCCCGTCACCCGGGGGCGTCGGATCCTTCGCATCGATCAGCGACGTCTTGGTGGACCCGGCCATGATCTGCTGGGCCAGCTCATAGGTCTTGACCAGCCCCGGTTCGCCGGTGACGCGGACGTCGAAGACGCAATTCGCATTGGCGTCCCTGCCGGTGATCGGGCGGCACAGTTCGACCGCGGTCGCCTTGTCGATGGGCTTCGCCGGCAGGTCGTCCGAACCCGGGATCAGGCAGGGCGGAGACTCCAGCGGCCACGCGTCGAAGGTGAAGTTCTTCGTCGACGTTCCCGGCGCATAGTCGAACAGGCTGCTCGCGTCGGTGACGCGCCAGGCGTCCGCGAAGGTCTCGTTCAGGTCGACGTAGCGGTCATGCAGTGCAATCGGCCGCAGGCCCAATGAGCTGCCGTCCGGCAGGGTGGGCAACCAGCTGCCCGGCTTGATCGCGCCGAGGATGCCTTCCTTGGCAGGCGTGCGAAGCACCTTCACGGTCAGGTACCACTTCGCCTGCGAGGCCCACCAGTTCGGCACCACCGTCAGGACGGTGCCGTTCGGGAAGTCGACCTGGATGCCGTCGCCGACCGGCGCTTTCGACACCCGCCCGCCCGGAGGCAGGTTGATGCCCGATGCACCGAGCGTCGTGAGCACGCCGTCGATGCGCAGCTGCATGCCGCTCGAGTCGGGGTGGCCGTCGATGTTCGGCTGGTAGGTGACGCGGTGGCCGCCCACACGCGTCGCGACCGCGGTGTTGAGGCTGACGCACGAAGCAAGGCCCGTGTAGGGATTGGTCGGCGGATTCATCGTCGACTGCACCGGTGTCTGGCGCGTCTGGATCTCCATGCCGTTGCCGTCGCGCAGCGCCACGAACTCGCCGGCACTCTGGAAGTCGTAGTGAACACCTTCCACCGTGGTGAGGTGGGGGTCGCCGTCGGTCGCGCCATCGGCCACGGAGCCGTAGTGCAGCAGCTCATTCGGCGAACCGAACGGCAGCGCGATGAGGCCCGGCCAGCCGGCGGTGGTCGAGATGTTGTTGGTGTTGACGTGCAGGTGGTTCCACACCATCGCCGGCGTGTCCAGCGGGTGGGTCTGCAGGTAGCGCGCCACCACGCCCGCCACATGCGGCGCGGCCATCGAGGTGCCGTTGATGGTGTTGGTGGCGGTGTCGCTCGTGGCCCAGGCGGAGGTGATGCCGACACCGGGCGCGTAGAGGTCCAGGCAAGGCCCGAAGTTCGAGAAGCTGGCCACGACATCGTTGGTCGGGTCGGTGGCGCCTACCGTGAATGCCGAGGGTTCCAGGGCGGGCGAGAAGCCGCAGGCATTGGCGGACGAGTTGCCGGCCGCGACCGTGTAGACCACGCCACTGGCCACCGAGTTGGCGACGGCCGTGTTCAGCGAGGGCACCACCGCAGCGACGCCCAGGCTCATGTTGGCAACCGCTGGGTGGATCGCGTTGTTGGTCACCCAGTCCACCCCGGCAATGACGCCGGACACGGTGCCCGACCCGCTGCAGTCCAGCACCCGCACGGCATGCAGGTTGACGAGCTTGGCGATGCCGTACGTCGTGCCACCGACGGTGCCGGCCACGTGCGTGCCGTGACCGTGGCAGTCGTTCGCGTCCGGGGCGACGGCGGTGAAGTCCAGCGTCGCCCGGCCCACCATGTCGGTGTGGGTGGCGCGGATGCCGGTGTCGAGCACGTACGCATGCACGCCCGCGCCGGTCTCGCTGTAGGTGTAGCGGTTGTCCAGCCCCAGCAGGCGTTCGCTCGTTCTGTCCAGGCCGGTGGGCGGGTTGAGCTGGACGGTCTTGAGCGACACCGCCTGGTCGGCATCGATGTAGTCGACGTTCGGGTCGGCGCGCATGGCGTCGAGCGCGGGCTGCGGCAGTCTGGCGCTGAACCCCACCAAGGCCTTGGTGTAGGTGAACCCTATCGTGCCGCCGTTGCGGGTGGCCTTCCTCTGGGCGGCCCTGACCTGCGCGTTGCTGGTGCCGGGCTTGAAGACCACGATGTACTGGTCTTCAAGCGCGTCCGCGCGCTGCTGGCCGACGACGGGCGCCAGGCGCGCCGGCTTGGCGGACTGCGTCTGTGCAGGTTTCGCGTTCGCCTGTGCAGGCGGGTTGCCCGCCGGTGCGGCGGCCGCGGCGGAGCCGAGCGCCATGAGGCACGCGACGGCCAGGCCCACGCGCGTGCGAGCGGCGATGAATTGACATTGAGCGAGAGCAGCCATTCTTCTTTCCTCCTCTACCCAGCGGGTGAATGCCTGAAGACCAGGCGGACGGAGGTAAGAACGTGGAGAGGGACCCAAATCCGGACATCCCTCGATTTCCGTGGAGCGGCCGACAGACGTGGCGACTGTCATGTCGCGGTGGCCAGGTTGCGTCCACCGGGGCGTTGGGCCATCGACGGCCCGCCATCAAGCGGGCCGTGGGAAGGCCGCAGATCAGATCAGGCCAGGTCGAAGCGGTCCAGGTTCATCACCTTGGCCCAGGCGGCCACGAAGTCGCGCACGAACGTGGCTTGCGCGTCGTTGCTGGCATAGACCTCCGCCAGCGCGCGCAGCTGCGAGTTCGAGCCGAACACCAGGTCGACGGTGGTGCCGGTCCACTTGAGCTTGCCGGTCTGGCGATCACGGCCTTCCAGCACGCCCGCGGCGGTGGCGGACCTCTGCCACTTGGTGCGCATGTCGAGCAGGTTGACGAAGAAGTCGTTGCTCAGCGTTCCGGATCGGTCGGTGAAGACGCCGTGCTTCGAGCCGCCGACGTTTGCGTCCAGTGCGCGCAGGCCCCCCACCAGCACCGTCATCTCGGGTGCGCTCAGGGTCAGCAGCTGCGCCTTGTCCAGCAGCAGCTCGCCGGCCAGCTCCTCGAGCCCGTCGCGAGCGTAGTTGCGGAAGCCATCGGCCTGCGGCTCGAGCACGGCGAACGAGTCGACGTCGGTCTGGTCTTGCGAAGCATCGGTGCGGCCCGGGGAGAAAGGCACCGTCACGTCGTGGCCGGCCTTCTTCGCCGCGGCCTCGACGGCCGCGCTGCCCGCCAGCACGATCAGGTCGGCCAGCGAGATCTGCGTGCCACCGCCCTGCGCGCTGTTGAATGACTGGCGGATGCCTTCGAGTACAGACAGTGTCCGGCCCAGCTCGGCGGGCTGGTTGACCGCCCAGTCCTTTTGCGGCGCAAGGCGGATGCGCGCGCCGTTGGCGCCGCCGCGCTTGTCGCTGCCGCGGTAGGTGGAGGCCGAGGCCCACGCGGTGCGCACCAGTTGCGCGAGCGGCAGGCCCGAAGCCAGCACCTGGGCCTTCAGTGCCGCGACGTCCTGCTCGTTCACCAGGGGGTGATCGACGGTGGGCACCGGGTCCTGCCAGATCAACGCCTCTTTCGGCACGAGCTTGCCGAGATAGCGGGCGCGCGGGCCCATGTCGCGGTGTGTCAGCTTGAACCAGGCGCGGGCGAAGGCATCGGCAAAGGCCTGCGGATCCTGGTGGAAGCGGCGCGAGATCCTCTCATAGGCCGGGTCGAAGCGCAGCGACAGATCGGCCGTGGTCATCATCGGCGCGTGCTTCTTCGACGGGTCGTGCGCATCGGGGATCATGTGCTCGGGCCTGACGTTCTTGGCCACCCACTGGTGGGCACCGGCGGGGCTCCTGGTCAGCTCCCATTCGTAGCCGAAGAGCATGTCGAAGTAGCCGTTGTCCCACGTCGTCGGGTGAGGCTTCCAGGCGCCTTCGATGCCACTGGTGGTCGTGTGCACGCCGATGCCAGTGCCGAACGTGTTCGTCCAGCCCAGGCCTTGCTCCTCGATCGACGAGCCTTCGGGTTCGCGCCCGACGAACTTCAGGTCACCCGCGCCGTGGGCCTTGCCGAAGGTGTGGCCGCCGGCGACGAGCGCCACGGTCTCTTCGTCGTTCATCGCCATGCGGGCAAAGGTCTCGCGCACGTCGCGACCCGATGCGACCGGGTCGGGTTTGCCATTGGGGCCTTCGGGGTTCACGTAGATCAGGCCCATCTGCACGGCGGCCAACGGGCTGGCCAGTTGCCGGTCGCCGCTGTAGCGTTCGTCCCCCAGCCAGGCGGCCTCGGCACCCCAGTCGATGTCGGCCTCCGGCTCCCAGATGTCTGCCCGGCCGCCGCCGAAGCCAAGGGTCGTGAAGCCCATCGATTCGAGCGCCACGTTGCCGGCCAGCACGAGCAGATCGGCCCACGAGAGCTTGCGGCCGTACTTCTGCTTGATGGGCCAAAGCAGGCGCCGTGCCTTGTCGAGGTTGCCGTTGTCGGGCCAGCTGTTGAGCGGCGCGAAGCGCTGGTTGCCCGTGCCCGCGCCGCCACGGCCGTCGGCGGTGCGGTAGGTGCCCGCCGAGTGCCAGGCCATGCGGATGAACAGCGGCCCATAGTGGCCCCAGTCGGCCGGCCACCAATCCTGCGAATCGGTCATCAGCGCGTGCAGGTCTTTCACCACCGCGTCGAGATCGAGCTGCTTGAACGCCTGGGCATAGTCGAAGTCTTCGCCCAGCGGGTTGGACTGTGCCGAGTGCTGGTGCAGCAGGCCCAGGTTCAGCTGATTCGGCCACCAGTCACGGTTGGTGCGCGCGGCTGGCCTTGGTTCGCGGGCCCCTGCGAATGGGCACTTCGATTCGTTGGACATGATCGATTCCTGGATTGCCTTCGATGCAGGCAGTCTAGAAGTCGGGCATCAGCAGATCCATTGAGAAAGCTTGATCGTGGCGATAGCCGCACGTTCATGGCTTGGCAGCAGAACCATCGCCAAGCTGACGCGGCCAACGGCTCTCCTGGCTGTTGACAGCGGTCCCCGAACTACCGATCCTCACCGCATTCCATCGATGCGAGGGCCCATGCGCGAAATCGAGATACGAGTTGCAGAAAAGTTTCCAGAGCCTGAGTTCTCCCGGCTTCAAAGGCTCGTCTTTTGCGATGTGCAGCAGCCCTCGGAGCAGTTTGCGTCCGTCCTCAACGAAGAGGCTGCCCAGTTTCCTGGCACGGATCACCAGCATGTCCCGATGGTCCGCATGGGGGCCTACGACGGCGACGCGCTCGTCGGCTGGTCCAGCGGGTGGATGGAACGCGGCAAGGTCTTCTACATGGCCAACAGCGGTGTCGTGGCCACCCACCGCCGCAGGGGCCTTTACTCGAGATTGGTGACGGCGGTGCGCGAACACGCTGCCTCGACGGGGGCCGTGGCGCTGCGCTCGCAGCACAGCGTGGCGAACAACCCGGTCATCATCGCCAAGCTGCGCGCGGGGTTTCAGATCTCGGGCGTGTCCATGCATGCGCAGATGGGCACGCTGGTCGAACTGACGCTGCACCTGAGCGAAAGCCGGCAAGCGCTGTACCGCACCCGCGTGCTGCCATTTGTCGTGCCGCAGAGCCAGGCGTAGCACGCGCCGACGGTTCGGTTGGCATGTTGTGGTGCGACGCCGGCCGATTCGTCGACGGGAGGGCCAACCCCCTCACCGGCGAACGGCGCGACGACGCGATCCCCCCACGACGACAGCATCCGGGCTGCTTTCTGCTCCAGTTGGCGGTAAGTGCCGCGCGCGGGCAGGTTGGTTGCATCCATCAAGGCGAGATTCTGTAACGCGCGAAGTGCAGCCCAGCCGACCTTGGTGTCTCGCGAAGGCATGCGTCGTCCATCGTTGACCTTTGGCAACCGACAGCGCTTGCCTTGATGGTGCCTGAGCACCAAGATGGCAACGGGCCCCGTGTATCTGGGCGCCGGCCATGACGCTCGGTCGGAGCAACCCCGCCGCTCCACGAGGAAAAGGGGAGGCCATGTCGAACAGTTCGAACTTGACCACGACCACCCGCGCCCGCCGCGTGATGGTCGTCGACGACGATCAGTCCAACCTGATCCTGGCCAGCGAGGTGGTCAGGATGTTCGGCCACGAGCCGATCGTCTGGGGCAGCTCGGCAGCGGCCCTCGAAGCCATCCAGAGCGACCACGTGGACCTGATCTTCATGGATGTGCACATGCCGGGCATGAGCGGCCTGGAGCTGACCCAGCAGATCCGCGCGCTGGAGCATCGGCAAGGTCGGCGCCGCACGCCCATCGTTGCCTTGACTGCCAGCGCGATGCCGGAAGAGCGGGCAGAGTGCCTGGCGAACGGCATGGACGACGTGATGACCAAGCCGTTTCAGTTCGCAGCGATCAAAGCCATGATCGACCGCTGGTGCGAGCCATTCCATTTGGCGCCGGACTCGAAGTAACGGCCGTCGCCACGGCGGCCGCGTCGGCTCAGACCACCCGGCTTGGCGCGGTCATCGGAATGCCCGTCGTCGCAGGCGGGCCTGATCGCCAAAAGCGGCCTTGCCCGAGGGGTGATGTCACCTCCATGTCACCTCCTGCGCAGCCGAGCGCGAGGGTCGCACTTTGATAATCAGCCGGCCTCCCGCCACGGCGCGCACGCCGGTGATGCGAAGCGAGGTTGGTTGTATTCGATCAACGCCTGCGAGGGGGCGCGACACGTCCGTGTCTCACCCATTCGCGGGTCCCCGGCATCTGGCATTCGACTGAAGAGGTACGCATGTTGGCGACGATTTCCTATGGCTGCGCGCGAGGCGCCTCCCGTGCGCGATGGCGCCGCGCAGTGGTTCAGGCACTGGTGACGGCCGCGCTGGCCGGGCAGGGCGCGTCTCACGCGCAAGGGCAAACCCCGCCGGCGACGAGCGCCGGTTCGCTCGTGACGGCGCGAGAGATCACCACCTTGGTCGTGCAGAGCAAGGACCAGGTGGCGCAGTCTCAGGCACCCCTGACTTTTGGTCAGGTTTTCGCGCGAGGAGATCTCCCTCGCGACGCGAAGCTCGTCGCCAGCGTCGCGGGCGAACGGGTGCCTGTTCAGCTGGACGTGAAGGCCCGCCACGACGATGGCTCGGTTCGACATGGCGTCGTGTCGGTGGCGATTCCTCAGCTCGCTGCGGGTGCCTCCGCAAAGATGGTCCTTTCCTCCAATCCGAGCGGGGACCAGATGGTCGCCTCGCTGCCAACCCAGCGCGATCTGATGCGCGCCGGGTTCAGCGCGAAAGTGCGACTCCAGATCGAAGGCAGAAGCTACCGCGCATCGCCCAATTCGATGCTCTGGCAGCAGCAGGGCGTCCCCTGGTTGACAGGCCCGATCGCGCCCGAATGGATCGTGGACGCCCCGCTCGTCGACGACGCAGGGGCGATCCACCCGCACCTGGCCGCACGCTTCTTGGTGCGCTGGTATCCCCAGCAGTCGCGCGCACGGGTCGACGTCGTGCTCGAGAACATGTGGGCGTATGAGCCTCATCCCCAGAACTACCTGTACGACGTGAACGTGCGCGTCGGCGAGAAGCTTGTCTATGAGAAGCAAGACCTCGAGCACTTCGCGAGGGCACGTTGGCGCAAGTCGTTCTGGTGGGGGGCGGAGCCCAAGGTGCACCTTCGGCACGACACCCGCTACCTCGTGGCCAGCGGCGCCGTTCCGCACTACGACCTGACGTTCAAGCCGGCTGCCTCCGCACTCGACAGCCTGGCCGCTGCCTGGAAAGCCGCGCCGACCGAGCCGATGGCGCCGGGTCTGGTGCTTCCTGCCATGCCGACGACCGGGGGGCGCGACGACATCGCGCCGTTTCCGAAGTGGACGGCGCTGTACCTGCTGAGCATGGACGCGCGTGCGAAGGCCGCGACCCTGGGCACAGGCGACCTCGCCGGTAGCTGGCCCATCCACTACCGCGACAAGAACACGGGGCGCCCGGTCAGCCTGGCCGACTACCCCTACATGACGATTCTCGGCCGGCCTGGCGATACCGTGAACCCGCGAACCGGGTTGAGCGAGGCTTTCCCTGAATGCAACGCTTGCGACACCGAGCCCTATGTCTACCAGGTGGACTCGGCGCACCAGCCGTCGTTGGCCTACCTGCCGTACTTGGTGACGGGGGACCACTACCACCTGGAAGAACTGCAGTTCTGGGCCAACTACAACATGCTGCAGTCGAATCCCTACTACCGCGGCTTCGAGATGGGGCTGTTGAAATGGGATCAGGTGCGCGGGCAGGCGTGGTCGCTGCGCACCCTGGGGCACGCGGCCTACATCACGCCCGACGACGATCCGATGAAGTCGTACTTCACGGAGCGCCTGCGCCACAACCTGGACTGGTACCGCACCACCTACGTCGACGGGCGTTCGAACGCGCTGGGCGTGATCGACGCGGGCTACGCCATCGTCTATACGACGCCAGCGGGCCCTTCGACCGGGGTCGCTCCGTGGATGGACGATTTCTTCACCTGGAGCGTCGGGCACCTGGCCACCGGGCTGGGGTTCGAGGAAGCCCTGTCGCTCGCCCGCTGGAAGGGCACCTTTCCCGTCGGGCGAATGACGGCGGCCGGCTATTGCTGGATCGATGGCGCCGTGTACGCGCTGGCGGTTCGCCCTGCGACCGGAAGCCCGTTGTTCAGTGACTTCCGGCAGGCCTATCTGACGACGATGCAGGGTGTCGACTCGTCGGGCCGGCCGGTGCCGCTGGTCAACAGCACCGGGGCGCTGTACCTGGACCAGCCCTGCGGCAGCCTTGCGCAGGCGCAGTGGCGCACGCAACAAGACATCGACATGAACGTGCATCGCTCGCCGTGGGTGGCCGGCGAGATGACGGGCTACGCCTCGGTGGCGTCGGGCTTTCCGTCCAACATGCAGCCTGCACTCGCCGCTGCGGTGGACGTCGGTGTGCCGAACGCGCGGACGGCATGGGATGTCTTCATGAACCGTTCCGTGAAGCCGGACTACACGCAGGCACCGCAATGGGCCGTCGTGCCAGCGGGGCAGAACAGGCGTTCGCCGCGACGGTGATGGCCCGCATGACGAGGCCGGCTCAGGGCTGCTTGCACGTTGTCATGCCAGCTCACCGGCACGCCATGGGCCCCCAGGTGCAAGACGATGTTTGAATCCAACGGGCGGCCCCACGCCACGGCGGAAGCCATTCGGGTCCAGATCGACTACCGGGTTGCCGAATACCGGGCCATCGTTGGCGAGTACGCGACGTCCGTCGATATGGCCGGTGCGCCTGCCGGGCCGCGGCGGCCATGGCCCGGGCCGGTGACCCGGCTCGTGCTGGCCCTGCTGGTGCCTCCGGTCGTCTGGTTCAACAAGCTGCGCACCGGGCGGTGCGCCTTCGAGTTCGACGCCAGCGGGCTGCGGCGTACCGCCAAAGGCCGCACGGCGATTCGATCGTGGTACCAGGTGTCCAGGGTCGTCGAGTTGCCAAGCGGCTTCTTGATCGAGCTGCACGAGGGCGCGACGTATCCCATTCCGTATCGCGCGCTGTCGCCGATCCAGCTCTGGACGCTGCGCGGCTTGATTCGAACCCGGTGCCGGTTGTGATGGCCGGCACCGCTTCGCGGCAAGGTGTGTCGGCCACGGGTCTTTGCAGCATGGATCTCTCGTCAGCCACGGTTCGCAGCACGCACGACTTTCTGTGCCATGTGACGAACATCCACGGGTACTCGGGGCACCAGGTGCGTTTGCTCGAATCGGCCATGCGGTGGTCGCCGGAAATGGGCCAGCCCAGCCTGCGAACGATCGAGATTCGCGGCCTCATCAAGCACGACGTCACCCACTTCGTCGACATGAGCACGACACGGTGGGGCTTCCAGTACACGTTGCACAAACGCCGGCTGCTCGAAACCATCAACCGGCGCGACAGTGGGGTCGAGCAGGCGCTGTCGCCGTTCATGCTCGAAATGGCCGAGCTGGATCTTCACGCGGGCCTGCTCGAAACGTGCGACACGCACGTGGTGGACATCCAGTCGGTTCGGCTCGATCTCGCCCACGAAGAGAGTTTTGGCGTCGTGCCGATCTTGCAGCTGGAAGGCAAGGAGGGGCGGCACCACACCGTGCCGATGGGTTTGATGAGCCTTCTGGAGGCGCACGCCATCGCGAACGAGTACCTGTCGATGCTGTCGGACATGCAGTGGGTGACCGACCGCATCCGGCTTCGACTCGACATGCAGGAGTTCGAGCGCCGATTCGACGCGATGCTGGCCGCTCCCGACGGCCTGCTCTGGTCGGCGCCATTGCATCTGGCGCGGATCCTGCTGCCGTGGTTGCGTTGGGAAGAGCAACTGCGAATGGTCGATGCGCTGGTTCGATTCGCACTGGATGCGCCCGATCTCGCGCTCGTCCGAATGGCAGAGGGCTACCGGCGAAGGTTCGACAACCCGGCGCTGGGGGACTGCGTCTGCAGCGAGCTGCGGCGTGGTCGCCAGCTGCCGGTCGTCTATGTGATGAGCTTGATTGCCATCCACCAGTTGTTCGAGGAGTCTGACGCCGCTGGACGCGATGCGTTGCTGCTTCGGATGCGCAAGCTGCCTCACTCCACCGTTCCCTACCTGCTCACCACCGCCTTCGGGGTCGATCCGTACGCGCTCGACCCCGCATGGTTCGATGAGGTGAGGGCCCAACTGATCGCCGCGGAGCCGATGGGACCGGAGCAGCGGATCCTTCAGAAGAGTCTCGAGGTGAATGCGCCCCTGGTGGCCGCCCGCTCGGCCGGCGAGTTGCCGTTCCAGCGCTTGGCGTTGATGGACATGGTGCTGGACGATGGTGCCATCGTGCGGCCGCCGCGCCGAATCGATCTCGACGTATGGCGACATGTCGACGAGAGCGTCGCTGCCATGGCCCGCATCGGCGCGATTCACCGAATGCACAGGCGGATGCACGTTCCCGCCTCGGCCGCGGTCGCCTTGCCCGCCTGAATCGCCGGCGGCCCCTCGATCAGGCCATCGTTGCCACTCGCCTGAGGTGGGGCGCCAATGCCTGAAGCTCCAATGGCTTGGGCAGGCATTCATCCATGCCCGCCTCGAGGCAGCTGCGCCGCGCCTCGGCGCTCCATGCGGTCGTGAAACCGACGATCGGGAACGGCGGTATGGCGCCCTGCCGCTGCAAGGCACGAAGGCGTTGCGTCGCCTCGATGCCATTCATCTCCGGCATGTCGACGTCCATCAGGACAAGGGTCGGCGCAGCACCCGTTTGACAGGCTTCCATGGCCTGATGGCCGCCGCCGGCGGTGGTCACGGCGTAGCCGAGGGCTTCCAACATCGCTCGCCCGACGATCAAGTTGACGGGCGAGTCGTCCACGAGAAGGATCGACGGCATGTGCCCGGCGTCCAACGGTGCAGGCCTGGTCTGGCCGGTGGGCGTGTCCGGGCCATCCAACTCGGCGACGAAGTTTTCCATCTGCTGGGGGCTGAAGGGAAAGACATGCACTTCATAGCCCGGCACGCAGTGCGGTTCACGCAAGCACGTCGAGCCGGCCGGCACTGCGTAGATCAGTCGAGTCCACTGGGGCAAAAGCTCAGGGAGGCTGGCCGTCCCGTCGGTCAAAGGGTCTCCCGTTTCGACCACCACGACGATCGAGGGCCTGGCGGACTGGGGCTGCTGGGCGAGCTGGGCCGCCGCAGCCTCGAACGACGCAAACTGCGAGACCGCCCAGCCGAGCCGCGTGAATCTGCGAAGCCAGGAAGCTCCCATGTGGTCTTCCACATTGACGAGCCAAGCGCGTGCACCCTGTGCCGAGCGCGTCTCGGTCGGGATATCCCACGCGCCGTCCGTCTCCGTTTCAAGCGTCAGCAGCACACCGTCCTGGTGGACCAGGTGCAGATGGATCTGCCCGTTGATGGCCGGCCAGTAGCCTTGGATCGGGGCACGCGTGCCCTCGGCGGGCTGCTGCAAGGCCAGTCGCGTTTGAATCTCTTCCTGCACGGCTTCGGCATCCAGTGCACCGATGCCGCCGGCATGCACGGTCAGTTTGATGCGGCGGCCGGCCGGTTGAGCGGTCGCCGTGAGCGTCACAAAGCCTGTTCGCAGCATGGCCACCACGGCCAGGAACATCCGATGGCAGGCCCCTTGGAAGGCGTCCGGTGCGCCCTCGACGCAGACGTTCGCTCCCGAGCAATCAAAAGAGAAAGCCAGCTTCTTGGCCAGTACCAAGGGAACCGCTCGCCGGGCGGCTACCGTGAATACTTCTGCGAAGTCGAACGTCATGGGAGCGCCTTGGTTGCTGCGCCGCAGCGGCGTGGCGAAGACTCACGGTGGGCGCTCGTGCAGCCCCGGCACTTGCGCTTGCCGCTTTGGTAGAGCGCGGCCAGCGCCACGTCTCTGGGCAAGCGTCGTTCCTGCCCTGCTTGCCACGGTGGCGGTGTAAC
>NZ_DASUNH010000173.1:0-17275 GCF_036277275.1 Ideonella sp. | reverse complement strand
CGGGTGGCCAGGCTCGGGCCACAGCACGATGGCGGCCCCGGCCAGTGCCATGGCCACGCGCAGCATCGCGGCGCGGGTCAGTGCCTCGTTCAGCACCACCCGGGCCAGCAATACCGCCCACAGCGGCATCAGGTAGAACAGCAGCACCACCCGCACCACGTCGCCGACCGTGACGCCCCAGTTGAAGGTGGCGTTGGTGGTGCCCGAGGCCAGCATGATCAGCCACAGCGCCGGCGTGCGCAGCACCTGCTTTGCCGCAGCCGGCCGGCTGCCGGCGATCACCACCACCGCCATCAGGTAGATGCCGGCCGTCGTCCACAGCGGGTGCAGGCCGGCTTGCTCGTGCAACTGGCGAAATGCCCACCACGAGGTGCCCCAGATCAGCGCGTTCAGCACCAGCGCCAGCGCTGGACGAAGCTTCGCCCCGCCTCGCATCAGGCCGTCCGAGCCCCGTTGCCGGACTGGGTTTGCAGCGCCCCGTCAGGAGCCGACGACCCCAAGTGGCGTGCGCGGAACCGCCTTTGCCGGCCCACTGCGCGAGCCCCCTCGGGGGACAGCAGTCGAAGGGAGCGTGGGGGCCTCAATGTCTATCCGAGCGGGCGATCGCGAGGAGGCGCTCGACCTCGGCGCGGTGCACGACGCTGTTGCGCCGGTGCCAGCGGCGAATCCACCACATCGTCGCGGCGACGCCGATGCCGAACACCGCGATCGTCGAGAAGGCCGACAGGCCGACGCGGGTCATGCCGGTGTAGAAGGCGCCCAGGCCCAGGATGCAGGCCTGCTCGTTGAAGTTCTGCACCGCGATCGAGCGGCCGGCGCCCATCAGGTTGTGGCCGCGGTGCTGCAGCAGGGCATTCATCGGCACCACCAGGTAGCCGCCGACGGCGCCCAGGATCACCAGGAACGGCGCGGCCACCCAGACGTTGGTGATCACGTTCAGGCCTATCACCAGGATGCCCATCGCAATGCCCAGCGGGATGACGTTGGTGGCCCGGTCCAGCTTCATCAGGAACGATGCGACGACGGCGCCGACTGCCGTGCCGATCGCGACCACGCCGACCAGCGAAGAGGCCTTGGTGGTGTCATAGCTCAGTGCCGCCGCGGCCCAGGCAAAGACGATCACCCGCAGGTTGCCCGATACACCCCAGAATAGCGTCGTCGTGGCCAGCGAGATCTGGCCGAGGCGGTCGTTCCACAGCCGCGCGTTGCACTGGCCGAAGTCACGCACCAGCTCGACCACGTTGATGCTCAGCGGTTGCAGCGGCGCCTCGGTGCGCGGGATCTTCAGGTTGAACGCGGCGGCCAGGATGTACAGGCCGACCATCACCGAGATCGCGGCCTCGGGTGCGGTGTCGATGCCGGTGTCGAACATCGGCAGGTCGACGCCCAGCAGCACCGAGGCCATGCGCGGCCCGACCAGTTGCCCGCCGAGCAGCACGCCGAGGATCACCGAAGCGATCGTCAGGCCCTCGATCCAGCCATTGGCCTTGACCAGTTGCGACGGCGGCAACAGTTCAGTCAGGATGCCGTACTTGGCCGGCGAGTAGGCCGCGGCACCCAGGCCGACGACGGCGTAGGCCAGCAGCGGGTGGCCGCCGAACAGCATCATCAAACAGCCCACGACCTTGATGCTGTTCGAATAGAACATCACCTGGCCCTTGGGCACGGCGTCGGCGAAGGCACCGACCATCGGTGCGAGAACGACGTAGAACAGCGCGAACATCGGGATCAGCGCTGGTGTCTGCCAGCCCGGAGCCCCGGTGGTTTTGAGCAGCTCGATCGCCCCGACCAGCAATGCGTTGTCTGCCAGCGAGCTGAAGAACTGCGCTGACATGATGGTGTAGAAGCCTTTTTTCATGCGGCTGAGCGCCGTGCGCCTGCGGATGGGCGCGCCAGGGCGGAATCTCGTCTCCAGAGAGCAAAAAGCGTGGGGTTTATAGCATGCGAGGTTGGCTGCTCGCCGGCCGTCGTCGCCACCCCTCGGCCGGCATCGGGGTGGCGCTGGCAGAATTCCCGGCGAACGAAAGACCTGCCCATGCCCCGCCCGATCGAAGCCCTGATCCACACCGACGCCCTGGCCCACAACCTGTTGCGAGCCCGTGAATGCGCGCCCGATGCGCGGGTCTGGGCCGTGGTCAAGGCCAATGCCTACGGCCATGGCATCGAGCGGGCCTATGCCGGCCTGCGCGGTGCCGACGGCTTCGCGTTGCTGGATCTGAATGAAGCCGAGCGCCTGCGCGCGCTCGACTGGCGCGGCCCGATCCTGCTGCTCGAAGGTGTCTTCGAGCCGCGCGACCTCGAACTGTGCTCGCGCCTGAACCTGTGGCATGTCGTGCACTGCGAGCAGCAGATCGACTGGCTGGCTGCGCACAAGACGCACCAGCCGCACCGCGTGTTCCTGAAGATGAACAGCGGCATGAACCGGCTCGGTTTCCGCCCTTCCGCCTTTCGCACCGCCTGGGCGCGGCTGAATGCACTGCCGCAGGTCGACGAGATCGCGCTGGTCACGCACTTTTCGGATGCCGATGCCGACCGTTTCGGCGCCAACGGCATCGAGCACCAGGTGCAGGTCTTCCACGAGGCGACGCAAGACTTGCCGGGCGAGCGCTCTCTGGCCAACAGCGCGGCCACGTTGCGCCACCTGGCCGATGCGCGCGTGCGCTCGGACTGGGTGCGCGCCGGCATCATGAGCTACGGTGGCGTGCCGGACTATCCCGAGCACGACGGCGTGCACTGGAACCTGCGCCCGGCGATGACACTGCGTTCACGCCTGTTGGCGGTCCAGTCGCTGGCGCCGGGTGAATCGGTCGGCTACGGCAGCGCCTTTGTCGCGGAGCGGCCGCAGCGCATCGGCATCGTGGCCTGTGGCTATGCCGACGGCTACCCGCGCCATGCCGGCAGCGGCACGCCGGTGTTGGTGGATGGCGTTCGCACCGCCACCGTCGGCCGCGTCTCGATGGACATGATCGCGGTCGATCTGACGCCGGTGCCTGCTGCGCAAATGGGCAGCGAGGTCACGTTGTGGGGCGAAGGCCCGCGCGGCACGCGGCTGCCGATCGACGAGGTGGCGCGTGCGGCCGGCACGATCGGCTACGAGTTGATGTGCGCGCTGGCCCAGCGCGTGCCGGTGAGCGTGGCATGACACGACGGCGCCCCAGCCGGGACGCGGTGGATGCATTCCACTTCGAGCAGGCGACCTGCGCCGATCTGCGCGAGCGCCGCTGGCTGCGCCTGCACGTGCTGATGATCGGGGGCGTCAGCCTGGCGCTGTGCTGGGCGGTGTCGCGCGGTCTCGATGCGGCCGGCGTCGACTCGCTCGCCTGGCGACCCTTGCTGGCGCTGTGGCTGAGCTACCCGTTGTATCTCGGCCTGATGGCCTTGTGGGCGCGCTGGTTGTTGTCGCGTGAAGAGGGCGAGGTCGATGATCTGCTCGACGCGGCAGACGGCTTGGCCGATGCGTCGGGCTCGGTGTTCCGCTCGGGCGGAGGCGGCGATTTCGGTGGCGGCGGTGCGAGCGGCGATTTCGGTGCCGCAGGTGATGTCGTGGGCGGGGTTGGCGACGCGCTGGGCGCAGCCGACGAAGGCCTGGTGATCGCCGTGCCGCTGGCCATCGTCGTCGGCGTCGCGATGGCGATCGGGGCCGGCCTGGGCCTGCTGGTGTTCGGCCTGTTCGGCGTCGAGGTGCTGCTGGGCGTGGCGGTCGAGATTGCCTTCGCGTCTGTCGGCGGCGCACTGGCCTGGCGGGCGCGGCGCGAGGGCTGGCTGGCGCATGCGTTGCGTCGCACCTTCTTGCCCATGCTGGGCCTGAGCGCCGTCACCGCGGCAGCCGGGTGGGCGCTGCACCACTGGCTGCCTCAAGCCCACACGGTGCCGCAGGCATTGCGGTTGCTTTGGTCCTGAACCCCTTCCACCCTCGAAACGAGACGCCATGGACCTGCCTTCGCACCAGCTGTCGATGACCGTGCTGATGACGCCCGACATGGCGAACTTCAGCGGCAACGTGCACGGCGGCACGATCCTGAAGCTGCTCGACCAGGTCGCCTACGCCTGCGCCAGCCGCTACGCCGGGCGGTACGTGGTCACACTGAGCGTCGACCAGGTGATGTTCCGCCAGCCGATCCATGTCGGCGAGCTGGTGACATTTCTCGCCGCCGTCAACCACACCGGCACGTCGTCGATGGAGATCGGCATCAAGGTCGTCGCCGAGAACATCCGTACCCAGGTCGTGCGGCATGCGAACAGCTGCTTCTTCACGATGGTCGCGGTCGGTGAGGACGGCAAGCCGGTCGCCGTGCCGCCGCTGCAGCCGTCCACCCCCGACGAGAAGCGGCGCGCGGAAAACGCCAAGGTGCGGCGCCAGTTGCGCGGCGAGATGGAGCAGCGCCAGCGCGAGATGCGCTCGGCCGCACCGCCCGTCGACACGGCATGAAGCCGGCGCCACGCGTCGACGAGGCCGAGGTCGAGTTCAGCGCGATCCGGGCCCAGGGCGCGGGCGGGCAGAACGTCAACAAGGTCTCGAATGCAGTCCACCTGCGTTTCGACATCCGCGCCTCGTCGCTGCCGGATGCCTTGAAAGCGCGGCTGCTGGCTTGGCCCGATGCGCGCATCAGTTCCGACGGCGTGGTGGTGATCAAGGCGCAGGAGCACCGCAGCTTGGCCGTGAACCGCGCCGATGCGATGGCACGACTGCAGGAACTGGTCGACGCGGCAGCGCACGTGCCCAAGGCACGCCGCGCGACGAAGCCGACGCGCGGCTCGCAGCAGCGGCGCTTGGCGGGCAAGGCGCTGCGTGGCGCGGTGAAGGCCGGCCGCGGGCCGGTCAAAGAGTGAGACGGGTGCGGGCTGCCTGAACTACACGCGCTTGAACGTGGCCAGCAGCGCGCCGGCGGCGACGAACAGACCGCCGAACAGCCGGTTCAGCCCGCGCATCTGGCCGGGTGTGCGCAGCAGGCCCAGCACGCGCGACGCCAGCGCGGCGTAGCCGCTCATCACGCAGAACTCGACGAAACCGAACGTCGCACCGATCACCAGGTACTGCGCGAGCAGCGGCTGGGTGGTGTCGACAAACTGCGGCAGCACCGCGATCAGGAACACCGTGCCCTTCGGGTTCACGGCATTCACCGTCCAGCCGCGAAGCACCAGTGCGCGCGTGCTCATCTGGCTGGCGCCGTCGTCGCGGGCGACCAGCGGAGCGGCCGGCGCGCGCCACTGCTGAATGCCCAGCCAGACCAGGTAGCCGACACCCAACCATTTGACGACACTGAAGGCGGTGCCCGAGGTGGCCAGCAGCGCACCCAGGCCGACCCCGACGACGGTCAGCTGAGTCCACACGCCGAGCGCCAGACCAAAGGCAATGCGCTGGCCGCGTTGGTAACCATGGTTCAGACCAGCACCCATCGCGGCAATGGCACCAGGGCCGGGCGACAGGCTGATCGCGACGGTCGCCAGAAAGAAGGGAATCCAGGTGCCGAGTTCCACCGCGGGCTTTCAAAGCAGCCGCAAGCGGCCAGGAATCGGCAGTGTAGGAGGCGGCGGTTTTCCGACGCTGGCCGTGGGTCAGACGCCTGGCATGCCGATGCTTTCGAGAGCGCGCGAAGCGCCGCTCACCTCAAGTGGCGTGCGCGGATCCGGCTCGGCCGGTCCGTCGCGCGAGCCCTCTCGGGGCCCCTTGGGGGGCAGGCCCGGGCAAGGGCCGTGGGGGCTCTAATCATCCCAGCCGACGAGGGCGAGGACTTGTTCGATCACGTCGCCCGTCGCGGGCGTGCGGAACAGGCGGATGCCGGCGCGGTCCGCGCTGGCGCGCATCGCGGCGGTTCCGGGTTCGCAGAGCAGCGCCACCTGGCAACTCGGCTGGGCCAGACGCAGGCGTTGGGCGAAGGCCAGGCCGGTTTCGCCCGGCAGGTCGATGATCACCAGGTCGGTTGCGCCGTCGGCCACCTCGGCCAAGGCGCTGTCGGCGTCGTTCGCTTCGTTGACCCGCGCATCCGGCCAGCGATTGCGGATCAGGCAGGCCGCGTGGGTGCGTGACACCGCGCGGGCGTCGACCACGAGGATGGACGGAGCGAGAACGACGGCATTGCTCATGGGGTGTCGGAGGGCGGGTCCGCGAAGTGGTGGATGTCTGCCAACGGATGATCGGCCGGCCGCGTCGACAATGAAGCCTGGAAACGCAGGCCGGTCCCCCCGCAATTCGCCTCTATTTCACGAAGCCGCGGCCAAGCTGCGCGGCGCGTCACGATCCCTTCATGAGCAAGAGCAAGTCGATCTACGTTTGCAGTCAATGCGGCGGCACGAGCCCGCGCTGGCTGGGCCAATGCCCGCATTGCCGGGCCTGGAACACGCTGGAAGAGTCGGTCGCCGAGCCGGCCGCCGGTCCGGCCAAGAACCGCTTCCAGTCGCTGGCCAAGCCGCAGCCGGTGGCCACGCTGAGCGAAATCGAAGCCGCCGAGGTTGCCCGCACACCTACCGGTCTGGAAGAGCTGGATCGGGTGCTGGGCGGCGGCATCGTCGAGGGCGGCGTGGTGCTGATCGGCGGCGACCCGGGCATCGGCAAGAGCACGCTGCTGCTGCAGGCGGCTGACGCGCTGTCGCAGCAAATGAAGGTGCTGTACGTGACCGGCGAAGAATCGGGGGCGCAGGTGGCGCTGCGGGCCCATCGGCTCGGGCTGGCCGGCAAGGCCTTGCGGGTGTTGGCCGAGATTCAGCTCGAGCGCATCCAGGCGACGATCGAAGCCGAACAGCCGGCCTTCTGCGTCATCGATTCGATCCAGACGCTCTATTCGGACCAGCTGTCGAGCGCGCCCGGCTCGGTGGCGCAAGTGCGCGAATGCGCCGCGCAG
The DNA here is from genome assembly GCF_036277275.1 of Ideonella sp. Taxonomy (GTDB): domain Bacteria; phylum Pseudomonadota; class Gammaproteobacteria; order Burkholderiales; family Burkholderiaceae_C; genus Ideonella. The sequence continues at coordinate 10,436 of NZ_DASUNH010000173.1, read as the reverse complement.
CTGACGCGCACCGCGAAAGCGGCCGGCTGCACCGTGGTGCTGGTCGGTCATGTGACGAAGGAAGGTGCGCTGGCCGGGCCGCGCGTGCTGGAGCACATCGTCGACACGGTGTTGTACTTCGAAGGCGACACGCATTCGAGCTTCCGTCTGGTGCGGGCGATCAAGAACCGTTTCGGTGCGGTCAACGAGATCGGTGTCTTCGCGATGACCGAGAAGGGGCTGAAGGGCGTCAGCAACCCGAGCGCGATCTTTTTGTCGACACATGGCGAGCCGGTTCCGGGCTCGTGCGTGATGGTCACGTTGGAGGGCACGCGGCCGATGCTGGTCGAGATCCAGGCCCTGGTCGATTCGGGTGGCCCGAGCCCGCGGCGGTTGTCGGTTGGCCTGGAGCGGGACCGGCTGGCGATGCTGCTGGCCGTGCTGCACCGCCACGCCGGCGTTGCCTGCCTGGATCAGGACGTGTTCGTCAACGCGGTCGGTGGGGTTCGCATCAGCGAGCCTGCGGCCGACCTGGCGGTGTTGCTGGCGATCCGCAGCAGCCTGGCCGGCAAACCACTGCCGCGAGGTTTTGTTGCCTTTGGCGAGGTCGGCCTGGCCGGTGAAGTGCGGCCGGCCCCGCGGGGACAGGAACGGTTGAGGGAGGCGGCCAAGCTCGGTTTCTCGATCGCGTTGGTGCCCAAGGCCAACCTGCCGAAAAAGCCGATCGAAGGGCTGACGATTCACCCGGTCGAGCGGATCGAGCAAGCGATCGATATGCTGCGCGAATTGAGCTGACGGTGGAGATGACGATGCGCTGGGCAGTCTTGTCCGACATTCACGGCAACCTGCCGGCCCTGGAGGCCGTGGTGGCCCAATGCGCCGGCGAAGGCATCACCCATGTGGTGCAACTCGGCGACGCGCTGTCCGGCCCGCTGTGGCCGGCCGAGACCGCCGATCGGCTGATCGCGCTGGACTGGCCGGCGGTCGCCGGCAACCACGAGCGCCAGGTGCTCACGCTGCCGCGCGAGCGCCAAGGCGCCAGCGATGCGTTCACTGCCGAGCGGCTGAACGATGCCCAGCGCGCCTGGTTGCGGAGCCTGCCGCCCACGCGCTGGTTGACGGCGGAAATCTTCTGCTGCCACGGCACGCCCGACAGTGATCTGGTCTACTTTCTCGACACCGTGGTGCCGGGCTGCGATGTCGACGGCTCCAACGGGATCCGGCCGGCGACGGCCGTCGAGTTGAGCGAACGGCTCGGCACCGCGCGTGCGCCGGTGATCCTGTGTGGCCACACCCATGTGCCGCGCATTGCCACGGTCGACGGGTGTTTGCTGCTGAACCCGGGCAGTGTCGGCCTGCCGGCTTTTGACGACGACCACGGGCATCCGCATCGGGTCGAAAACGGCAGTCCGCTGGCGCGGTGGGCCGTGATCGAGCAAGGGCCGCAGGGATGGAGCGCTTCGCTGCGCGCCACGCCCTATGACCATGAGCAGGCCGCGCAGCAGGCCGAGCGCAACGGGCGCGGCGACTGGGCCGACGCGTTGCGCACTGGCCGGGTTGGCCGCACCGAGCGTGAGGTCGTGGCGGCCCTCCCCAGCGGAGTCGCCGCATGAACCGGGACGCCATGCTGAGCTGGGTGCTGGGCGCGGCGGCGGTGGCCGTCGGCTACGTGCAATGGGGCTGGCGCGGCGTGATCCTGGCGACCACGCTGGTGGTGTTCTGGATGCTGTTGCAGTTCAGTCGCGCGGTGCGTGTCATGCGCGACGCTGCTTCGGCGCCGGTTGGCAGCGTGCCCAGTGCAGTGATGCTGCACGCAAAACTGCGTCGAGGCATGCGCCTGACGCAGGTGCTGCGTTTGACCGGCAGCCTCGGCCGCCGGTTGGCGACCGAGCCCGAGACCTTCGAATGGGCGGATGCCTCGGGGGCGGCGATACGCGCCGAACTGGAGGGGGGGCGCCTGGCCCGTTGGGACTTGCAGCGCTCGGGTGAGGAGGCGGTCTCGCCGCCTTCAGGCCCCTCGCCGGCCTGAGCTGACGACGGGGCTGCTGTGCGGCCGTTAGCTGCCCGGCCGGCGCCGGCGCAGCGCCGACACGCCCAGCACCGCGAGGCCACTGAGGAACATCGCGTAGGCGCCCGGCTCGGGGACCGCCAGCGTCTGGTACCAGGCGCTGGTGGTGCCGCCATAGTCCAGGCCCTGCACGTGGGCGCCGATGTTGGTGAAATGGCCGGCGCCGCCGATCCAGGTCCAGCTGACCGACTCGTCGTCGACCAGCCGGTCTTTCTTCTTGCCGGTCAGGTCGAAGCGGAATTCCCAGCCGCCGTTCGGGCCGCCGCCATTGACCATCTTGACCGGCGAGTCGCCGCTGACGCCGCCTACGCCACCGACCCGATCACCGTCGATCGTGAGGGCGCCGATGAAGGGCTGCTTGCCGTCGAACAGATCCAGGTTCTGGGCATCGAGCGTGAACAGCACGTCGTTGCCCGACACCGTGGCGCTCAGCGTCGCGAAGTCGAGCTGAACGGGGGCTCCGTCGCCCGACAGCAGGTCGCCGAAGTGGTAGACGGTGGTTTGGGCACTGGCCGCCACCGGCTGCGCGAGCCAAGCGGACAGCAAGGTGGCGGTGGCGAATGTGAATCGGTTGCGAAGCTTCATGGTGAACCCTTCACCAGATCGAAGTTGAGAAACATCGGGGGATCACACGGAGGGAGGGGCGCGATACCGCCGACTTTGAAATCAGGGTTAATCGTAACTGGGTGTGTGTGAAATGACACACTTCGGAGCGCGCCCAGGCTGAACGTTTTGTGCAGGTGCGTTGCCATGCACCGGGCGGGCAGTCGGCGGTGTCGAGCCGTCATGGCGCGATCGGTTGCGGGCCTCAGCGCGGACGCCGGCGGCGGGCGACCACGCAGATCACGCCCAAGCCCGCCAGCATCAGCGCGTAAGAGTTCGGCTCCGGCACCGCCAGCGCGGCGTCATACCAGGCGTTGTTGGTCTCGCCGTACGAGATGCCCTTCACGTGGGCCGCGAAATCGGTGAAGTGGCCGGCGCCGCCGGCCCAGGTCCAGGAGACCACTTCGTTGTCCACCAGCTTGCCGCTGGTGTCGCTGAAATCGAACTTGAACTCGAAGCTGCCGTCGGGGCCGTTGCCCTTGCCCATCGTGACGTTGGCGTCGCCGCTGACGTCGGCCACTGCGCCGGTCTTCAGGCCGTCGACCGACATCGCGCCTATCCACGGCGTGTCGCCGCTGAACTGGTCCAGCCCGTAGGCGTTGAGCGTGAACAGCACGTCATCGCCGACGACCGAGGTGGTCAGCGTGGCGAAACTCGCGGTCAGTGGAGCCCCGTCGCCCAGCATCAACCCGCCGAAATCATAGGTTTCGGCCGATGCCGGCACGACTGCGAGCATGCCGGCCGACAGGGCCAGCGCTTGCAGCGCGCGGGGAAGAATTGAACGCATCACGACCTCCGTGTTTTTTGCTACGCGGCGACCCTCGACGCCGGGTTGATCGGCCATTCAAAGCCGCTGGGAGGAAGTGTCCCGAAAAGGCTGCACTGTTAGAAGGTGTAAGGTCGGTTTGAGTTAGGGGGAAAACGGCAGCTGTGGTGTGCGCCACGACAGTGGGCGTGAAGGAATGCACACTCCCGTCGATCGGCTGCGACGACTGCTTACAAAGGCGCCCCGTTTTGCCGGCGGGCGGCGGCGCCAGGGGCCGCCCCTAAAATCGCCGCTCCGCCCGTGCAGCACGGGCTATCAAGGCACGAGGACCAGCACCATGGGCATGGACGATCGCGACGGCAAGATCTGGATGGACGGGCAGATGGTGGATTGGCGCGATGCCAAGATCCACGTGCTGACGCACACGCTGCACTACGGTTGCGGCGCGTTCGAGGGCGTGCGTGCCTACGACGCCGTCGGCGGCACGGCGATCTTCCGCCTGCGCGAGCACACCGAGAGGCTGTTCAACTCGGCCAAGATCCTGCGTATGAAGATCCCGTTCTCGATGCAGCAGGTGATGGACGCGCAGTGTGCCGTCGTGCGCGAGAACAAGCTGGCCAGCGGTTACCTGCGCCCGCTGATCTGGATCGGCTCCGAGAAGCTCGGCGTCAGCCCGAAGGGCAATACCGTGCACCTGATGGTCGCCGCCTGGCCGTGGGGCGCCTACCTGGGCGAAGAGGGCATGAAGCGCGGCATCCGCGTGAAGACCTCGAGCTACACGCGTCACCATGTGAACATCACGATGACGCAGGCCAAGACGGTGAGCAACTACACCAACTCGATCCTTGCCAACATGGAAGCCACCGACGATGGCTACGACGAAGCGCTGCTGCTCGACGCTTCCGGCTTCGTCAGCGAAGGTGCCGGCGAGAACCTGTTCGTGATCAAGAACGGCGTGGTGTACACGCCCGATCTGTCGGCCGGTGCGCTGAACGGCATCACCCGCAACACCATCTTTGCGATCTGCCAGGACCTGGGTCTGAAGCTGGTCGAGAAACGAATCACGCGTGACGAGGTCTATATCTCCGACGAGGCCTTCTTCACCGGCACGGCGGCCGAAGTGACGCCGATCCGCGAGCTGGACCGCATCGAGCTGGGTGCCGGCATGCGCGGCCCGATCACCGAGAAGATCCAGACGGCCTTCTTCGACATCGTCAACGGCCGCAACCCGAAGTACGCCGAGTGGCTGACGCGGGTCTGAGTTTCATTCGCCAGCACAGCATCGTCCGACCATGAGTTCAGTCTCCCCGACCACCGCCGCGGTGGAAGTGACCGCCGCCGACCTGCAAGGCCCGGGCGTCGTGTTCTGCCCGAACCCCAAGATGACGCTGTGGAGCAACCACCCGCGCGTCTTCCTCGACCTGGCGCAAGATGGCGAAGCCAAGTGCCCGTACTGTGGCACCGTCTACCGCCTGAAGGCTGGCGAGAAGCTGGGCGGCGGACACTGACGCGACGGCGGGCGGGCACTGCACCGGCCCGGGGCGCCACCAGCCGAATCGACGCGCCATGTTGACCGCCCACCCGTTCACGCTGCCGGCAGAGAATGCCGTCTGGGCCGAAGCCAATGCGGCCCTGCTGGACCGGCTGCGCCGCGGCGATTCGACGCACGCGCTGCAGCGCCTGGCGCGTGCCTGCGTGCACCTGCTGGGCAACCGCGAATGCCATCTCGAGGCGCTGGACGAGCGCGGCCAGCCCGTGCACGGTGGCCTGTTCGAAGCCAGTCGCGAGCGGCCCGGCGATGCCCGTCCGGTGCAGCACTGGCAGACCCCGCTGACCCACCATGGCATCCCGGTCGGCCGATTCACCGCCGAGCTGCCGGCCGGTGCCGACACCGAGGCACTGGCGCTGCGCTTGCTGCCTCTGCTGGAGGCTGCTGGCGCCCTGCTCGGCAGCTGGCTGGCTGAACGTGATGGCGCGCGCCGCGATTCACTGTCGCTCACGCGCACGGCCATGCGCGAGGGTGGCACTTTCGTCTGGGAGTGGGACCTGGCGACCGACTCGCTGGGCGACATCGACGAAGGCGGCGTGATGCTCGGCTACCCGCCGAACGCGATCGGCCACACCCAGGCCGACTGGGACCTGCTGATCCACCCCGAAGACTTCGACGCGGTCGAAGCGGCCTACCAGGCCCATGCGCGCGGCGAGACCGAAAGCTTCCGCGCGGTCTACCGCGCCAAGGCCGCCGACGGCTCGTGGCGCTGGGTCGAGGAGCGAGGCCGCGTCGTCGAGCGCGACGTCCACGGCCGACCGACGCGCATGTTCGGCACCCAGACCGACGCCACCGTGCAACATGCGCTGGAGCAGGCCCGGCAGGACCAGCTCACCGCCGAAGCGGCGAATGCCGCGAAGACGCAGTTCCTGTCGCGCGTCAGCCATGAATTGCGCACGCCGCTGAATGCGGTGCTGGGCTTTTCGCAGCTGATGGAAGTTGACCAGCAAGAGCCGCTGACCGACGGACAGCGCCGCCGTGTCAACCTGATCCACCAGGCCGGCGACTACCTGCTGGCGATGATCGGAGACCTGTTGGATCTGTCGCTGGTCGAATCGGGCCGCCTGCCGATGCAGGCCGAGCCGGTGCCCTTGCCGGCGCTGGCGCACGATTGCCTCGATCTGCTGCGCGGCCAGGCCGCTGCGGCCGATGTGCACTTGCGCGCGGGCAACCTGCCGGCAGGTCTGGTGCTGCGGGCCGATCCGATGCGGCTGAAACAGGTGCTCATCAACCTGCTGAACAACGGCATCAAGTACAACCGGTCCGGCGGGTGCGTCGAGATCAGCGCGCGCATCGACGGCGGGTTCGGCGTGATCGACGTCCGTGACACCGGCATCGGCCTGCCGGAGGACCAGCTCGACAAGCTGTTCCTGCCGTTCCAGCGCCTGGGCCGCGAGACCGGCGCGGTCGAAGGCTCCGGCCTCGGGCTGGCGTTGTCGCAAGCGCTGGTCCAGGCGATGGGCGGGCAGCTCAGCGCGCACCCTTTGCCGGCCGCCGAAGGGCCCGGCACGGTGTTTCGGGTCAGCTTGCCGCTCGTGCCGCCGGCGGTCTGACCAGCGCTTCGGCTTGCGCGATGGCGCAGGCCTCGAGCACGCGGCCGATCACCAGCACCGCCGGGCTGCCGAAGCCCTCGCGCTGCAGCATCAACGGCAACTCACCCAGTGTCGACCCACCGCAGCGCTCGTTCGCACCGCTTGCGCCCTGCACCACCGCCGCGGGCAGCGCGGCCGGCAGCCGCCGCAGCAGGCCATCGACGATGCGCGACGCCTGCGCCACGCCCATGTAGATCACCAGCGTGATGCCGCTGGCGGCGGCGGCGCCGATCGTGTCCCAGTCAGGCCCGGGGTGGCCGGGCTGCGCATGACCGGTGACCAGCAGCACCCCCTGTGCGCAGCGGCGATCCGTCCAGCCGGTGCCGAGCGCGTTGACTGCGGCCAGCCCGGCAGTGATGCCGTTGACCACCTGCACCTCGACCCCCGCTTCGCGCAGCGCCGCGATCTCTTCGCCGGCGCGGCCGAACACCAGCGGATCGCCGCCCTTCAAGCGCACCACCTTTTCGCCCGCCAATGCCTCACGTACCAGCAGCCGCTCGATGAACGCCTGCGGCGTCGACGCACAACCGCCGCGTTTGCCGACCTGCACGATGCGCGGCGGCGTGGCCACACCGTCCAGCACCGTCGCCAGCACCTGCTCGCCGACCAGGTCGTCGACCAGGATCACGGTCGCCTCGCGGATCACGCGCACCGCCTTCAGCGTCAGCAGTTCCGGGTCGCCAGGGCCGGCGCCGACGAGGTGAACAGGGTACAGCGTGCGCAACATGAATCTCTCCTAGGGCAATCGTTCGGGCAGCGCCTGGCGCAAGGCCATCAGGCACTGCACCTGGCGCCTGATCGGCTCGGGCACCGGAAGCGTGCCGTTGAGCATCGCGCGGATCGTGTCGGCCGTGCTGGCGGTGTCGATGCCCGGTGGCAGCTCGGGCAGCTTGGCCAGCGAGCCGCCTTCACCTTCGACCGTCAGCTGCTCGTCGAGCACGCCATTGACGAAGCACTTCAGCGTCGGCAGCCGGCGCGCATCGGCCACCGGTTCTCCTTCAGTGCCGCGCATCAGCAACGCGGTGGCCTGCGTCTGGCCCAGGAACTCGGCCAGGCTGATCGCGTACTCGGGATGCGTGTGGTTGACCACGCGCAACGCGCCGGGGATCGCCGGCAGCAGCTTGACCAGCGTATGGCCCGAGTTGCGCAGGCCGAGCACGTTGCGCAGCGCGAGCAGGCCCGCCAGCGACGGGTGCAGTGCGGTGATCGGCATGAAGACCGGCTGGCTTTCCGCCCAGCGGGCCTCGGCTTCGGCCGCGCTCGAAAGCGGCGGCAGGCCCAGCGCCTCGAACACCTGCGCACTGGTCGTGCGATTCGCATCGGTCAGCGGCCCGTGCACCAGCACGGGCACGCCCTCGCGCGCCAGCAGCAGCGCCAGCAGTGGCGTCAGGTTCGGCAGCTTGCGTGCGCCGTTGTAGCTGGGCAGCACGATCGCGGTCGACGGCGCATGCAGCGCCAGCGTGCGCGGCAGCACCGCGTCCATGAAGCCGGCCAGCTCTACGGGTGTCTCGCCCTTGATGCGCATGGCGAGCGCGAAACCGCCTTTTTCAAGGTCGCTCAACTCGCCGCCGAGCAGCCGATTCATCAGGTCGAAGGCCTTGTCGCGCGGCAGCGCGCGCGCGCCGTCTTTGCCGCGGCCGATTTCGCGCAGGTAGGGTGCGATGCTCATGGCGGCGATTGTCATGCTCATGCCGCCACGCCGGCGGGCACGACTTGCACCAGCTTGCGCAGCGCCGGCAAGCAAGAGCCGCAGTTCGTGCCGCATTTCAGGCTGCCCTGCAGTTGGGCCATCCGCGCGTCGACCGAGCCGCTGCAGCGCACCAGCTCACCGCGGATCGACGCTTCGTCGATGTTGAAGCAAGTGCAGACCTGCGCGCTCTTTGGTGACGCGGTCTTCTTTGCCAGCGCACCCGGCGCCAGCAACTGCCGGCCCGGGCCGGGCAGCGTCTGGTCGGCTTCGAGCAGCGAGCGCAGCCAGGCTTCGCCGCTGACATCACCCGCGACCCAGAAGCCTTGCAGCCGCTCGGCACCATCGGGGTCGCGGGCCACGCGCAGCGCACGCTGCTGGCCGCGGCGGGCGTCCTGGTAGGCCAGCACGCCGGGCTGGGCCAGGCCGAAGCCGGCACGCATCGGCGCCAGCACTTCGTCGCTCAGCACCTCGGTGGCACCGGCGCGCAACAGCAGGCCCAGACGGCCGCCCTCGTCGGGCTCGCGGCCGAAGGGCAGCAGGCTGGCGTAGCCGAAGCGCGCAAGTTCAGGCTTCAGCCGTTTGCGCAAGGCCAGCGCCTCGTCCGCCGGAAGCCAGGCCATCGCCGTCAATCGCCACGGCAGATTGACCTTTTCGATCACGACCGCCGCATGCTTCAGTTCGGGTTGCTTGGACTGCGGGCAGAAGCGCGGCGTGGTCAGCGCGTTCACGCCGGCCATTGTCTGGTTGTGCCCGTCGTGGCCACTCAGGACCTCTTCGCCCCAATGCATCGCGATGAAGGCCTGGGTCGACGCGACGCTGTCGCTTGCGCGTGCCGGCAGCACCACCTGGCCGCGGCGCGAGCGCACGCGCACGAGGTCGCCATCGGCCAGCTTCAGCCGCTGCAGGTCCTGCGGATGCAGGTCGATGCACGGCAGACCTTCATGGCCGTACAACCGGCCCAAGGTGCCGGTGCGGCTCATGCCGTGCCATTGGTCGCGCAGCCGGCCGGTGTTCAGGCTGAACGGGTAACGCGCATCACGCGGCTCGGCCAGCGGCGTGAGCGGCACATCAGCGAACTTCGCCTTGCCGTCGACGGTCGCGAACACGCCGTCTTCATACAAGCGTGCCTGGCCGGTGGCCGCGCCTTCCGGCAACGGCCACTGCTGCGGTCCTTTCGTTTCCAGCATCGCGTAGCTCAGGCCCGTGATGTCCAGGTCGCGGCCTCGGGTGGACTCACGGTGCTCCAGCCAGACCGATTCAGGCGTCGCGTAGTCGAACAGCGCCACGCGCTCCGGCGCGATGCGCGCGGCCAGGCGCTGCGCGATGTCGCGGGCAATGCGCCAGTCGTGCCGCGCTTCCCCCGCTGGCGGCACAGCAGGCCGTACGCGGCTGATGCGGCGCTCGCTGTTGGTGACGGTGCCGTCCTTCTCGCCCCAGGTGGTGGCCGGCAGCAGCAGGTCGGCATAGGCACAGGTCGCGGGCGTCGCGAAGGCCTCTTGCACGATGACGAACTCGGCGCGCTCCAATGCGCGGCGCACCGTGGCCTGGTCCGGCATCGATTGCGCCGGGTTGGTGCATGCGATCCACAGCGCCTTGATCTGCCCGTCGGCCGCGGCCTCGAACATCTCGACTGCCGTCTTGCCCGGCGTCGACGGTACGTCCGGCACACCCCACAGCCGTGCCACTTCGGCGCGGTGCTCGGGGTTGGCCAGGTCGCGGTGTGCGCTCAGCAGGTTCGCGAGCCCGCCCACCTCACGCCCACCCATCGCGTTAGGCTGGCCGGTCAATGAGAACGGCCCGGCGCCCGGCTTGCCGATCTGCCCGGTCGCCAGGTGCAGGTTGATCAGCGCGGCGTTCTTCGCGGTGCCGGCGCTGCTCTGGTTCAAGCCCTGGCAATACAGCGACAGCGTCGGCGACCGTTGGCCGAACCAGCGTGCGGCCGTCACGATGTCGGCTTCGTCCAGACCGGTCAGGCGTGCGGTTTCGCGCGGTGTGTACTCGCGTACCCGGTCGCGCAGCGCATCGAAACCATTGGTGTGCGCGGCGATGTACGCCCCATCGGTCAGACCTTCCCACAGCAGCAGGTGCAGCAGCCCGTGGAACAGCGCCACGTCGCTGCCGGGCAGCAACTGCAGATGAAGGTCGGCGGCCTCGGCCGTCTCGGTGCGGCGCGGGTCGGCCACGATCCA
>NZ_DASUNH010000172.1:0-60861 GCF_036277275.1 Ideonella sp. | reverse complement strand
TTCCTTCTGCAGGCGGGCTTCGTCGATCTCGCAGGTTTCCAGGAAGCCCATCAGTGTCGGGCCGTGGTACCAGGGCGTCTTCTCGCTGGCCGTCAGCATGTTGTCGCCCTTCAGGCCCGACAGCGGGATGCTGGTGACGTCATTCAGGCCGATCTGCTTGGCGAATTCGAGGTATTCCTCGTTGATCTGGTTGAAGACCTTCTCGGAGTAATCGACCAGGTCCATTTTGTTGATGGCCAGCACGACCTTGCGCACCCCGATCAAGCTCACGAGGTAGCTGTGGCGGCGGGTCTGCGTCAGCACGCCCTTGCGCGCATCGATCAGGACCACGGCCACGTCGGCGGTCGAGGCGCCGGTGATCATGTTGCGGGTGTACTGCTCGTGGCCCGGGGTGTCGGCGACGATGAACTTGCGCTTGTCGGTCGAGAAGAAGCGGTAGGCGACGTCGATCGTGATGCCCTGCTCGCGCTCGGCGGCCAGGCCGTCGACCAGAAGCGCGAAGTCGATGTCACCACCCTGGGTGCCCCACTTCTTCGAGTCGTTCTCGATCGCGGCCAGCTGGTCTTCGAACAGCATCTTCGATTCGTACAGCAGGCGGCCGATGACGGTCGACTTGCCGTCATCGACGGAGCCGCAGGTGATGAAACGCAGCAGGCTCTTCTTCTCGTGCTGCTTCAGGTACTTTTCAATGTCGACTGCGATCAGGTCCGATTGGTGGGCCATGATGAATCCTTAAAAACGTTCGGTGTATTCAGCCAGGTGGCACTCGGAAGGCGAGGACAGGTCCAGCCTGGTGGCGTGCGCGGATCCGGCTTTGCCGGTCCGCTGCGCGAGCCCCCTCGGGGGGCAGCGCGCGCCAGCGCGCGTGGGGGCCGTCAGAAATAGCCTTCTTGCTTCTTCTTCTCCATCGAGGCGGCGGCGTCGTGGTCGATCATGCGGCCCTGGCGCTCCGACGTCTTCGTCAGAAGCATTTCCTGGATGATGGCGGGCAGCGTGTCGGCGGTCGATTCCACCGCACCCGACAGCGGGTAGCAGCCCAGCGTGCGGAAGCGGACGTTCTTCATCATCGGCACTTCGCCGTCGCGCAGCGGCATGCGGTCGTCGTCGACCATGATCAGCGTGCCGTCACGGTCGACCACCGGACGCTCGGCCGCGAAGTACAGCGGCACGATGGGCACGTTTTCCAGGTAGATGTATTGCCAGATGTCGAGTTCGGTCCAGTTCGAGATCGGGAACACGCGGATCGACTCGCCCTTTTGCTTGCGGCCGTTGTACAGGCGCCAGAGTTCGGGGCGTTGGTTCTTCGGATCCCAACGGTGCTGCGCCGAGCGGAAGCTGAAGATGCGTTCCTTGGCGCGGCTTTTTTCTTCGTCGCGGCGGGCACCACCGAAGGCGGCGTCGAAGCCGTACTTGTCCAGCGCCTGCTTCAGGCCTTGCGTCTTCCACATGTCGGTGTGGATCTGCGAGCCGTGCGTGAACGGGTTGATGCCCAGTTCCTGCGCTTCGGGGTTGTGGTGCACCAGCAGCTCCATGCCCAATTCCTTGGCCATGCGGTCGCGCATCTCGTACATCGCGCGGAACTTCCACGTGGTGTCCACGTGCAGCAGCGGGAACGGGGGCGGCGATGGGAAGAACGCCTTCTTGGCCAGGTGCAGCATGACCGCCGAGTCTTTGCCGATCGAGTACAGCATCACCGGGTTGTCGGCCTCGGCGACGACCTCGCGCATGATGTGAATGCTTTCGGCCTCCAGCCGCTGCAAGTGGGTCAGGTTCATGGGGGTGATGTCCGTTGTTTCAGGCAGGGAAGGGAAGGAAATCGAGGCGGCGCGAGGCCTGGCTTCGGGCGGCGCCGCGATGATCGCAGCGGCTTTCGCAACGCCGGCCGTGGCCGGCGGCGAAAGCGTGACGGAAGTGGGCGCGGTCGCGACCGGCGCGCGGGCCGGCAGCGCCGGCGACGGTGGCAATGGCATGGCGGGCGAGGCCGGTTCGGGCGCCTGCCGCGCGCGCGGTGCCAGCGGCCCGGGCAACAGTTTCAAACGCGGATGCGCGCCCAGCCATTGCTGCACCTTGGGCACGCGGCGAAAGTCCGGCCCATGCAGGTACACCCGCCACGGCCCGGCGGCGCTGCGCAGCAGCCGCGCGAGGAAATCGAGATAGGCGTCGGCCGAGGCCAGCGTGCCGGGTACCGGCAACCAGGCCAGGCTGCCGCGCGGGCGGCTGGCGACCAGCACACCACCCGGTACCGGCCGATCGGGGTGAGCCAGGCTGCCGGCCCAGGCCAGCTGCGAGCCCTCGGCACGGGCTTGCTCGACCGCTGCCGGCCAGGTCTGGGCCAGCCAATCGGCTTCCGCCGGCGAGCGGGCGGCCTTGGCCCCGCGCAGCGATACCAACGCCAAGCCCCAGCGCTGCAGCAGGCGCGACACTGCGCGCGGCTCCAGCGCGATGCCGAAATGGCGCGACGCCAGCGTGCGCAACGACAAACCGGTCCACAGCGCCGGCGGCAGACCGTGCCGCTCCGGCAGGTCGGACAGCGCGGCCAGGCGCAGCGACTGCTCTTGCCCGACGCTCAGCACCCGCCCATCGCCCTTGGGCCGCCCGCGGGCACCGACGGCAATCGCCGCCCAGCCGCCCCCCTCGAAGGCCCGATAGGCCTGGATGATGGTCGGCACGCTCAGCCCGGTGGCCTGCTGGATCTCGCTCAGGCTGCGCCCGTCGACGCGCAACTCGACCGCACGCCGACGGCGCGCATTCAGCGCAGCGATGTCTGGGGTGGGCGAGGTCACGAATCACGGTCAGAAAATGTTTTAGGGGATTGGATTGTGGCACGCGCCGGGCACAATGGCGAATCCCTCATTTGTATATGTGACTTATGAACACCTCTGCTGCTGCCCTGCTCGAGCAACTGACCCCGCTGATGCGGGATGCCGGCCAGGTGATCATGGACATTTATGCGACCGACTTCGACGTGACCAAGAAGGGTGACGAGTCGCCGGTCACGCAGGCCGACCAGAAGGCCGAGACAGTGATCCTGGCCGGTCTCGCCAAGATCGCGCCGGGCATTCCGGTCGTGGCCGAAGAGGCCGTCGCGGCTGGCAACATTCCGGATGTTAGTGATCGCTTCTTTCTTGTCGACCCACTCGATGGGACCAAGGAGTTCATCAGCCGCAACGGCGAGTTCACCGTCAACATCGCGCTGGTCGAGCACGGCAAGCCGGTGCTGGGCCTGGTCTACGCCCCCGCGATCGGCCGCATGTTCACCGGTGCCGCCGGTGTTGGCGCCTGGGTCGAAGACAAGGACGGCAAGCGGGCGATCCGCTGCCGCGCCGTGCCGGCCGAGGGCCTGACGGTCGTCGCCAGCCGCTCGCACGGCGACGAGACCGCGCTCGACGCCTTCCTGGGTGGCCGCAAGGTGGCCTCGCGCACCAACGCCGGCTCGTCGCTGAAGCTGTGCCTGGTGGCCGCTGGCGAAGCCGATCTGTACCCGCGCCTGGGTCGGACGATGGAATGGGACATCGCCGCGGGCGATGCCGTGTTGCGAGCCGCGGGCGGCAGGGTCACTGTGGTGGCCGACGGCGCTGATTTGCGCTACGGTAAGCCGGGTTTCGACAATCCGCATTTCGCAGCCAGCGGCTTGGCCTGACGACAGCAGGCCGGGCCGGCGGGCCCGAAGAAAACAGACGGGGGGATGGCCATGCCAACATGGTCCGAAGCGGCGGAGCCTTCTCCGCGTGTCTGGCGCCGCCGGTTTGCAGCGCTGCTGACGGGGGCCTGCCTGCTCGGCACCGGGGCCGCCGCCCTGTCCCAGGCCGGCCCGCCCAGCCACGGCCCGATGGTCGGTGCCATCACGACAGACAGCGCCGCCGTGTGGGCGCGCTGGCAGGGGCCCGGCACCGCCCACATCACCTACAAGCCGACTGGCGCCGCCGAGGCGATCGACGGTCCGGTGGTCGAGATCTCCGAGGCGCATGACTTCACCGGTCGTTTCGCGCTGGCGGGGCTGAAGGCCAACACCACCTACAGCTACACGCTGCAGTTCACCGACGCGCTGGGCGAAGTCAGCCGCAATCTGCCGTCGTACTTCCGCACGCCGGTCAAGCTGCCGACCTCGCTCAGCTTCAGCGTGCTGGGCGACTTCATGACCCGCCAGCGTGCCAGCAAGGCGCTGCGCATGGCGGCCATGCCCCGGCCCCACTTCGTGCTGATCGTCGGCGACCTGGACCATTCCGACCCGGCCAGGCTGCCGAACACACAGGACTACTACCCGATCGAGCAGGCCCAGACCGTGCTCGGCAACCTGCGCCAGATGCGCCGCCTGATGCTGGACCCTTCCAGACCGCTGGGTGCCGACTTCGTCAAGGCTTTCGTGACATCGAAGACGGCGCAGCAACTGCAAATTCCGCTGTACTACGCCTGGGACGACCACGACTTCTGCATGAACGGCGCGAATGCAGGTTGCCCGTTCGGCGACCTGGCCCGTTCGGTCTACCGCGACTACTTCCTGCCGGCGGCCGACAACGGGCTGCGCGAGGGCCAGCTTTGTGGTGATACGGGCGACTGGCAGAGCTTCAGCCACGGCAACCTGGCCAGCTTCTTCCTGCTCGACGCCCGCAGCAACCGGGACGCGGCCACCGGGCGCCTGCTGGGGGAGTGTCAGAAGCAGTGGCTGCTCGATGGCCTGGCGCGCTCGACGGCGGTGTGGAAGTTCATCGTCTCACCGATCACCTTCAATCCCACGACCAAGCCCTGGGACGCCTGGGGCGCGTTCCCGTCCGAGCGGGCCGAGCTGCTCAACTTCATCCAGGAGCACCAGATCGCCAATGTCATCGTGTTGAGTGCCGACATCCACTCGGGCGGCGCCCTTGACGACGGCCGCAACGCCGGCCTGCCCGAGGCGTCGGCCCCGCACGCCAATATGCCGTCGACCTGGGTCGACACCTACTGCCGGCTTGATCCGATGGACAGCCGGCTGCTGGTCAGCGCGCCGGGCACCTGGATGCTCGGCGGCTTCATCGAGCCCAACCTGCAGCGCGAGCCGGTGGCCTGTCTCGGCATGGACTATTCGAAGAAGCGCATTGCCCTGCTGGACCAGCCCCCGTTTCCGCTGCCTGGCGCTGACAGTGCGGGCTACCTGAAGGTCGACCTGACCAGCAACGCGGTCACGATCCGCGTGATGGACGCCGATGGCCATCTGAAGCAAGGCTATGCTGCCGACGGAACCCCCGCGGACATGAAACTTGAGCTCTTCCGGTAGGCCCTCAGCGCCCCTGCCCAGCCCCAGCATCGATTCCCTCGCCGAGTCCTCGCCAGCGCGCGACCAGCCGCTGGCGGGCTGGCGCGTGGCGGTCGTGCACGGGCCTGGCGTGTTGGCACGCCAGCGCACGCTGCCGGCGCTGCTGCCCGAGCTGACGCTGGTCGGGCCGCGCAAGGCGGGCGATGTGCGCCCGGACGGCGTGCTGGCGTGGGGCCGCAAGCCCAGCGCCAAGCGCGCCGAAACCTGGGCGCACGAGCAGCGACTGCCATTGACCCGGCTCGAAGATGGCTTCCTGCGCTCGGTCGGGCTCGGTGCCGATGAGCCGCCGCTGTCGGTCGTCATCGACCCCATCGGCATCTATTACGACGCCGGTGGCCCGTCGCGGCTGGAGCAGTTGGTGGCAGCGCCACTGACCGAAGGGCAGCAAGCCCGCGCACTGGCGTTGGCTGCGCGTTGGCGCGAAGCCCGCGTGTCCAAGTACAACCAGGCGCGTGAAGCACCCGGCCTGGTGCGCGACGGCGATGTGCTGGTGATCGACCAGACCTTCGGCGATGCATCCATTGCCTACGGCAGCGCGACGCCAGCGAGCTTCACCCGCATGCTGGAGGCGGCGCTGGATGAGCACCCTTCCGCACGCGTGCTGCTGAAGGTCCACCCCGATGTGGTGGCCGGCCGCAAGCGCGGCCACTTCGCGCAGCTGTCGCCTGGCGCGGCGGCGCGGGTTCAGTTGCTGGCCAGTCCGGCCCACCCCTGCGGGCTGCTCGAGCGGGCCGGTGCGGTCTACACCGTCACGTCGCAGATGGGCTTCGAGGCGCTGCTGTGGGGGCGGCCGCTGCGCTGCTTCGGCATGCCGTTCTACGCTGGTTGGGGCCTGACACGTGACGAACTGGGGGCGCCCGACCGGCGCAGCGCAGCCGGCTTGGCGGCGCTGTGCCACGCCGCGCTGATCGACTATCCGCGCTACCTCGACCCGGAGACCGGCCAGCGCTGCGAACCCGAACGTCTGTTGGATTGGATGGCGCTGCAGCGGCGCATGCGCGAGCGCTTTCCGGCGCAGATGGTGGCGGTGGGCTTTTCGCGCTGGAAGAAGCCGATCGCCCGTGCGTTTTTCGCCGGCAGCGACCTGCGCTTCCAGAGCGCCAATCGGCCGGTCCCGCCCGGGGCCGGCCTGGCGTTGTGGGGCCGGCGGCCGGTGCCGCCCGCGGCGGTCGGTGGGCAGGCGCAACCGCTGGTCGTGCGGCTGGAAGATGGCTTCCTGCGCTCGGTCGGCCTGGGGGCCGATCTGGTGCGGCCGCTGTCGTGGGTGATGGACCGGCAGGGCATGTACTACGACGCGACCGCGCCGTCGGCGTTGGAGCGGTTGCTGGCCGAAGCCGAGTTCGACGAGGCGACCTGCGAGCGGGCCCGGGTGCTGCGTGAGCGCATCCTCGCTGCGGGCTTGACGAAGTACAACGTCGGCCAGGCCCGCTGGCAGCGTCCGGCGACGATCAAGCCGGTCGTGCTGGTCGCCGGCCAGGTGGAGGCCGACGCGTCGATCCGCCTGGGCGCGCCGGGCCTGCGCACGAACATGTCATTGCTGAAGGCCGTGCGTGCCGAGCGGCCCGATGCCTACCTCGTCTACAAGCCGCACCCCGATGTCGTGGCCCAGCTGCGCGAAGCAGGCAGGGGCGAAGGCGCCGCCGCCGCGCTGTGCGACGAGGTCGTCATCGACGCGCCGATGGACCAGGTGCTGCGCCAGGTCGACGAAGTGCATGTGCTGACCTCGCTCGCCGGGTTCGAAGCCCTGCTGCGCGGCAAGTCGGTGGTCTGCTGGGGTTGCCCGTTCTATGCCGGCTGGGGCCTGACCCAGGACCGCGTGGCGATCCCGCGCCGCACGCGGCGGCTGACGCTGGACGCGCTGGTGGCGGGTGTGCTGCTGCTGTACCCGAGCTACGTCAGCCGGGTGACCGGGCACTTCACGACGGCCGAGCGGGCGCTGACCGAGCTGCAGGCCTGGCGCGAGGAAGGCGCCGCCGGGCAGCGAAACGTCTCGACCGGTCGGCGCGCGTGGCGTTGGACCTTGCGCCACGTGGTGGCGCTGCGGCGCTGGTGGAGCGGCGAGGCGGCTTGAGGCCTGCCACCGGGAACCGCCGCCAAGTCGGCCAGATCTGCGGAAATACGGAAAAGCGAAAGCAGTTGTTGCAGTACGCGGCTGTAGAAACTTCCGCGAGCGTCGGCCTTTGTCGGCGCGGCAGAATCCGCCGCTGCACCCCGTATGAAGCCGGGGGGCAGGCTGGGGCAGGCGAATTCGTCAAGAAAGATCAAATTCGCCACAAGTGCCACCCATTCGTGGGATCGTCACGTTCCCGGTCTTTCCCTAGAGTGTCACAGTGGATCGTCACAGTGGCATGTGCGCGTGATTCCGCGGGAACGCGGGTTGCTTAGTCCGATCGATTTGTGCGCCGCAGCCTCTGGGTGAATCCACCTTTGGTGCGGCGGTGATGTTGACTCCGTTGTCCTTTAGATGATCCCCACCTCGCTCGATCGATTGCTCTGCCAGCGTCGCACGCTGATGTTGCAGGGCCCGATGGGGTCGTTCTTTGAGCGACTGGCCGGCACGCTGCGTGCACATGGCCAGCAGGTCTGGAAAGTCAATTTCAACGCTGGCGACGACTGGTTCTTTCACGGGGATCAGGTCATCCAGTACCGCGACCCGCTGGACCAATGGCCGGCCCGGTTGCGGCGCCTGATCGCTGAATTGCGGCTGGACGCGATCGTGCTGTTCGGGCAGTCGCGCCAGATGCACCAGGCCGCGATCGAACAGGCCCGCGCGCTTGGCGTCACGGTCTTCGTGTTCGAAGAAGGCTATGTGCGACCGGACTATGTCACGCTGGAAGTCGGCGGTGTCAACGCCGCGTCGCCGCTGCCGCGTGACCCGGCCTTCTACCGCGACCTGAACATCGAACCGCTGCCGACACCGCAGCCGACAGGCCAGAGCTTCAGTGTGGTGGCTTCCGTCGCGATCGCCTATTCGGTGGCCCGCTCGATCGGCCACCCACGCTACCCGCACTACCGCCACCACCGCTCGATCGCGCCGGTCCGCCAAGGCCTGAAGTGGGCCCACGGCGCCTGGCGCAAGTGGTGGTACCGCTTCACCGAGCGCGAGATGCAGGACTTCCTCGCCGCACCGGAACAGCACAAGCGCTTCTTCCTGGTGCCGCTGCAGGTCTACAACGACAGCCAGATCCGCCGCCACTCGCACTACAAGGACGTCGGAACCTTCATCCATGAGGTGCTGGTGTCGTTTGCGCAGCATGCGCCGGCCGATCAACTGCTGGTGCTCAAGCACCACCCGCTGGACCGGCCCTACAACGACTACACCCGCCTGATCGCCGCCGAGGCCGAACGCCTGGGTATCACCGACCGGGTGCACTACATCCATGACCAGCACCTGCCGACGCTGCTGAAGCATGCGACCGGCGTGGTCACGGTCAATAGCACCACCGGCCTGCAGGCGCTGTACCACGGCACGCCGGTGATCACGCTGGGCGAGTGCATGTACGCGATCGAGGGCCTGGTCCACCCGGGGCCGCTCGACAGCTTCTGGGCCGACCCGGGCCCGGTCGATGTCGAGCTGTTCCAGCGTTTCCGCACCTACCTCGTGCGCGAAACGCAGCTCAACGCCAGCTTCTACGCCGAAGCGCCCGGGCTGCCGTCGATCACCGACAGCAGCCGCCGCCGTGCCTCGTCGTTGGAAATGCCCAGCGCCGCCCCCCAGGCCGCCAGCTGGTCGGCACCGACCGGGCCGACGTTGAAGTAGGTCGACGCTGGGTGGGCGAGGTAGAACCCGCTCACGCTCGCCGCTGGCGTCATCGCCAGGCTTTCGGTCAGGCCCATGCCGATCTCGTCGCAGGCCAATACGCGGAACATCGCGCCCTTGACGCCGTGGTCCGGACAGGCCGGGTAACCCGGCGCCGGGCGGATGCCGCGGTACTTCTCGCCGATCAACTCCTCGTTCGACAGGTGCTCGTCGGCGGCGTAGCCCCACAGCTCGGTGCGCACGCGCTGGTGCAGCCGCTCGGCAAAGGCTTCGGCCAACCGGTCGGCCAGCGCCTTCAGCATGATCGAGCTGTAGTCATCGTGAGCGGCTTCGAACTGCGCCGCTTTCTTGTCGGCGCCGAGGCCGGCGGTCACCGCGAACAGGCCGATGTAGTCGGGCTGCGCGCCTTTGGGCGCGATGAAGTCGGCCAATGAGCGATTCGGCCGGGCGACACCGTCGATGACTGGGCGTTGGCTTTGCATCCGCAGCGGTGCCCAGCGCAGCAGCACCTGCTCGCGCGACTCGTCGGCGTAGACCTCGATCACGTCGTCATCGACCGTGTTGGCCGGGTACAGCCCCATCACGCCATGGGCCTGCAGCCAGCGGCCGTCGATGATCTTCTTCAGCATCGCCTGGCCATCGGCGAGCACACGTCGCGCCGCCTCGCCGACCACCGCGTCCTGCAGGATCGCGGGGTAGGGGCCGGCCAGGTCCCAGGTCTGGAAGAACGGTGCCCAGTCGATGCAGGCGGCCAACTCGGCCAGGTCGTAGTGCTTGAACACGCGCCGACCGATGAAGCGCGGTGCCGCCGGCGGCACGCTCCAGTCGATCGGCGTCTTGTTGGCCCGCGCCTGCGCCAGCGTGACCAGCGGCGTCGCCTTCTTGCCGGCGTGCAGCGTGCGCACGCGGTCATAGTCGGCCCGCAGCTCGGCGAGGTAGGCCTGCGAGCGTTCGTCGGACAGCAGCTCCGAGCACACGCCGACCGCACGCGATGCGTCCGGCACGTAGACCACCGGGCCTTCGTAGTGCGGCGAGATCTTCACCGCGGTGTGCACGCGGCTGGTCGTCGCGCCACCGATCAGCAGCGGCATCTGCTTGTCGCGGAACCATGCGTCGCGCTGCATCTCGGCCGCCACGTGCTGCATCTCTTCGAGGCTGGGCGTGATCAGGCCGGAAAGGCCGATCAGGTCGGCGCCTTCGGTACGGGCTTTCTCGAGGATGTCCTGGCACGGGACCATCACGCCCATGTTGACGACTTCGAAGTTGTTGCACTGGAGCACGACGGTGACGATGTTCTTGCCGATGTCGTGGACGTCGCCCTTGACCGTCGCGATGACGATCTTGCCCTTCGGCTTGGCCTCGCCGCCGGCGTCGATCATCGCGGCTTTCTCGGCCTCGATGTAAGGCAGCAGGTGCGCCACGGCCTGCTTCATCACCCGCGCGCTTTTCACCACCTGCGGCAGGAACATCTTGCCGGCACCGAACAGGTCGCCGACGATGTTCATGCCCGACATCAACGGGCCTTCGATCACGTGCAGCGGCCGGCCGCCCTTGGCCCGGATCGCTTGCCAGGCCTCTTCGGTGTCGTCGGTGATGAAGTCGGTGATGCCGTGCACCAGCGCGTGGGAGAGGCGCTCGTTGACGCCGGCATTGCGCCAGGCCAGGCGCTGCGAGTCGTCCTTCGCGGCGCCCTTGGCGGTCTCGGCGATCTCGATCAAGCGTTCGCCGGCGTCGGGCCGGCGGTTCAGCACGACGTCTTCGACACGCTCGCGCAAGGTCGCGTCGAGGTCGTCGTAGACGCCGACCATGCCGGCATTGACGATGCCCATGTCCATGCCCGCCTGGATCGCGTGGTACAGGAAGACGGTGTGGATGGCCTCGCGCACCGGCTCGTTGCCGCGGAAGCTGAAGGAGACGTTCGACACGCCGCCCGAGACCTTCGCTCCGGGCAGGTTCTGCTTGATCCAGCGCGTCGCGTTGATGAAGTCGACCGCGTAGTTGTCGTGCTCTTCGATTCCGGTCGCGATCGCGAAGATGTTCGGGTCGAAGATGATGTCTTCGGCCGGGAAGCCGACCTCGTCGACGAGGATGCGGTAGGCCCGCGCGCAGATCTCGGTCTTGCGCGCAAAGGTGTCGGCCTGGCCCTTTTCGTCGAAGGCCATCACCACTGCCGCGGCACCGTAGCGGCGCACCAGCGTGGCCTGGCGCTTGAACTCGGCCTCGCCTTCCTTCAGCGAGATCGAGTTGACGATGCCCTTGCCCTGCAGGCACTTCAGGCCGGCCTCGATCACGCTCCACTTCGACGAATCGACCATGATCGGCACACGCGCGATCTCGGGCTCGCCGGCGACGAGGTTCAGAAAGCGCACCATCGCCGCCTGGCTGTCCAACATGGCTTCGTCCATGTTGATGTCGATGACCTGGGCGCCGTTCTCGACCTGCTGGCGCGCGACCGCCAACGCCTGCTCGTACTCGCCGGCCAGGATCATCCGGGCGAAGGCTTTCGAGCCGGTCACGTTGGTGCGCTCGCCCACGTTGACGAACAGCGAGCCGGCGCCGATCGCGACCGGCTCCAACCCGGACAAGCGCATCGGCGGCGGCGCGACGGCGGAAGGTTCGGAGGGCAAGGGCGCGGAGCGGTCGGTCATGGCGGTAATCAGCGGTCTCAAAGACGAAGGGCCGGTCGATCGCCACGGCTCACCCACGGCGGTCGCGTGCGACCCGGGTGAGCGCCGTTGCCGCACGCGGCGTTTGGACGCGCCAGCGTGCCCGTGCCGAGCCTGGCGGCATGGCTTTCGGCAAGAAAGACCACGCCGTCGCAACGCTCCTCGGACGGTGCGCGAATTCTACGCAAGCAAGGGCTTACGAGGCTTGACCGCTGTTACAACCCGTGCACTTTGTCAGGCGCCCGGTTTGCTTCAATGGCAGCATGGATACCCTCGGGCTGCGCATGCCCTGCGCGTTGTCGATGCGCCGGCTCTCATTGAGCGCCGCCGTCGTGTTGTTGGCCAGCTTGCAGGCCTGCCGGACCTCTGCGCCGTCCGCGCCAGGTGCGGCTGCGTCTTCGACCTCTGAACCGCCGGCCGCGACGGCCAAACCCACGCTGCCGCCCGATGCCCCCTTGGCAGGCGAGGCCCGCTGGCTGACCGAATTGTTCGCCGGCACGCCGGTGCAGGTGGCGGGCGAGCCCGATGGCAGCGTGGTGTTGCGCGTGCCGATGAAGTACGCGTTCGACGCAGCCCCGGCCTCGACGACCCCGGCGGCCGTTGCGCCCGGGCCGAAGCCGCCGCTGCAGGCGGTGCTCGACAAGTTGTCGCAAAGCCTGAAACGCCAGCCGGCCGCCAAGCTGCAGGCCGCGGCACCGGCCGGTCCCCGGTCGGCCGAGCGGCTGGCCGCCGTGCGCAGCCACCTGGCCACCAAAGGGGTGCCGAACTGGCGCATCGCGTCGGCCAGCCCTCCGGCTGACGACCAGATGCTGTTCCGATTGGTGGCGCCGCCGGCGGGGTTGCGCAAGCTGGACGACGGCACGCTGGCGCCCACCTCGGCCGGCCGCGTGTTGCCGCCGCCCAATGGAGGCAGTGGCGCGGCACACTGACCGCTCATCCCGAGTTCGTGGATGGCCGGCTCGGCTTGCCGAGCCCTGGGGCGCTGAAGGGTCACCGACGGGCAACGAAATCCGCCAAGTGGGCGCTGACATCACTTTTCGCCTCAAGATGGGCGGTGGTTGGCCGATGACACCCGGAAGCCCCGCCGCCTCGTGGTCGCGCGGGCCTGCCTGCCACCATGAAACTTGTCCCCATCACCCCCGACGGCCTGGAGCCCGGCTACCCGCTGCCGTTCTCGCTGCGCGACATCAACGGCCAGGTGCTGGTGCACCGCGGCTCGCCAATCGCCGACCAGCAGCAACTGGGCTATCTGCTGGCCCGCGCACTGTTCATCGAAGAGGGCGAGAAGGACTTCGCTCAGCGTCAGCTGAACGCCCAGGTCGACCAGATGTTGCGCACCGGCGGCGCCACCTTGGGTGCCATTGCGGCGCTGCGACCCGAATTCGATCAACGTGCGACCGAGCCGATGCCCTTGGCCGAGCGTCCGCTCGAATGGCCGGATCTGGAAAGCCGTGCCCGCGTGCTGCTGGGTGACACCGGCGCGACGCGCTGGGTGCCGCGAGTGGACGATCTGGCGCAGGAGATGCTGAACCGACTCGACCGCCAGGTCGACGCCACGCTGCTGCGCTTCATCCACCTGGCCGGCCGCCAGCCCGAGGACTACAGCACCCACCACGCGATCCTCGTGATGCTGCTGTGTGCGCTGGCCGGTCCGCGCCTGCCCGGCTGGCAACCCGAGTGGCGCCGCCCTTTGACCCGCGCGGCCCTGTCGATGAACGTCGGCATGACCGTGTTGCAGCAGGCGCTGGTGCGCCAGGCGGAGCCTTTGAATCCGGTCCAGCGCAACCAGGTCCACCTGCACGCGCAGCGTGGCGTCGAGTTGCTGCAGGCCGCGGGCGTCGACGACCCACTGTGGCTGGATGCGATGCGCCACCACCACGACGCACCCAGCGGCCCGCTGGACAAGCTCGAACCGGCGATCCGCCTGGCGCGCCTGATCCAGCGCGCCGACCGCTACGCTGCGCGCCTGAGTGCGCGGCGCAACCGCGCTGCGTTGTCGGCCAAGGCCGCCGCACAGGCGGCGTTCTTCGACGAAGGCGGCCACCCGGACGAGGCCGGTCAGGCCCTGCTGGCCGAAACCGGCCTGCATCCGCCCGGGGCTTGGGTCAAGCTGGCCTGCGGCGAGGTCGCGCTGGTGATGAAGCGCCAGCCGAACCCGAAGGCCCCGCTGACGGTCGTGAGCCTGGTCAACCGCGAGGGCATGCCGCTGGCGGTGCCGGCGGTGCGGCACACGGCGCTGCCGAAGTACAAGGTCGAGGGCGGCGTGCCGTCAGGCGACGTGCGGGTGCAGCCGAACCTGGAACAGTTGCAGAAGCTGGTCTGAGACCCGCTTCAACTGCCCGTCAAAACCTGATGTCCGAGGTCGGTACGGCCTGGATCTTCGGCCCGAAGCTGGTCAGGTTGGGCAGCGTCGCGTTGTGGTGCGTGCGGATCGTTTCGGCACTGGCGTGCGGCTTGTCATGCGTGGTGTGGGCATCGGCCGCGATCGTCACCGCAAAGCCCAACGCTGCCGCGCGCCGGGTCGTGGTGTCGACGCAGAACTCGGTCGCATAACCGCACACCACCAGGTGCTCGGCGCCCCAGCCCGCCAGCAGGCCGGCCAGCTCGGTATGCAAGAAGGAGTCGGGCGTGGACTTGCGCACCTTCACGTCATCCGGCTGAACGATGAGTCGTTGGTCGAGCTGCCACTTGTCGCTGCCATGCGCCAGCGGGCTCTCCGCGCGCTCATGCTGGATGAACACCACCGGCGCGCCGGCTGCGCGGGCTCGCTCGGCGAGCAGATTGATGCGCTGCACGACGGTTTCGCCTTCGAACGGGGCGGGGCTGCTTTCGAACAGCCCGCGCTGTACATCGATCACCAGCAGGGCGGTTTTCATGCGTCGGCGCCCTCGGCCACCAAGCGGGTCAGCAGCGGGTCGTGGCGATGCCGCGGCCGGTAGGCGCCGACGCGCTTCGCGATCGCCGCGATGTGGTCGGGCGTGGTGCCGCAGCAGCCGCCGGCGATGTTCAGGAAGCCGCTCTTGGCGAACTCTTCCATCAACCCACCGGTGACTTCCGGCGTCTCGTCGAAGCCGGTGTCGCTCATCGGGTTGGGCAGGCCGGCGTTCGGGTAGCAGCTGATGAAGGTGTCGTCGGCCAGGCGCGACAGCTCTTCGATGTACGGGCGCATCAGGGCCGCCCCGAGCGCGCAATTGAGGCCGATCGCCAGCGGCCGCGCGTGCCGCACCGAGTGCCAGAAGGCACCGACCGTCTGGCCCGACAGGATGCGGCCCGACGCGTCGGTGACGGTGCCGGAGATGATCACCGGCAGGCGCTGGCCGGTCTCTTCCATCAGCTCGTCGAGCGCGAAGATCGCGGCCTTGGCGTTCAGCGTGTCAAAAATGGTCTCGACCAAGAACAGGTCGGCGCCGCCTTCGAGCAACCCTTCGGCCTGCTCGCGGTACGACGCACGCAGTTGATCAAAGGTGACGTTGCGGGCGCCAGGGTCGTTGACGTCGGGGCTGATGCTGGCGGTGCGCGGTGTCGGGCCGAGTGCGCCGGCGACGAAGCGGGGTTTGTCGGGCGTGCTGTACTTGTCGGCTGCCACCCGCGCGATCTTGGCTGCGACGACGTTCATCTCGCGCGCCAGGTGGCCCAGGCCGTAGTCTTCCTGCGCGATCGAGGTCGCGCCGAAGGTGTTGGTCTCGATCAGGTCGGCGCCGGCAGCCAGGTACTGCTCGTGGATCTCCTGGATCACGTCGGGCCGGGTCAGCACCAGCAGGTCGTTGTTGCCCTTCAGGTCTTTCGGATGGTCCTTCAGCGACTCGTTGCGGAAGTCGGCCTCGCCCAGCTTGTAGCGCTGGATCATGGTGCCCATGGCCCCGTCGATGATGGCAATGCGCTGGGCAAGGATCGCGGGCAGCGCGGCGCCGCGGGTGTAGGCGGGGGTGGGCTTCATGGGGGTCGATTGTAGAAAGACCTGGGGAAAGCCCTGGTGGCATGCGGTTGTTGGCGCGGCGGACGGTGGGGTGCCAATGCGCTCGTTGATCTGCGGCTACCTTGATCCCACGAGCGCATTGGCCGGGGCATCACGGTGGTCACGCGGGGAGGCGGGGCCTTGGGGGTGAACGTCTAACGAGAGCCCCCGAGGCCCCGCCTTCCCGCGCGCTCCGAACTCGCCAACGCTTGCCAACACCAACCCGCGCCTCAAGCGTCCAGCCGCAACCCGACATAGTTCTCCGCCATCGCCTTCATCGCGGCTTCCGACTGCACCAAGTAGTCCAGCTCCGCATGCTGCATCTTGCGGCCGAACTCGCCGGCCTCGGGGAAGCGGTGCATCAGCGAGGTGAACCACCACGAGAAGCGTTCGGCCTTCCAGACGCGGGCCAGTGCACGTTGCGAGTAGCTGTCGATGCCGGCGTCCGAACCGCGGTAGTGCTCGGCCAGCGCGCGACTCAGCATGCCGACGTCGGACGCGGCCAGGTTCAGCCCCTTGGCGCCAGTCGGCGGCACGATATGGGCCGCATCGCCGGCCAGGAACAGGCGGCCGAAGCGCATCGGCTCGGCGACGAAGCTGCGCAGCGGCGCGATGCTTTTCTCGATCGACGGGCCTTCGATCATGCGGGCGGCGTCGGCTTCGGGCAGGCGGCGCTTCAGCTCGGCAAAGAAGCGTTCGTCGCTCCAATCCTCGACGTGATCGTCGAGCGAGCACTGCACGTAGTAGCGCACGCGCGTCTTGCTGCGCATGCTGCACAGCGCGAAGCCGCGCGAGTGGTTGGCGTAGATCAGTTCGTCGTGCACCGGGGGCACGTCGGCCAGCACGCCGAGCCAGCCGAAGGGGTAGACCTTCTCGTAGGTCTGCAAAGCCTTGATCGGGACGCTGGCGCGGGCCACGCCGTGGAAACCGTCGCAGCCGACGATGAAGTCGGCCTCGATCCGGTGCGGCATGCCTTCGAGGGCGTAGCGCAGCGCCGGCGTGGCGCCTGCAAAACCCTCGGGGTGCACGTTCTCGGCGGCGTAGATGGTGGTCAGCCCGGCGGCGCGGCGGGCGTCCATCAAGTCGCGCGTGACCTCGGTCTGGCCATAGACCATGACCCGCTGGCCGGTCAATGCGTGCAGGTCGATGCGGTGATGGCGGTCGTCGAAGCAGAGCGAGAACCCGTTGTGCGGCAGGCCTTCGCGGTGCATGCGTTCGCCCACGCCGGCTTCGTCGAGCAGGTCCACCGTGACCTGCTCCAGCACGCCGGCGCGGATGCGGCCGAGCACGTAGTCGGGCGTCTGGCGCTCGACGATGACATGGTCGATGCCCTGCCGGTGCAGCAAAGCGCCCAGCAGCAGCCCGGCTGGGCCGGCACCGATGATCGCGACCTGGGTTCGCATGGTCTTGCCCTCCACCACCACAAACAACACAGTCAGCGTAGGCCGGTGCCGGTCCGGCCTCAATGGAGGATTGCGGCCAAACCTTGCACAATTCGAACATGGCTTCATCTCCCCTGGGTCGCCGCGAGGCGACCGCGTTGCCGGCCTACCAGCTCTACGGTGAAGCCGGTACGGGCTCGGTGGGAGAGAGACTGCATGTCGAGACGATTTCGGCCCGCAGTCGCTTGCACGAATGGGAGATCCGCCCGCATCGGCATGAGTTGCTGTTTCAAATTCTGTACATGGCCCATGGCCACGCCGAGGCCCAGCTCGACGGCCGGCGCCACCGTCTGGCCGGTCCGGCTGCGGTGACGGTGCCGGCCGCCACCGCCCACGGTTTCGTCTTCGAGCCGGGCATCGACGGCTGGATCGTCACTGTGCAGGAATTGCATGTGCGCCAGCTGTTGACGCCCGAGCCTGGCCTGTGGCCGCTGTTCGAGCGGCCCACCGTGCTGGCTTGGGGAAGCGATACGGCGCCGTGTGCCTGGGGCAGTCCGGCACAGGTGACCGATGCGGTGGCGGCACTGGCCGGTGAATTCGCCGGCCACCGGCGCTGGCGCCATGCCGCTATCGACGCCGAGCTGGCTCGCCTGCTGCTGGCGCTGGCGCGGGCGTTGCCCGGGCCGGCCGATGGCCTGGCCACCGAAGCGCCCCAGCACCTATCCCGCTACCGGGCGTTGGTCGACGCGCGCTTCCGGCTGCAGCCGAGCGTTGCGTCGCTGGCGGCCGAGCTGGGCATCAGCACGACCCAGCTGAACCGCATCTGCCGGGCCCAACTGGGCAAGGGGGCGCTGGACCTGCTGCACGCCCGTGTGGCGCTGGAGGCCCAGCGTCAACTGGCCTACACGAACCAGAGCATCAAGCGCATCGGCATGGACCTCGGCTTTGCCGACCCCGGCTACTTCACGCGCTTCTTCCAGCGCCTGTGCGGCCTGTCGCCCACCGCCTGGCGCCGCCGGGCGCACCAGGGTTGATCGACGGCGCATGTGGCGCGCCGGCCTGAGGGCTGCGCAGCATCCGAATCCGCGGCGAACGCCACGCCCGTGGCGCCAATGTCACCCTCAACACCGGTCGATCGGCGCCGAAAACGGATCGATGAGCGCGCAAAACCAGCCGCGCGGGTCGTTGTTCCACACGCCGGGCCTCTTTCCCAAAGCCGGGTGTCGAAAGAGCCGTCGATGAAATTCCTGTCCAACCAGTGGCGAATGCTGCTGCCTTGCCTGGCTGGCCTGGGCCTGGCCGGCGTGGTGCTGGCCGTGCTGCTGCGCGGCAGCGCCGGCTTTCTGCTCGAGCGCGACGCCGAGCAAAGCGCGATGGCCTGGGCCCGGCTGGTCGAAGCCTCGGTGCCCGACCTCGACGCGATCTTCGAAGGCCGTGGCGCCAGCGAGGGCGCGCGCCGGCAACTGCACAACTTCCTGCAGGTGCAGGAGGTGTTCCGCTTCAAGCTCTACAACCGCGAGGGCCACCCGGTGCTGGTGTCCGACGATCTGTCGCCCGGGTCGTCCGGCCGGCTGGCCGCCGAGAAGGATCACCACGATGCCGCGGGCGATGAGGACGTGCGCCAGCTGATGCTCAGCGGTGCGCCGGTGATCGAACTGCAGCGCGACCCCCACGGCGATCGTCCGGCCACCTACAGCGAGGCGTACGTGCCGGTGCTGCGCGGCGGACGGGTGATGGGGGTGGTGGAGGTCTATGTCGACCAGGTCGAACGTGAACAGCGCATCAACCAGGCCTTCATGCGCGTGGCGGCCACGGTGTTCGCGCTGCTGGCGGTGGCCGGCGCGATCGTCGGTGCGGTGGTCTGGCGCCAGTGGCGGCGTGACCGCCTGGCCGACGAGCGCATGCGCTACCTGGCGCGGCACGATCCGCTGTCGGGCTCGCTCAACCGCGCCAGCTTCGCCGAAAGCCTGCGCCAGGCCGCCTGGCGGCAGGCGTGCGGCGGGCCCAACTTCGCGGTGTTGTGCATCGATCTGGACCGTTTCAAAGACATCAACGACAGCCTGGGGCACTCGGCCGGTGACGAGGTGCTGCGCCAGGTGGCGGCGCGCCTGCGTGACCTGGTCCGCCATGGTGACGTGGTGGCCCGCCTGGGCGGCGACGAATTCGCACTGCTGCAGACGGGGGTCGACGGCCCCGATGCGGTGACGCGCCTGGCCGAGCGGGCGGTCGAGTCGCTCGGTCGGCCCTACGAACTGGGCGGGCAGACGGTGATCTGCGGCTGCAGCGTCGGTGCGGCGATCTTCGGCACCGACTCCGACGACGACGAAGAACTGATGCACAAGGCCGACCTGGCGCTGTACCGCGCCAAGGCCTCGGGCCGCTCGACCTTCAGCTTCTACGACGCCTCGCTCGACGAGAAGCTCGAGACGCGCCGCCAGCTGACACGCGACCTGCGCGAAGCGATCGGCAGCGGCACCCAACTGAGCCTGAATTACCAGGCGCTGTGGGGCGCCGACGGCCGCACGCTGACCGGCTACGAAGCGCTGCTGCGCTGGCACCACCCCGAGCGCGGCCCGGTATCGCCGGCCGAGTTCATTCCACTGGCCGAAGACACCGGCCTGATCGGCCCGCTCGGCCGCTGGGTGCTGCGCACCGCCTGCGCCCAGGCGGCCACCTGGCCCGCGCACTTGGCGGTCGCGGTCAACCTGTCGGCCGCGCAGTTCCGCCACGATGACTTGGTCGAGCTGATCGCCAAGACGCTGGACGACACCGGTCTGCTGGCCACTCGGCTGGAGATCGAGATCACCGAATCGCTGCTGATGAGCAACACCGAGCAGGTGCTGGGCACGTTGCGGGCGTTGTCGGCGATGGGCGTGTCGATCGCGATGGACGATTTCGGCACCGGCTACTCGAGCCTGGCCTACCTGTGGCGCTTCCCGTTCGACAAGGTCAAGATCGACCGCGCGTTCACCCAGCACCTGGGCAGCGACGAGAAGGTCAACCTGATCGTCAAGTCGATCATCTCGCTGGCGCACTCGCTCGAGATCCGCGTCAACGCCGAGGGCGTCGAAACCCATCCGCAGCTGCAGGCCCTGCGGGATCAGGGCTGCGACGAGTTCCAGGGTTTCTTGCTGGCCCGCCCGAAGCCGGGGGACCAGTTGAACCACGAGGCGGGGCCGCCCGCCGAGCCCGTGGCCGAGGCCCCGGCGGCGGCGCTGCTGACCACGGCCGCGGCGGCCTCGGCCACCCAGGCCTGACGGCCGCTCAGACCTTTTCGAGCACCAGGGCGATGCCCTGGCCGACGCCGATGCACATCGTGCACAGCGCGCGCTTGCCGCCACTGGCGTACAGCTGGTTGATCGCTGTCGTCACCAGCCGTGCGCCCGAAGCGCCGAGCGGGTGGCCGAGCGCGATCGCGCCGCCGTTCGGGTTCACGCGCGGGTCGTCGTCGGTGATGTCGAGCTGGCGCAGCACCGCCAGCCCTTGCGCGGCGAAGGCCTCGTTCAGCTCGATCACGTCGATCTGCGACAGCGACAGCCCGGCCAATGCCAGCACCTTGCGCGTGGCCGGCGCCGGGCCGATGCCCATGATGCGCGGCGGCACGCCGGCGGTGGCCATCGCGACCACGCGGGCGCGCGGCGCCAGCCCGTGGCGCGCGGCGGCGGCTTCGCCAGCCAGCAGCAAGGCACAGGCACCATCGTTGACGCCCGAGGCGTTGCCGGCGGTCACCGTACCGTCGGGGCGCACCACGCCCTTGAGCTTGGCCAGTGATTCGAGCGAGGTCTCGCGCGGGTGTTCGTCCTTGTTGACGATGACCGGGTCGCCTTTCTTCGGCGTGATCGTCACCGGCGTGATCTCGGCGTCGAAGAAGCCGCGCACCTGTGCCGCCACGGCCTTGCGCTGCGAGGCCAGCGCCATCTTGTCCTGGTCCTGGCGCGAGATGCCGAAGTCGGCGGCCACGTTTTCGGCCGTCTCGGGCATCGAGTCGATGCCGAACTGCGCCTTCATCTTCGGGTTCACGAAACGCCAGCCGATCGTGGTGTCGTAGACCGCGTTCTCGCGCGCAAAAGCCGTGGCCGCCTTCGGCATCACGAAGGGGGCCCGGCTCATGCTTTCGACGCCGCCGGCGATCATCAGCTCGGCCTCGCCGGCGCGGATCGCCCGGGCGGCTGAGCCGACCGCGTCCAGCCCCGAGCCGCACAGCCGGTTGATCGTGCTGCCGGCCACTTCGACCGGCAGTCCGGCCAGCAGGGCGGCCATGCGGGCGACGTTGCGGTTGTCTTCGCCGGCCTGGTTGGCGCAGCCATAGAGCACGTCGTCGACGGCGGCCCAGTCCAGATTCGGGTGGCGGGCCATCAATGCGCGGATCGGCACCGCGCCGAGGTCGTCGGCGCGCACCGCCGACAAGGCGCCGCCGTAGCGGCCGAAAGGAGTGCGGATCGCGTCGCAAATGTAGGCGTGGGTCATGGTGTGGGCGGCGAAAGGGCCGCTGTGACAAATGGGACAAAAGGCTCGAAAACGTCGGCGCGATGCTAGCGCGTGCCATGCAAGCAGATGCGAGTGGCCTCTCGCCCATACCGCTCAAGTTGGACGGATGCGGTGCCGATGTTGTGGCTGAGTGCCCTTGGAAACCGGGGGCGCCGGCGTTCCGCGAGAACACACAGCACCGGCAACACCGCCAGGAATTCAGGGACTTTGCGACATGACCAGCACCGTTGAACCGCAGGACTTGCGCGTCGGCATGTTCATCCACCTCGATGGCGGGTGGATGTCGCACCCTTTCCCGCTGTCGAGCTTCAAGATCAGCAGCGCCGAGCAGATCGACACGATACGCTCGCTCGGCCTGAAGAGGCTGCGCTGGAGCCCCGAGCGCAGCGACTCGCCGGCCGAGACCACCGCCGCCAACGCGGCAGGCGCCGCCGACGCCCCGACAACGGGCCAGGCGCCAGCAACGGCCGAACCGATCGTGATGATCACGCCGGCCGAAGATCCGGCAACCCGCGCCCGCCGCCAGGCTGAAGCGCGTGCCGAGGCTGAAGCCGCCGCGCTGCGCGTGTGCGAACGCCAGTACCAGGAAGCTTGCCGCGACCTGCGCCGTGTCAACGATGCGCTGGCCGGCGAACCCGAGCGTGCGCGTGAAGGCGCCCAGGCGCTGACCCGGGCCCTGCTCGACAAGATGCTCATCGACGCCGAGCTGTGCGTGCGCGTGCTCGGCGAACCGACCGGTGATCGCCACTCGGCCCATGCGATCAACGTGACGGTCGTCTCGCTGCTGCTGGCGCGGGCGCTGAAGCTGGCCGGGCCCGAGATGGCCGACCTGGGCACCGGCGCCCTGCTGCACGACATGGGCAAACTCGCATTGCCCGACCGCATGCGGCTGCCGCACGACGATTTCACCGCCGCCGAAACTTCGCTGTACCGCGACCATGTCGGGCACGGCATCAGCCAGGGGCGCCGCATGAGCCTGCCACCCGGTGCGCTGCTGGTGGTGGCCCAGCACCATGAGCTGGCCGACGGTACCGGATTCCCGAAGGGCGTGACGGGCGAGCGCATGTCGGTTGGCGCCCGCATCGTCTCCCTCGTCAACTACTACGACAACCTGTGCAACGCGGCCACGCCGTCGAAATCGCTGACGCCGCACGAGGCCCTGTCGCGCATGTTCGCGCAGTCGCGCAACAAGTTCGACGCGACGATCCTGAACGGCTTCATCCACATGATGGGCATCTACCCGCCCGGCTCGCTGGTGCAGCTGTCGGACGACCGCTACGCGATGGTCACCTCGGTCAACTCGGCCCGGCCGCTGAAGCCGCAGGTGCGGGTGCACGACACGGCGCGCTCGCATGGCCTGCACCTGAACCTGGAAGACTGCCCGGACCTCGGCATTCGCCGCAGCCTGCGGCCCAGCCAGCTGCCGGCGCGCGCCGCCGAGGTGCTGGCCCCGCGGCAGCGCGTCGCCTACTTTTTCGATGTGTCGGCCACGCCGACCGTCGAAGAGCAGCTGTGATGAGCGGCGCCGATGCCGGCATCGCCTGGCTGACCGGCCAGGCGAGCGCCCGAGCCCAGTTGATCGACAGCCTGGACGACCCGGCCTGGCTGGTCGACGCGGTCGATGCCTGTGTGCTGCACGCCAACCAGGCGGCTGCCGCCTGGTTCGGGCTCGAGCCGGCCGCGATGGTCGGCCGCCGCGCCGACACCTTGCTGCCGACGCTCGAAGACGTCGCCTTCTGGTCCGACGTGCGCGGTGGTGCGCCTGGCGCACTGGACAGCGAAACCGAGTTGACCCGCCCGGACGGCCGCGCTGCCTGGGTGCACCGCCGCGTCGTGCCGATCGGTACCTTGGGCGCCGGCCGCAGGGGCGTCGGCGGCTACCTCGTGCTGCTGCGCGACCGCAGCGGCGAGTACCGCGCCGAGCGCGACCGGGATTCGCTGCTGGCCGAGCTGCGCGCGACGCTCGAAGCCACCGCCGACGGCATCCTGGTGACCGACCTGCACGGTCGCATCCAGGCCTTCAACCGCCGCTTCGCGACGCTGTGGGCGCTGCCTGAATCGGCGCTGGTCGAGCGCGACGACGAGGCGATCCACCGTTGGATGAGCGGCCAGACCGTGGCCCCGGCGGCGTACCAGGCGCGCCTGGCGGAAATCGAGGCACACGCGCTGCTGTCGGCCGTCGACACCGTGCACCTGCTCGATGGGGCACAGCTCGAGCGCCATATCCAGCCGCAGTGGAGCCGGGGCCGGCCGATCGGCCGTGTCTACTCCTTCCGTGAACTGAACCCGCATCGCCGCGGCGCGCCGCGGGTGCTGCGCGGTGGCCTGCGCGATGAACTGAGCCATTGGCCGGAGCGCAACGGCTTCGTCGCGCAGGTCGACGATGCGGTCGGCACCGCGCGTCGCGACGGCACGCCGATGGCGCTGCTGTGCATCGAGTTCGATCGCGACCGTTTGTTCGCCCTCGAGGGCGACGCCCAGGCCCGCGCGATGAGCGACATCGTCGAAGGGCTGCGGGCCCATGTGCCGGTGCAACACCCGATGGGCCGCCTTGGCGGCGCGCGCTTCGGCGTGCTGCTGCGCCAATGCGGCGAAGCCTCGGCCGAGGCGCTGGCGCGCCGGCTCGTCGATCAGGGCCGGGCTGCGACCGGCGGCGGGCTGCTGGCCACCGCCGGGCTGATGGTGTCGATCGGCGTCGCCGCCTACCCGCAGGCCGGGCTGAGCGCCGAGGATCTGCTCGAACACGCCGAGAAGGCGCTCGAATGGGCTCGCCACGCCGGCGGGTCGGCCTGGCGTGTGCATGCCTTCGACGCGACCGACGACGGCCCGCGCCTGGCACGCCTGCAGCGCGCGTTGCGCGAAGGCGGCGCTGGCCAATCGCTGCGCCTGCGCTACCTGCCGCGCGTCGACATGGCCAGCGGTCGCGTCCAGTCGATCGAGGCGCTGCTGCGCTGGCATGACGGTGAACATGGCCTGTTGCCGCCGGCGCAGTTCCTGCCGCTGGCCGCCCGTGCCGGCCTGGCCGGTCCGTTGGACGACTGGGCTCTCGAACACGCGTTGCACCAGGCCGCCCGCTGGCGTGCGGCCGGCTTTGTCTGGCGTGTCACGCTGAATCTCAGTTCCTGGCAATGCCAGCAGCCGGGCCTGGCGCGCCGCGTCGCCGCGGCGCTGCAAGTGGCCGATTGGCCGGCTGAGTTGCTGGAGCTCGACGTGCACGAAGCGGCGCTGCAGGCCGACCCCGAGCTGGTCCGCTCGCAGCTGAAGGCCTTGCGCGAACTGGGTGTCCAGCTGGTGCTCGACGACTTCGGCAGCGGCGATGCGGGCCTGAACCTGCTGCGCCGTTTCCCGCTCGATGCGGTCAAGCTCGACCGCGAGCTGGTGCACGGCCTGGCCAAGGGGGCGACGCCCGAGGCCGGCCTGGCGCTGGCCCTGGCCGGCGCTGCGCGCGCCTGCGGCCTGGCGGTCTATGCCGAAGGCGTCGAGACCGAGACCCACCGCCAGTCGCTGCTGACATTGGGCGTCACCGGCTGGCAGGGTTTCCTGTGCACCCGGCCGCTCGACGCGGCCAGCGTGCTGGCCCGGCTGGCCCACGAAAAGAAGGCCTCGGGCGGCCTGGCGCGCGCCAGGCCCTGAACCGGCTTCGCGCGCGCTTGACCGCGTTGCCTTTGCTGCCTCGCGGCCCGTGCGATGATCGGCGGGCCATGATCTACAAGTTCAAAAGCAAAGCCGGGGGCGACGTCATCATGCTCGGCCCGACAGGCGAGCGTGTCCTCGGCCTGATCGGCAAGGACGTCACGCCCAAGGGCATCATCGAACCGGCCCAGATGCCGGCCGCCATCCAGGCCCTGGCCGATGCGGTGGCCGCCGACGACGCGGCGCGTGCCGCGGCCGGCGATGACAAGCCCGACGACGCTGCCGCCGGCAGCCGCGATGCGATTTCGCTGCGCCAGCGCGCCTGGCCCCTGGTCGAGCTGATGAAGCGTGCCCTGGCCGCCGACGAGCCGGTGACCTGGGGCGTCTAGTGTCCTGGCTCAGCAATACGTGGCCAGATGGCGTGCCCGCGCGCCCGGCCATCAGGGCAGATACGCTGGGTATCTGCCCAGCCATCCGGACGCACCGTCATCACCATCTGGTCGAATCTCGATGACACGTATTGCTGAGACAGGACACTCGTGGATGACGTGACGCGAATTCTCGCCGTGCGCCACGGCGAGACGGCCTGGAACGTCGACTCGCGGCTGCAAGGCCAGACCGACATCTCGCTCAACGCCGTCGGGCAGGAGCAGGCCCGTCGCTTGGCCGAAGCGCTGGCCGGCGAAGACCTCGACGCGATCGTCTGCAGCGACCTCGTGCGTGCCCGCGACACCGCGCAGGCGGTGGCCGACCGCACCGGCTTGGCCCTGAACACCGATGCCGGCCTGCGCGAGCGCCACTTCGGCATCTTCCAGGGCCATACCTACGCCGAGGTCGAGCGGCTGTGGCCGGAAGAAAGCGCGCGCTGGCGCCGTCGCGAGCCCGATTTCGGCGCCGAAGGCGGTGAGACGCTGCAAGGCTTCTACGACCGCTGTGTCGCGACCGCCAGCCGCCTGGCCGAGGCCCACCCGGGCCGCACGCTGCTGCTGGTGACGCACGGCGGTGTGCTCGACTGCCTGTACCGCGCCGCGTCGCGCGTCGAGCTGAACGCGCCGCGCACCTGGGAGCTGGCCAACACCGGTGTCAACCGGCTGCTCTACACGCCGCAAGGATTCACGCTGGTCGGCTGGGGCGACACCCAGCACCTGAACGACGACGCGGCGCTCGACGAGCTGTGACGGCAGGCCCCCGCGGGATCAAGAAACTCGGGGGCGGCCCTTCGTTTCTTGAGCGCTCACCGGCCTGCCGGTAAGGGGCGCGCCAGCTCCGCCTCGATGCGCGCTTGCACCGCGGCTTCGTCGCCCTCGCCAAAGTGGCGATAGACGATGCGACCCTCGCGGTCGATCAGGTACAGCGCCGGCCAATAGCGGTTGCGAAACGCCGTCCAGGTCGCGTAGCGGTTGTCCTGTGCGACCGGGTAGGCGATATGGTGGCGCGCGACCGCATCGCGCAAGTTGGCCAGCGGCCGCTCGAACGCGAACTCCGGCGTGTGCACCCCGACGATCACCAGCCCCTGCGATGCGTAGCGTTCATGCCAACGCTTGAGGGCCGGCAGCGTGCGCACGCAGTTGATGCAGCCGTAGGTCCAGAAGTCGACCAGTACCACCTGGCCGCGCAGCCCCTGCACCGTCAACGGCGGGCTGTTGAGCCAGGCGTCGATGCCGCTGAACTCGGGCGCCAGGTCGCCGGCCGCGACGGGCGCGTCGGCAGCATGGGCTTCCGCCGCCGGCCAGGCCGAGGTGAGGGCCGCAGTCAGGCGCACGTCCCAGTGCGTCAGCATCGCCACCGCAGTGACCATGACCAGCGCACCAAAGCCTCGGCGGATGCGCCCTGCATGACGGGCCAGCGCGCGGACCCGCGTCGTCGTGGCCTGGCCGCCGTAGGCGATGGCCAGCATCGGCAGGCCCGCGCCGAGGGCAAATGCGGCCAGCCGCGGTGCGGCCTCGCCGGTCTGGGCCCCCGCCACCAGCGCCAGGATCGCGGCCAACACCGGGCCGGCACAAGGGGCCCACAGCAGCCCCAGCGTGGCGCCCAGCAGCAGACCACCCAGCGGGCCGGTGCCGGCGCGCTGAGCCAGGCGCTGCGCCGGGCCGGCCAGCGCGCCGAGCGGCGTCATCACCCGGTCGGCCAGCACCGGCCAGGCCATCAACACGCCGGCCATCAGCAGGCCGACGGCGGCAAGCTGGCGCAACGTGTTCGCATCGAGCCCCAACGCGTCCGTCGAGGCGCCGAACAGCAGCACGGCGCCGACGAAGCAGGCGACGAAACCGCCGACGACGAACAAGGGCCGGCGCCTGTCGGCCTGGCCGGCCGAGGCGCCGATCACGATCGGCAGCATCGGCAGGATGCAGGGGCTGGCGACGGTGGCAATACCGGCGCCGAGCGCCAGGACGAGCTCTTTCATGGCGCGGCGACCGTCAGGCGCTGCCAGACCTGGGTCTTGCCGAACAGCGGCAACCCGACGTAGGCCCTCAGCTGCAGGTTGCCGGCCTCGTCCAGCGTCATGCGGCAGTCGTAGGTCTTGCCGTTCTCGCGGTTGTAGATCCGGCCCTGCCAGGTGCCGGCGTTGTCGCCGTCGGGCTTGAAGTCGAGCAGGATCTTCATGCCCAGCGCGGGGCGGTCGTCGGCCGCCTGCATCGCCTCGCCAGGCCGGCTCATCGAATGGTTGGCGATCACCTTGCTGACGATGCCGCACAGCGCCTCGCCGCAAGGGGCGACCTCGACCTCGAGGTTGCCGCTGGCCGTCAGGTAGTGGCCGCGGGGGTCGGCAGGGCCGGCGAAGACGCCGGGAAGCGCCAGCGCAAGGGCGGCCAGCGTGAAGATCGAACGACGCATCTCATCTCCTGTCGGTGGGGAAGGCGCCATTGCAGCGGCTGCGCGTATCACCGGCTTGTCCGGCCGGGCCGTTTTTGTCGCGACCCGGTATCACGCGCCGCCGCAGACAAACTGCGATACAAACCAGCGCCAGCCCGCCGGCACCATCCGTCCACCGTGACCACGAGCCCATCCGACCGCCCCGACCACCTGCTGCTCGTCGACGACGATCGGCAGCTGCTCGGCCTGCTGCGCGACTACTTCGAGCAGGCCGGCTACCGCGTCAGCACCGCGGCCCTTGCGCGTGAAGCCCGCCAATGCCTGGCCGGGCCGGCCGGGTCGTCGATCGACCTGATGGTGCTGGACGTGATGCTGCCGGGCGAAGACGGCCTCGCGCTGTGCCGCGAGCTTCGCAGTCGCGGCGCGGTGCAACTGCCGATCGTGATGCTGACCGCCCGCAGCGACGAGGCGGACCGCGTGCTGGGCCTCGAGATGGGCGCGGACGACTACCTCGCCAAGCCGTTCGCGACGCGCGAGCTGCTGGCCCGTGTGCGCTCGGTGCTGCGACGCACCCGGGCACTGCCGCCAGCGCTGCGGGGTGCCGTGTCGGCACGGCGTTATGTCTTCGACGGCTGGCAGCTCGACACGGTGGCGCGTCAGCTCACCGACGCTGCCGGCACGCTGGTCTCATTGACCGGCGGCGAGTACCGGCTGCTGCGTGTGCTGCTGGAGCACCCGCACCGCGTGCTGTCGCGTGACCAGCTGCTGAACCTGACGCAAGGGCGGGAGGCCGATCCGTTCGACCGCTCGATCGACCTGCTGGTCAGCCGCTTGCGCCAGCGCCTGCGCGACACGCCGCCCGAGCCGCGGCTGATCAAGACGGTGCGCAGCGAGGGTTACGTGTTCTGCGCCGACGTGCAAGCCTTCGGGGGCGAGGGCTGATGCGCGCCTGGTGGTCCTGGTGGTCTTCGCTGGCGGGGCGGATCGCCGCGCTGCTGGTTGCCGGGCTCGCGCTGGCCTACGGCCTGTCGTGGTGGTCGGCGATGCGCGAGCGTGCGGCGATGACCGACGCGATGATGCTGGCCTACGTCAGCCGTGATGTCGGCGCGTCGCTCGCGGTGCTCGACCGCCTGCCCGCCGCCGAGCGGGCCGAGTGGCTGGAGCGCCTGTCGCGGCCGAACTACCGCTTCCGCCTTGAAGCACCACCGGCCCCGGGCGCCGAGGCCGGCTCGCCCGATGCGCTGGCGACGGCGCTGGCGGCGCAGCTGGGCCCGTCCCGCGTCCAGACCGTCAGCCCGGCGCCGGAAGGGGCGGGCAGCACGCTTTTTGCGCTGCGCCTGGCCGATGGCACGCCGCTGACGCTGTGGCTGCAGCCACCGGTGCGTGGGCTGCGCGTCGAGGCGTTGCTGACAGGCCTGTTGCAACTGCTGGTGCTGGGGCTTGCCGTGGCAGCGGCCGTGCACGTGGCGACGCGGCCGCTGGCGCGGCTGGCTGACGCGGCGACCCGCCTTGGCGACGACCCCGCCGCCCCGCCGGTGGACGAAGCCGGGCCGAGCGAAGTGCGCCACGCGGCGAGCGCGCTGAACCGGATGCGGCAGCGCATCGCTGACCAGATGGGCGAGCGGCTGCAGATCCTCGCCGCGGTGTCGCACGACCTGCGAACGCCGCTGACGCGCATGCGCGTGCGCTGCGAACTGCTGCCCGACGGGGTCTTGCGCGACAAGCTGCAGGCCGACTTGGGCGAGATGCAGCACCTGGTCGAAGAAGGCCTCGCGCTCGCGGCGACCGTGCACGCCGTGCAGGAGCCGGCGCAGGCGGTGGACCTGGGCGCGCTGCTCGACACGCTGGTGTGCGACTTTGCCGATGCCGGGCGCGCGGTGCGCTGGACGGCTGGCGCGCCACCTGCCGATGCGCCGGTGCTGGTGACCCGGCCGCAGGCGCTGCGCCGGGTGATCACCAACCTGCTCGACAACGCGCTGAAGTTCGCCGGTGCGGCCGAGCTGGCGCTTGAGGTGGCCGACGGCGCCATCACCATCACCGTGCTGGACCGTGGCCCCGGCATCGCGCCCGAGCGCCTGGCCGAGGCGCTGCGGCCCTTTGCCCGGCTCGAATCCTCGCGCAACCGCGAGCACGGCGGTACCGGGCTCGGGCTGGCGATCGCGCAGCGGCTGGCCGATGCGCTGGGCGCGACGCTGCGGCTGGCGCCGCGCGAAGGCGGCGGCCTGTGCGCCGGGCTGAGCCTGCCCCTCGCGGCAGGCCGCTGACGTGACATCCTGGACCGGGCTTTCCCCAGGTCGGCCGCGCCGGCAGACCGGCTTTGCCGCATGATCGGCGGATCATGCAGTCCGCCCAGGTCATTGTGTTGGCGACGCCGGTCTTCCTCGGCCTGATCGCGATCGAGTTCGTCGTCGGCTGGCGCCGTGGCCGCAACACCTACCGGCTGGCCGATGCGATCAACAGCATCGGGCTGGGCATGATGAGCCAGGTCACCGGGTTGTTCACGAAACTCGCGGTGATCGGCGTCTACGCCTGGGTCTACCAGCACGCGGCGCTGGTGCAACTGCCGGCCGACGCCTGGTGGGTCTGGGTGCTGGGGCTGCTGGCCTACGATTTCTGCTACTACTGGCTGCACCGCTTCGGCCACACGATGGCCTTGTTCTGGGCTGCGCACTCGGTGCACCACCAGAGCGAGGACTACAACCTGTCGACCGCACTGCGCCAGACCAGCAGCGGCTGGATCGCCGGCTGGCTGTTCTACCTGCCGATGGCGCTGCTGGGCTTTCCGCCGCTGGTGTTCGGCGTCGTCGCGCTGATCGACCTGCTGTACCAGTACTGGGTCCACACCCAGCAGATCGGCAAGCTGGGCTGGTTCGACCGGTGGTTCTGCTCACCCAGCAACCACCGCGTGCACCACGCCGTCAACGGGAAGTATCTGGACAAGAACTACGGCGGCATCCTGATCGTCTGGGACCGGCTGTTCGGCAGCTTCGTCGAGGAAGATGACGCCGAGCCCTGCGTCTACGGCACGATCAAGCCGCTGCGCAGCTGGAACCCGCTGTGGGCCAACCTGAGCTTCTATGCCGAGCTGGCACGCGACAGCTGGCACACGAGGTCGTGGGCCGACAAGGTCAGGCGCTGGTTCGCGTCACCCGGTTGGCGGCCGGCTGATGTGGCGGCCATGTTCCCCGGCGAGCCGTTCGACCTGCAGCGCCGGCCCTACGAGCTGCCGTTGACGCCGGCGCGCCAGGCCGCTGCGCTGGCGCTGTTCCTGGCCGCGATGGTCGGCACGCTGGTGCTGCTGTGGTTCGCGCACACGCTGGGGGTGTGGCAGCTGCTGGCCGGCGCGTTGGCGGTGGTCACGCTGCTGTGGGCGGCCGGCCAGGTCTGCACGCCGGCCCACCCGGCCGCCGGTGGTGCGCCAGCCGGCTGGGCCGGCCCCGAAACCCAAGCCTGAACCCACGTCGCGGCGCGCGACGGCAGCACTTTCGCGCGGCGGGCGATGTATCTGGCTGGCCATGCTCGCCTCTGTGGTGAACCGGAGCGAAACGACGCCTCGGTCTCTTCAACCACAGACCCGGAGAAAAGCCCATGTCCAAGACCTTCACCCGCACGCTGGCCCTGCTGGGCGCGCTGTCCACCCTGAGCCTGGCGGCGTTCGACGCCAGTGCGGTGGAGTTGCGCGTCAAATGCGAAACCCGTTCCGACCGCTCCCGCGGTTCGGTCGACGGCAGGAACCTCGCGGCGGGCAGCTACTCGGCGGTGTTCAGCTCGGGGGGCAACCGTGCACAAAGCCCGCTGGAGCACACCGTCGGCGATGAGGTCGAGTTCGACTTCGACAGCAACAAGCGCGACATCAGGCAGGGCGCGACGCCGATCGCCAAGAACTTCATCGTCAACGACCAGGCCACCGGGGCGCTGTACAACCAGGCCGGCCACCTGGTCGCGAGCAAGACGGTGATCTGCCGCCGGCAGTGATTCGGCGAAGCCCTTGCTCCAGAAGTTCAGGCGACCCGCGGGCCGCCTTTTTTGACGCCGCCCGGCGGGGTCAGTTGCAGAGATCGCGCGACGCCTTGTTGCGCAGCGCGGCGTGGGCGTTGATCTGCACGATGTTGGTGGCACCGCACAGCCGGGCGCCGGAGTTCTCGATTCGTTTCGTCACGTCGACGGGCTTGAGCTGGGGCACATGGGCCCGTACCAGCGCAGCCACGCCGGCGGCGATCGGTGCGGCCATCGAGGTGCCGCTCCAGGTGCCATAGCGACCGCCCGGCACGGTGCTGGTGATGAAGTCGCCGGGGGCGGCCACGTCGACCCAGGAGCCGCGGTTGCTGAAGCCGGCCATGCGCTGGTTTTCGGCACTCGCACCGACAGGCAGCAGCCCGTACACGCCTTCGGCCGCCGGGTACTCCTTCGCCTGTTCGTTGCCCTCGTTGCCGGCAGCGGCGGTGATGACCGCACCGCCGTGGGCTGTGCAGCGCGCCTTGTCGGCGTCATAGCCGGGGTCGGTGTAGTCGGTGTCGGGCTTGGCGCCCGGCTTCGGGATCGCGCAGGCCGACAAGGTCATCAGGGCGTCGACGATGCGGGTGCGGTCGAGCGTGCCCAGGCTCATGTTGACGACATGGGCGCCGTCGTCGGTGGCCGGGTTGCCGTCGGGGTCGATGGCCCAGGCCAATGCATCGGCCAGCATCCAGACGTTGCCGCGGCCCTCGGCATCGAGCACTCGCACCGGCATGATCTTCGCGGCCGGCGCCGCCAGAGCGACCAGCCCGGCGACGTGCGTGCCATGGCCGAAGCCGGCGTTCGAGCGGTCTCCGACCTCCGACGGGTCGTTGTCACCGTCGACGAAATCGCGCCCCGGCAGCAGCCTGCCGGCCAGGGCTGGGTGGGCCAGGTCGACGCCGGTGTCCAGCACCGCAACGCGCACGCCCGCACCCTGCGTGATCTGCTGCGCCTCGGCCAGGTGGATCGCCTCGGGCGCCCACTGCTCGCGGTACTCGACTTCGCTGCCGATCGCCCAGACCGCGTTCTTGCGTGCTTCGGGCGCCCGCGGCTGCACATTGGCCTCGGCCGCGATCACTTCCGGCTCCAACGCCAGTGCCTTGACCTTGGCGACGACGCTGTCGCCGGCCATCAGGCCGAGGCGGTAGAGCGGCCGTGCACCCGATTGCGCCACGACCGTCAGCCGG
This sequence comes from Ideonella sp., assembly GCF_036277275.1. Lineage (GTDB taxonomy): Bacteria > Pseudomonadota > Gammaproteobacteria > Burkholderiales > Burkholderiaceae_C > Ideonella. The sequence continues at coordinate 27,690 of NZ_DASUNH010000172.1, read as the reverse complement.
TGCCTGGCCAGCAGCGGGCCCAGGCCGGCGGTGCTGTGCAGGCGTACCAGCACCTCGGCGTCGAGGTAGGGATCCTTCGGCCCCTTGGCCGACGCAGCGGGCGCCAACGTGGCGAGGGCGAGCGACAGGCTCCACGCGAGGCAGGACGGGGCGGCGATCGACGGACGCTGAGACTTCATGGAAACACCTTCGCGGCAGGGTGGCGACGCGCAACAGAGCGCGCTGCGGCCTGGCAGATACATCGGGGGCGCGTGAGATCAAGCGTAACGCGCCGGCCTGTCGCGGCGCTGTCAGCCCCCGCCGTAGAGGGCGAAAGCCGCCCAGTGGAAGGGATGCGGGTGCTGCTCGCGCAATGTCAGCTGCGCCTGGCGCAGCGCTGCGGCCGGGACCAAACCCTGGGCCAGCGCGCGGTAGAAGCCGGCCATGAAGCGGGCGGTGACGCGGTCGTCGACCGGCCACAGGCTGGCGATCACCTGCGCCGCGCCGGCCAGCAGGAAGGACCGCACCAGGCCGACCCACTCGTCGCCGCGTGACGCGCTGGCGCCCGGCTCGCGGCCGGCCGTTTCACAGGCGCTGAGCACCACCACCCGAGCGTGCAGCCGCAGCGTTTCGACCTGCTCGGCGGTCAGCGCGCCATCGTGCAGGTGAAGCGCCGAAAAGCCCGGGCTGTCGGCGCGGAACTGCGCATGGCAGGCCAGGTGCAGCAGGTCGGCGTTGGCCGCTCGGCTGCGCATGAAATCGACCGTGGCGTCTCCGTCGAGGCGCAACTCGGTGGCGGCGTCGGCCGCCGCAAAGGCTGCGACCACGGCGCGTGCCTCGTCGCCGGCGTGTGGCAGCCGCACCGATTCGCCGACCACCAGCACGCGGCGCGGTGACCGATTTTCTTGCCCGGCAGCGTGCCGCAAGGCAGCGCTCGCGCTGGGCAGCCAGACCAACTGGTGGCGTTCGGCCAGCGTTCGCTGGCCATCGGTCAGCGCGGCGAACGGTATGCTGCCCAGAGGCGCCGGTGCGACCAGCAGCACGCGGCGCGCATCGCCGACGCTGGCGGCGAGCGGCGCCCAGACCAGCGCGTGCAGCTGTTGCAGGCGGATGCCGCAGCGCGTCGTCAGCGCCGTCAGGTGGGCTTCCATCGGCGTCGCACCGTGGCCCAAGGCGTCGAGCTGGAACTGTGCCGCCTGCAGCGCCTGCATCAGCAGGGCCGAGCCGGCCAGCTGGCGCTGCACCGTGATGCCGTCGCGCTTCAACACACAGGCCAGCCACTCGTCGTCGAGCCGGGCGTACTCGATTAGCACCTCGTCGTCGGCCAGGGCGGCACACACCGCGTCCACATCCAGCGGGTGGCCCGCGGCCGCCTGGGCGGGCGCGACAACACCTGCCAGACGCTGGCGGCGCACGTGCTCGAGCAGGCGCTGTTCACTCTCGCGCAGTTCGTCGACCAGCGTGACCGATGGCGTGTCGTCGTCGTCTTCCAGCCCCTGCACGCGCCGCGACAACCAGCTGACGCGGGCCCGCAGCGCCTGGGCTGATTCGTCGACGGCCGCTGCGTCGCCAACGCCGCCTGCCAGCCGCTCGCTCAGCGTGCGCGCGCGCGCCCGGTCGGCAGCACGCAGCACTGCGGCCGCTGTCGCAGGCGTGGCCGCTCGCGCGTGGTCTTGCAGCGCATAGCGCAGCAACTCGCGGTACGGGCGCAGGTGGTCGGCGAGGAACACTCGACGCACCTCGTCGCCTGGAAGGGCCAGGCGCAGCTCTTCGAACAGGGCCACGGCCGATTCGAAGCCGATGCGGGCGGCGTCGTCGTGGCCCAGGGCCTGCTCGGCCGAGGCCAGGCCGACGAGGCTGCGCACCTCGGCCGACAGCCGGCTGCTGGCGCGGGCCTGGGCGAGGGTGGCGCCGAAGGCCGCGCGCGCCTGCGCTGCGTGGCCCGCCACTGCCAACGCCTGCGCCCGCACCAGCGCTGCGCGGACGGCACCGTCGTCCGAGCCCGCCGACGCATGCGCAGCGACGGCCAAGTCGGCCCAGCGAAGGCTGTCCACGGGATCTTGCTGCGCCACGGCCAATTCGGCGCGGGCCAGCGCCACCGCGGCCAGGCCGGCCTGGTTGTCTTGCGCTTCGAACAGCGCGAGCGCGGCGTCGAAATGCGCCGCGGCCGCGACCGCGTTCCCGCCCAGGGCCTGGCCGCGGCCCCGTTGCGCCAGCGTCCAAGCCTTGTCATTCGGCATCGCCAGCGCGTCGAACTTCTGCAACGCCTGCGCGAACAGCGCATCGGCCTCGGGCAGCAGGCGCAGCTCGAGGTAGGCGTCGGCCAGCTGCTTTTCAGCGATCGCCAGGTGCTGCGGCATCGCCAGCCGCTCGTAGCCGGCGCGGGCGCGCTCGAAGCCGGCGAGCGCCGCGCCAAATCGGCCGCGCGAGAGATCCAGCAAGGCCGCCGATTCGTCGACCATCGCCTGCAGCACCGGCAGCCCATGCGCGGCGGCGCGGGCGCGGGCGCGGGTGCAGATCCGCTCGGCTTCGTCGAGGTCACCGAGCCCGGTCAATGCATCGGCCAGGCCGATGTCGGCCATCACCGAATGCTCGTGGTCCTCGACCTTGGCGAACAGCCGCGCCGCCTCACGGTAATGACGTGCGGCCTGCGGGTAGTCATCGTGGCGCAGGTGCAGGCTGCCCAGGTTCAGGCTGACCTTGCTGGCGGCTCGCACGTCGCCCTGGGCCACGAAGGCCGCGTGGGTCCGCTCGGCGCAGGCCGCAGCCCCCTCGCGCCGGCCCAGCATCGCCAGCGCCATGATCTTGGGCACCTGGGTCTGGGCGGCCAGGCCCGGCTGGTCGAGTTGGTCGAAGCGGGTGCGCGCGTCGTCGAAGGCCGCCACCGCGTCGGCCATCCGACCCTGCGTGATCAATGCGATGCCGTGGGTCCACGCGGCCAGCGCTGCGATCTCCATTTGCGCAGGGGCCGTCACGGTGGCCGGTATTTGTCGCAGCCCCTGGTTCAGTAATTCGGCCGCCTGTGCGGCGCGGCGGGGTGCGGTGCTCCAGGCGGCGTAGCAAGCGTCTTTCAGCGCCCAGGCCAGCGCCAGGTCGAGCGCCGGTGGGGTGGCCGCACCTTCGTCGAGCAGGCGCTGTGCCCGCTCGGTGGGGGTGACGGGGTCAGCCAGCGCGGCCGTCCTTGGGCAAGTGGCCGACCTCGAACGGCGGCAACACGATCTCATGTCCAGCCAGCAACAGGCTCAGCTGGTAGCGGCCCGGTGCCACGTCGGCCAGGCGGAACTCGCCCAGTGCGTCCAGCGGCGCTTCGTAGACGGTGGCGGGTGGCTGCTCGGATGCCAGCGCGACCGCGCCGTTGTCGTCGGGGCCCAGCACCTGGCCGGTGACCGTGAAGCACTCGCCGGCGGGCGAGATGCGCAGGTCGATGTCGCGGCCCTCGGCACTGAACACCAGTTGGCGCGTGGCCGAGCCGGTGGAGCGCAAGCCGGCCGCCAGCGGTGACTGGGCCCAGCTGTCGAAGCTGAGCACCGCCAGCACCCGTTGACGCAGCGCGTCGACGGCTTGCGCCAGCGACAGGCCGGCCGGCGCGCGCCAGGCCGCCAGCGCCCGGCGCTGCCAATCGGCTGGAGCATCGGGTAGCGCGGCGGCCGCCGGCAGCCGGGCCAGCAGCTCGGCATCGCTCAAGGGGGGCAGCGGGTCGTTCATGGCGTGGGTGTGCAGGGCGGGTGTGCGAGACAGAGGGCGTTGAGAACGGCCAGATACAAGCGCCGGCGATCAGGGCAGCAGTTTGCGCAATTTGCCCAGGCAGCGCGAGCGGGTCGGGCCGATGCTGCCCACAGGCAGGTTCAGGCGCCGGCTCACCTCGTCGTAGCCCAGCCGGTCATCGTCGTCGCGAAAGACCAGCAGCAGCAACTCGCGGCAGCGTTCGTCGAGCCGGTCCAGCCCCAGGCGCAGGCGGTGCAGCTGCTGCAGCTCGTCCAGTTGCTGTTCGGCCCCCGGGTTGTCGTCGGCGATGTCCCATTCTTCGGTGCCCTGGCTGTCGTCGCCCTCATCGGCCCGGGTCATCGAGACCTGACGCTGCCCGTGCCGGCGTGCCGCGAGACCTTCACGCTTGGCGGTGGTCACGATCCAGGCCTGCAGGCGCTCGGGTTCGCGCAGGCTGGGCAGGTGCCGCACGAGTTTCTCGAACACGGCCTGGAAGACATCGGCCGCGACATGCTCGTCCAGCCCCATGCGGGTGACGATCGCATAGACCAGGCGCTGGTAGCGCGCCACCAGCAGTGGCCAGGCGCCGGCATCGCCGTCGCGGCAGCGGCGCGCCAGTGTGGCGTCGTCGGCGTGGTCGTCGGAAGCGTCGGCCATTCATCCCTTGCATTGGCCGGACGATTGTGAGCCGTCACGGCGTGCCCGCGTTCGCCTGGGGTTGACATGGGTCAAATGCGACGCGGGGGGGCGACGCCGGCCGAAGGATCAGCCGGCGCCGGATGGACGTGCCTGCCTGAGCGCTACCAGACGCACTCGTCGATGCGCAGCGCGGCCACGACCGCCGAACCCGCCGTGCTGGTGCGGCTCAGCGTGACCTCGACGTAGTAGACCTCGTTGACGAAGTCGTTGATCCACTGGTTGTTCGGCGTACACGAGATCTGTGTCTGGTAAGCGGCGGACGCGGGGAAGCTGTTGCTGTCCAGCGTGGCGAGCACGCGGCCGTTGCCGTTGGTGGTGTTGTAGGCCCGGAGCACCGCGTAGACCCGCGTGGTGGCGCCGCTGTCGAGGAAGCGCATCTGCAGGTACGGCGTGAAGATGTAGCTCTTGTCGAAGACGGCGGTGACGTTGTAGCGGATCGTCGCGCTCATCGACGCCTGCGTGGCCTTCAGCGTCGCATAGGGCAAGTTCATCGTGATCTTGCCCGGTGTGAGGTCGGTGGCCAGCGCGTCTTCATCCGGTGTGCCGGTCGATCCGGCGCTGGTCCAGGGGTAGGCGTGCGCGGCCGGCAGCAGCCCGATCGAGAACATGGTCGCGACAAGGGCGCGTTGAAGCGATGACAGCTTGCGGCTCATGGTGGTGGTTCCTCGTGGACCGGGTCGAATGGATCGGCCGGCGGCCGGAGCCGCCGCGGACCCGGTGCACGGCGGCTCACCTCCAAAGACGGAAAAGGGCGGGCGCAGGAGGCCATCCACCGTCCCCAAACGGTGGGATGACAACGCGGGGGAAATCTGTCGCCTCAGGCGCCGGAGGCGTCGAACAGGTCACCACCGCGTTGCGGTGGTGCGATGCCGAGATGCCGGTAGGCCATCAGCGTGGCCACGCGCCCACGCGGCGTGCGCTGCAGGTAGCCCTGCTGGATCAGGTAGGGCTCGATGACGTCTTCGATCGTGCCGGGCTCTTCGCCGATCGCCGCGGCCACGTTGTCCAGCCCGACCGGGCCGCCGTCGAAACGGTGCACCACGGCTTCGAGCAGCTTGCGGTCCATCACGTCGAAGCCGACCGGATCGACATCGAGCATCTTCAGCGCGAGGTCGGCGATGGTCTTGTCGATGCGCCCGCTGCCCTTGACGTCGGCGTAGTCGCGCACGCGGCGCAGCAGCCGGTTGGCGACGCGCGGTGTGCCACGTGAGCGGCGCGCGATCTCCAGCGCGCCGGCCGGGTCGATCGGTGCGTTCAACAAACCGGCCGATCGCGTGACGATGCGCGTCAGCTCTTCAGGCGTGTAGAACTCGAGCCGCGCGACGATGCCGAAGCGGTCGCGCAGCGGGTTGGTCAGCATGCCGGCCCGGGTGGTGGCGCCGACGAGCGTGAAGGGCTGCAGGTCGAGTTTGATCGAACGCGCGGCGGGGCCTTCGCCGATCATGATGTCGATCTGGTAGTCCTCGAGCGCGGGGTAGAGGATTTCTTCGACGACCGGCGAGAGGCGGTGGATCTCGTCGATGAAGAGCACATCGTTGCGCTCGAGGTTGGTCAGGATCGCCGCCAGGTCCTTCGGCTTCTCGAGCACCGGGCCGCTGGTCTGGCGCAGGCTGACGCCGAGCTCGTTGGCGATGATGTGGCTCAGTGTCGTCTTGCCCAGGCCTGGCGGGCCGAACAGCAGCACGTGGTCCAGCGCCTCGCTGCGTTTCTTGGCCGCGCCGATGAAGATCTCCAGCTGCTCACGTGCCTTGGCCTGGCCCACGTACTCGGCCAGGCCCTTGGGCCGCAGCGCGCGTTCGAGCGCTTCTTCCTGCGGCGAGGCGGCGCTGGCGGTGACCACGCGGGTGGCCGCGCGCTCGGGCAAGCCGAAGTCATCGGTCTGGATGGACATACAGCCATTATCGCGGCTGTGGCGCCGCCCGACAGAGGGTCGCCCCTACAATCCGGCCCGCCGTGCAGACCCTCAGACGCCACCAAATCCGGCTGTGCTGGATCGCCTTCGTCGCGATCTTCGCGCTGGCATTGGTGCCGACCGTGTCGCGCTGGCTGGCTGCCGCGCAAGGTGGCTCGGCCTGGGCCGAGATCTGCACGCCGCAGGGCCCGAAGCCGCGGGCTGTGGGCACGGACGAACAGCCGACGCCAAGCGCGGCGCTCCACCTGGACCATTGCGCCTTTTGCGGGCTGGCTGGCCAGGGCCTCGCGCCCGCGCCGATGGGGGCTGCGCCGCTGCGGGCCCTGCCGCTCGCCGAGCCGCCCCCGCCGTTCCTGAACGCGCCATGTCCGCTGTTCGCGTGGGCTGCAGCGCAAGCACGCGCACCCCCTTTTCGTCTCGCCTGAACCGGCGCGACCGGCGCTGCTTGAGCGCAGCCCCGGCGCCCGATGATCTGTCCACGCCTTGATGCAGGAGCCCGTTAACCAACAGGTCAACGGCATCCGGCGGGGTATCGCGAACCCGCCGGGACTCTTGCCTTCTGAACCAGGTTCGGAACCCCTTTCGAGAAAGATGTCGATGAAACTCTCCCTGATCCCCTTGTGCGCCATGGTGTCGCTGGTCTCGCTGGCTGGCCCGGCGCTGGCCGCCACGACGGTCAACGACGCCTGGGCCCGCGGCACCGTGGCTGGCCAGTCCAGCTCGGGCGCCTTCATGCAGCTCACGTCGTCGCACGGCGGCCGCCTGGTCGGCGTCTCTTCACCGCTGGCCGGCATGGCCGAGGTCCACGAGATGAAGATGGAAGGGGGCGTGATGAAGATGAACGCCGTGCCCTTCATCGAGCTGCCGGCTGGCAAGGCCGTCGAGCTGAAGCCCGGCGGCTACCACGTGATGCTGATGGGCCTGAAGCAGCAGCTCAAGGGTGGCGAGACCTTGCCGCTGACCTTGACCATCGAGGGCAGCGACGGCAAGAAGGAGACGCTGGAGCTGAAGCTGCCGATCAAGGCTCTGGGGCAGTGAGGCACTGAAGGGCGCGGCGGCGGGTGCCTGCCGGGACGGTCTGGATCAGGCCAGCGACTTCAGCGCGAGCTTGATGCCGTCGCTGACGCCGACATCGGGCGGCAGCTTCTTCAGCGCTGCCGCGGCGTCCTTTTCGTTGTAGCCCAGTGCCATCAGCGCCTGCACGATGTCGGCCTGCGCGTCGGTGGTCACCTGTGCCGCCGGCGCGCCGAGGTCCGGCCCGAGCTTGCCCTTGAGCTCGAGCAGCAGGCGTTCGGCGGTCTTCTTGCCGATGCCTGGCACCTTCTGCAGCCGCGCGCCTTCTTGCCGCGAGATCGCGGCCGACAGCTCGGCCACCGACAGCCCGGACAGGATCGCCAGCGCGGTGCGCGGGCCCACCCCGGAGATCTTGATCAGCTCGCGGAAGGTGCTGCGCTCCGACGCGGTCTGAAAGCCGTACAGCAGGTGCGCGTCCTCGCGCACCACGAGGTGCGTCAGCAACGTGACGCGTTCACCCAACCCCGGCAGGTTGTAGAAGGTGCTCATCGGCACATCGACTTCGTAGCCGACGCCGTTGACATCCACAAGCACCAGCGGCGGGGATTTTTCCGCGAGCAAACCCGAGAGGCGGCCGATCATGGCGCGGGATTATCGTTTGGTCGACAATCCCCGGCTTTCGCGTCTACAGCACGAGCCTGGCTTGATCCTCCGCCATACCTTCTCCCCGCTCGACAACACCCGCCTGTCGCACCTGTGCGGCGCGGTGGACGAGCACTTGCGCGCGATCGAGGCGGTGCTGCCGGTGGCGATCACCCGGCGCCAGGGCGCATTCAAGATCGACGGCTCGAAGCGTGACGCCGAGCGCACGCTGGCGCTGCTCGAATCGCTGTACGAACGGGCCAAGAAACCGATCCATGCCGAGACCCTGCAACTGGCATTGGACGACCTGCGCCGCAACCCGGCCAAGGCCCCCGTGGTTCCTGGTGAAGACGGCGAGATCGTGCTGCACACGCGCCGTGCCGACCTGGTCGGCCGCACGCCAAACCAGGTGCAGTACCTGCGCCAGATCCTGTCGCACGACATCACCTTCGGCATCGGCCCGGCCGGCACCGGCAAGACCTTTCTCGCCGTGGCCTGCGCGGTCGATGCGCTGGAGCGCAGCGGTGTGCAGCGCATCGTGCTGACGCGGCCGGCGGTCGAGGCGGGTGAACGGCTGGGCTTCCTGCCGGGCGACCTGACCCAAAAAGTCGATCCCTACCTGCGCCCGCTGTACGACGCGCTGTACGACCTGATGGGCTTCGATCGTGTCACCAAGGCCTTCGAGAAGGGGTTGCTCGAAGTGGCGCCGCTGGCCTTCATGCGTGGCCGCACGCTGAACCATTCGTTCGTGATTCTCGACGAGGCGCAGAACACGACGCCCGAGCAGATGAAGATGTTCCTGACCCGCATCGGCTTCGGCTCGAAGGCGGTGGTCAATGGCGACATCAGCCAGATCGACCTGCCGCGCGGCATGCCCAGCGGGCTGGTCGACGCGGCCGAGGTGCTCAAGCGTGTGAAGGGCATCGCGATGACCCGTTTCAACTCGACCGACGTCGTGCGCCACCCGCTGGTGGCCCGCATCGTCGAGGCCTATGAAGCGCACCAGGGCCCGCGCGACGGTGCGCATGGGGCGGGAACATGAGCCGTGTCGCCAAACCCACGCTGAGCCTGAGCCTGCAATTCGCCGACCCGCGCCACCGCGAGCACCTGCCGCGCCACCGCGTGGCGCGCTGGGTGCGCTCGGCGCTTGAGGCGCCGGGCGAGATCACCGTGCGCATCGTCGACGAAGACGAGGGCCGCCAACTCAACCACGAGTTTCGCGGCAAGGACTACGCGACCAACGTGCTGACCTTCGACTACACGCAAGAGCCGGTGGTCAGCGCCGACCTGATCCTGTGTGCGCCGGTGGTGGCGCGCGAAGCACGCGAGTTGCGCGTCCCGATCGCCGACCACTACGCCCACCTGCTCGTGCACGGTACCCTGCACGCCCAGGGCTGGGACCACGAGACCAGCGACGCAGACGCCGAGGAAATGGAAGCCCGCGAGACCGAAATCCTGCTCGGCCTGGGCTTGAAGGACCCCTATCGTCAGCGACGTCGTTGACATCGAGGCGCTCCGTCAGGAGCCGCCGCCCTTCAAATGGCGTGCGCGATCCGGCTTGGCCGGTCGCTGCGCGAGTCCCCTTGGGGACCGTGGGGCACGCTATGGCCTCACGTGCGTCCCGAGATACCGCTTGCGCCAGAAGAAGGCGCCCAGGCCGATGCCCACCGAGGCCATGATGGCGAGGGCGATCCAGAAGCCGGTGCGCGCATGCGTCAGCGGCAAGGCGTCGAAGTTCATGCCGAAGATCCCGGTGATCAGGTTCAGCGGCAGGAAGATCGCGGTCAGCACGGTCAGCGTGCGCATGATGTCGTTGGTGCGGTGGCTCAGCGCAGAGAAGTGCATCTGAACCGCGGCCTCGGCCGACGACTCCAGCCGCCGCACATGGGTCAGCACGCGTTCGATGTGCTCCAGCACGTCGCGTGAACGCACGCGCAACAGCTCACGCTCGCGCTTGGCGCTCGCGTCGGCCTCGGATGGCCATTCGTCGAGCGCGTCGATCCATTCCTGCATCGCCGCGCGCTGGTCCTCGCAGGTGTCTTCCAGCATGTGCAGCGCATTGCGGCTGCCCAGCAGCACCTGCCAGTCGTGGAAGTGGCCCTTGGGGTTCAGCAGCTCGGTCTGCAGCGTCGTCAGCTGGCGCGTCAGCAGGCGGCGCAGGTCGAGGTAGCTGTCGACCATGTGGTTGACCATGCGCAGCATCAGGTCCGCCGGGCCGGATGGCAGCCGCCCCGCGCCGCGCAGGTCGCTTTCGGCGGCCTGTTGTGTCAGCCGCTGGGCGAAGAACTCGCGCACCATGCAGTCGGTCGGGTGGATCGTCAACAGCACTCGGTCGAACAAGGCAAAGCCGACCGGGCTGGTGTCGATCGCATCGAGTGCCTTCTGCGCCGACGCCAGCGTGCCATGGCTGTCATCGACGAACAAGCTCTTGCCGCTCGGCGTGGTGGCCAGGCGGCGGAACACCAGCATGTCGTACCAGGACGTGTCCTCGAAGTGCGACGGCAGTTGATTGTTCAGCAGGTCGCTGACATGCAGGTCGACCAGCGCGGCGCCGGTCCAGCGCTGCAACGCGGCCTGGACCTCGGTGCGCTGCACCTCGAATTCACGCCGGCCGCTGCCGACCCAGATGAAGCCCTGCGGCGGCAGCGCCGCGGGCAGCTCGTCCAGCTCGTGGAAGTTGTCGGCCGTGATGTGGAAGATGCGCATCGCGGCTCTTCGTGAAGGGACCGTCAAGCCGATTTCAGCAGCCGTGCTGCGTCGAGTGCGAAGTAGCTCAGCACGCCGTCCGCACCGGCGCGCTTGAACGCAAGCAGCGATTCCATCATCACCGCGTCGTGGTCCAGCCAGCCGTTGGCAGCGGCGGCTTTGACCATCGCGTACTCGCCGCTGACCTGGTAGGCGAAGGTCGGCATGCGGAACTCGTCCTTCACGCGGCGCACGATGTCCAAATACGGCATTCCCGGCTTGACCATCACCATGTCGGCGCCTTCGGCGATGTCCAGCGCCACCTCGCGCAGCGCCTCGTCGCTGTTGGCGGGATCCATCTGGTAGGTCTTCTTGTCGCTCTTGCCCAGGTTCTTGGCCGAGCCGACGGCGTCGCGGAACGGGCCGTAGAAGGCACTCGCGTACTTCGCGCTGTAGGCCATGATCTTCGTGTGGATGTGGCCCTTGGCCTCCAGCGCCGAGCGGATCGCGCCGATGCGGCCGTCCATCATGTCCGACGGTGCCACGATGTCGACACCCGCCTCGGCCTGCACCAGCGCCTGCTCGCGCAGCATTGCCACGGTGTCGTCGTTGACGATGTAGCCGTTGGCGTCGAGCAGGCCGTCCTGGCCATGGCTGGTGAACGGATCGAGCGCCACGTCGGTCAGCAGGCCGAGCTCGGGGAAGCGTGACTTGAGCGCCCGCACCGCGCGCGGCACCAGGCCGTCGGGCCGGGTGGCTTCGCGGCCGTCGGGCGTCTTCAGGCTCGGGTCGATGACCGGGAACAGCGCCATCACCGGCACGCCGAGCGTCAGGCAGGCTTCGGCCTGCGCGAACAGACGGTCCACGCTCAGGCGCTGCACGCCTGGCATGCTGGCCACGTCTTCGACGCGGTCCTCGCCGTCCAGCATGAACACCGGGTAGATCAGATCGGCGGCCGTGAGAACGTTTTCTCGCACCAGCGCACGGCTGAAGGCATCACGGCGCAGGCGGCGTGGGCGGCTGGCAGGGTAGGCAGGCAGCATGAATGAGGGACAGCAAAGAAAAGTGTTGCGGCGGGGCTGATACACCCCCGTCCAAGAGGCGTGCAGCCCTGTGAACGGAGGCTGCCGGGTGCCAAAAATTGTGGCGGACGCCTATGGTACAGAGCCGCCCTGCGGTGTTAAAGTTGTTCTTGAGCGATGCCCGTGAGGGTGTTTCTCCCTGCTTTTCCTCCCTGAGCAGGTGCCTTTACGTGATGACAGCGTCAAGGCTTTTCAGCCCCGGCCCCTGGTCGGGGCTCTTTCTTTTTGTGCACCGCCATAATCGGTCGCATGACTGGTTTGTACCTCTGGATCAAGGCCCTGCACATCGTCTTCGTGGCGAGCTGGTTTGCGGGCCTGTTCTACCTGCCGCGATTTTTCGTCAACCTGGCCAGCGTGCCGGGCGACAGCCACGCCGAGCGCGAGCGCCTGCTGCTGATGGCGCGCCGCCTGTACCGATTCGCGACGATCTTGATGATCCCGGCGCTGCTGCTGGGGCTGTGGCTGTGGCTCGGTTTCGATGCCTGGCGCGGCCCGGGCCAGGGCTGGCTGCATGCCAAGCTGGTGCTGGTGCTGGCGGTGATGGGCTACCACCACGCCTGCCTGTCACTGCTGCGCAAGTTCGAACAGCTCAAGAACCGCCGCAGCGAGCGCTGGTTCCGGGTGTTCAACGAGGTGTCAGTGCTGATGTTCGCGCTGATCGTCGTGCTCGTGGTGGTCAAGCCGTTCTGACGCAGGAGCGTCGCGGTGCCAGCCTCGAACGGCGCGCGGCGTCACCACAGCTCGGCCTTGCCACTGGCCTGGCTGGCGGTCAGTGTCGTGGCCTATGCCAGCCTGTATCCGTTCACCGGCTGGCGCTGGCCAGCGGACCTGTCGGCGTGGGACTTGTTCGTGTTGCCGCTGCCGCCGTGGCGCTACAAGTTCGACATCTGGGCCAACTACCTGGGCTACATCCCGATCGCGGCGTTGGTGCATGCGGCCGGCGTGCGGGGTGGCCGGCGGTCCGCCCCATGCTGGCTGTTCGCGGTGACGGTGATTTCGCTGCTGTCGTTCGTGATGGAGCTGACGCAGCAGTTCCTGCCATTGCGGTTCCCGTCGCGGCTCGACTGGGCGCTCAACACCGCTGGTGCGGTGGCCGGCGCCACGCTGTCGGCGCTGGCGTTGCGCCTGGGCTGGGTCGACCGTTGGCAACAGGCACGCGACCGTTGGTTCATCCGCCGCAGCGGCGGTGCATTGGCGCTGCTGCTGGCCTGGCCGCTGGGGCTGCTGTTCCCGACCCCGATGCCGTTGGGGCTGGGACCCAGCTGGGCCCGGCTGCAGGACGGGCTGATGGACCTGCTGGTCGACGTGCGAGGCGCCGAAGACCTGCTGGCGTGGCTGGAGGCCTCGCCACCGCCCGTGGGTCAGCCATCCGCGTTGCCGGAGGCGCTGGGCATCGCGCTGGGCCTGCTGGGGCCGTGCCTGCTGGCCTTTGTCGTCACCCGGCCGGGCTGGCGCCGGATGGCGATGGCGCTGGGCGCTGCGGTACTCGGTTTGACCACGACCACGTTGTCGGCCGCGCTGAACTTTGGTCCGGTGCATGCGCTGGCTTGGCTGACGCCGGTGGTCGCGCCGGCATGTGCGCTGGGGCTGCTGCTGGCAGCGCTGCTGGTGCGGGCGCCGGGCAGTCTGGCGGCGGTGCTCGGCGTGGCCACGCTGTCGGCCAGCCTGATGCTGGTCGCGCAAGCGCCGTCCGACCCCTATTTCGCGCTGAGCCTGCAGGGCTGGGAACAGGGCCGCTTCATCCATTTCCACGGCCTGGCGCAGTGGCTGGGCTGGCTCTGGCCGGTGGCGGCGCTGCTGTGGCTGGCCGCGCACCTCGGCTCGCGCGATGCGACCGGCGGCGCATGACCCCGCGTGGCGCGTGGGCCCCGGCGGTGCGCACGAAGCCGACTTTTACAATTCAGCGATGAGCTACTACAAGCACCACGTCTTCTTCTGCCTGAACCAGCGCGACAACGGCGAAGCCAGTTGCATGCAGCATGCCGCGCAGGAGGGGTTCGCGCACTGCAAGGCGCAGGTGAAGGCGGCGGGGCTGGCCGGGCCCGGCGGCGTGCGTGTCAACAAGGCCGGCTGCCTGGACCGGTGCGCCGGCGGGCCGGTCGCGGTGGTCTACCCCGAAGGGGTCTGGTACACCTACGTCGACGAGCACGACATCGACGAGATCGTCGAATCGCACCTGAAGAACGGCCAGCCGGTCGAGCGCTTGCTGCTGCCGCCGAACGTCGGCCGTTGAACCGGGCCACGTCGACCGCATGAACAGCAACACCCTGCGGCAGAGCATCCCCGGGCCGGCTGGCGCGATCGAGATCGCGATCGACCTGCCGCCGGCCGACACGCCGGTGCGCGGCGTGGCGGTGATCTGCCACCCGCACCCGCAGCACGGCGGGACGATGGACAACAAGGTCGCCCAGATGCTGGCGCGCACCTTCGTCCAACTGGGCTACCGCGCCGTGCGCTTCAACTTTCGCGGCACCGGCGCGTCCGAAGGCCACTGGGACGAAGGCCGCGGCGAGATCGACGATGCGCTGGCCGTGATCGCCGCGCAGCGCGAGCCCGCGCTGCCCTTGGCACTTGGCGGCTTCTCGTTCGGTGCTTACGTCACGTCACAAGCCGCCAAACGCCTGGCCGACACTGGTGCGCCGGCCGAGCGGCTGGTGCTGGTGGGGCCGGCGACGCAGAACTTCGAGGTCGCGCCGGTGCCGGCCGACACCATCGTCGTGCACGGCGAGGTCGACGACGTGGTGCCGCTGACCGCGACGCTGAACTGGGCCCGCCCGCAGCACCTGCCGGTGATCGTGATGCCTGGCGTCGGGCACTTCTTCCACGGCCAACTGACGCTGTTGAAATCCATCATCGTCCGCAACTGGCACCGGTGAACCCCGGCGCCGCGGGCGACTCCCTTCCTACATCTCGTTCCCTGTGACCGTTTCGATGACCCGCTTCCTCCGTTCCCTTTGCCTCGCCGCCGCGGCTGCCGCCTTCAGCCTGCATGCCGCCGCGCAGGCGCCGCAGCCGCCCGAGATCGCCGCCCGCGGCTATCTGCTGATCGACATGACGGCCAACCAGGTGCTGGCCGAGCGCAATGCCGACGCACCGGCCGAGCCCGCATCGCTGACCAAGCTGATGACGGCCTACCTGACCTTCGTCGCGCTGCGCGACAAGAAGCTGACGTTGGAGCAACGGCTGCCAGTGTCCGAGCGCGCGTGGGCAGAGCGCAAGGGCGGCGGTTCGTTGATGTTCATCGACCCGAAGATGACGCCGACGGTGGATGAGCTGCTGCGCGGCACGATCATCGTCTCAGGCAACGATTCGTCGGTGGCGCTGGCCGAAGGCGTCGGCGGCTCGGTCGACAACTTCGTCGCGATGATGAACCGCCAGGCGCAGGCCTGGGGCCTGAAGAACACCTCGTTCAAGAACGTGACCGGCCTGACCGAGCCGGGCCACTCGAGCACCGCACGCGACCTGGCGGTGATCGCGCAGCACATCATCCTGGACTTCCCGGATCGATATCCCTACTACTCGATCAAGGAATACAGCTTCAACAATATCCGGCAGGACAACCGCAACCTGCTGCTGCGCCGCGACCCAAGCGTCGACGGCATGAAGACGGGCTTCACCGACGCGGCCGGCTACTGCCTGGTCTCGTCGGCTCAGCGCGATTTCCCGAATGGCAAACGGCGCTTGCTGTCGGTCGTGATGGGCACGGACTCGATGCAGGCCCGCGCCAACGAGAGCCAGAAGCTGCTGAACTGGGGCTACACCGCGTTCGATGCGGTGCGCCTGTTCGACAACAGCAAGCCGGTGACCACGGTGCCGGTGTGGAAAGGCCAGGTCAACGAGGCCAGGCTGGTCGGCGAAGGCCCGCTGTTCGTGGCCGTGCCGCGCGGCGAAGGCGACAAGCTGAAGACGACGATCGAACGCACCGACCCGCTGGTTGCCCCGCTGACCAAGGGCCAACGCGTCGGCACGCTGAAGGTGACCACGGCAGGCGGCGCGCCGGTGGCGGCGCTGCCGCTGGTGGTGGCCGAAGAGGTGCCCCAGGCCGGCATTTGGGGCCGTGCCTGGGATGCCATTCGCCTGTGGATCAAGTAATCTCCGCAGGTGTGCGGGAAATCCCGCATCGCTGGTTCCTGCACTGGTCCCGCCCCTGGAGGTCCTGATGAGCGCCCTGCCTGACACCTTGTGCGATCTGAACGGTGAGCTGCTGCCGCTGTCGCAGGCGAAGGTCAGCGTGCTCGACCGCGGCTTCATCTTCGGCGATGGCCTCTACGAGGCGATCCCGGTCTATGGCCGCCGGTTGTTTCGCTTCGACGACCACATGGCACGCCTGGCGCGCAACCTGGACAAGCTGCGCATCGCGCCGCCGCCGGGGCTGCGCAGCCCGGCTGACTGGTTGGAGCGCGTCCGGCGCGTGATCGCCGCTCAGCCGGCGGAAGACCAGATGCTCTACATCCAGATCACCCGTGGCGTCGCGATGCGTGATCATGCGATGCCGACCGACATCGCGCCGACGGTGTTCATCATGAGCAATCCGTACAAGCCGGTGCCGGCCGAAGCGCGCCACCAGGGTGTGGCGTGCGTGAGTGCGCGCGACTTCCGCTGGGAGCGTGGCGACATCAAGGCGACCTCGTTGCTGGGCAACGTGCTGGCGCGCCAGATAGCGGTGGACCAAGGCGCGGCCGAGACCATCCTGTTCCGCGAAGGCGCGCATGGCGGGCCGTGGTTGACCGAGGGCTCGTCCAGCAATGTCTGGGTCGTGCACGAGGGCGCGCTGCTGGGCCCGCCGATGAACGAGCATGTGCTCGAGGGCATCCGTGTTGCGCTGCTGCGCGAGCTGTGCGAGGAAGAGGGCATTGCCTACAACCTGCGCCCGATCAGCGAGGCCGACGTGCGCGCCGCCGACGAGTTGCTGCTCAGCTCTTCCGGCCGCGAGGTGCTGGCCGTCACCAAGCTCGATGGCGATCTCGTCGGCCATGGCGCGTTGCGCGGCAAACCGGGCCCCGTCTACGGCCGGCTGTACGAGGCCTACCAGCGGGCCAAGCGGGAGCAGTCGATCTGAGTGAGTGGCCTGGCCGCAGGGTTGAAGGTAGACAAGGTGCCCCAACGTTCCTGTCGCCCGAGCCCGCCATTTGAGTCCGATTCGAGATGCCCGAGATCCCACCCGAACAATCGTTGATCGAATACCCGAGCGCCTTCCCGATCAAGGTGATGGGTGCGCACGTCGAAGGGTTCGTCGACGCCGTGGTGGCGGTCGCGCTGCATTTCGATCCGGGCTTCGATGCGAGCACCGTCGAGACGCGCCCCAGCAAGGCCGGCAACTACCTGGGCGTGACAATCACCGTGACGGCGACCAGCCGGGAACAGCTCGACGAGCTGTACCGCACCTTGTCGACCCATCCGATGGTCAAAGTCGTGCTGTAACCACGTGGGGTCACTGCGCGGTGAGCCGCGCGTCGATGTCCTTGAGCTTGGCCGGTGCCGCTTCGTCACCCTGTCGCGCGGCGGCGGCGTACCAGTAGCGCGCCAGCCGCAGGTCGGCTGAGACACCATCGCCCTTCTCGTACATCGAGCCGAGGATGTACTGGGCGCCGACATCGCCGCCGTTGGCCGCCTGGCGGTACCAATGCACCGCCTGCGCAGCGTCCACCGGCGTGCCCCGGCCCATGAAATAGGCCGTGCCGGCAGCGACCTGGGCGTCGACGCTGCCGGACAGCGCGGCGCGTTCGTACCACGCCAGCGCCTGCGGCAGATCCGGCGCACCGAGCCGGCCGCTTTCGTACAACTCGCCCAGGGCGAGTTGCGCGGTGACGAAACCCTGACCGGCCGCCTGCATCAGCAACTCGCGGGCCCGGGCGACGCTGGCGTTGGGCAATTCGCCGCGCAGGTGCATCACGGCCAGGTTGTGGGCCGCGGCTGGTTCGCCCGCCGCCACGAGTGCAGTGAAGCGCAACTCGGCGCCTTCGTGGTCGCCCCGTTGGTACATCACGACCGCTTCGCCAAGGGCCGCATGTCGCTCGGCCGGGTTCATCTCGTCCGCGGCCGCAGGGCCGGTCAGAACGGTGGCTGCCAACAGCAACCCGATCGAAAACTTGCTCATCGCTCTACTTCCTGGCTGGCCCGGATCCCACCATACGCCGAAGGGCCGGCCACGCTGGGGGCCGGGGCAATGCCCGGGCCTGGCCGACAATTCGCCCATGTACGACACGCTTCGCGCGCCGCGCCTGCAGTTCCTGGGTCGGCAGCCCTACGACAAAACTTACGACGCGATGCGTCGCTTCACCGCCGAGCGGCAGCGCGACACGCCAGATGAGCTGTGGATCGTCGAGCACCCGGCGGTGTTCACCCAAGGCATCGCCGGCAAGCCTGAGCACCTGCTGGCGACAGGCGACATCCCGGTCGTGCCCAGCAACCGGGGCGGCCAAGTCACGTTTCATGGCCCCGGCCAAGTGGTGGCCTACCCGCTGATCGACCTGAAGCGGCTCGGGATCTACATCAAGGAATACGTCTTCCGGCTCGAGGCGGCGGTGATCCAGACGCTCGACGCCTGGGGCGTGATCGGCTTTCGGGTCACGGGGGCGCCGGGCATCTACGTCAACCTGGCCGACCCGCTGCAGGCCGGCTTGCCGGCGGGGCCGCGACAGGACCCGTTCGATGGGCTGGGCAAGATTGCGGCGCTGGGCGTCAAAGTGAGCAACCACTGCACCTATCACGGTGTCGCATTGAACGTGGCCATGAATCTGGAGCCTTTCGAGCGCATCAATCCGTGCGGCTACGCAGGCCTGCGGACGGTCGACCTCGTTACACTGGGCATCCGTGCAAACCCTGAAGTTGTCGCGCGCCAGTTGGCCGAGCGGCTGTCCGTGCACCTGAGCCGCTGAACTGGATCCCATGGCCACGCTGAACACCACCCACGAAGCCAAGACCGGCGCCGACTACGACGCCAACGCCAAGCAGAAGGCTCAGGCCAAGACGGCGCGCATCCCGATCAAGATCGTGCCGGCCGAGGTGCTGAAGAAGCCGGACTGGATCCGTGTGCGCGCCGGCTCGCCGACGACCCGTTTCTACGAGATCAAGCAGATCCTGCGCGAGCACAAGCTGCACACGGTTTGCGAAGAAGCCTCGTGCCCGAACATCGGCGAGTGCTTCGGCAAGGGCACGGCGACCTTCATGATCATGGGCGACAAGTGCACGCGCCGCTGCCCGTTCTGCGACGTCGGCCACGGCCGGCCCGACCCGCTGGACGCCGAGGAGCCGATCAACCTGGCCAAGACGATCGCCGCGCTGAAACTGAAGTACGTGGTGATCACCAGCGTCGACCGCGACGACCTGCGCGACGGCGGCGCCGGCCATTTCGTCGATTGCATCCGCCAGGTGCGCGAGCTGTCGCCGGCGACCCAGATCGAGATCCTGACGCCCGACTTCCGCGGCCGCATGGACCGCGCGCTGGACATCCTGAAGGCCGCGCCGCCGGACGTAATGAACCACAACCTCGAGACCGCACCGCGTCTGTACAAGGAAGCGCGCCCGGGCTCCGACTACCAGTTCAGCCTGAACCTGCTCAAGCGCTTCAAGGACGCGGTGCCCCACGTGCCGACCAAGAGCGGCCTGATGGTTGGCCTGGGCGAGACCGACGAAGAGATCCTCGACGTGATGCGCGACATGCGCGCGCACGGTGTCGACATGTTGACCATCGGCCAGTACCTGGCGCCCTCGGGCCACCACCTGCCGGTGCGCCGCTACGTGCACCCGGACACCTTCAAGATGTACGAGGCCGAGGCGCAGAAGATGGGCTTCAGCCACGCCGCCGTCGGCGCGATGGTGCGTTCGAGTTACCACGCCGACCAGCAGGCGCATGAGGCCGGCGTCACCGGCGCGGTTGCCGCCAGCGCTTGACCCTCAACGCCTGAGCCGACGCTCGGCTCTGTACTGGTGAGATTGGTGAGATGGGCGCATCGCGCCCGTTGGGGCTCAGGCTTCCTTGAGCAGGTCTTCGATCAGGCCGTGCAGCGCGGCGAAGTCTGGCGCACCCACGTACTTCTTGACGATGCCGCCCTTCTTGTCGAGCAAGAAGGTGGTGGGTGTCAGCCGCACTTCGCCGAACGCCTTGGCCACGGCGCCGGTGTTGTCGATCGCCACGCCGAAAGGCAGCTTTCGCTGTTCGGCAAAGCTGGCCACGTAGGCTGGTGGGTCGTAGCTCATCGCGACCGCCAGCGTGTCGTAGCCACGGCCCTTGAACTTCTCGTGGGTGGAGACGATCTGCGGCATCTCGGCGACACAGGTCGTACAACTGGTGGCCCAGAAGTTGACCAACATTACCTTGCCTTGTTGGGCCTTGAGTTGGGCCGTGGTGCCGTTCAGCAGCGTGTACCCGACGTCGGGCGCGCGTTCGCGAGCCGAGCAGGCACTCAAGGCCAGCGAAGCCAGCGGGGCGGTTGCCACCAGACTCAGGGAGCGTGCAAGATGGCGGCGGCGTTCAAAGTCCATGGGAGATCAGGCGATGCAGCGCAGGCAGTTTACGACGGTGTCCGGCAGCTTGCTGTGGGCAGGCTTGGGGCTCAGCCCGGCGGTTCGCGCTGCGGTGGGCGGGTGGCTCAGCGAGGGGGACGCCTCGCTGGGCGTGAAGACCGCCCTTGAGCGCGGTGCCACTTCGGCGGTCAGCCTGCTGGGCCGCACGGACGGGTTCCTGAAGAACCCGAAGGTGATGATTCCGCTACCGGGTTTCATGAAAGACGCGGCGCAGATCCTGAAGTTCACCGGCCAGCAGAAAAAAGTCGACGAACTCGTCACCGCGATGAACCGGGCCGCCGAAGCTGCAGTGCCCGAGGCCCAGGTGCTGCTGCTCGATGCGGTGAAGACGCTGAGCGTGGCCGACGCAGTGAAGATCGTGCGTGGCAACGACACCTCGGTGACCCAGTACTTTTCCAGCAAGACCCGGGTGCCGCTGAGCGAGAAGTTCCTGCCGATCGTGACCGAGGCGACCGAAAAGGTGTCGCTGGCCGACAAATACAACGCCGTGGCCGGCAAGGCCAGTGGCTTGGGGCTGATGAAGAAGGAAGACGCGAATATCCAACTCTACGTCACGCGCAAGGCGTTGGACGGGCTGTACTGGATGATCGGCGAAGAGGAGAAGAAGATCCGCAAGGACCCGGTAGGCACCGGCAGCGAGATCCTCAGCAAGGTGTTTGGCCAAGGCTGAGTCGAGCCGAGGGCGGGGCGGCGGCCTGCCGCCCTTTCAGTCGGTCTACAGCGTGCGTGACAACTCGAAGATCAACGCCGACGGCAGCGAGGCCAGCACCGCCTCTCGGCCCAGCGTGGCGTGCTGGCGGTCACCTTCGTTGGACAGCGCAAAGGTGTTGCCCTCCTGCGCGATCTCGATGAACACGAAGTGCGGCACATCGACTTCGATGCTGCTGCGCAGACGGTCGAAGCGCTGGCCGGCCAGCGCCGATTCGTAGATCACCGCTTGCGGCAGCGCGTCGCGGCAGAACTCTTCGGCTTCGTCGACCGAGCTGACGAAGTCGACCACCAGGCCCATGTGGCGAGTGGCTTCGCGGATGTCCGAGCGCAGATCGCGCCGGCCTGCCAGCACCAGCACCTGGGCCCCGGCCAGCGGCTTGGAGTTGTCCGAGACACCAAAGCCCTGGTCGATCTCGATCGCGGTGACGCCTTCCATCTGGTCGGTCACCGTCTGCGGGAACTCGATCGTCACCGCGGCGATGCCTTCAGGGCCATCGACCCGTTCGAGCCCGAGCTTCAGGGCCCAGGCGATCTGTTGCACCAGGCGCCAGCTCATCGTGTCCAGCTGGTCGATCGGCGTGTCGCCGTCGGTGTGGGTGAACGCGTCGCCATTGACCTCGGCCGGCGGGCGATGGCTGAAGTGGCAGCTCAACCGCGCGTGGGGCGGCCAGGGCCGCAGGTCGATGCGGAATTCGAGGTTGGCCTGGGCGTGTTCCATCGTCCAGTCGACCAGCGCCTGCAGCAGCGCGTGCAGCAAGGTGGCGTCGACGATCACGTCGATCGGGCGCATGGCCTGCCGCACGTCGATGCCGCGGGCGCTGATCTCTCGACCGCGCTGCACCAGCACGTCGCGCGTCATCTGCGTCAGGCTCAAGGCTTCGGGAGACTGGCGGATGCGGCCCGATGCAAAGCGCGCCAATTGCTGGCCCATCATGCCGATGCGCCGGGCCAGCTCGATCTCGTCGCGCAGTGCCTTCAGGCCGGGGCGGTCGATCTTGCCGGTGGTGGCCAGCGCCGTCACTCGCTCCAGCGCACTCGACAGTGAGACACCGATTTCGCTGCCGATCTGGGCGATCAGCGCGCGGTAGTGTTCTTCCTGGCCCTCGGGCGGCCAGGTCGGATTCGCGGCACGCATGGTGGAAGGGAGTCTGTCTGGCGCGTTCATGGCAATGTGTTCGCCGATCACGGACCCTCCCTGGCGACCGGCGAGCCGGCCGAGAAATATTTGGCAGCGGAGAGCCCGATCGGTTCAACCGGGGCGTGATTTCCTGCCTTGAATGGTGTCTGTTTGTGACGGCTGGGTCCATCCCACGGTTGTCGGGGGGAAGGGCGCCGAGCTGCTGTCATTCGTGAATTTGTTCGCGCTTCAGTCGACCGTCAACAGCGTCGACAGCAAAGAAGCGAGCGCGTCGGGGGCCGAGATCATCGCGTCGTGGCCGGTTTGCAGGCTGTCGAGCCGCCAGCCCGGCTGGGTCTGGGCACGCTGCCGGCTGGCGGCAATGGTCGGCAAGGCGGGGGACTGGCAATCGATGAAATGCCGACGCAGGCCGGACCAGCGGGCGGCATTGAAGTGCAACGGCTCGTCATAGCAGGCGCCCGGATGCAGACTCTGGCGGCGCAGGACCCAGTCGCGGTCGGCGCCTTGCAAGCCGAAGGCCGACGGGTCTGGCGGCACCAGCCCGCCGTGCTCGGCGATCTGGGCCCGACGCTCGGCCTGGGTCGCAGCGGTGTGGGTGGAGGACCAGCTTTCGCCGCTTTCCGGCACCACGGCGTCAAGGTAGACCAGCGCGGCAAGTTGGGCGGCGCACCGGTCGGCGACGCCGGTGATGACCATCCCGGCATAGCTGTGGCCCACCACGACCGCTTGCTGCAGCTCTTCGGCTTCCAGGGTGGCGACCACGTCGTTGATGTGGTCGGTCAAGCCGATGTCGGGCCGAAACAGATGGCGCCGCGCGCCCAGGCCGGTCAGATCGACCGCGAAGACCCGGTGCCCTGCCTGCCATAGGCCGGGCAACAGCCTGCGCCAGCACCAGGCGCCGTGCCACGCTCCGTGGACCAGAACCACATCAGCCATCGGCATCCTCCTTGTCATTCAACAACTGCCCGCTGGCCTGGTGGCGTGACGGGTCGGCCGAGATAATGCGCCGAATGCACGCTGTCGCCACTTCTTTTTCTCTGCAGAACGCCTGGAACACCTTGCGGCGGGCGGCTTGGGCGAGGGGCGTGTCCACGGCGGGCGCAGCGGTTTGGCTGTTGGCCTGCTCACCGGCGTTGGACTGGCGCCAGGCGCAGATCGATGGGCCCGGCCTGGCCGCGATGTTTCCTTGTCGGCCCGTCGGCCAGAGCCGCCAGATCGAGTTGGCCGGCGCGGCGGTGACGATGAAGATGCAGGCCTGCGAGGCCGGGGGCGGTACGTTCGCGGTCAGTGTGGCGGACGTGAAGGACCCTGCCGCCGTCGGCCCGGCCCTGTCGGCGCTGCGAGATGCCAGCCTCGGCAAGCTGGCCAGCCCCACGGTGACGGCACCCCCCACCGGCTGGGGCCTGATCGGCGCAACGCCCCAACAGGCGGCAGGCCGCTGGCAACTGAACAGCCAGCGCCCCGACGGCTCGCCACTCAGCCTGGATACGGCGGTGTTCGCACGTGGCACCTGGGTGATCCAGGCCACTGTGATCGGAACCCGTGCCGACGAGCGCGCGAGCACCCCGTTCTTCGACGGGCTGCGCTTCGCGCCGTGAACCCGGGCGCATCGCCAATAATGACGCCATGGCCGGTTTGGTGATCGTTGCGCACGCCCCGTTGGCGACTGCCTTTCAGGCCGTCGCCCGACATGTGTTTGCCGAGCGCAGCGAGGCGCTGGTGATCGTGGACGTCTGGCCCGATTGGTCGGCGGAGACGGCGGAACAGGAAATCCGCACCGCGGTCACCCAGGCGGCATCCGGCGTGGTGGGGGGCGAGGTCTTGATCCTGGCCGACGTGTTCGGCGCGACGCCGTGCAACGCTGCCCAGCGGGTGGCCGATGGTGGCAGCGTGCGCCTGGTCGTGGGCCTGAACGTGCCGATGCTGTGGCGGGCGCTGGCCTATGCGCAGCAGCCGATCGACACCTTGGTCGAGCGCGCGCTCGTGGGCGGCTCGCAGGGGGTCATGCCGGCGTCGCCACAGAAACCGCAGGACCAGCCACTAAACTCGCAGCCGAATGATCCGACGCACCGTCACCATCAGCAATAAGCTGGGCCTGCACGCCCGCGCATCGGCCAAGCTCACCAAGCTGGCGGGCGGTTTTCAGTGCGAGGTGTTCATGAGCCGCAACAGCCGTCGTGTGAACGCCAAGAGCATCATGGGCGTCATGATGCTGGCTGCCGGTATGGGCAGCCAGGTCGAAATCGAGACCGAAGGCGCCGACGAGCAGCAGGCGATGGACGCCATCGTTGCACTGATCGACGACAAGTTCGGCGAAGGCCAGTAAAGGCAGCCTCCGGGCAGGCTGTCGCTCAGGCACCGAGGAAGTGCTTGCGGTAACGCGCAGGCAGGTCCGACAAGCGCAGGAGCAGCGGCAGGTCGGCCGTGTTGAAGTCAGGGTCCCAGGCGGGGGCTCCCAGCACCTTGGCGCCGCAGCGCAAATAGCCTTTGATCAGAGCTGGCGGTTCCACGTCCAGGCTTTGGTCGAGCTCGTCCACCGGCAGCGGCAGGCGCGGGCGAACTTGGTATTCCAGACCCGCGAGGTGGCTGGCTTGCAGCCGCACCCACAGGCTGGCCGCGGTATGGCCGCCATCGCGCATGCCGATGCTGGCGCATCCGACCATCGTGTCGAGCCTATTGCTGCTCATGAACTCCGCCAACGCGCCCCACAGCGCCAGGATCGCGCCGCCCGAGCGGAACTGTGGATGCACGCACGAGCGGCCCAGCTCGGCCATGCGGTCGCGCAGCGGACGCAGGCGGGTGAGGTCGAATTCAGTGTCGCTGTAGTAGCCGCCGGCGCGGCGCGCGGCGGCGGGTGTCAGCACCCGGTAGGTGCCGATCACCTGGGCCGGCGCGTCGTCGGTCGCCGGCGTACGCACCAGCAGGTGCTCGCAAAAGTCGTCGAACAGGTCAACGTCGTGACCGGCGGGGGCGCCGGGCGGCAGCGTCAGCCGGGCGCCCATCTCGCCGACGAACACCGCGTGCCGCAGGCGTTGCGCGGCGCGCACCTCGTCGGCGTGACGAGCCCAGCGCACTTCGAAGTCCGGCTCGCGGGACGGGGTGGGCATGGTCGGCGCAAGCGTGTCGGCCCCGGCGCGCCAGGTGGTGCCGACGTTGATGTCGCGCGAGGCCCGGCCTTCGCGCGCGCCGTGTGCGTCGCTCGGCATGGCGCGGCGGGCGCGGCCGAAGCGGAAGTCCATCAGGCTGAGCAGCGGCAGCGTGGGGTTCGGCAGTTCTTTCATGACAGCGTCTTTCCTTGGCGTTGGCGCAAATGCTCGGGCTTCGCGATGACCCGTGCATGACCGGCGGGTGACGCTGCTGTGACAGCGGCGAAGACCACCCACGCGCTGAAGGACCGGCTGCTACAGTGAAGCCATGAGCATCCAGGTCTTCGGTCAGCCCGTGTCGCGCGGCGTCGCGATCGGCCGCGCGGTGCTGGTCGCCTCCAGCCGGGTCGACGTGGCGCACTACTTCATCGACACCGACCAGGTCGAGGCCGAAGTGGCCCGCCTGCGCGACGCGCGCAACGAGGTGGCGGCCGAGCTGGGCGCGCTGAAAAGCGAAGTGCTCGAAGAAGCGCATGCCGAGCTGGTGGCGCTGCTGGATGTGCACCTGATGCTGTTGCACGATGAAATGCTGTCCGACGCCACCAAGCAATGGATCGTCGAGCGTCACTACAACGCCGAATGGGCGATGTCGGCCCAGCTGGAGGTGATCGCGCGCCAGTTCGACGAGATGGAGGACGAATACCTGCGCGAACGCAAGGCCGACCTCGAGCAGGTCGTGGAACGCGTGCTGAAGGCGCTGGCTCGGCAGACGGCGCCCAATGGCCAGGCGGCTGGAAGCGGCGCGCGAGACTTCGCTGGCGAGGATCCGCTGATCCTGGTGGCCAGCGACATTTCCCCAGCCGACATGCTGCAGTTCAAGCGCAGCGTGTTCACCGGTTTCGTCACCGATGTCGGCGGGCGGACTTCGCACACGGCGATCGTCGCCCGCAGCATGGACATTCCGGCCGTGGTGGGTGCGCGCGAGGCCAGCCGCATCGTGCGCCAGGACGACTGGATCATCATCGACGGCGACACGGGGGTGCTGATCGTCAACCCGTCGCCGATCGTGCTCGAGGAATACCGCTTCCGCCAACGCCAGATCGAGCTCGAACGGGCCAAGTTGAACCGGCTGCGGCACACGCCATCGGTCACGCTGGATGGTCAGGTGATCGAGCTGCTGGCCAACATCGAGCTGCCGTCAGACGCGGCGGCGGCGATCGAAGCCGGTGCTGTCGGCGTTGGCCTGTTCCGCAGCGAGTTCCTCTTCATGAATCGCAACGGGCAACTGCCCGACGAGAACGAGCAGTTCGAGGCCTACCGCGCAGTCGTCCAGGCGATGGCGGGCATGCCGGTCACGATCCGCACCGTCGACGTAGGCGCCGACAAGCCGCTGGACCGGATGTCGGCCCACGAGCTGCGTCATGAGCACTCATTGAATCCGGCGCTGGGCCTGCGGGCAATCCGCTGGAGCCTGGCCGAGCCGGAGATGTTCGGCCGGCAGCTGCGAGCGATCCTTCGCGCCAGCGCCTTCGGCAGGGTGCGTATCTTGGTGCCGATGGTGGCGCACATGAGCGAGGTGCAACAGGTTTTGCAGGCGGTGGACCGCGCCAAGGCACAGCTAAGTGCGGATGGCGTGGCTTACACCGAGGTCGAACTGGGCGCCATGATCGAGGTGCCAGCTGCTGCACTGATGATGCCAAGCCTGATGCGGCACTTCGATTTCGTCTCGATCGGGACCAACGACCTGATCCAGTACACGCTGGCCATCGACCGTGCGGACGAGGCGGTTGCTCACTTATACGACCCGTGGCACCCAGCGGTGCTGCAACTCGTCGAACGCACCATCGCCTGCGCCAATGAGGCCGGCAAGGGCGTCAGCGTCTGTGGCGAAATGGCAGGCGATTCGGCATTCACCGAGCTGCTGTTGGCGATGGGCTTGCGCAGCTTCTCCATGCACCCGGCGCAGGTGGCATCCATCAAGCAGCGCGTGTTGCGCGCCGACGTGCGGGCACTGCGGACGCAGATCGGCGCCGTATTGGCAGCAGACTCGCCGCAGGAAGCGTGCGTTGCGCTGTTGAAGTCGCGCCCGAACTGAGCAGGGCAGGCGGGCGATTCAACAAATTTCCGCAACGCCCTTGCAATGCAGTTTGAAAGACTGCTATAGTCGTGGGCTTCGCTGCTCGCAAACGCAGGCAGACGCTGACAAGCAAAAGGCTTCGGTCGATTCGCAAAATCAGCGGCCAAACCGAAAGGTGCGGCGAAAAGCGCGAAAGGTTGAGCGCTTGACAAGGTTTTAAAAACAAGTCAAAATCTTCCTTCTTTGCTGATCACTGATCTGCAACGAGTCGAAAGCAGAAGCCGACGACAAGTTCTTTAAAAACTAACAGCCGATAAGCGTGGGTGTTTGAAGGCGAGTGCTTGCTTGTTTACAAGCGAGTCGCAAGACTTTAAATGCTCATGGAAGTGAAGTTCACTTCAATTCTTTGAGCGAAATTCAAGATCGAACTGAAG
>NZ_DASUNH010000171.1:0-16718 GCF_036277275.1 Ideonella sp. | reverse complement strand
CCGCGAGAACGACAACCCGGGTAATGCCGACGGGCTGTACTACTACCGCGCCCGTTACTACATGCCCGGCTGCATGCGCTTCATCTCCGAAGACCCCATCGGCTGGGCCTCGGGGCAGACCAACAACTATGGATATGTCGGCGGCCGACCTCTCGATCGGATGGATCCCAGCGGGAACTTCGTGATCATCCTTCCCGCCTTGCCTGCCATCGGCGGGTGGGTTGCTGGTGCCATCGGCGCAGGGCTGGGGGCGTGGCTTGGCTGGAACGTCGTGGGGCCCATGGTCCGCGATGCGACCTCGCCCGATCCCGGTGGTACCCAGACCTGCAGTCGGGCGAAAGTGCCGCCGAACGTCGGTCCTCCGGGCGGATGGGTCCAAGGCCCGCACCGGGGGCGCCAGTACGGCCCGGACGGCAAGCCCGCCTACGATATCGACGAGCCTCACCAAGGTTTCCCGGAGCCCCACGTCCACGAATGGGAAGACGGCGTTCGTGAGCACCCGGGACGGCCTGTGACGCCGTGGTCACCGGATACCCCAATCGGCGGACCGGTGGGCGATTCGAGTGGCGGCGGCGGCAGCGGCTGCGCCAGCAACTAGAGAGGATGGCAATGCAAGTCTTGCCCGAAGTCCTGGAGTGGACCCTGATAGGCGTGGCGAGTGACGCGAGGACCAAGCAAGTCGGCGTCCATCTTCAGAACCACGAGGGTGGGCTCCACGTCTTGTCCTGCAGTGGAGCGACCGCGATGCGCGCCACCGACCTGCTCCTGCACAACGTAGTGGAATGCATCTCGATCTGGCAGGGGAATTCCTTCGACGATGCAGCCAAAGAGGCGTTGTGGCAGCTGCTGTATGGCGATGTCCCAGACGCTCCCAAGGAACCCGCCTATTGCCTGGCCGTTGAGGCGGCCGAGACGGAGATCAGGGCGGGTGCAAAGACCTTGTTGAAGATCGTGCCCATCTATGGAGCGACGGTGACGATACTGACCGAATCATTCCACTTCGGCGCTGTCGACCATGCCGGACCGCTGCCGATGCCGGACGCGAGCTGAACCGGTCCGGTCACTCCCCCCTCGACACCGCCAACCCCTTCCCCGGCACAGGCTCATGCGCAACGCAGAAATGCCTGGCCTTTTGTCCTTGTCAGTTCCAATCCTTTGACTCCGATCATGAAGAATTCGAATTCAGCTCGTATTGCCAGCCTCGTCCTGACGCTGGCCGCCACGTCGGCCATGGCCGCCGGTGAATTCACCATCCTCCATCAATTTCCCACCACCGAAGCCTCCAACCCGAATCCGCTGATCCAGGGTTCCGACGGCAACTACTACGGCACCGCGATCCAGGGCGGTGCGCTGAACTGGTACGGCAGCGTCTACCGCATGACGCCCGCAGGCACGGTGACGGTGCTGCACTCCTTCAACGGTGCTGATGGCGGTCAACCGCGAGGCACGCTGGTCGACGGGTTCGACGGCTACTACTACGGCACGACATCGACCGGCGGCATGTACGGTGGCGGCACGGCGTTCAAGATCTCACCGGCCGGCGCGTTCACCGTCACGCATCACTTCAAGGGTAGCGCGACCGAAGGCTCGGCGCCGCAGTGCATCTCCAACGGCAACGACGGCAACTTCTACGGCGTCACGATGTTCAGCGGGGCGAACGACAAGGGGACGGTTTTCAGGTTGTCGCGCAGCGGCGCCGTGACGACGGTGGCCTCCTTCAACGGCACGAATGGCTCGATGCCGGCGAATTGCCTGACCCACACCGGCGACGGCATCTTCTATGGTGTCACGACGAACGGCGGCGCCAACAGTGCCGGCGTGGTGTTCAAGGTCGCGACGAGCGGCGGGTTGACGCCGATCTATTCGTTCATCAGCGGCGGCACGGGCGGCGCATCGCCGACCGGCCCGCTGGAGCGCGGGAGTGACGGCAACTTCTACGGGACGACCCAGAGCGGCGGCGCCAAAGGCTATGGCACGGTGTACCGCGTCAGCAAGACCGGCGCAGTCTCGTGGCTGTATTCGTTCACCGGTGGTGCGGACGGCGGCATGCCCAAGGGCGGCGTGACCATGGCCAACAACTTCGCGTACTACGGCACCACCTCATACGGTGCAGCGGGTGGCAGCGGAACGACGTTCAAGATCAGCACCGCCGGCGCGCTGACCACCTTGCACGCCTTCACCGCCGCTGAAGGCGGTCGCCCGAGCGCTCACCTGCTGCTCGATACGGCCGGCAAGCTGATCGGCACCACCAATCCAGGCAGCACAGGCGGGGGCGCGGCTTTCCGCCAGAATCCCTGACCATGGTGCGCGCGCCGTTCCTTCTTTTCACGCTCTTCTGAGGTCTCTGTGCGGCGGTTGCAGCACGTGAAAAGGCTCGCCCGGCTCTGCCGAGCCGCTGCCGCTTCACTGACGGTCGGCGCTGCCTTGGCGGCCGTCGGCCTGGTGCTGGCATCGCCGCCCGCCTCCATGGCGGCGGCTGAGAAGTCGGCCGTCGAAGCGCGAGAGCAACTTGGCCGGCGCCTGTTCTTCGATGTGCGGCTGAGCGGCGATGGGAAGGTCTCGTGCGCGTCGTGCCACCAGCCCGAACGCGCCTTCTCGGACGGCAAGCCATTGGCCGAAGGCATTGGCGGCCGCCTTGGAAGTCGCAACACACCCAGCCTCGTGGATGTCGCTGGCCAGCGCAGTTTCTTCTGGGACGGCCGGCGCGCCACCCTGGAAGACCAGGCGCTCGACCCTCTGACCAACCCTGTCGAGCATGGCCTCAGCGATACCTCTGCGCTGCAGACGCTCTTGAGGTCCGACGGTCAGTATGTGGAGCAGTTTCGGCAGGCCTTCGGCCGAGGGGGCGCCGACGTTGACGCGATCAGTGTGGCCAATGTCGCCCAGGCCTTGTCGGCCTTCGAGCGGAGCCTGGCGGATGGGCCTTCGGCGTTCGATCGCTATCGGGCGGGCGACTCGACTGCGCTACGCGCTGAAGCGCAGCGCGGCTGGGTGCTCTTCAACGGCGTCGCCGCCTGCACCCGTTGCCATGCGGTGGATGGACCGAGGCCGCTCCTGACCGATCATGGTTTCCATTCCTTGGGCGTCGGGCTGAAAGACATCGAACGGCAACTGCCGGCGCTGGTGCGCCAGCTCGCTGAATGGCGCAACGATGGCCGCGCGCAAGACCACTCGATCCTGCGCGACCCCGGCATGGCGGCCCTCGGACGCTTCGCCGTGACGATGGACCCGAAGGACATCGGCAAGTTCAAGACGCCCAGTCTGCGCAACGTGGCGTTGACGGCACCCTACATGCACGATGGCAGCGTGCCGACGCTGGGGGAGGCCGTGGAGCGCGAGATCTACTACCGTGGCAAGGAGGATGGGCATCCGCTGATCCTGACGCCTGCCGAGAAAGCCGAGTTGGTGGCCTTTCTGGAGTCCCTCACCGGCTGGCATTCCAGCACCTACAACGTAGGGGGCAGACCTGCCGGAGCGGGCGACTGACGGAATCTAGAATTCAGCGAATGCACGGCTGGGGCATGCGCCGGCAGAGATTCCAGAAAACCAGGGGGAGGACATTTGAATCAGCATCCGAACAACGCGGTGACGTGCCGCCAAGCCGCAGCCCGGCGCCGCACGGCGGGCTTCACCCTGCTGGAGTTGCTGGTGGTCGTTGCAATCATCGGCCTGCTGGCGGCCTATGTGGGGCCGCGCTACTTCTCCCAGATCAGCAAGTCTGAGCGAGGCGTCGCCAAAGCGCAGGTCGAGGCCTTGGTGAAGGCATTGGATGCGTTTCGGCTGGACGTGGGCCGTTACCCCAGTCCCGAAGAAGGGCTGAACGCCTTGGTCGACCGTCCCGGGGGGCAGGCCAATTGGGCCGGCCCCTACCTTCAGAAGGCCGTGCCTGCCGACCCTTGGGGCCATGCCTATGAATACCGCAGCCCTGGCACCCGAGCCGAAGTGGAGGTGCTGTCCTACGGCAAGGACGGCAAGGTGGGCGGAGAAGGCGACGCAGCCGACATCACCAGCTTCTGATGCCGGGTGAGTTTGATGCAGTTTCGAGCGCGCGTCGTTGACGCCCAGCAGCGAATCGACACCGTGCGGCTCGAAGCCATAGGTCCGGCGGAGGCTCGCCAGGAGCTGGCTCACCAGGGCCTCAAGGTGATGTCGCTCGATGCCGATGCAACGTCCGCCGGTTGGGGCGGAGCGGGGCGAGGCAAGGCGTTTTCGCTGGTCTTGTTTGCCCAGGAGCTGTTGGCCCTGCT
Organism: Ideonella sp.; assembly: GCF_036277275.1. GTDB lineage: Bacteria > Pseudomonadota > Gammaproteobacteria > Burkholderiales > Burkholderiaceae_C > Ideonella. The sequence continues at coordinate 12,471 of NZ_DASUNH010000171.1, read as the reverse complement.
GCAAGCGGGCCTGAGTGTCATCGAATCGGTCGATGCACTGCTCGAAAAGGAGCCCGCTTCCGCAAGCCGGCTCACCCTGCAGCAGTTGGCGCAGGACCTGCGGTCCGGCCACAAGTTCTCGGTGGCCCTTCAACGGCAGCAATCGACCTTCCCGCCGTTGTTCGTCGGTTTGATCGGTGCGGCAGAGCGAACCAGCAACTTGACGGAAGCACTGACGCGGTTCATCGAATACCAGACGCGCGTCGACTCGGTGCGTGCCAAGGTGGTCAGTGCCTCGGTCTACCCGACGATCCTGCTGGTGGTCGGCGCGATCGTGACCGTCTTCCTGCTGGGCTACGTGGTCCCCAAGTTTGCGTTGGTCTATCAAGGCACAGGCCGTTCGCTGCCGTGGGCATCGCAACTGCTCATCAACTGGGGGCGTTATGCCGCCGAACATACCGTGCCCCTGGCCGCGGCCGCTGCGCTCTTGGTTGCGGGATTGACGTTCGGCGCGATGCGAGCGCGTCGCAGCGGTGCGCTGGGCGCCTGGATCCGACGCTTGCCGTGGGTGGGCGACCGTTTGCGTCAGATGGAAGTGGCGCGCTTGTACCTGACGCTCGGCTTGCTGCTCGAAGGGGGCATGTCCATCGGCCAGGCCCTGCAGCTTTTGCAGACGGTGGGGGCACCGGCCGATCGGGAGCGGATGGAGCGCGTCCGGTCAACCGTTTCCGAGGGGCAGCCTCTTTCGAAGGCGCTCGAGAAAGAAGCGCTCACCATGCCCGTGGCAGCGCGGTTGCTGAAGGTGGGGGAGGAGACGGGGCAACTCGGCACCATGCTGCGGCGCGCGGCGCTCTTCCATGAAGGCGAGACTGCGCGCTGGATCGAGCGTTTCACTCGGGCTTTCGAACCGGCGCTGATGGCTGCCATCGGTTTGGTCATCGGCCTGATTGTCTTGCTGCTCTACATGCCGATCTTTGATCTGGCCGGGTCTTTCCAATGATCAGCGGCGAACCCGACATCCCCATCCGACAGATCCTCGCCTCTCGCCAAAGAGGCCGAGGTTGGATGGCCTCGCTGGCGGAGGAGCTGGCGTGTGCCGAGGCGCATGTCGCCGCCTGCGTGGCATCGGCAGCCAACATGCCGCTGGCGACCATGGACGATCTGCTGGGCTGGAACCCGGTCTTCGAGGTGCTGCCCCTGGTCAAGGCGCAGTCGCGCCAATGTGCGCTGATGCGCGATGGCGGCGACGGATCGATGCGGGGGGTGCTGGTCGACCCGTACGACGACGACCTGCTGACCTGGGCCGAGTCCTTGGCGGACTGTCCGGTCCATTGGCACGTGTGCACGCCTTCCGATCTGCATGCGCTGCTCAGTCGCCATGAGCTGTCGGCCCGCGCGACCGATGGCATTGCCACGCAAGCCGCCGACGCGAGCCACCTGGCCCCCGTCAGCGAAACGCTGTCGCTCGCTCGCATCAGCGAATCGGCCAGTCCTGCCGTGCAGCTGGTCAATTCGTCGCTCTACGATGCACTGCGGCAGGGCGCCAGTGACGTGCATATCGAATCGACGGCTGAAGGCGTGGCCGTCAAATACCGCATAGACGGTGTGCTGGACTCGGTGATGCAAGTGGCGGGCGTTGCCCTGGCCGAACAGGTGATTTCGCGCCTGAAGGTCTTGGCCGAGTTGGACATCGCGGAGCGGCGGGTGCCGCAGGACGGAAGTTTCAGGGTCTCCGTGCAGCGTCGCGACATCGATCTTCGCGTGTCGATCATGCCCAGCGTGCACGGCGAAGATGCCGTGATACGTGTGCTCGATAAGCAAGCCATGATCGAGCAGCATGGGCGACTCAGTATCGACGCGCTCGGCTTCGACCAATCGTCGGTCAGGGCGCTTCGGATGCTGGTCGAGGCGGCCTATGGCATGGTCCTGGTCACGGGACCGACGGGCTCCGGCAAGACCACCACACTCTATGCGGCACTCACCGAGATGCACACCGGCCGCGACAAGATCATCACCATCGAGGATCCGGTCGAATACCAGATTGCCGGCATCCTGCAGATCCCGGTCAATGACAAGAAAGGCCTGACCTTCGCCCGAGGCCTGCGCTCCATCTTGCGCCACGATCCGGACAAGATCATGGTCGGCGAGATTCGTGACCGGGAGACGGCTGAGATCGCCGTGCAGTCGGCATTGACCGGACACCTGGTGCTTTCGACCGTACACGCCAACAGCGTGTTCGATGTATTCGGTCGTTTTGCCCACATGGGGCTCGACCCGTATTCGCTGTCGTCGGCGTTGAACGGAATTTGGGCCCAGCGTCTGATCCGTATCAATTGCCCCGAGTGCGCCAGGCCGGTTCGGCCGTCCGACGACGCGCTGGAGCGCTGCGGACTGAACCACGGTCAGGTCAGCAGATTCGATTTTCGCCAGGGCCACGGGTGCGGGCTCTGCCGCGGCACGGGCTTCCGCGGCCGGCGCGCCATTGCCGAGTTGCTGACCATGAGCGACGACATTCGCGAGCTGGTGATCGCCAAGCAGCCGGTGCGCCAGATCAAGGAAGCGGCGCGGGCCAATGGCACCCGCACATTGTTCGAGGCGGCACTGGATCTGGTCGCGGCAGGGCAGACGACGCTGGAGGAGGTGCGCCGTGTCACGCTGGCTTCGTAGCCGGCTCCGGCGGCCTCGCGTGTCGTTGGGCCTTTCGGCCACTGGTGTCGCCATGGTCTGGCGTGCGGCGAATGGCCACCTGGAGCACCGGGTCAGCGCCGGCCCGCTCACCGCAGCGCCTGACGCTGTTGCCGGCTGGATGCAAGACACGTCAGCGCTCGCAGACCTGTTGGATGGGCGGCCAATGTCTGTGACGGTGGCCGAAGACCTCGTGCGCTGGTGGCTGGTGAAGGCACCCTCGGGAGCGCGCTCGCTGGCCGAGCTGGAGGCCTTCGCACGGCTTCGCCATGAAGAATTGTTCGGGCAGGAACTCAATGAATGGAGTCTCCAATGCCGTTGGCGCCTTGACGGACCGAGCGTGTGCTGCGCGCTGGCGGGTAGTGCGGTCGCGTGCACGCAAGCGTTGCAAGGGCGGCTCGGTCTGAGTCTGTCCGATATTCGTCCGGCGACCCAACGGTTGATGGACATGTGGCAAAAGGGGAAGGGGAAGGGCGGCCCCGATGTTCTGGTGTGCAGATCGTCCAGCGACCGCGCGATCGCCTGGTGGTCGATCGATGGGGTACCCACCGAGCTGCGCACCGTTCGTTTGCCCGCAGTCGACGCCACGGCCACGCTGGAGCGCGAGTTGGCACGCATGTCGTCCAGGCGCGGCGAGGCTCTGTCGGGGGAACAACAGGGCCCTGCGCCTGGCCGGGCGGTGCTGCTGGACGCATTCTCGAGCTCGGTGCCGCCGGCAGTCGCATTGAACGGGTGGCGCGCGGAGCGCTATGAGCTTGCTTCATTGACGGCCGTGCCGGCGGACTCTGCTGCTGCCATGGCTGCGGCGCTGGGTACCGCTCATATGGAGGGGACGTATGAGTTCGTGGCCGGGCATTGATTTCCTGCCTCGCAGCGCGCTATGGGGCCGTGCGCTGGGAGTGTGCACGTCGGCTCGAGCCAGGGCTGCCTATCTGCTCTTGACTGCAATGACCGTGTCGTGGGTGGCATGGCTTGGGCTGACCTGGCAGCGCACCGAGCGGGAGAGCGCGGCATTGCAGGAGCGCCTCGCACGACTGGAACCGGCCGGGTCGCCGACGGTACCCGCGCGTCGCCAGGCATTGAGCCAGAGTCAGCTGCGCCTTGCAGCGGACGTGATCGCGCGTCTGAACACAGACTGGCCCACGCTGCTGAACGAACTGGAGCGGTTGACGCCGCCTGAAGTCGCGGTGCTGGAGATCGAGCCACGCCCCAGCCAGGCGACATTGACTCTCACCATCGAGACGCGAACGGCACAAGACGCCTGGCGCTACGCAGACACGCTCAACAGTTCGCCTCATCTTCGTGATGCGCGCGCGCTGAAGCACGAGACGAATGACCGGGACAAGACGCGGCCGTTGCGGTTCACCTTGTCTGCGGTGATCGGGAGTCGACCTTGAAGAGCGGCGCCGGGACGGCTTGGCGATTGTGGTGCGAGGTGGCGATCTATCGTCGCGGCTGGTTGCCGCTGGTCATGATTGCGACTCTCGCTGCGGGGGCGGTATTTCAGTTCGTCTGGCTCAAGCCGCTGATCAATGAGCGGAACATGTTGCAGGACCGGCTGGCCAGCGCAGCCAAGCCGAGATCGGCACCGAAGCCGGCCGTTTCAGAATCCCCCGAAGCGCCTTTGAACCAGGTGCTTGCCGTTCTCGCTTCGCCGGAAGACATGAATTCGGAGATCGCGAGCCTGTTCAAGGTTGCTGAGCGGGAAGGGCTTCGCTTCGAGCGATCCAGCTACCAATACGAGCCGATCAACGGCCTGCCCTGGACCCGGGCGTCGATCTCGATACCGGTGAGCGGATCGTACCCAGCCGTGCGCAGCTTCGTGGAGGCGAGCCTTCGCGAGCACCCCAACATGTCACTGGATCAACTCAGCATCCAACGCGAGGCGTCGGACAAGCCGCAGGCCGATGTCCTGCTGACCTTCAGCGCATGGTTTTCATTGGCCAGCCACCGTGCCTCGCAGGCAGGAGGCTCGCCATGAATCGCTGGTACATATTGGCTCCTGCGTTCCTGAGTGCGCTGGCGCTGGTGCTCTTCAGCGATGCGCCAGGCGCCACGGCGGAAGTGGTGTCCGCGGTGCGGGGGCATGCGTCGCCCGCACCGCCCGTTCGCCCGGCGGGCAGTGCCCCCGCTGCGTCGCTGCCAAGGTTGATGGATCGCCAGTCATTGTTTCCGGCATCGAGCACGCCTGACGTCAGAAGCGACCTGTTCGCAGGGCGTGACTGGTCACCGCCTCCGGCGCCAGCGGAGTCGGCAGCTTCCGAGCCCGAAGCACCGACGTTTCCATTCGAATACATCGGCAAGAAGCGCGAAGCCGGTGCCTGGGAAGTCTTCCTGGCGAAGGATGAATCGACGTTCGTCTTGAAAGAAGGTCAGGTGGCAGAGCAGGTGTATCAGGTGGTGCGCATTGCCCCGCCGAATCTGACGATGGTCTACCTACCCATGAATCACACATACACAGTCCCGATCGGGGAGGCAGAGTGAGGCGGCAATGGTGGGCGCAGGTGCGCCGTGGACAGGCATGGGTGCTCGCGATCTCGCTGGCCGTCATGGCGGGCTGTGCGAGCAACCCTGCGTATCGTGATGGCCAGGAACTGTTGGCACAAGATCGCCCGGTGGAGGCGTTGGAGCGGTTCGAGCAGGCTGCGAAGGCTGAGCCTGGCTCCGCGCAAGTGCGCGCTGCCTGGCTGAGGTTGCGCACCAGGCTCGCGACGTCATGGCTCGAAGAGGCCCGGCGCGAGCGCGAGGCGGCTGAATTCGATCGCGCAGACGACTTGTACAGAAAGGTGTTGCGGGCCGACCCGACGAACGAGGCCGCCGTGCTCGGCCTCAAGGCTGTCGAGCGTGAGCGGGTCTGGGAGCGGCAACTCGATCAGGCCAACATCAGCCTCGAACAGAAGAACTTCGAGCAGGCGCGGAGTCAACTTCGAACGGTGCTTGCGGAGAGCCCGCGGAATCCGCGCGCGCAGCAGTTGCAGCAGCGCCTGGAGTCGCTGGAAAGCAAGCCCAGCGCGGAGATGGCTCTCGGGCCGGCGTACCGAAAGGTGCTCAGCCTGGAGTTCAAGGACGCGCCACTGAAATCGGTGTTCGAAGTGATCGCAAAGACCTCGGGGCTGAACTTCGTGTTCGACCGGGATGTGAGGACCGATCAGAAGACCTCGCTCTATCTGCGCAACGGTACGGTCGAAGCTGCGGTGAGTCGGCTGTTGCTCAGCAATCAACTGGCCCAGCGGGTGCTCGATGCGAACTCGGTGCTGATCTATCCCGACACGCCCGCCAAGCAGAAGGACTACCAATTGCTGTCCGTGCGGACGTTCTATCTGTCGAACGGCGACGCAAAGGCCATTGCCAACTCCATCAAGGCCATCCTGAAAGTCAAGGACGTGGTCGTCGACGAGCGTCTGAACGCGATGGTGGTTCGCGACTCTTCCGATGCGATCAAGATGGTCGAGCGCATGGTGGCACTTCTCGACCTGCCGGAGCCCGAGGTCATGCTCGAAGTCGAGGTGCTGGAGGTCAAGCGGTCCGATCTGCTGAACCTGGGCGTACGTTGGCCCGACCAGGCGAGCCTGAGCCCGTTGGCGTCCGGCTCGGGAACTCAGCTCACGCTGAGTGACCTGCGCCGATTGAATGGCGGCACGGTGGGTGTTTCGGTCAACCCACTCACCATTTCCGCCCGTCAGGACGGGTCGACCGCGAACATTCTGGCCAATCCCAAGATTCGCGCGAAGAGTCGCGAGAAGGCGCGGGTTCTCATTGGCGATCGGGTGCCCAACATCACCTCGACCTCGACATCGACCGGCTTTGTGTCGGACTCCGTCAACTACATCGATGTGGGGCTGAAACTCGAGGTGGAGCCAACCGTGTATCCGGAAGGCGACGTGGCGATCAAGGTAGCGCTCGAAGTCAGCAGCCTGGTCAGCCAGGTTCAGACCAAATCGGGCACATTGGCCTATCAAATAGGCACGCGCAGCGCTGCGACGGTGCTGCGCCTGCGCGACGGCGAAAACCAGATCCTGGCGGGGCTGATCAACGACGAAGAACGGCGCTCCGTCAACCAGGTTCCGGCCCTGGGTTCGGCGCCGATTGTCGGCAAGCTGTTCGGCGGCAGCACCGATGAAACCGCGAAATCCGAGATCGTGCTGTCCATCACGCCACGTGTGCTGCGCAACATTCAGCGGCCTGATGCCAGCCTGTTGGATTTCGAATCGGGCACCGATTCGGGCTTGCGCAGTGGCGGTGGCGCTGTGTCCGGGGCCGCTACCGGCTTCGGTCAGCCGACAGCGGGCTTGCCGACGGGGCAGGCCGCTGGGCCCGTCAGCTCGTCCACGCCGTCGCCGCCGGCCTCTGGACAGGATCAGGCGGGTATCCCGAGTGGATCGCTGCCGCCTGCCGCCGATGTGAAGTTCCTCTGGGGAACTGTGCCGGCGTTGAAGCCCGGCCAGGTCGCACAGGTTCCGCTGCAGGTCGAGGCCGGCAAGCCCATTCGCGCGTTGCCGCTGGCGCTGGGCTTTGATGCCGCAGCACTGGAGGTGGTGGATGTGCTGGAGGGCGAATTCTTGGCGCAAGGTGGCATCGCGACCACCTTCGAAAAGCGCGTTGATCCATCCGGCCAGGTGCTGGCGACCATCAAGCGCAATGGCACCGCCGGAGCCAGCGGAGCGGGTACGGTGATGACGTTGAGCTTGCGGGCCTTGAAGGTCAGCCCGGCCGCGATCGTCCGGGTGCTCACCATCGCACCCGAAGGAGAAGCTGGGCGCTCCGTCACGTACTCGGCACCTTCGCCGCTTCAATTGACCGTTGCGCCATGACCAGGACGCGCGGCGGGTGTTGCGGTGTTCAGGTAGGGTTCACCCTCGTCGAGCTGCTCATTACATTGGCCGTGCTGGCATTGCTCGCGACGGTGGTCGCACCGCTTGCGCAGGTGACCTACCAGCGAAGCAAGGAGCGCGAGCTGCGGTTGGCATTGCGCGAGATCCGAAGCGCCATCGACGCTTACAAGCTGGCCAGCGATCAAGGGCGCATCCGAAAGGACGCCGGGGCTTCCGGCTATCCGAGAGACCTGGAACGCTTGGTCGAAGGCGAGGACGATCAGAGCGATCCGAAGAAGCGCAAGATTTTTTTCTTGCGCCGAGTCCCTCGTGATCCGATGAGCGACGACGCCCATCTGAGCGCCTCGTTGACCTGGGGTCTGAGGTCGTACGACAGCGAGGCGGCCGATCCTCGAGAGGGGGACGACGTGTATGACGTTCACTCCCGATCGACGGTGCAGGGCCTCAATGGCGTTGCCTACAACCAGTGGTGAGTCGAATGTCAGCCCAACGCTTGGCCGCCGGCTTCACTCTTATCGAGCTGCTGGTCGTGATGGCCATCTTGGCGTTGCTGCTGACGATAGCTGCGCCAAGGTACTTCCACAGTGTCGATGCAGCCAAGGAATCAGTGCTGCGCGAGAACTTGCGCGTGACCAGAGACGCCATCGCTCATTTTCGCGGCGATCTGGGCCGCTACCCCGATTCACTCGACGAACTGGTGACCCGGAAGTACCTGTCAGCGCCACCGATGGACCCGATCACCAGTTCGAACGCCACCTGGGAGTTGATTCCACCCAGTGATGAGGTGAAAGGCAACGTGGCCGATCTGCGCAGCGGTGCACTCGGCAGCGGCCGCGACGGCAGTGCGTTTCGCGACTGGTGAAAGATGCCAACCCGCACCCCTCAGCCCTCGCGCACCCAGCAAGGATTGGCCTACCTGGCCGTCATGATTGCCGTGGCCATCGTCGGTGTGGCCGCGGCCTTCTCGGTCGGGGCTGGTGCATCGCTCGCTCAACATGATGCCGAGGAGGAGTTGCTCCACGTCGGCCTGGCGTTCCAGCAAGCGCTTCAAGCGTATGCCCATGCGTCCCCCCTCGGGACGCCGCGTGCGCCTGCAGACCTCGAGTCGTTGCTGAAGGATCCTCGCCAGCCGCAGGTGCGTCGGTATCTCAGGCAGATTCCGTTGGATCCGTTGACCGGTCAAAGGGACTGGGTGCTCGTCCGAAATCCGCAGAACCTGATCGTGGGCCTGCACAGCGCTTCGAAGCGGAAGCCGCTGAAGACCACAGGATTCGCGCCAGCCCTCGCCAACCTGGAAGGCGAGCACGATACGTTTGAAGCTTGGGTGTTCCGAGGCCCGGTTCGGTAGCAGGGGAGCGTTGCAATACATCGGGTAACACATTTATCGATGCCGTGGTTCTGGCACACTCGCGCGCTTTGTCGCTTTGCCTGAACCGGCTTCCCGTCTTGGACAAGATCCTGCTGCAAATTGCCGCCGAGCTGAAAGTTCGGCCGACGCAAGTCAATACCGCCGTCGAGCTGCTGGACGGCGGCGCCACGGTGCCCTTCATCGCCCGCTACCGCAAGGAGGCCACGGACGGGCTGGACGATATCCAGCTGCGCGAACTGGAGGCCCGCCTGGGCTACCTGCGCGAACTCGAAGAGCGCCGCGCTGCGGTGTTGAAGAGCATCGACGAGCAGGGCAAGCTGACGCCGGAGTTGCGCGCGGCACTCGAAGCCGTGCCGACCAAGCAGGAGCTGGAAGACTTGTACCTGCCGTACAAGCCCAAGCGCCGCACCAAGGGCATGATTGCCCGCGAGGCCGGCATCGAGCCGCTGGCCGACAAGCTGTTCGCTGATCCGTCGCTGGATCCGCAGGCCGAAGCGGCCGCGTTCATCAACGCCGATGCTGGCTTCGCCGACGCGTACGCGGTGCTCGACGGCGTGCGCGACATCCTCTCCGAGCGCTGGGCCGAAGACGCCGGTCTCGTCGGCAAGCTGCGCGAATGGCTGTGGGACGAGGGCCTGTTCCAGTCCAAGCTGATGGACGGCAAGGATGTCAACAACGCCGACATCGCCAAATTCCGCGACTACTTCGAGTACGACGAGCCGATCCGCACCGTGCCGTCGCACCGCGCGCTGGCGGTGTTCCGCGGTCGCACGCAAGAGATCCTCGACGCGAAGCTGGTACTCGACGAAGAGATCGTGCCGGGCCAGCCGACGCTCGCCGAAGGCCGCATCGCCCACCACCTGGGCTGGGGCCACGCCAAGCGCCCCAGCGACGACCTGATCCGCAAGGCCATCGCCTGGACCTGGAAGGTCAAGCTGTCGATGAGCCTGGAGCGTGATCTGTTCGGGCGTTTGCGCGAAGACGCCGAGAAGGTCGCGATCAAGGTGTTCTCCGAGAACCTGCGCGACCTGCTGCTGGCTGCACCGGCCGGCAAGCGCGTCGTGATGGGGCTGGACCCCGGCATCCGCACCGGCGTGAAGGTGGCCGTGGTCAGCGACACCGGCAAGGTGCTGGACACCCACACCGTCTACCCGCACGAGCCGCGCAAGGATTGGGAAGGCTCGATCCACACGCTGGGCCGCCTGTGCGCGACGCACGGCGTGAACCTGATCGCGATCGGCAACGGCACCGCGAGCCGCGAAACCGACAAGCTGGCCGCTGACCTGATCAAGCGCATCCAGCAACTGGCGCCGGGCACGCACATCGAGAAGGTGGTGGTCAGCGAGGCGGGGGCGTCGGTTTATTCGGCTTCGGAATTCGCCTCCAAGGAACTGCCGGACCTGGACGTGAGCCTGCGCGGCGCCGTGTCGATCGCCCGCCGCCTGCAGGACCCGCTGGCCGAGCTGGTGAAGATCGATCCGAAGAGCATCGGTGTCGGCCAGTACCAGCATGACGTGAACCAGAGCGAACTGGCGCGCACGCTGGACGCGGTGGTCGAAGACTGCGTGAACTCGGTCGGGGTGGACCTGAACACGGCTTCAGCGCCGCTGCTGGCGCGGGTGTCGGGTCTGTCGAATGCGGTGGCCAACAGCATCGTGCGCTGGCGCGATGCGAACGGCGCGTTCCGCACCCGCCAGCAATTGATGGACGTGGCCGGGCTGGGCGCCAAGACCTTCGAGCAGGCGGCCGGTTTCTTGCGTATTCGCGACGGCGACAACCCGCTGGACCTGACCGGGGTGCACCCCGAAACCTACCCGGTGGTGCAGCGCATGCTCGACAAGCTGCAGCGTCCGGTGGCCGAGGTGATGGGCAAGAGCGACGTGATCCGCACGCTGAAGCCTGATGCCTTTGCCGACGAGAAGTTCGGCGCGATCACCGTCAAGGACATCCTGGCCGAGCTGGAAAAGCCGGGCCGTGATCCACGGCCGGACTTCAAGGTCGCCCGCTTCAACGACGGCGTCGAAGACATCAAGGACTTGTCCGAGGGCATGGTGCTCGAAGGCACCGTCAGCAACGTGGCGCAGTTCGGTGCATTCGTCGACCTGGGCGTGCACCAGGACGGCCTGGTTCACGTCAGCCAGCTGTCGAACAAGTTCGTCAACGATGCCCGCGAGATCGTCAAGACCGGTGACATCGTCAAGGTCAAGGTGCTTGAAGTCGACCTGGCCCGCAAGCGCATCTCGCTGACGATGAAGCTCGATGCGGCGCCTTCGCAAAAGGGCCAGGGCGCCAAGGGCGACAACAGCTATCGCCCGGCGGCACGCGGCGAACGCGCCGGCCCGCCGCAGCGCGGCGCGGCGCCGGCCGCCGGACAGAGTGCGATGGCAGCGGCTTTCGCGAAGCTGCAGAAGCGCTGACGACGCCGATGGCTGGCTTGCAGGCCTTGCGCATTCTGGCGGGTCCGCGGGCTCGCCGGCAGTTGCGCGAGCGGGGCCTGCAGCCGGCAGACGTGGCGGTCGTCCCGGCCGCCGCCGGCGGCCCCAAAGGCCTGGTGCTGAACCCGTTGGACCGGTATCTGTTCGGCCACTGGCTGCCGCGCAGCGCGCAGACCGTTCACCTGCTCGGCGCGTCGATCGGTGCTTGGCGCATGGCATCGGCCTGCCGCGCCGATCCCGACGCGGCCCTGGCCCGCCTGGCCGACGACTATGTGATGCAGTCGTACGAGCATGCGCCGGGCAAGCCACCGACGGCGCAGGTCGTCAGCCGCACCTTCGGCGCCAAGCTGGGCGAGCACTTTGGTGGCGTCGAGCACGAGCTGCTGGGGCATCCGCGCTACCGGCTGCACATCTTCACCAGCCGCGGCCGCCATGTGCTGCGCCGCGAGGGCAAGCTGCGCACGCCGCTGGGCTACGGCGGCGCCTTCGTCAGCAACCTGGTATCGCGGCACGCGATGGGCGGTTGGCTGGAGCGTGTGGTGTTTTCGGACCCACGCGACCCGTTGCCACTAACGCTGCGCGATTACCGCACGCACCGGGTGGACTTGAGTGCCGCCAACCTCGCCCCAGCGGTGCTGGCCAGCTGCTCGATCCCGTTCTGGCTCCAGGCGGTGCATGACATCCCGGGCGCGCCGGCTGGTGCGTACTGGGACGGCGGCATCACCGACTACCACCTGCACCTGCGCTACGACCACATGGCCCACGGGCTGGTGCTCTATCCGCACTTCCAGCCGACGCTGGTCCCCGGCTGGCTCGACAAGGCGCTGAAGCACCGGCATCGCAGCACCACCGCACTCGACAACGTCGTGGTGCTGGCGCCGCGTGCCGAGTGGATTGCCGGGCTGCCGGGTGGCAAGCTGCCCGACCGCAGCGACTTCAAGGCCTTTGGCGATGACTTGGCCGCACGGCAGGCGGTTTGGCGGCGCGCGATCGGCGAGAGCCAGCGCCTGGCCGACGAGTTCGCTGCGTTGGTTGAGTCCGGCCTGCCTATCGAGGCGGAAGCCCTGTGATTGTTGGCGGCGCAGCTCTCGTTCTACAATTCGCCATCCCACCAGCAAGAGCAGGAAAGGCAGCACGGGTTATGACACCGCGAACTACGACCTTCGGAGAA
>NZ_DASUNH010000170.1:0-6791 GCF_036277275.1 Ideonella sp. | reverse complement strand
ATCGAGGCCGCCACCGTCGAAGGCGCCAGCCCGTGGCGCATCTTCTGGGCGATCCGGCTGCCGCTGATCCTGCCGACGCTGGGGCTGGTCAACATCCTCACCTTCGTCGGCAACTTCAACGCCTTCGATCTGATCTACGCCGTCAAGGGCGCGCTGGCCGGGCCGAACTACTCGACCGACCTGCTCGGCACCCTCTTCTATCGCACCTTCTTCGGCTACCAGTCGCAAGTTGGTAGCGCGACGATGGGCGCCGCGCTGGCCACGCTGATGTTCCTTGTCATCCTGGGCGGTGTCGGCGTGTACTTCCTATTCATCCAGCGGCGGCTGCGCCGTCATGCCCAATGAATACAGCCCCGCCGTCCCTGCTGACAGATCAGGCCGCCAAGCGTGCATTGATGTCGCCCACCATCGCCAAGCCATTGCGCGCGGGCTTCGTGCACCTCGTGCTCGGCGGCTACACGCTGTTGGTGCTCTGCCCGATATTGCTGGTGCTCATCAACTCGTTCAAGTCGCGCAAGGCGATCTTCGACGATCCGCTGGCACTGCCCACTGCCGCCAGCTTCAGCATCGTCGGCTACGCCAAGGTGCTGGGCAATGCCGCGGTCGGTGGCATGTTCCTCAACAGTGTCATCGTCACCGGCGTGTCGATGGCCCTGATCCTGCTGTTCGGCGCGATGGCCGCCTGGGCGCTGACCGAGTACCGCTTCCGCGGCAACCGGCTGCTCGCGCTGTTCCTAGCGTTCGGGATCATGGTGCCGATCCGCCTCGGCTCGGTGTCGATCCTGCAGACGATGGTGGCGCTGGACCTGGTCAACACGCTGACGGCGCTGGTGCTCGTCTACGTGGCGCAGGGGCTGCCGCTGGCGGTGATGATCCTGTCGGAGTTCATCCTGCAGGTGCCGCGCGAACTGAAGGATGCGGCCCGCTGCGATGGCATCGGCGAATTCGAGATCTTTTTCCGCGTCGTGTTGCCGCTGCTGAAGCCCGCCGTGGCCACCGTCGCCGTCTTCACGATGGTGCCGATCTGGAACGACCTGTGGTTTCCGCTGATCCTCGCGCCCGGCGAGAGCACGCAGACGATCACGCTCGGCGTGCAGCAGTTCATCGGCCAGTTCGCCACCGACTGGAACGCGGTGCTCGCGGCGCTGTCGCTGGCGGTGCTGCCCGTGCTGTTGCTCTATGCGCTGGTCTCGCGCCAGCTGATCCACGGCATCACCGCCGGCGCGGTCAAGTGAATACCTTCTTCTTCAGAACGAGCCCTCCATGACCCGCGTCACCCTGGACAACGTGTCCAAGACCTATGGCAGCACCTCGGTGCTGCAAGGCGTGAACCTGCAGATCGACAGCGGCGAGTTCGTCGTGCTGGTCGGCCCCAGCGGCTGCGGCAAGACCACGCTGCTGCGCATGATGTGCGGGCTCGAAGAGATCAGCGGCGGCGAGCTGCGCATCGGCGACGAGGTGGTCAACCACCTGCCGCCGGCCAAGCGCGGCATCGCGATGGTGTTCCAGAGCTATGCGCTCTACCCGCACATGAACGTGTTCGACAACATGGCCTTCGGGTTGAAGCTGCACGGCGCCGACAAGGCCGAGCGGCAGCGCCGCATCGAGAAAGCCGCGCGCTCGCTGCACATCGATCACCTGCTGGAGCGCAAGCCGCGCGAGCTCTCGGGCGGGCAGCGCCAGCGCGTGGCCATCGGCCGCGCGATCGTGCGCGAGCCGCGGCTGTTCCTGTTCGATGAGCCGCTGTCGAACCTCGACGCCTCACTGCGCGTGAAGACGCGCGTCGAGCTGGCGCGGCTGCACCGCGACCTGGGCGCGACGATGGTCTACGTGACGCACGACCAGGTCGAGGCGATGACGCTGGGCGACAAGATCGTCGTGATGCACGAAGGCTGCGTGCAGCAGGCCGGCGCGCCGCTGGATCTGTACCAGCAGCCAGCGAACCGTTTCGTCGCCAGCTTCATCGGCTCACCGCAGATCAACCTGCTGCCAGCCAAGATCACCGCCACCAGCCCGGTCGTGCAGCTGGAGCTGCCGTTCGGGCAGCCCGCCACCGCCACTGTCGAGGCGACCACCAAGCTGCTCGAAGGCCAGGCGGTCGAGATCGGCGTGCGGCCCGAGCACCTGCGTCTCACCGGCGTCGAGGCGCCGCCGCCCTTTGCCAACGGCCTGCGGCTCGACGCCGATGTGACGCTGGTGGAGCAGCTGGGCGAAGCACACCTCGTGCACTTGCGCGCGCACGACCACCACGAGCTGGTCGTGCGCGGCAACGCCCACACGCGGCTGCGCGCAGGCGACCGCGTGGTCGCGTGGGCACCGGCCGAGGCGCTGCACGTCTTCATCACCGACGGCCGCGCTTGCCGGCGGCTGTTTCCCGAAGGAGCGGCGCCGGCCGCGCACTGAAAAACTACTGCGGCGACAGGACAAGCACGCGGTAGCCGAACTGCGTCCGGTCGCGGGCGCTGACGAGGATCTGCCCCTTGGCATTGATGGCGTAGGCCGCCTCGATCATCCAATGCTTGCGGTCGGCCGGCGACAAGGCATCGTTCAGGTCGAACGTGCTCGCGCCGTCGAAGGCAAATCCTCGCACCCCCTTGCCGTGGACCAGGGCCGAGCCCACCGCCCAGCCGGAATCGTTGATGCTGTAAGCGCGGCCGTCGCGCGTGTCGGGCAACGCGGGCATCTCGCGCATCTGCCCCTTCTCGTAGATGAATGCGCGGGTCTTGAACATGCCGTCGGTCGACGATTCGCCCACCACCTGGCCATGCCGGTTGATGGACCGTGCCGCGGCGATGTAACCGCCGGGCAGCACGCCCAGGTCCTTGATGCGCCCGTCGCGATAGGTGACGGCGTGGTACTCCCCATCGGCCGTCATCGCGCTGCCAGCAATCACGCCGGCCTCATTGATCGCGAGCGCGGTGCCCCAGTCGCCGCCGAGGGTCGGCAGCGGGGTCATCACACCAGCTTGCCAGACGAAAGGCATGTCGTTGCCGCCCGCGTCCCGGGAAGAGCCGACAACCTGCCCCAGCTTGTTGCTCGCGTACGCGGCGCTGTAGCCACCAGCAGCCAACGCTCCCAGGTCTTCGACGGTGGTGCCGTCGAAGCGAAACGCATGGGCGACGCTGCCGGCCGGTGACTCGCCCACCACCACGCCCAGCTCGTCGATCGCGCTGGCCTTCACGCCAGTCGCGCCGCTGGTGTTGGGCAAGGCCGGGATGCGAACACAAGCCGACCGGGTGCAGCGGTAGCCGCCACCGTCAGCGTCGTCGCTATCGACGTTCTCGGCGACCCATCCACGCTTGTTCAGGCCTGCCGGCGACTGCAGCAGACTGTCCAGCGGCGTGGCGTCGATCGTGTACGTGGGGTGCGCCCAGGCCAGCTGGACGGCGGCTGCCAGTGCGGCCCCCGCGAAGGAACGAAGCAGTCGGGTCGAGCGGAAGTCGATCATGGTGCCCTGACGTAAGTCGTTATCTGATGGTTCCATGCAGATGGCCCCGGCGAGCTGGTGATCATGCCACCGCCAGCAGCGGATGGGTGCCCCGATTGATCAGATCTTCTTCAATCACGTTCAGGGCCTGCAAAAGAACAGCGCGGAAGTAACCAAATGACCCGGCAAGGGCACTCACCGCTGGGCTGTCGCTGGCCAGACGTCGGCCAACCAGCCCGTTCCCATCTATCAAGGAGTTCAGCATGCCAAGAACCCGACCCCCCCGCCTCGGCACCCTGCTCGCAGCTGGCTTGTGCAGCGTTGCTGGCGTCACCCAGGCCCACGATGTCGACGCTCACCTGGACGGCCTTTCCGAGGTGCCCTCCGTCGCAACGACAGCGACAGGCAAGTTCTCTGCCAACATCGACGAGACCGGCGGCATGATCACCTACCGCCTGGCCTACAGCGGCCTGGAAGGCGAAGTGCGCCAGGCGCACATCCACTTCGGGCAGCGCAAGGTCAATGGCGGGGTCATGCTCTGGCTCTGCCAGACCACCTTCAACCCCGATCCGACCGGCCTGGCGC
This sequence comes from Ideonella sp., assembly GCF_036277275.1. Classification (GTDB taxonomy): domain Bacteria; phylum Pseudomonadota; class Gammaproteobacteria; order Burkholderiales; family Burkholderiaceae_C; genus Ideonella. The sequence goes on along the minus strand of NZ_DASUNH010000170.1, from coordinate 2,779 downwards.
CCACCTGCCCGCAATCGGGTGCGGTGACGGGCACCCTTACCGCCGCCAACGTCGTCGGCCCCACGGGTCAAGGCGTGGACGCCGGCGGCTTCGCCGACGTGGTGGCCGCCATCCGGGCGGGAGCCGCCTACGCCAATGTCCACACCACCAAGTTCCCCGGCGGCGAGCTCCGCGCGCAGTTGAACGACAAGGAATGACCGCAGCGGGTTGACCCGCAAGAAAGAAGGCGCACCGGGCAAGGCCGGCGCGCTTCATTTCAGAGAATGACCCGGCGGTCAGGCGATCAAGGGCCTGACCGTGCCGGGTGGTCTCACTTCCAAGGCGACACGTCCAGCATCGGGTCGTCAACGAAACCCAGCATCTGCGATACCTTGTGGCCGATCGGTCCAGGCGAGGCGATCTGGGCTGTGCCGCAGGCGCCGCTGGCCGTCTTCGTGAGGTGCCAAAGCATCGCGCCATCATGCACGTTCTTGTTCGGACTCTTGCTCTTCTTGACCGCAGCCGAGAAGCGCTGCACCGAGTACGGCGCATCGATCGACTTGCCGTACTGGTCCTGCAGGATGCGCGAGCCGGTGCACTGGGCGTCTGGGTTGTTGACCACCAGCATGCCACCGGCCCAGCCTTCGGGCGCCGTCTCGAAGCCGATCGAGACCACCGTGTTCTTGCCCCACAAATTGCGGTACTGCTTGTAGGCGACCACGCCGTCGTAGTGCTCGTAGCGGGCGTCATACGACATCACGTTGACCACGTCGAACATCTTCGCGACATCCGGATGGTCGCGCACCAGCAGGCGCTCGCGGCCGGCGTTGCCGCCCCAGTACGACAGCTTGCCTGCGCAGTCGGCCATGTTGGTCGTTTCCGCGGTGCAGTCGGCACCGGTCGACCAGCCCGCCACGGTCAGGAGGCGGCCGCCGCCGGCCTTGTCCACCGCCTTGCGCATGGCCTTGGTGACGTTCGCATAACGCGTCACGTTCGCGTCCAGCTCGTAATCGACATCCAGGCCGTCAATGCCGAGGTCGGTCATGATCTTGGCCAGCGCATCGATGCGCGGCCCCGACCCCGCCTGCCCTTCGGCAGCCAGGCCGTCCCAGTCGTAGTAGGTCGCACCACCGACCGCAAGGATGACCTTGAGCTTGCGCATGTGCAGCACATTGATCGCCGCCTTCACGCTCGCTGGTGTCGACTGGAACTCGATGCCGGTGCCGACCCACGAGTTGGCTGCGAGGCCACCCCAGCTGAAGTTCGGCGTCGCGAACGAGATGACGGCGTGCGTGTAGGTGGCCGGCACGCGGGCGAGCCTGCTGACGGCCCAGACCTCGGCCGGTGTCTTGCCGGTCGCGTCGAAATACGGATCGAGCCAGGTCGCGAAGTAGCCGGTGTAGTAGCGGCCGTCCGGCTTGGTGCTCAACGCCTCGGGCGGCAGGTCGGCCGCCAGCGCCGGCGTAGCAATGGCCACGGCCATGAGCGCATGGCCGAACAGTGAAGACAACTTGGATTTCATGGACACGATGGGTTCTCCCATTGAGTGCATTGACGAACGGCAACCCGGCGCGACCGGGTTGCGCGACAAGAGCCACGAAAAAAGGCGCCGGGTCGTCGGCGCCTTTTCATTCAGTGCAGCGTTCGACGCTATGCGGAACATAAAACCGCGCCTTTGGCCGCCTGGCGTCGTTGCAAATCCTCGCGATGCCACCGGGCATCGCTGTGGTTTGCGCCTACCCAGACGACCAAATCCATCGGTTTTCTGACGTTCCGCCTAGCATCGAACACTGCACTAGTGCAGTCGGGACCGACGCCCGATCGCACTTCGGCCCATCACTTCCAGGGTGCTTCGTTCAGCAGCGGATCGTTGACGAGGCCCAACATCTTGGCGCTCTTCTGGCCGATCGTGCCCGGCGAGGCGATCTGGGCCGAGCCGCAGCTGCCGCTGGCCGTCTTCAGGATGCTCCAGATCATCGCGCCGTCGTGCGGGTTCTTGTTCGGGCTGGTGCTCTTCTTGACGGCCATGTTGAAACGCGCCACCGAATACGGCGAATCGAGGTTCTTGCCATACTGGTTTTGCAGGATGCGCGAGCCCGTGCACTGGGCGTCGGCGTTGTTGACCACGAGGATGCCGCCGGCCCAGCCTTCGGGCGCCGGCTCGAAGCCGATCGAGACCACGGTGTTCTTGCCGAACAGCTTGCGGTACTGCTTGTAGGCCATGACGCCATCGTAGTGCTCGAAGCGGGCGTCGTACGACATCACGTTGACCAGGTCGAACATCTTGGCGACATCGGCATGGTCACGCACCAGCAGGCGCTCGCGGCCGGCATTGCCGCCCCAGTAAGAGAGCTTGCCGGCGCAGTCCGCCATGTTCGAGGTCGCGGCAATGCAATCCGCACCGGTCGACCAGCCGGCCACGGCCAGGATGCGGCCGCCGCCAGCCAGATCCACCGCCTTGCGCAGTGCACGCGTCGAGTTGGCATAGCGCGTGATGTCGGCGTCGGCTTCGTAGTCGACGTCCAGGCCGTCGAAGCCCAGGTCCTTCATGATGTTCGCCAGCGCCGTGATGCGCGGGCCCGAGCCCGCCGCGCCTTCGGCCGCCAGCGGTGACCAGTCGTTGTAGGTGGCGCCGCCAACCGCCAGGATGACCTTCATCTTGCGCAGGTGCAGCACGTCGATCGCAGCCTTGATGTCCTTCGGCGTGGCAGTGAAATCGATGCCGGTACCCGACCACGAGTTGGCTGCCAACCCGCCCCAAGAGAAGTTCGGGTTCGCGAACGAGGCGGTCACGTGGGTG
>NZ_DASUNH010000169.1:0-73979 GCF_036277275.1 Ideonella sp. | reverse complement strand
CCGAGTGCGTCAAGGAGCTGAAGTCCTGGCCCCTGAAGGCGCGCATGGCCGAGATCCAGAAGGATTTGCCGAAAGCCAGCGGCGCGGCCCAGGAGGCCCTGCTGGCCGAGAAGCTCGAGCTGAAAAGAAGGATGTCGACGCTCTTCAACGCTGTAACGCCAGCGTTTGTGGAGCGTCTAAATGAGCCGGGCGTCCGTCTGGACGCCGGCGCACGCGAGAGGGAGTAACCGAATTTGGCGCTGTCTATCGAAGAAAAGTACGACGAAGTCCGGCAGCTCATCACGATGGGCAAGGAGAAGGGCTACCTCCTGGTGGAGGAAGTCAACGACATGCTTCCGTCCGAGATCAGCTCCTCGGACGAGCTCGACGACATCTTCTCGATGTTCGGGTCGATGGGCATCGAGGTGGTGGACTCCGAGCAGCGCATGCGCGAGCCGAAGGAGGGCGAGGAGGGACAGGAGCTCGACCTCACCCCCGGCGCGCTGGACAAGACCAACGACCCCGTCCGCATGTACCTGCGCGAGATGGGCACGGTGCCCCTGCTGACCCGCGAGGGCGAGGTCGAGATCGCCAAGCGCATCGAGCGGGGCAAGAAGGCCGTGCTCAAGGTCATCACCCGCACCCCGATGGCGTCCCAGGAGGTCGCGCGGCTGGCCGAGCGGCTGTCCCAGGGCGAGATCGGCGTCCGCGACGCGGTCATCTTCGTCGAGGAAGAAGTCACCGACGAGAAGCTCGAGAACAAGAAGAAGCAGACCCTGAAGCTGACGGACAAGGTCGCGGCCGCGCACGCCGAGTACCTGAAGCTGCGCGAGAAGTACCGCGAGGTCGGCAAGCGCGACCCGAAGTACGTCCGCGCGCGCTGGAAGCTCGGCCGCCAGCGCATCCGCGTGTCGAAGGCGATCACCGCCATCGAGTTCGCGGAGCCGGTCAAGCGCCGCCTGGTCGAGAAGCTCCGCGAGTCGGTGGAGCGGATCTACGAGGCCGACGACAAGATCGCGCGCTACGAGCCCAAGCTCAAGAGCAAGGTCTCCGACGAGTACAAGAAGGTCATCCGCAAGTCGATCTCCGAGCAGAAGGAGATCCTGCGCCAGGTCGAGGAGGAGTTCGACACTCCGACGTCCGAGCTCAAGAAGACGCTGCTCACCGTCATCCAGGGCGAGATCCAGGCCGAGCAAGCGAAGAAGGAACTGGTGGAGGCCAACCTCCGCCTCGTCGTCTCCATCGCGAAGAAGTACACGAACCGCGGCCTGCAGTTCCTCGACCTCATCCAGGAAGGCAACATCGGCCTCATGAAGGCCGTGGACAAGTTCGAGTACAAGCGCGGCTACAAGTTCTCGACCTACGCGACGTGGTGGATTCGCCAGGCCATCACCCGCGCGATCGCCGACCAGGGCCGCACGATCCGCGTGCCGGTGCACATGATCGAGTCGATCAACAAGCTGAACCGGGTCAGCCGCACTCACCTGCAGGAATTCGGCGTCGAGCCCGACTTGGCCACGCTGGCCGAGAAGCTGGAGATGCCCGAGGCCAAGATCAAGCAGATCATGAAGATCGCCAAGGAGCCGATTTCGCTGGAGTCTCCGGTGGGCGACGATGGCGACACGACGCTGGGCGACTTCCTGGAAGATGGCCACAACGTGACGCCGATGGAAGCGGCGATGCAGTCGGGCCTGCGCGCGGTCATTGCCGAGCTGCTGGACGGGCTGTCTGCCCGCGAGGCCAAGGTCATGCGCATGCGCTTCGGCATCGACATGAGCAGTGACCACACGCTCGACGAAGTCGGCAAGCAGTTCGACGTCACCCGCGAGCGCATTCGGCAGATCGAAGCCAAGGCCATTCGCAAGCTCAAGCACCCGAGCCGTTCCGACAAGCTGCGGACTTTCGCCGAGGGCCTCGCCTAAGGTGTCGTCAGCCCCGGCCGTCGTCAGACGGCCGGCTGTCGCCACGGCGATTGGCACCAAGACCGGCGGGATGCCGGTTGAGCTTGGTCGCCGTCCGAGATTTCCTACAGGCCATTGCGCCGGTCACCGGCAGATGGGCCTCGGGTTCCGCGCCAGATTGATGGCTTCAGATCGTTGAGGCCCATCATGATCCGCAAACTCGCCAATGGTGAGTACCGCTTGTACTCACGCAAGACCGACCCGAAGACGGGCAAGCGCAGGAATCTTGGAACGTTCGGCACGCGCCAGGCGGCCGAACAGCACGAACGCGAAGTCCAGCTGTTCAAGCGGCGCGGCTGAGTGCCTGAGGCGCCAGCTTGGCGCTGCGGGCCTCTCGGCGGCCGACGCGTCAATTGCACCCCAGCCTGCTTGGCCTTTCGAGGCGCGTAGCCACCGGCGGCGATTTGCGCGCCGCCCTCGTGTCGCTCGTTACTCGAGCTTCCAGACGTAGTCGACCTCGAAGGTGCCGCCGATGGGCCGGCCGTTTTCGTCGACACCGGCGGTGAAGTAACAACTTGCCAGCTTGCTTTCGGCCACTTTGTCGAGCAACCGGTGCTCGCGTGACACGCCGGCAGACTTGGTGATTTCCGATTTCATCAGCGCGCCGGCCGAATCGATGGTGAAGCGCAGCCGGGTAACGCCGGTGGCCTCGGCACGCCGGGCTGCGGCAGGGTAGTCTTCGCCGCGCGGCGCGCAGCCCTGCACATTGGCGATCGCGGGCTTGGCCACGACGCGGGAGGCGACGACCGGTGGCGTGGCCGCATCGGACGCCGAACCGTCGGTGCGCGGCGACGGGTCGCGCACGGGTAAGTCTGAATGTGTCGTGACCGTTGGCTCCGGCTCGCGCGCCGTCACCGGGATCTCCGGAACCGGGGCGTACAACGGTGGCGGCTGCTCGCTCTTCGGCTGGGGCAGGTCTTGCGGCGGTGGCGGCGGCGCTTTCTCTCGGGGAAGAATCTCGACGACGGGCGGCGGCAGGATGACGTCGACCGCCCTTTTCGCCAGGCCGTTGAGCAAGGCCCAGCCGAGCAAGACGTGGAGCAACACCACGACGGCGAGGCCGGCCCGATTGCCGTTTTGGAAACGAAGCTGTTGTGCGTAGTTCATTCGACCCTCCAGCCCGGGCGCCCGTCACAGTACCCCACCGCGTTCGTCTGCCCGGTTATTTCATCGTACGCGCAGTCCTGGGGGTTGCCAACGGGGCGCCGAGTCTCCTGCGAGGCACGTATCCGCTGTCAAGGCCGCACGGCCGGATCCCAGTGCTCGGTGATCTTGCCGCCTTCGACGCGGAACATGTCGAACCAAGTGGTCGTGTACTTCTTCGACGCATCTTTCGGGTCGGCCACCTCGCGAACGAAACTCAGCACGACCAGGTCGCCTTCGGCGGTGATGGACACCAGCGGGGCACCGACCTTGGCTTCGATGGGGCGCGGCTTCTTGAACTGGCCGAAGAACTCGACGAACGCCGCACGGCCGGTGGGCACGCTCGGGTTGTGCTGGATGTAGCCCTCGGCCAAATACTTCTCGGCGAGTTCGAGATGGCCCGCTTCGAACACCTCGCGCCAGAAGTCGTAGACGAGGCGTTTGTTGCGTACGAGTTGCGGATCGGCACTGGCGAGCAAGGCGGCATGGTCCGGCGCCGCGACGACGGCAACCTGGGCGATGGCGGGGGTGGCCACCGTGGCGGCAAGACAGGCCGACAGGGCGAGTCGGACGATGGAGCGAGCAATCATGGGCGAGCGACAGCGAGTTGACGATGACCCAGTGTCGCTTCCCCGCTCGCCTGCCGGTGGCTGATCGGATGAAGCGGGCCGCGGCGCGGCCGAAGTGGGCGGTGCAGGGCGTCGGCCTGCTACCCTTCGGTCGGCGTTGGCGGCGTCCGGATCTTCAGGCCCCATGGAGATACCTGTCGACGCCGGGATCACGCCATCCACCACCGAGGCGGTGTTCAACCCTGAGCACCGAGGAGCAGAATCATGATCAATGTCGAGATCGGCATCGTGCAACGCCACCATCGCCAGCGCGGGACCAGGCCCACGCGGCTAGCCGGCACTCTGCGTGCTTGTGCCCTGGTGGCGCTGGGCATCTGTGCGGCCGATCTCAGGGCCGCCGCGATCACCGTCCAGGCCGAAGACTATGCCTACATGAATGGCATCGTCGTCGAGCCCACGCAAGACACGGGCGGCGGCAAGAACGTGACGAGCACCGACCCCGGCGACTGGTTGAGTTATGCGGCCGTCAACTTGCCCTGCGCTGGGACGTATTCGTTCAAGGCGCGTGTCGCCAGCAAGAATGGCGGTGGCATCTTCGACTTCGAAAAGGCGGGCGGGGGCACCACCTATGCCCAGGTGAAGGTTCCGCGCACCGGCGGCAAGCAGTCCTGGAAGACCATCGTGCAGGATGTGACGCTGGCCGCGGGCGACCAAGCCTTCGGCATCGCGGTGAAGCAGGGCGGGTGGAGTCTGAACTGGTTCCGGCTCGTGCCCAAGTGCAGTGGCGCAGAAACGGCCCAAATGGCCGCCAAGAACATGCACAAGGGCTTCAACGTGGGCAACATGTTCGATGTGACGCAGCATCCGCCGACCTTCCAGGCGGCGAAAGCCAAGATCGACGCCTACTACGCCCAGGGCTTCCGCAACGTTCGCATCCCGATCACCTGGACGGAAATCACCAACGGCTCGATGCTGGTCAACAGCGCCCTGGTTGGCGATGTGAATCGCACGCATCCCCGCCTGGGCGAAATCAAACAGACGGTCGACTACGCGCTGTCGCTGCCGGGGATGTATGTCGTCATCAACGCGCACCACGAAGCGGCACTCAAAGACAACAACCGTTCGTCGGTGCTGGAGCGGCTGTGGGCCGACATTGCCGACATCTTCAAGGACCGGAGCCAACGCCTGATCTTTGAGATTCTGAACGAGCCGCACCTGAGCGACGGCAGCGCCATGCCGCCCGCCAACCTGCGCCACATGACTGCGCTGGCCTACGCCAAGATCCGCGCGGTCAGCCCGCAACGCATCGTCGTGATCGGCGGCAACCAGTGGTTCGGTGCCGGGGAAATGGCGCAGACCTGGCCCGATCTGAACGGCGTGGGCAACGGAAACGACGCCTATTTGATGGCGGAGTTCCACCACTACAACCCCTGGTCGTTCAACGGCGACCATCAAGGCGACTACGCCGACAACTGGACCGACGCCGACCTGTACAACCCGATGGACACGATGCTCAGCTGGGCCAATTCAATCGGCCGCGGCATGCCTGTCTACATTGGCGAATGGGGCACGGGCTGGGGCAGCCGATACCAGGTGATGCAGTGCAACAACATCCGGCTGTGGTACCAGAAGCTCGACCACCAATATGCCTCGACCAAGGGCATGCCAACGGCGGTATGGGACGACGGCGGGTGGTTCAAGGTCTTCGACCACGGCACCAGCAGCTTCGCCAACAACCTTTACCAATGCATTTCGGGCAGCTGTGCCTGGGACGGCGGCGAGCGGTTCAACAGCGCCTGCTATTGAGCGAGAACGCTAACGCTTGTCTTGCAGGCTCTGCAGCTCGGCCAGCGTGTTGGCGTTGAAGAACGCATCGGCGTCGGCGAACAGCACCTCGCTGCAGCGCTGTTGTTTGGCCCAGCGGTCGATCTTGCGTTCGCCAGCGGTGGTGGCGCGCACGAGGCTGTCGAGCAGTGTCGCGCGCATCAGGCAGAAGACGGGCTGCACTTGCACGCTGCCGTCGGGCTCGGGGCTGGTCGCGATCACGATCTCGGCGTCGTCACGTTCCATCGCCTCGGCCAGCCGGGCGACCAGATCGAGCGGGAAGTTCGGCGTGTCGCACGGCACAGTGACCAGGTACGGCGTTTCGCAACGCTCCAGCCCGGCCAGGAAGCCGGCGAGCGGGCCCGGGTAGTCGGGCAGCGCGTCGGGCCAGACCGGCGAGCCCATGGCCTCGTAAGCTGCCAGGTTGCGATTGGCATTGACCATCGTCGGGCCGACCTGCGGTGCCAGGCGCAGCAGCGTGTGCAGCGCCAGCGGCATGCCGAGGTGGTTCTGCAGGCCCTTGTCGGCACCGCCCATGCGGCTGCCGCGGCCGCCGGCCAGCACCAGGCCGGTGATGTCTTGCTTGTCGATTGCCATGGGCCTATTCGACCATGTCGAAGGCCTGCGCTTCCACCTGCATGAAGGCGCGGGTCAGCGTGGCAACTGCGCGCCAGGTGGCGGCGGCCGGTTGGGCGTCGGCCGCGTCGCACAGGCGCTCGACCCAGGGCTGCAGGTGGGCGCGGAAGAAGCGGCGTTGCTGCTCAAGCGTGCAGGTGAGGGCATCGTCGCCGGCGATGAGGTAGCGCATCACCTCGAGGCCGTAGGCGACGTGGTCTTCGGTCTCGCCGCGTTCGGCGTCGCGCGTCAGGCCGAGTGTCGAAAGGTCGCCGCGCAGCGCGGCCAGCGGCTTCTCGTTCAGGAAGCCGCTCAGGTAGTACGAGCCGTAGAGAAGGACCTCGGGCTTGCCGACACCACCGAAGAGGGTGTCGTACTCGGTGGCGGCTTGCGTGGCGGTGGTCGCACGCATGGCCGCCACCAGGTCATGCCACGGCGCTTCGAGGTGGCCGCCCGGCACCGGCGGTTCGGTGACGGCGGTGCGGAACTGCACCAGCAGCGCGTCGTCCGGCGGCGCGAGCCACAGCCGCGCGAGCAGGCCATACAGCTCGGCGCGGGCCAGTTCTTCGCCCTGGTCGGGGCGGGTGAAGTGCAGGGTGCTCGTCTCGGTCATCGCATCACAAGTCCGTGATCTTGACTTCATTGGTGTTCGTGTGGATGTCGATGACGCGGCAGTCGCCGCACATCTTCAGCCGCTCGGCCGCCGCCCCCTGGAAGGCCGAATGCCCAGCCAGCTTGGCCAGCATCATCTCGATCGCGCGCAGCGTGCCGAAGGGCTTGCCGCAGCGCACGCAGGCAAAGGGCTGCGCTTCGTTCAACACCCTGGCGGATTTGCGAGCGCGGCCTTCGTCGGCCAGCCACAGCCGCGGCTGCAGCGTGATCGCCTGCTCGGGGCAGGTGCTGGCGCACAGGCCGCACTGCACGCAGTTCTTCTCGATGAACCTCAGCTGCGGCCGATCGGGGTTGTCGGCCAGCGCGTTCTCGGGGCAGGCGCCGACGCAGGCCAGGCACAGTGTGCAGCGCTCGGCATCGACCTGCAGCGTGCCGTAGGGCGAGCCGGGTGCGGGCAGCGTGATCTCGTCAGGCATCGGCGCGGGGGCCTGTTGGCGCAGATGGTCGAGCGCCAGTTCGAGCGTCGAGCGCTTGTCGGCCTGGGCTGCGAACGAGGCCGCCTTGGCGACGGCTTGCGCCGGTGCGCTGCGCAGCGCGGCGTCGAGCGCCGGCGGATCGCGGCCATCGATCAGCCGCAGGTGCTCGCCGCGGTACCCGAGACCGGTGAGGATGGCTTGGCCAACGGCGATCTGCTCGGCCAATGCGCGTTTGTAGTCAGGCGCTTCTTCATCGGTGAGCAACACCCAGACCTGTGACGAGCCTTGCGCGATCGCGGCCAGCCACAGGTCCAGCCCGACGCTGGCGGTGTGCCACAACGGCACCGGGATCACACGCGCGGGCACACCGTGCAGCGTGCGGTCGACGCGCGCTGCACGGCCGAGTGCGTCGACGAGGCGCTGGCCGGCTTCTTCGCTGTGCAGCAGCAGGGCCGCCTCACGCCCGCCGGCGCGTGCGTAGGTGGCGAGCAATGTCTGCAGCCGCTTGCCCTGGTCGACCGGGTTCGGCGCCGCGTAGGTCAGTGCGCCACTCGGGCAGACGGTCGAACAGGCGCCGCAGCCGACGCACAGGTGCGGCTCGACGACGATGCCGCCGGCTGGCTGCAGGTCGTTCTTCGAGCGGCCTTTGGCCGACGCGTCGCTGCGGATGGCTTTCGCCGAGCAGACATCGATGCAGGCGGTGCAGCCGATCTGTTCGTTGCGGCTGTGCGCGCACAGGCGCTGCTGGTAGCGAAAGAAGCGCGGCTTGTCGAACTCGCCGACCAGCTCGCGCAGTTGCAGCACGGCCTCGAACAGGCGGCGCTCATCTGCACCGGCGTGGAAGTAGCCCTGCGGCGGCTGGTGCATCGTGACCGCCGGCTCGGGCTGCAGGTCCAGCACCAGGTCGAAGTGCTCATGGTGCGCGACCGGTTCGCGCTGAAAGTCGATCGCACCGGCTGCTTCGCAGACCCGCACGCAGTCGCGGTGGCTTTTGCACAGCGTGAGGTCGACCTGGTAGCCGAGGTCGATCGCGTTTTCCGGGCAGGCGTCGACACAGGCGTTGCAGCGTGTGCACAGGTCGAGGTCGATCGGGTTGTCGCTTTCCCAGGCTGCCTCGAATGCGCCGAGCCAGCCGCTGAGGCCGGTCAGCCGACCGGTGTGCACCGCGTGCTCATGACCTTGCGGCAGCTCGCCACCTGGCCGCGTGACCAGCAGGCTGACATCGAGACCCTCGCCCAGCAGCGCAGCGGCTTGGCTGGCCTTGTGAGCGTCGCCGATCACCAGCGTGTGACCGGCCGACCGATAACCAACGGTGCCGACCGGCTCGGGCAACGGCAACTGCGCGGCGGCCAGTAGCGCGGCGATCTTCGGGGTGGCCTGCGCCGCATCGCGGGCCCATCCACCGGTCTCGCGGATGTTGACGAAGCGGATCGGCCGCTCGGTGATCGACGGTGCGCCCGCGGTCTCTTCGTTCAGCGCAGCAAAGAGCTTGCTCTCCTGGCTGCAGGCAACGACCAGCGTCTGGCCTTCGTCGAGTGCCGCGCGCTGGAAGGCCGCCGCCTCGCGCCGGCACAGCACGCTGTGGGTTGTCTGCAGGCCGTCAGGGCTCGCGCCCGGCGTCGCCGCCAGCGCCTGGCTCAGGGCCTTGGCGTCCAGCGGCATCGTGCGATTGCAGTCGCAGATCAGGGTCTTCATCGGTGGCGGCCGCGGCAGAAGAAGAGGCCCCGGGGGGGGATGAGGTGGGGGCGGGATCGGGACTGCGCTCGGGTTCGATCAGGCCCAGGAAGTGCGCCTGCGCCATTTGCTTGAGCATGCTGGCCGGCAGCGGGTCGGCGCGGCCGAAGTCTTCGATGTAGGTGTCCAGCCCATCCATCAGGTTGAAGTGCGGATCGGCGAAGAGTTTCTTCAACGCGGCGTTCTTGACCCCCGGCTCGACCCCGCGTGCAACGAAGCGGCTGAAGTCGGACACCGGCGTCAGCGTGGCCACCTCGTCCATCGTCGGCAGCGTGTCTGCGCTGGGCGGCTGCGGCTCCACGATGGCAGTCGGTGCTGGCGCGATTGGCGGCGCCGTGTCGACGACCATGGGCACCGCGGGCGGGTCTTCCCCCAATGGTCGACCCTGCCGCGCTTGCACCTTGCGCTGCGACCAGCGGGCCAGAAAGTCGCTGTCATTGACGCTCACTGGCGGCCCCCGCGTTGCCCGGGCGACAGGAAGGACGCAGGCCGCTGGCGCCGCTTCGGCTCGGGGCGGTAGTGCGCATCGGCGTAGGCCTGCAGCAGCGCCACCAGCTCGGCCGGGAGCGGCCAGTTGTCGACGCGCTCTTGCGCATCCAGCAGACGGCCGGCCTCGTGGTACGACAGTGTGACCCGCTCGGGCCAGGCGCGCGACGGGTCTTCATCGTCGATGCGCCACATCACGAACCAGACCGGCGCGCCGCTCGTGAGGTTCAGGTGGTACCCCTCGGCTTCGTCCGGGTGCAGCAGCACCTCGAAACCGGTGAAGGCCCACAGCGAGTGGTGGCCATCGTCGCGCAGCACGCGAGGTGCCCGCGCGGCCGAGGAGGGCCCGAGGTGGCCATCGTCCAGCTCGACGCCGGCGAGCCGGTAGCGCCAGTCTTCCCAACGATTGGGCCGTGCCTCGCGCTCGATCAGCACCGCGGCGGGCAGCGTGACCACGCGCTCGGTGTCGGGCGAGGTGATGGCCGTGTTCATCGCGCTGCGTTCACCCGGCCGACGACACCACCCGCACCGATGCCGGCTCGGGCAGCGGCTCGGAATCGAAGCGCTCGAAGCCGGTGTAGCAAAGGAAATGCTTGTTGGCCGCGCGGCCGAACAACGTCATGCCCAGCCGCGTGGCCAGCTCGTGGCCCATCTGCGTGACGCCGTTGCGCGAGACGACGATCGGCACGCTCATGTAAGCGGCCTTCATCACCATCTCGCTGGTCAGGCGGCCGGTGGTGTAGAAACACTTGTCTTCACCGGTCACGCCGTTCAGCCACATCCAGCCGGCGATGGTGTCGATCGCGTTGTGGCGGCCGACGTCCTCGACGAACATCAGCATCTCGCTGCCGCGGAACAGCGCGCAGCCGTGCACCGAGCCGGCCCTGCGGTGGATGCTGTCCTGCTGGCGCATCGTCTCGAGCATCGCGGCGAGTGTGGACTGGCGTATGCGCGCGCGTTCGGGGGGCGGCAACGTCAGGCCGGACACGTCGTTCATCAGGTCACCGAACACCGTGCCCTGGCCGCAGCCGGTGGTGACGGTGCGGCGGGATGTCTTCGCGGCCAGGTCAGGCAAGCCTTTGCGGGTGTAGACGGCGGCGGCGGAGATGTCCCAATCGACCGTGATCGATTCGACCTCGTCCATGCGGCCGACCAGGCGCTGGTTGCGCAGGTAACCCAGCACGAGCAATTCGGGCGCGGCGCCCAGCGTCATCAGCGTGACCAACTCGCGCTTGTCGACGAACACCGTCAACGGCCGTTCGGCCGGGATGTGGATGCGGCGGCGCGCGCCGTACTCATCGAGGATCTCGATCTCGCGCAGCAGCGGCTGCCGCGCGTGGGTCATGCGGGGGGCGCGGTCGAGGTCAGCCGTTGCAGCTTGAGGCTGGATCGTCATTCAGTGAGCTTACTTCTTCGGGTTGACCTGCGCGTCCGGCTTGTTGGTACTGGGGGCTTCGGCGGCCGGTTTGGGCGGCGAGTGGGCGCCCGAGGCCTCGAGCGGTGGCTTGGCCTCGCCGGGCGCCACGTAGGCGAACGGGCCAGGGTCGGTGCAGGGCGGTGTAGCCACTGGCGCCGACGCCGGCTTGCCGGCCGCCTTGGCTTGGGCAAAGTAGGCGGCCGCTACTTTGTCCATCGACTTGCACAACTGGTAGTTGGCGACGCTCGTGGTCCAGGTCGTCTTGGCAGCGGCTTCGTCGGCCTTGGCTTTGGCTTCGGGGCTGGCGCCGGGCAGTTTGGCCAGGCTGGAGGCGGCCATCAGGCCCAGCAACAGCACGATGATCGTCAGGCCGATGGAGTGGTGTTTCATCGCGAAACTCCTTCAGGCATTGCGCGCAGCAGGGGCCGCGCTGGGCCGCGGGGCCGGCTTGGCTGAACGCTGCGCCGGGATCTTGCCGGCGCGGATCTCGTCGAGCCACAGCGCATGGTGCTCGGCGGCCCAGTCCTCGTCGACATAGCCGTCACGCATCGCGCGGTAGGCACCGCGCATGCCGAGGGTGCCGATGTAGATGTGGCCCAAGAGCAAGGCCATCATCAGCACCGCCGCACCGATGTGGACCATGTGCGCGATCTGCATGTCGCTGCGCAGATAGGCCAGTCCCGGCAGCAGCTTGTCCAGCACCAGGCCCGAGACGGCGACGATGCCACCAAGCAACAACGCGCCGCCCCAGAACACCAGCTTTTCGCCGGCGTTGAAACGGTTCGACGGCACCTCATGCCCACCCAGCAGGCCGCCGCCGCGGCGCAGCCAGGTGAAGTCGCCCCGCTGCGGCAGGTTGTCGCGCACGAAGGTCAGCAACACGACGATCAGCGACACCACGAACAACGGCCCGACGAGGTTGTGCGCTGTCTTCAGTGCATAGGTGAGCCAGCCGAAGAGCAGGCTGCCGATCACCGGCAGCAGCAGGAACTTGCCGAACGCCATCACCAGGCCCGACACCGCCAGCACGACGAAGGCGGTGGCGTTGCTCCAGTGGGCTGCGCGCTCGAATGGCGTGAAACGCTCGATGGCTCCGCCGGTGTTCTCGGCGTGGCCGAGCCTCCCCTTGCGCCAGTAGAAGAGCCCGATCGCCAGCACGACGATGAACAGCAGCGCGCCGCCATAGGGGATCAACCACTGGTTGCGCACCTGGCGCCAGGCTTCGCCCGCGCTGGTCCAGCGCGAGCCGGGGTACTGCACGAAGGGCTGGACCAGCACGCCCTGCTCGGCGCCTGGCAGCGAGCTGGTGCCGCCGGTCTCCTTGACTGCGCGCCACATGGGCGCGTTGTTGCCGGGCTGGCTCTTTTCGCGTTGGGCGTTGCTGTCGCCGGGCTGCGGCTCAGGGCCGGCGACGAAGGCGGCAGGGGCGGTCGCCGTCGCGGCGGATGCGGCCAGTGCCGCGGGGGTCTGGGCCGAGCCGGCGCTGGCGGCGGCAACCAAGGCCAGGCCGAACGAGACGGTACAGATCAGGCGACGCATGGCGGTGCCTCCTGGCGCGTCAAGGCGCCTTGGCCGGTTCGGCGGGCGCGGCGGCGACCGGTGTCGCAGCCGGGGCCGCTGGTGTGGCCGACGTGATGCGGGCGTATTCGTTCTGGCCCTGCGTGCGGCCGCGGATCTGGGTTTGCCAGCTCGCGTCGTCACCGGCCGTCCAGCCACTGGCCATGTAGGCCCTGTCAGCCGCCGCCGCGCCGCTGGAGGCCTTGGCATCGGCCTTCTTCAGCCGCGCCGCATCGGCCTGCGAAGGCTCGGAGCAGGCCGCCAGCAGCAGGGCGGTGGCTGCCACCAGCGGCAAGGCCGCGCGCGTCATGACTTGGCTCCTTCGGTGGTGGTGGACGGCGGTGCCGACGGCGCGCCTTGCGTCGGCTTGCCATAGGCGGTGCCCCAACCCCAGACCTCGCTGCCCTTGCCGCGCACCAGCACACGGTTGCGGAAGATGTCGGCCACCACGTCGCCGTCGCCGCCCAGCAGCGCCTTGGTCGAGCACATCTCGGCGCAGGCGGGCAGCTTGCCTTCGGCCAGCCGGTTGCGGCCGTATTTTTCGAACTCGGCCTGCGAGCCGTTGTCCTCGGGGCCGCCGGCGCAGAAGGTGCATTTGTCCATCTTGCCGCGCATGCCGAAGGTGCCGTTGCTCGGAAACTGCGGTGCGCCGAATGGGCAGGCGTAAGAGCAGTAGCCGCAGCCGATGCACACATCCTTGTCGTGCAGCACCACGCCTTCGTCGGTGCGGTAGAAGCAGTCCACCGGGCATACCGCCATGCACGGTGCGTCCGAGCAGTGCATGCAGGCGACCGAGATCGACTTCTCGCCCGGCACGCCGTCGTTCAGCGTGACCACGCGCCGCCGGTTCACGCCCCATGGCACCTCGTGCTCTGCCTTGCAGGCGGTGGTGCAGCCATTGCATTCGATGCAGCGCTCGGCATCGCAGATGAACTTCATTCGAGCCATCGTGTTCTCCTCAAGCGCCAGAAAGTACTTTGAATTCACCCAAGGTCGGGCACGGATCCGGCTTTGCCGGTCCGTCGCCCGCGCCCCCTCGGGGGGCCGAGCCCGGACATGACCAGTCCAGTGGACTGGACGTGCCTGGCGAGGGGCTTGGCCACTGGCCAAGCGCGGCCTGCAAGGCAGCGACCGGAAGGGAGCGTGGGGGCTTCATGTTGCTCTCTCAACTTGGCAGACCGTGGTCTTGGTCTCCTGCATCATCGTCACACTGTCGTAGCCGTAGGTCGTGGCGGTGTTGATCGCCTCGCCGCGCACGACGGGGTGGGCGCCCTCGGGGTAGTAGGGCAGCATGTCCATGCCGCCCCAGCGGCCCGAGAAATGGAAGGGCAGGAAGACGGTCTCTGCGTCGACCCGCTCGGTGACCAGTGCCTTGACCTTCAAGCCCTTGAATTCGGGCACCGCGGCCATCGGCGGTGTCTTGACCCAGACCCAGTCGCCGTGGCGGATGCCGCGGTCGTTGGCGGCCCTCGGGTTGATCTCGATGAACATGTCCTGCTGCAACTCGGCCAGCCAGGGGTTCGAGCGCGTTTCTTCACCTCCGCCTTCGTACTCGACGAGCCGGCCCGAGGTCATGATCAGCGGGAATGTCTTGCCGATGTCGATGTTCTTGTCCTGGACGGTCTTGTAGAGCGTGGGCAGGCGCCAGAAGGCCTTCTTGTCGTCGTGCGTCGGGTACTTGGCGACGAGGTCGGGCCGGGTGCTGTACAGCGGCTCGCGGTGCTTCGGGATCGGGTCGGGGAAGTTCCAGACGGTCGCGCGGGCCTTGGCGTTGCCGAACGGGTGGCAGCCGTGGTTCTTCATCGCGACGCGGATGATCCCGCCCGACGGGTCAGTCTTCCAGTTCTTGCCTTCGGCGGCCTTTTGTTCGGCCTCGGTCAGTTCGCCCCACCAGCCGAGCTTCTTCAGCAACAGGTGGTCGAACTCGGGGTAGCCCATCGTCAGGTCGGCGCCCTTGGAGTGCGAGCCGTCACCCGCCAACAGCGAGACACCGTCACGCTCGACTCCGAAGTTCGCGCGGAAGTTGCCACCACCGTCCATCACATGGCGGCTGGTGTCGTACAGGTTGGCCGAGCCGGGGTGCTTCATCTCCGGCGTGCCGTAGCAAGGCCAGGGCAGGCCAAAGTAGTCGCCGTCGAGCGAGTAGCCGGTGGCCTTGTCGATGCCGCCCTTGGCGCGCAGTGTCTTTACGTCGAAGACGTTCATGTTGAGCATGTGGGCCTTCAGCCGCTCGGGGCTCTGGCCGGTGTAGCCGATGGTCCAGACGCACTTGTTGATCTCGCGCAGGATCGACTCGGGCTCGGGCTCGTCCAGGCCCTTGATCTTCTGCATCTTGTAGTTCTTGACCAGCTCCTTGCCGAAGCCGAGCTTGTCGGCCAGCTGGACCATGATCATGTGGTCGGAGCGGCTTTCCCACAGTGGGTCGATGACCTTCTCGCGCCACTGCAGCGAGCGGTTGCTCGCGGTGCAGGAACCGCTGGTCTCGAACTGCGTCGCGGCCGGCAGCAGGTAGACCGCGCGCTTCGGGTTCAGGTCTTCCGGCTTGCCAGGCATCGCGGCCATCGCCGCAGTGGCCGAAGGGAACGGATCGATCACGACCAGCAGGTCGAGTTTGTCCATCGCCTTCTTCATCTCGAGCCCGCGGGTCTGCGAGTTCGGTGCATGGCCCCAGAAGAACAGGCCGCGCAGGTTCGAGTCCTGGTCGATCAGCTCGTTCTTCTCGAGCACGCCGTCGATCCAGCGCGATACCGTCATGCCGGACTTGGCCATCATGCCCGGTGCGTACTGCTTCTTGATCCACTCGAAGTCGACGTCCCAGGCCTTGGCGAAGTGCTTGAAGGCCCCTTCGGCCAACCCGTAGTAGCCGGGAAGCGAATCGGGGTTGGGGCCGACGTCGGTCGCACCCTGCACGTTGTCGTGGCCGCGGAAGATGTTGGTGCCGCCGCCGCTGACACCGACATTGCCGAGCGTCAGCTGGAGCAGGCACGAGGCGCGCACGATCGCATTGCCGATGGTGTGCTGCGTCTGCCCCATGCACCAGACGATCGTGCTGGGCCGGTTGTCGGCCATGATCTTGGCGATCTTGAAGCAGGTGGCTTCGTCGACACCGCAGGCCTCTTGAACCTTCTCGGGCGTCCAGACGGTGAGCGCTTCTTCGCGCACCTTGTCCATGCCGTAGACACGGTCCTCGATGTACTTCTTGTCTTCCCAGCCGTTCTTGAAGATGTGGTGCATCAGGCCGAACAGGAACGGGATGTCCGAGCCCGAACGGATGCGCACATACTCGTCGGCCTTCGCTGCCGTGCGCGTGAAGCGCGGGTCGACGACGATCATCTTGCAGCCGGACTCCTTGGCGTGCAGCATGTGCAGCATCGACACCGGGTGCGCCTCGGCGGCGTTCGAGCCGATGTACAGCGCCGCCTTGCTATTCTGCATGTCGTTGTAGGAGTTGGTCATCGCGCCGTACCCCCACGTGTTCGCGACGCCGGCGACGGTGGTCGAGTGGCAGATGCGTGCCTGGTGGTCGCAGTTGTTGCTGCCCCAGAAGCTGACCCACTTGCGCAGCAGGTACGACTGCTCGTTGTTGTGCTTCGACGAGCCGACGATGAAGACCGAGTCCGGCCCGCTGGCCTGGCGCAACTCGAGCATCTTCTTGCTGATCTCGTCCAGCGCCTGGTCCCACGTGATCTTCTGGTACTTGCCGTCGACCAGCTTCATCGGGTATTTCAGTCGGTACTCGCCGTGGCCGTGCTCGCGCAGGGCGGCGCCCTTGGCGCAGTGCGCGCCCAGGTTGATCGGCGAGTCAAAGACAGGCTCCTGCCGCACCCAGATGCCGTTCTCGACCACCGCGTCGACGGCGCAGCCCACCGAGCAATGTCCGCAGACGGTGCGCTTGACCTCGATCTTGGGCGAGTCTTCGCCAGGCTTGGCCGGGTCGGCGGCGCGGGCCTTGCGAACCAGCATCAATTCGCCGGCAGCGATGCCGGCCCCGACACCCAGGCCCGAGCGGCGCAGGAACGCACGCCGGTCCATCGTCGGCATGGCGCGGGCGACGCCGCGGGACAGGCTGGCCACGAGGCTGGACGAGCCAGCGCCGGGGGGGCTTGCGTCGTTGGAAGGAGCTCTGCGGATCAGCAGCATGGTGTCTCCTGGCGGCCGCCCCGGCCGTGCCGGAGCACCTCGGTGAATGCGTCAGACCTTGGCGGTCTGGTAGTAGCGCTGGACGTGCGCGCTCAGGCGGTAACCACCGCCCTGCGGCTTGGGCACGGGGTCGGTGTTCGTGGTGGCAGGCGCCACCGGCACCAGGGGCAGGGCCACCGCGGTGGCCGCCAGCGCACCGGCGGTACCGGCGCCGGCGAACAGGCGTCGGCGCGACACGGCGGGTGGGTTCGATGGGGTCAGGTCAGCCACGGCAAACCTCCAGGCAGTGGGACCGCCAGATATGTAAAGGTTTGCATGTGTCGGGCGCCGAAGCACCCGTAAATACCCTTGAGACGGCGCGGATTCAGCGCAACGAGGCCTGAATCAGCGGGCGCAGCGTCGGCCAGACGTTGTCGACGATCAGCGGGTGGGCCTTGGCCAGCGGGTGGATCCGGTCGCCCTGGAACCAGTTTTCCGCGTCGGGCCGGTCGCCGACACCCTTCAGCAGGAACGGCACCAGCGCAATGCGCTCGGCCTTGGCCACGTCTTCGAAGCTCTTGGCGAAGTCCTCGGTGTACTGGCGGCCATAGTTGGGCGGCACCTGGATGCCGGCCAGCATCACCTTGGCGCCGGTGGCCTGGGCACTGCGGACCATCGCGGCCAGGTTGTCGCGTGTCTGGGCGAGTGGCAGGCCACGCAATGCGTCGTTGCCTCCCAGCTCGATCACCACCACCTTGGGTGCATGCGTCTTCAGCAGCGCCGGTAGCCGGCTGCGGCCGCCGGCGGTGGTGTCGCCGCTGATGCTGGCGTTGACCACCTCGATCGCCAGCTTCTCGCGCGCCAGCCGCTCGCTCAGCAGGGCGACCCAGCCGCTGCCGCGCGCCAGGCCGTACTCGGCCGACAGGCTGTCGCCGACAACGAGCAGCTTGGCCGGTGCAGCCGCCTGGGCCGGGATGCTGGCCGCCAAAAGCAACGCCGCGAGCCAGACGCTACAGTCGGCCACGAGCCGGCGGGCGACGCCTTGCCACGCCTTGACGAAGAAATTCAATCCACGCATGTCTGAACCCATCATTGCCGTCGAACACCTGACCAAGCGGGTGACCGATTCAACCGGCACGCTGACGATTCTCCACGACATCAACTTCACCCTGCGGGCGCAGGAGTCGGCGGCGATCGTCGGCGCCTCGGGCTCGGGCAAAAGCACGTTGCTGGCGCTGATGGCGGGGCTCGACGTGCCGAGCGAAGGCCGCGTCGTGATCGAGGGTGAAGACCTCTTCGCGCTCGACGAGGATGCACGTGCGGCGCTGCGCGCCCGCAAGCTGGGCTTCGTGTTTCAGAGCTTCCAATTGCTGGGCAACCGCACGGCGCTCGAGAACGTGATGCTGCCGCTGGAGCTGGCCGGCCGGCGCGATGCGCGCACGCTGGCGACCGAGATGCTGGGCCGCGTTGGCTTGAGCCAGCGTCTGTCGCACTACCCGCGCGTGCTGTCCGGTGGCGAGCAGCAGCGCGTGGCGCTGGCGCGCGCGTTCGTCGTGCGGCCACGCCTGCTGCTGGCGGACGAGCCGACCGGCAGCCTCGATTTCGCGACCGGCGAGACGGTGATGGCGCTGATGCTGGAACTCAACCGCGAGGTCGGCACGACGCTGGTGATGGTGACGCACGACCGCGCGCTGGCCGAGCGCTGCGAGCGCCAGTTGCACATCGAGGCCGGGCGCCTGCTCGACGCCTGAGCGTCAACCCCCTCAGCCCAGCAGCGGGCGCACGAGGCTGATCACCAGGCCGGCCAGCGCCGAACCCACCACGACAGGGATCACGCCGAGCTTGAAGCGGAACAGCGCCATCGCCGCGCCGGCACCGATGAGCGCCGACAGCCCGTCGAACGGCCCCGACCAGCCCTGCGGCCACAGCACGTGCCAGGCGAAGAACACCGCCAGGTTGACGATCACGCCGACCACCGCGGCGGTGATGCCGGTGAGCGGCGCAGTGAACTTCAGGTTGCCGTGGGTCGACTCGATGAACGGCCCGCCGAGCAGGATGAAGAAGAACGACGGCAGGAAGGTGAAGAAGGTGACCACGGTCGCGGCTGCTGCGCCGGCGAGGAACAGCGACTCGCTGCCGAAGATGGCCTTGGTCCAGCCGCCGACGAAACCGACGAACGAGACGACCATGATCAGCGGGCCGGGCGTCGTCTCACCCAGCGCCAGGCCGTCGATCATCTGCGTGGCGGTCAGCCACTGGTAGTGGTCGACCGCGCCTTGGTAGACGTAGGGCAGCACGGCATAGGCGCCGCCGAAGGTCAGCAGCGCGGCCTTGGTGAAGAACCACGCCATCTGGGTCAACACGGCCTCCCAGCCGTATGCAGCGGTCAGCGCGCCCATCGCGGCGGCCCACAGGCCGACGAAGACGACGATCACGCGACACAGGCGAGCCCAATTGAAGCGCGCATGCGCCGGCGTCGGCGTGTGGTCGTCGATCAGGGCGGCGCCGTACTGCTTCTTCGCCGCACCATGGCCGCCGCCGGCGCTGAACTTGTCCGGGGCGACGCGCCCACCGACGTAGCCGATCAGCCCGGCCGCCAGCACAATCAACGGGAACGGCAGCTGCAGCGCAAAGATCGCGACGAACGCGCCGGCCGCAATGCCCCAGAGCCACGCATTCTTCAGCGCCCGTGAGCCGACCCGGTAGGCGGCATGCACGACCAGGGCGGTGACGGCCGGTTTGATGCCGTAGAACATCCCCGCGATGACCGGCACATGGCCATAGGCCATGTAAACCCACGACAGGCCGATCAGGATGAACAGCGACGGCAGCACGAAGAGCCCGCCCGCCACGATGCCGCCGGCGGTGCGGTGCAGCAGCCAGCCGATGTAGGTGGCCAGTTGCTGTGCTTCGGGGCCTGGCAGCAGCATGCAGTAGTTCAGCGCGTGCAGGAAGCGGTTCTCGCTGATCCAGCGGCGCCGCTCGACCAGCTCCTCGTGCATGATCGCGATCTGCCCCGCCGGCCCACCGAAACTGATGAAGCCCAGCTTCAGCCAAAAGGCCAAGGCCTGGGAGAAGCTCACGTTCGCAGGGGCGGCGGGACTGGTCGTCAAGGTGTCGGTCGTCATGGCTATCAACGCGTCGTTGCGTGCGGGCCGGATGGGCGCGGCGAACGATACAGCCTGTGGCGCACCCAACCAGCCCGCCATGGCCGAAGGAAATCGTTCAAGCAGAGATGGCCCATGAAAAAGGCGCCCCGCGGGGCGCCTTCGTCGTGGTGAGGTGGCTCAAGCAGGGCACTGCGCTGGCGGCAGCGCCGGCCGGCCCTGGTTGCTCACCTCGAGTCGCTTACTGCTGGGCGAACTTGTAGTCGGTCTTGGCGGCCTTCTTCAGGTCGTCCTGGTACTTCTGCAGCTTGGTCTGCTCGACGCGCTGCATCAGCTGCGGCTTGACTTCTTCGAACGGCGGGAAGGTTGCTTCGCGGCTGTCTTCCAGCTTGATGATGTGGTAGCCGAACTGGGTCTTGACCGGGGTCTCGGTCATGTCGCCCTTCTTCAGTGCGGTCAGCGCGGCGCTGAACTCGGGCACATAACTGTCGGGCTTGGCGTAGTCGAGGTCGCCGCCGTTCTCGGCCGAGCCGGGATCCTTCGAGCTCTTCTTGGCCAGGTCTTCGAACTTGCCGCCGGCCTTGATTTCGGCGATCAGCTTCTTGGCCTCGTCTTCGTTCTCCACCAGGATGTGGCGAGCGCGGTACTCGGTGCCCGACTGCGCGGCCTTGACCTTGTCGTACTCGGCCTTGGCTTCTGCGTCGGTGGCGGGGTTCTTCTTCTTGAAGTCTTCGAACAGCTCGCGGATCAGCACGGTCTGGCGCAGTAGCTCCATCTGCTCCTTGTAGGCGGCGCTGGTCAGGATGCCCTTCTTCTCGGCTTCCTGGACGAAGATCTCGCGCATCACGACTTCGTCGCGGGCACGCGTCTGCAGCTCGGGCGTGGCCGGCTGGCCGCCTTTCGTCGCTTGCTTGATCAGCATATCGACGCGGGCCTTTTGAACGGGCTTGCCATTCACGGTGGCCACGTTTTGCGCCTGAACGGCGAGCGGCAACAGGATGGCAGCGGCAGCCAGGACGGCGGTGGATTTCAGGTTCATGCGTGTCGCCTTTACGTGGTGACTCGTGACGAGGGTCAACGGTGTGGAACTAGGGGGTTGCTTGTCAGGCATGCCGCGTCAATCGCGACCTGGAGGCAACGCGCGGCATGAGCCTCGCGTGGACACTAGGCGGTTTGCGCCAGCTACTTCTTCAGGGTTCATCCGGTGCGCGGGCGTCGATCGCCAGTGCGTGGATGCCCCGCGGCATCAAAGTGCTCAAAGAATCATACACGAGGCGATGTCGTGCCAATCGTGTCAAACCGCTGAAGCGATCGCTGACGATTCGCACCGACAAGTGGCTGCCTTCGCGGGCTCCGGCGTGTCCGGCGTGGGCGGCGCTGTCGTCGCGCACCTCCAGCTCTAGCGGGCTCAAGGCTTGCTGCAGGCAGGCTTGCACCGCGGTCGCGCTGACGTGCGGTTTGTCGGCCGGCGTGTTCATCGTTTTCCTTCCGGCGGTGCCTCGGCGGCGGCTTCCTCGTCGGGCAGGTAGCGACTCATGTACACGCCTTGACCCAGGAAGAAGGCGAACATCAGCCCGGTGGCGCCAAACACCTTGAAGTTGACCCAGGTGCTGGTCTCGAAGTTGTAGGCAACCCAAAGGTTGAGCAGGCCCATCAAGCCGAAAAACAGCACCCACGCGAGGTTCAGCCGGCGCCACACCGGGTCCGGCAAGACGATCTGTTCGCCGATCAAACGCTTCAACAAACTCTTACCAAAAACCGCCTGGCTGATCCAGAACGTCAGGCCGAGCGTCCAGTACAGGCCACTGGGTTTCCATTTGATGAAGGTGTCGTTGTGGAACCAGATCGTCAGGCCACCCAGCACGACCACCAGGCCGAGGCTGACCCACAGCATCAGATCGACCTTGCGGCCGCGCAATTTCAGGATGGCCACCTGCGCCAGCGTGGCGACGATCACGACGAGCGTTGCGAGCAGCACCGGGGCCTGCTCCGGCGTGACCACGCCGCCGGACACGAGTTGCCCGAAATGCTCCGAGGCGAAAGCGGCGGCCGCTTGCGGGTCGCTCCCGGTGTAGCGAAAGGTCACAAAAAACAGGACCAGGGGCAGGAAATCGAGCAGCAGCTTCATGAAAACAGGCAGGCCGGCCCACCGGCGGCAGGCGCGGGCCGGAGTCTACAGAACTGTCGCCCCCTAGGTCCGCCGTGGGCGGCCCGTCGCCCAAGGGGATCAAGCAGTAGGTGCGGCCCGTCGCTGCTTGAGGCCACGGACCGCCGCTGCACCAGGCGCTCCCGCAGGAGCCGTCGCCCTTCAAGTGGCGTGCGCGGATCCCCTCGGGGGGCTGAGGTCGGACACAAACAGTCCTGAGGACTGTTTGTGCCTACCGAAGGGCCGAGCCTCTGGCTCGGCGCGGCCCGCAAGGCAGGACCCGGAAGGGTCCGTGGGGGCCCTATTTCCCCGCGTCGAAATTGATCGCCGCCGAGTTGATGCAAAAACGCTCGCCGGTCGGTGCGGGGCCGTCGTCGAACACATGGCCCAGGTGCGACCCGCACTTGGCGCAGCGCACCTCGACCCGTGTCATGCCGTGTGACTCGTCGACCACCCGCTCGATGCGGCCGTCGTCGACCGCCTGCCAGTAGCTCGGCCAGCCGCAGCCGGCGTCGAACTTGGTGCCGGACTCGAACAGCGTCTCACCGCAGCCAACGCACTTGTAGACGCCACTTTGCCAGTGGTCCCAGAAGCGGCCGGTGAACGCTCGCTCGGTCGCGGCGTGGCGGGCGATCGCGTATTCGGCGGGGCTGAGTTGCGCGCGCCACTCCTCATCGGTCTTTTGGACCGGGTAGCGGGGGTCGTCATGTGCATGGCTCATGCCTGCCCCCCGTTCGCCGAGGGGGGAGCGGCCCGGCACTCGGCCCGAAGAAAGATGATGAATGCAGTCGTCATGAGGAACAGCTCACTTCAAGGTGTTGGGCCCAGTCGGGCGGGAAGGCGGCATCCGCCTCGTGCTCAGGCTGTTCGTCGAACGGGCGGCTCAGAACTTTCAGCAGGCGCATCACCTCGCTGAAATCGCCGGTCTCGGCGCGGTCGATCGCCGTCTGGGCGAGGTGGTTGCGCAGCACGTATTTGGGGTTCACCAGGCGCATCTGCAAGGCCCGCGCGGCGTCCTGGCTGTTCTCGCCCGCCAGCCGGCCCGCGTAGCGCACGGCCCAGGCGTCGAACGCGGTCCGGTCGATGAAGAGGTCGCGCAGGCCGCCGTTGGCGGCGTCGGGTGCGGTCGAGAAATCGCATAACCGGCGATGCGCGATCGTGAAGTCAGTCTTCTCGATGGCCAGCAACTGCAGCCAGCTGTCGATCAACGCCGCGTCGTCGTCGCGCGCTTCGGCCAGGCCCAGCTTCGCCCGCATCACACCAGTCATCGCCTGGCTGAAGGCCTCGGGGTAGGGGGCCAGCGCAGCCTGCAGGCCGTCGACGTTGTTGTCGACCAGCGGTGCCAACGCCTGGGCCAGCGCATGCAGGTTCCACCAAGCCACCTGCGGCTGCGCGGCAAAGGCATAGCGGCCGCGATCGTCCGAGTGGTTGCAGATGTGGCGAGGATCGAAGCCGTCGAGAAAGCCGAACGGCCCATAGTCGATCGTCAGGCCGAGGATCGACATGTTGTCGGTGTTCATCACGCCATGGCAGAACCCCACCGCCTGCCACTGCGCCATCAGCCGCGCGGTGCGCTCGGTCACCGCCTGAAGCAGTGCCAGCACCGGCGCAGGCTCGTCGCGGCACTCGGGGTAGAAGCGGTCGATCACGAAGTCGGCCAGCTGCGCCAGCTCGGTCGGCTTGCCGTGGTGCGCGAAATGCTCGAAATGGCCGAAGCGGATGAAGCTCGGCGCCACACGCGTGGCTACCGCCGCCGTCTCGATGCGCTCGCGCCGCACCGGCAGGCGCGAGCCGGTGACGCACAGTGCCCGCGTGGTCGGGATGCCCAGGTGGTGCATCGCCTCGGAGCACAGGAACTCGCGGATCGACGAGCGCAGCACCGCGCGGCCGTCGCCCATGCGCGAGTACGGCGTGAGCCCGGCACCCTTGAGCTGGATCTCCAGCGGCCCCGACGGCGTGTCCAGCTCGCCCAGCCACAACGCGCGGCCGTCGCCCAATTGGCCGGCCCAGACGCCGAACTGATGCCCGCTGTAGACCGAGGCCAGCGGCTGCATGCCGGGCCACAGCGCGTTGCCGCTGAAGACCTGCAGCGGTGGTGCATGGCCTTTGGCATGGCCGGTCTCGCGCCAGTCGGGCCCCCAGCCCAGCAGAGCGGCGCAATCGTCGCTCCAGGCCACCCAATGCGGATCGGGCATGCCGGTCGCGCCGAGTTCGGTGAAGAAGGCCGAGCCCAGGGTGGCAAAGCGGTTGGACCAGGCCAGCGGGGTCGTCGGGGCCGGCGCAGCGGCAGTGCGGTCGTTCATCCGCCCAGTGTAGGCAGCACCGCCTTCAGCACAGCGGGCAAGGTTTTCAGCAAGGCGCCGTGCCCGCCGATTGGGCCCAATCGCTGCGCCCGAATTGGGCCCCTGCGATCGATTGGGCCGATCCCAGAATTTCCGGCATTCCACACCAACGCAGGAGAGTCACGATGCCGCAACGCCGCCGCCGCACCCCCAGCCGCCTCTTCCACCCCACCCCCTTGGCCGGGGTGCTGGCATGGGCCTTCGGCATGGGTGCCATGGCATCGGCCTCGGCGCAACCGGCCACGCCGCCCGAGCCCGAGGCCAAGCCGCAGCGGGTGGAGATCACCGGCTCGTCGATCAAGCGCATCGAGGCCGAGACCGCATTGCCGGTGCAGGTGATCCGGCGCGAAGAGATCGAGTCGTCCGGTGCGACCAATGTCGAGCAGCTGCTGACCCGCGTCGCCGCGGCCACCAGCGGCGGTTCGGTCTCCGCGTCGATGGCCGCTGGCGCCACCACCGGCGGCCTGTCGAGCGCGTCGCTGCGCGGCCTGTCGGGCACGCGCACGCTGATCCTGATCAATGGCCGGCGCGTGAGCGCGTTCGGCGCCATCGGCGACAGCGTGTCGGTGGACGTCAACTCGATCCCGCTGGCCGCCATCGAACGCGTCGAGGTGCTGAAGGACGGGGCTTCGGCCGTGTACGGCAGCGATGCGGTGGCCGGTGTCATCAACTTCGTGCTGCGGCGCGACTACCGCGGCGCCGAGGTCGGCCTCGAGTACGGCAACTCGACGCAGGGGGGCGGCTCGATCACCCGCGCCAGCATGCTGTGGGGCCATGGCGAATCGGCGGTCGACGGCCACAACGTCACACTGATCGGCACCTACCAGAAGGAAGAAGGCCTGCGAGGGCGTGACCGGGACTTCGCCAAGTCGAGCGTCAATGTCGACCACCTGAACGACACAACCTCGGGCAACTCCTTCCCGGCCAACATCTTCTTCAACGGCCGCAGCTATAACCCGATGGCGCCGGACTGCGATCCGTCGGTGTCGAGCCCGCTGTTCGGCCCGGCCGTGTGCCGCTACGACCCCGCGCCCTCGGTGCAACTGGTGCCGCCGACCGAGCGCATCGGCTTCATGGCCAGCGCGATCTTGCCGTTGAACCCCGACATCGAGGCCTTCGGCGAGCTGTCGTACGGCCGCACGACCATCCGCACGGTGATCCAGCCGGTGCCGATCTCGGACCAGTTCGCGCTGCCGCCGAACCACCCGCTGTTCAACGTGGCGCCGTACAACGGCAACGCCACCATCGTGCTGCGGCCCGATTCGCCGTACTACCCGACCGACTTCGTGCGCGCGCAGCTCGAGCCGGGCGACCCGCTGCCGGACGTGCTGGTGCGCTACCGCTCGGCCGTGACCGGCGACCGCGACCTGACCGACATTGTCGAGCCAGCGCGCGGATTGGTCGGCCTGCGCGGCACGCTGGGCGCCTGGGATTTCGACGCCGCGCTGCTGCACAGCCAGTCGAAGGTGACCGAGCGGGTCAACAGCGGCTACCCGTCGTATGCCGGCATCCTGCCGCTGCTCAACAGCGGGCGGGTCAACTTCTTCGGCCCCAACACATCGGACGTGCTGGCCGAGATCGAGGCGACGCAGTTCCGTGGCAACGCCTATGTCAATCAGACGAGCCTGAGCAGCCTGGCGGCCAAGGGTTCGACCGAGCTGACCAGCCTGGCTGGCGGCGCGCTCGCGCTGGCGCTGGGGGGTGAACTGCGGCTCGAGGCCTACGAGTCGTCGCCGAGCGTGACGATCCAGTCCGGTGACATCACCGGCTACGGCGGCAACTTTCTGCCGGTCGACAAGGACCGCCAGGTCAAGGCGGTGTTCGCCGAGCTGAACGCGCCGCTGCTGAAGGGCCTGGAGCTGGATTTCGCGGTGCGCCACGACCGCTACGAAGGTTCGGGCTCGGCGACCACGCCGAAGGCCAGCGTTCGCTGGCAGCCGATGCGCGAGCTGCTGGTTCGCGGCTCGGTTGGCCGGGGCTTCCGCGCGCCGAGCCTGACCGACCTGTTCGGCCCGCAGACGACCGGCGTCACCGCCAACGGCCTGAGCGACCCATTGCGCTGCGGTGTCGACGGCAACAACAGCTCGAACGATTGCCAGACGCAGTTCCCGATCCTCGCCGGCGGCAACCCCACACTCGAGCCCGAGCGCAGCCGCAACACCACGCTGGGCCTGGTGATCGAGCCGATGGCCGGGCTGTCGCTGGGCATCGACGCCTTCGACATCCACCTCGGCAAGACCATCGTCGCCGGCGTGCCGGCCGGCAACATCCTGGCCGATCTCGACCGCTTCGGCCACCTCGTCCGGCGGGGCCCGCCGGACGATGCGTTCCCGAACCTGCCCGGGCCGATCATCGAGATCGACCAGCGCCAGATCAACCTGGGCGAAAGCCGGATCCGAGGGCTGGACATCGATGCCAAGCTGCGCTGGCCCAGGCTGCCGATCGGCGACATCGGCGTCAGCCTGAACGGCACCTACTTCCTGAAGTACGACGTGCAGGCGCCGGACGGCACCTTCTCGGACGGCATCGCCGACGCGAACAGCCTGGCCAGTGCCAACGCGGCTGGCATCATCCCGCGCTGGAAGCACTACCTGGCGTTCAACTGGCGCTTCGGCCCCTGGTCGGCCACGCTGGCGCAGAACTACCAGACCGGCCACAAGGACGTACCGGGCACCTTCGAAGACACCGAAGACCCGGCCTTCAAGCCGCGCCGCGTCAGCGACTACACGACCTACGACCTGCTGGCCAGCTACCAGTTCAGCCGCGCGCTGGAGCTGGGCCTGGGCGTGAAGAACCTGCTCGACACCGATCCGCCCTACACCAACAACGGCGGTCAGTCCTTCTTCCAGTCGGGCTACGACCCGAGCTATGTCGACCCACGCGGCCGCTTCGTCTACCTGCGCGCCAATGTCCGCTTCTGATGTCATGCTCGGCACGCTCGGCCTGCTGATCGTCGCTGCGGCCCCGCACGGCTTCGCCGCCGCGTCGGATCAAGGTTCGGGTGCGACACGACTGGCTTGCCGCATGGCGCCGCCCGGTGCGCGCATCGTGCTGGCCGAGCTGTACAGCTCGGAAGGCTGCGACAGCTGTCCGCCGGCCGAGCGTCGCTTCGGCGCGTTCAATCCCGGGCTGGAGCTGGTGCCGGTGGTCTGGCACGTCGACTATTTCGACAGCCTGGGCTGGGTCGACCGTTACGCACTGCCCGCCTCGTCGCAGCGGCAGAAGGCGTTGGTCGCGGCGGGCGGCGTGCCGGCGGTGGTCACGCCGCAGGTCTTCGTCGACGGCTTGGCGTTCCCAGCCTGGCGCGACGAGCGGGCGCTGCGCTCTCGCCTGTTGCGCCAGGCCGCGCAGACGCCGACGGTGGCGCTGGTGCTGCAGGGCCTGGCGCGCGACGGCGACCACCTGCGCTTCGAGCTGCGCGCCCAGGCGGCACCTGCCGCACCGCCGATCCAGCTGCAGGCGGTGCTGCTCGAAGGGGGGCTGGTGTCGCCGGTGTCGCAAGGCGAGAACCGCGGCGTCACGCTGCACCACGAGCACGTGGTGCGCGCCGTCGCGGGGCCGGTGGCGGGGGCCGGCCCCTGGCGTGCGCAACTGGCCTTGCCGAAGCCCACGCCGGCTGAGCTGGCGGTGGTGGTATGGGCGCAAGACGAGACTGGCCGCACGCTCAATGCGAGCTGGGCGCGCTGTACGCTGTAAGCCCGCGAACCATTCATCCCCGCCATGCACCTTGATCTCGACGGCGACGGGCCCCAGTACCTGCAGCTCAGCCGCGCGATCCGCAGTGCCGTGCAGCAGGGCCGGCTGGCCAGCGGCACGCGGCTGCCGCCCACGCGCGAACTGGCGCAGACGCTGGGCCTGGCGCGCAACACCGTCCGCGCTGCTTACGAGCACCTGGGTGCACAAGGGCTGGTCGAGGGCCGCGTCGGGGCGGGCAGCTTCGTCCACGCGAACGGTCACGACAGTGCGCCGGGTTCGACACCGGCGTCTTCGAACGGCGCCGCGCCGGCGCCCTCGGCGTACGCCCGCCGTGCGCGCGAGCTGCGGCGCGAGTTCCCGGCTTGGCAACGCCACCAGGGCGTGCGCTACAGCCTGCAATACGGCGAGCCGTTTGCCGATGTCCTGCTGCCCGAGCAGTGGCGAAACGCGTTGGCGCGAGCGGCGCTCTACACGCCGATGGGCTACCCGGCGATGGCCGGCGCGCCCGCGCTGCGCGAGGCCGTGTGCAAGTACCTGCGCGCCCGCCGCGCGGTGGACGCCACGCCGGACAATGTGCTGATCGTTGCCGGCACCCAGCAGGCGTTGGCGCTGTCCGCACGGGTGCTTCTCGACGAAGGCGATACCGCGGTGGTCGAAGACCCCGGCTACTTTTCGGCCCGCCACACCTTCCTGGCCCATGGCGCGCGGCTGGTCGGCGTGCCGGTTGACAAATCCGGCCTGATCGTCGACGAGCTGCCGCAGCGGCGGCCGGGGCTGGTGTTCGTCACGCCGTCGCACCAGTTTCCGCTCGGCGCGGTGATGTCGCAGCGGCGGAGGCTGGAACTGCTGCGTTATGCCGCGCGTCACGACACCTGGGTCGTCGAGGACGACTACGACGCCGAACTGCGCTACGACAGCCGCCAGGTGGCCGCGCTGCGGGCGATGGACCGCCAGGGGAGGGTCATCTTCGTCGGCAGTTTCTCGAAGGTGCTGGCGCCGTCGATCCGGCTCGCCTACATGGTGCTGCCGACGGCCCTGCGTGAGGACTTCGTCACCGCCAAGCGCCTGATGGACCTGGGATGTCCGGCCATCGAGCAGGCGGCGCTGGCCCACTTCATGGAGACCGGTGCATTCGAGCGCCATCTGCGCCGCGTCGTGCGCGCGCTGCGGGCGCGCCGCAACGCCTTGTTCTCGGCCATGCAGCAGCATGGCGCCGACTGGCTGGAGCTGCACGACAGCCATGCCGGCATGCATGTGGTGGGCCGGCTCAAAGGCCGAGCGGCCGCCCGGCAAGACGAGCTGATCGAGGCGGCGCGGCTGCGCGGCGTCGGCGTCTACACGCTGGCGCAGCACTACATCCGGCCGCCGGCCCAGCCGGGGCTGTTGTTCGGCTTTGCGGCGCTGTCGCCGAGCGAGATCGAAGTGGCGGCGCGCCAGCTGGGCCGCGCCGCGAGCGAGTTGTGAACGAAACCGCGAGGAGACGATGAACCAACCTGCACTGATGGCCATCCTGGCCGGCGGCGGCATGGCCGCGTTGAACGACGGCCTGTTGGCCTGCATTTTCTGGGGCGTCACCCGCGGTGCATCCCCGGAGCGGGTCTTCCAGAGCGTCTCGGCCGGGCTGCTGGGCCGTGAGGCGGCGATGGCCGGCGGGCTGCCCACGGCGCTGTTGGGCGTGGTGCTGCACGTCGTCATCGCGATCGGCATGGCGACGGCCTTCGTGCTGACTGCGCAGCGCGTGCCGGCCCTGCTGCGCTGGCCCTGGCCGCTGGTGGGCCTGGCCTACGGCGCGGTGCTGTATGCGGTGATGCACGGCGTGGTGGTGCCGCTGTCGCGCGCCTCGGCGCCGCCGTTCTGGTGGCCCTGGGCGATGGCCGACGTCGGTAGCCACCTGCTGCTGTGTGGCCTGCCGATCGTCTGGGCGGCTCGGTACTGGTTGGTCGCTGCGCCGCCCGTCCGCCTGGGAGGCTGATGTCAGCCGCGGCGCGGCCGGCATAAGAAAAGCCCGCGACCATTCGCATGGTGGCGGGCTTACTTCCGAGCGATGTGCAGTTGCACAACGACGCATCGCTCTGCACAGGGTCACGGGTTCCCTGGTTCCGCCCAGTCTGCGGCCGGTTGCGTGCTTGCGATGTCGCCATTGTGCGTGGCGGCACGGTCGGTGATCGATCGATTAGACGGCGCAATCGCCACCATCTTGACAGTTGGTATCCCCGTTCGGGCGCGAATTGGGCAGACCCTGAGCTGCCAGGGGTTGGCGGCGTCCGGCCCTCGGGCACTCGACCGGAGAATTGCGCTAACCTTGCAAGTCCTGGGAGTCGCGCGTCCGCGCGGCTCGGCGTCCTTTCAACCCACAGATCTCACTGCCATGCGTCTTCTTCTGGCCATGCTCCTGCCCTGGCTCCAGTTCTTCACCATCGGCCGCCCGTTCGCCGGCATCATTTGCCTGTTGCTGCAGCTGACGATCATCGGCTGGCTGCCGGCGGCGATCTGGTCGGTCTATGCGCTGAGCCAATACAAGACCGATCGGAAGATCGAGAAGGCGATGGCTGCACGGGGCTGACGGCAGCGACGCCCATGCCTTCGTTCGCTGTTCGCACCGAACTGCGCGTCACGCCCGCGGCGTTCTGGGCGCGGATGTCGATGTCCGCGGTGAATGCCGAGTTGTCACCGCTGGTGCGCATGACGTGTCCCGATCGATGGCGTCGGTGCCCGCTCGCCCAGTGGTCGACGGGGGCCGTGCTGTTTCGCAGCGTCGTGCTGCTGTTCGGCGTGTTGCCCGTCGATCTGCATTCACTGCGGCTCGAGTCGATCTACGCCGACGAGCGCGGTTTCCTCGAGCGCTCGTATTCGTGGTGCAACCGGCAATGGCAGCATGAGCGAACCACCACCGCCACGGCGGCGGGCTGCATCGTCGAAGACAAGGTGTCCGTCGAAGGCCGGATTCCGGCCGTCACGATGCTGCTGCTGCCCGTCTACCGATGGGTCTTTCTCCATCGGCACCGGCGATTGAAGGCGTTGTACGGGGCGGCTCTCTGACTGTCTAGCGCCATCGAAACAAACCGAGATCGAAGTGTGCCGGCTTGCCCTGCACCAGATCGGCGACGATCTCGCCGATCACCGGCGCGAACTTGAAGCCGTGTCCCGAGCACGGGCTGGCGACCAGCACCTGGGGCTGGTCCGGGCAGCGGTCGATCCAGAAGTGCTCGTCCGCCGTGTTGGTGTACAGGCACACCGACGATGCGAGCCGATGCCCGTCGGCGGCCGGCACGAACCGGCGTACTGCGGCGCGCAGCTCGTCGACGTCCCGCGAGGTGACCTCGCGCCGCACAGCGTCGACCGTGCTTGTTTCCCCGCCGTGGTGGAAGGCCAGCTTCACGCCGGCGCCCATGTCGGGCAGGCCGTAGAAGAAACGGGTGCCGTCGATCTGCCACAGGTGAACGGGGCAGCGGGTGGGGCCGAACGCCGCGGCATCGGCCGTTGGCGCCAGCCAGTGCAACACCTGCCGCTCGACCCGAAACGGCAGCCGCAGGCCAGGCAACAGCGAAGCAGCCCACGCGCCGGCGCTGATGATCAGTTGCCGGGCCCGGCAGTGGCGCAGCGCCGTGAAGACACTCACGTCGCCGCCATCGGGCTGCCAGCGGTCGACAGGCTCGTCGAAGTGCAGGGTGGCGCCGCAGCGCCGGGCCTGATCGAGCTGCGCCGCCACGCAGGCTTCGGGCGCCAGCACGCCGGCGCGCGGCTCCCATACGCCCACCATGTCTGCCTCGGGCTGGAGGACCGGAAAGCGAGCGCGGATTTCTGCCGCCGACAGCAGTTCGTGCGCCAGGCCGTGTTGCTGCGCGCTGCGGCGAGCGCCTTCGACCAGCACGCTGTCGGGCGCGCCGATCATCAGGCCGCCGGTGGGCGACAGCAGCGAGCTGCCCGTGCGCCGTTCCAGCTCGCGCCACAGCTCGAAGGCCCGCTGCACCATGGGCACGTACAGCGGATGCTCGAAGTAGGCCTCGCGGATGATCCGCGAGTCGCCATGCGAAGAGCCCATGGTGTGGGGTGGCGTGAAGCGGTCGAAGCCGACCACGTCGAGCCCGCGCCGGGCCAGCTCGAAGGCCGCCGCGCTGCCCATGGCGCCCAGGCCGATGATCGCGACGTCGTGGGTTCGTTCGATACTCATGGGTCAAGCCTACCTCGCCGGGCGTCGTGTGGGTGGACCATGGGCCGCGCGGGCCGCGGCGGCCCGTCGTTCGAGTTCTGTCTGGGCACGCGGGGCGTGCGGAGGATGTCGCGATGAGCGCTGCGCCGGTTCACCATGTGTACCGCTACGCCCACCCGTCGTTCGTGGTCGCCGGCGCGCGGCCCCGCCTGACGCTGGCGACCTCCATTTCCGAAGCCGGTGCCGGCGCCCATTTTTTCGAAGGGCAGATGCTGGCGCCGCGGCTGGTGGGCGAACTGTTGTCGGCGGTGCACCTCGTCGTCGGCTCGCGCTTCTTCACGCCGGCCAACACCGTGTCGCGCATTCTTGCGCTGGCCGATCCCGTGGTCACGGCCGGCGGCGGGCTGCTTCGCTTCGAGGGCTTCTCGGCCTGTTGCAGCACCTACGTGCGGGTGGATTTGCTGCCGACGGCCTACGACGGACAGGTCATCGGCACGGGCACGACGAACGTCGACTTCAATGCGCCGATGCGGGCCGCGCTCGCCGGCGTCCGCGACGAAAACGGCCTGCAGTTGTCGGTCGGGCCCGAGGCGGTGGGCCTGCGCAGCGGTGCGACCGAGGTCATCGAGCGCAAGGTTGAACTGCCGACGCGCTGGATCCGCGGCATGGTCGAGGTGCAGTCCTGCCAGTCGGCCATGCGGCGGCGCTTGGAGTGCACCGGTGTCGAGGCGCTGCGCTTTCTTCGCACGCTGCCGAAGGCGTCGACCAGCCGCACGCCGCTGTGGGTGGCGGCGGGGCCGGCCGGACTCTTCACGACGACACGGCCCGTCGACCGCGGCGTGCGGCTGACCGACGCCCGCCGCTTGCGCGTGCTCGAAGCCTTGTTGCCAAAGGCGCAGACGCTGAGCGTGTATGCCGACGACACGCAGCAGGCCAGTGCCTGGGTGGTGGACTGCGGGACGGCCCGGCTCACCCTGGCGTTGAGCGCTGAGGTGTGGCGCGGGTTTTCCGGCGAGGGCCAGGCCTTGCGGGCCCTGCTGCAGGCGGCCACGCGGGGGGCGCCGATGCTGGCCCGGGTTCGCTCTGCGCTGCATTGGCAGCCGCGGCTCGATGCACGGCAGCTGGCGAACGAACTCGGCCTGGGCGTGGCGGAGGTGACGGACGCGTTGCACGTACTCGGCGCCTGCGGCCTGGCCGGTTTCGACGTGACCGACGGGCACTACTTTCACCGCGTGCTGCCGCTGGACTTGTCGGCGGTGGACGACATGCACCCGCGGCTGGCGGACGCCAAGGCCTTGCTCGATGCCAACGCCGTGACCGTGCTGAAGGCCGAGCCGTTCGAGGCGACGGTACGCAGTGGCGAACTGTCGCACCGGGTGCGCGAGACGGCCGGTGAGCTGCATTGCACCTGCCCGTGGTTCGCCGCGCACCGCGGCCAGCGTGGCCCGTGCAAACACGTGCTTGCCGCCGAGGCGAGCCGAACGACTGGACAGCACTGACCACTGCATTTGACACACGATGTTTGAACCGAACACCCCACTTGAAGTTGCGATCCACTCGGGTGATGCCGATGCGACGCTGACCCTGCTGCGCGACCAGACGGCCGATCAACGTGCCAGCCACCGCGCGGGGCTGAAGCGGATGCTGAAGCTGGTGCAGGCCGCGCACTGGGGCGCCCAGCCAGGCGAGTGGGGCGAGAAGCCGACACCTGCGCAGCGGCAAAGCCTGTCTGCCGCCATCGTCTTGTGCGGAACGGCCGAGGATGTGGTCGAAGCGATGGTGGACGACGACCTGCTGGTCGCGCTGGGCCGGGAATGGCACCCCCGATCGCTCGATGGGCTGGTGCAGGCGATGCTGGCGCATTCGCCCCATTGGATCCGCACGGCGCAGCGACTGATCTCGGCCGGCCTGGCACCGCGGCCGGACAGCGATGGCTACACGCTGGGCTTGATGGCATTGCCGTACATCACCCGCAGCGCCGAACGGCTGAAGGCATTGTTCGATGCCGATGCGGGCCTGCGGCCCGCCTTGCTGCGCGTCTTCAGCGTCGAGGGCACGGCCGACGTCAGCCTCGCATCGAGCGACAAGTACAACCATGTGCCCGAGCTGGCCTGGGGCCGGCTGTTGCTGTCGCTGGTCGACGATGGGCTCACCACCCGCGCCGAGCTGCTGGACTTGACCCTGGGTGCCCTGGAGAAGGATTGGCCGCAATTCCGGGCGGGTTGGTTCTCACGCTTTCATGCCGAGCTGGCACCGGAACCCACCGCGATGCAGCCCCACCTGTCGCGCTACCTGGGGTTGTGCGCGAGCCGCATTCCGCCGACGGTGGCGCTGTCACTCGACGCATTGCGCCAGCTGGACGCCGCGCACCCGATCGAAGGTGCTGCCTTGCTCGCGGCGCTGCGGCCGGTGATGGCCTCCTCGGTGAAGGGGCAACTGGAGGCAGCGATGAAACTGCTCGATCGGCTGGTGCAGCGCGAGCCGGCCCTGTCGACACGGGCCTCCGACGTGGCCGCGATGGGGCTGCTGCACAACGCGGCGCCGGTGCAGGCGCAGGTGCTGCGTCGGCTGGAGACCTGGGGTGTCGACGATGCGCTGCGGGCACGCCTGCCGGACTTCATGCCCGGCCTCGCGGCAACGAACCGTTCCCGGTTGACCCAGCTGATCGGTGACGACGAGGCTGCGATCGAGCCCGACGCTTCGCAGTCTTCGTCGCGGGTGACGCGGCCCGCTCATCCGTTGGACGATGGTCGCCGCCTGCCTG
Organism: Ideonella sp.; assembly: GCF_036277275.1. GTDB lineage: Bacteria > Pseudomonadota > Gammaproteobacteria > Burkholderiales > Burkholderiaceae_C > Ideonella. The sequence continues at coordinate 39,282 of NZ_DASUNH010000169.1, read as the reverse complement.
CGCCGGGGGATTTGCAGGAGCTGGTCGAATGCATCGCCCACGTGTTCGAGCATGCCAACGACGTCGACGCCTTCGAGCGCGCCGCGGCACGGCTGGTCGAGGTTTCGCCCATTGCGGAGGCCGACAAGCCCTTGTTCGCCCCGGTGCGCAAGCGTGCGGCGAAGATGCAGCGGCCGCTTCCGCGTGGGCTGGCTCGGCTGCTGCTTTTCGTGCTGGACGGCACCGGGCCGACCGGGCGAGCCGTGGTCGACCATGCCGCCAGCGCCAGCCTGGCCGAGCAACTGCTCAGCGTTCGCATCGACGATCTCATCGCCGTCGCGGCGCAGGGCCGGCACCTGCCGCCGTTGTCGGCGCCCACGCACCGCGGCGGCTTCATCGCCGCCGAGATCTTCATCCAGCGGGTGGCGGCGCATCGGGCTGCGGGTCTGCTGTCGTCACGGGCCGAACAGGTGCTCGGCTTGTTGCGCTTGTGCCCGGACGGTTCGCGCCAGCTGTGCGCCGCGGCGCAGCGCTTGCCGGATGGGGCGTTGACGCAGGCCTTGCGCTACGCCCTGCACGACGACGTGGCGCACGGCGACGATGCCGAGCTGTTCGCGGCCGCCGCACGCATCCGCCATCCGCGCGAAGACGATCGGGCGCTCGATGCTCGCCACGCCGGCCTGGGGCCCGACGGTGCGCTTGCCGCGCGCTGGGTGTGGCGCACCGAGAGCGACTCGCACGAGGTGGAAGGCAAGACCTACACCCATCACAAGCTGTTTGTCGATGTGCTGGTCGAGCGGGGCGATGTGCCGCCGGAACGGCTGGCCGTGCTGCGCCACCCCAGCGCCGGCGCCACGGGCAGCTGGGGCCGCCCGTGGACCTTTGCGGGATTTGACGAAGGCGCTATCCGCTACTCGGCGACGCTGCTGCCTTCAGACCCGGGCGCGTACTTCGCCGAAGGCGCGCGCGTGGTCGGCAACAACCTGGACTGGTGGGAAGCGCAGTGGCAGAACCGCGCCTACCTCGACATGCTGCTCGACCCGGTGGCGCCGATGACACCGATCGCGTGCCTGCTGCTGGTGCTCGGCCTGGCCGGCAAAGAGCCGGGCCAGGGCGCGATCTCGGTGGATGCGCTGGTGCAGGCCCACGCCGACGGGCGGCTTGGCGAGTCGGGTGACCTGGCCGATGCCTTGCGGGCCCTGCTGGCCACGCCCTTGCTCAAGGCGGCCAGGCTGCACAAGAGCCTGCTCGCGGCGATCCGCGCCGACGCGGCGATTTCGTCGATGGTGTTCCACCTGCTGTGCGCGGCGTTGCAGGCCCGGCCCGAAGATCCGCCGCGCGACACCGCACTGCTGCTCGACCTGCTGCTGGAGCTGAAGATCAGCGGCGCACGCGCCTTGCCAGCCGCAGCCCGGCAGGCCTTGGCGGCGATGAAGCTGACCGGCAACGGCCGCAAGCTGCAGCAACGGCTGATGGCCTGAAGCCTGAGGCCGGCCTACCGCCGCGCCGTGTAATCGGCGCCCAGCTTGTTGCGCCCGTCGTTGCCGCTGATCAGGCCCGGGGCGATGCGCCAGACCTTGCCGTTGCGCAGGTCGCCGATGACCAGCGAGTAGGTCGCGTCGTAGGCATCGCTCGAGAACGCCAGCAGGTCTTCGTCGACCGGCGCCGGGTCGGAGTTGTCGCGGTCGCAGTCGTTCAGCGCCGGCACCTCGGGCTTGCCGCCGGCTTGGCCGATCGGGTGGCGCAGGATCTGGTCGTTGCGGGTGCCGGCCAGCGTGCGGGTGTAGAAGTAGGTCGAGTAGTCGCGCACGATGGGGTAGTACTCGTGGGCACCGGCGGGTGGGGTCGAGAACTGGGTGGCCTTGCGGGTGTGCATGTCCATGCGCCAGACGCGCATCGCATCGCCGGTGCCGACGATGTAGAACAGGTACTTGCCCGAGGGCGTCAGGTACGGCATCGACTCTTCGGTCGTCCAGCCGTCGTGGGTGACCACGTCCCACGCGCTGACGCTGCGGCCGTCGGCGGCCAGCGTGCCGATGCGGATGTCGCCTTCGTGCTTGATGACGATGGCCGCGCCGTCGAAGCTGTACTTCGGGTCTTCGTTGCGCCCCCCGATCGTCGCGGTCAGGTTGGCCGGGGCTTGCGGCGAGCCGAGTGTCCAGCTGAACACATGCCAGTTGCCATCCTGGCGGCCCATGAAGACCAGTCGTTGGCCGTCGGGCGAGAAGCGCGCATTCATCGGGTCGACGATGTTCCAGGCGGCGCTGTCGATCCGGGCCAGGGTCTTGGCGGCGAAGTCGTAGAGGAACAACCGCGAACTGCCGTCGCCATAGGCCACGTAGGAATGGAAGACCAGGCGGCCAGGCAGGGCCGGGAAGGTCGCGGCAGGTTCGAGCGGATGCTGGGGCACGCAGCCGGTCGCCGCGGCCTGCGCCGCTGCGGTGGTGCCGGCCAGCAGCGTGGCGGACAAGGTCAGGGCGAGGGTGGTCGATGGCATGCGCTGCATCGTAAGCAGCGCATGCCGCCACGTCGGTGTGGCATTGCAAGCAAACGAATCTGGCCGGTGCGGGCTTGCCGGCGCCTCAGCCGCCCGCCTTGCGGCGTCTCGTGTGCTTGGCCGCTTCGGCCGGTGGGCCCGGCGCGCGTGTGGGGCGCCGCCCTGGCACGAGCGCGTCCCGTGGCGGTGGGGGCGATGCGACCGGTGGCGAGGCGAGCGCACATTCCACCTGCTCCAGGCTCAGGCAACGGCGGCAATGGCTGAGGATCTGCAGCCCGTCGGCATCGTCGAACAGCAGCACGCCCAGCGGTGCGTGGTAGTGGACGATGCCTTGTGGCCGCTGCATCGCCTCGGGGGTGCCCTCGGCGGGCCAGAGGATGCCTTGCGTCGCGACGCGGGCGGGGATCAGCCAGTATTCACCGCTGCGGTACTCGCCGCCGGCCTCGAAGGCGACCTGGATGCCATCTTCGAGGTCCAGCCAGGTCAGCGGCGGGCCGCTCGACTCGACGATCGGCACGGCGCCTTCGTCCAAGGCCACGATGTCGCTGCCGCGCTGGTCCCAACGGCGCAGCTTGGGGTGGGACAAGGCTTCGGACCAGGCCATCAGCGTGCCGCCCGGCACGCTGGCCGCATCGACCACCAACTGGTCGCCGTCGACCACCGACAGGCGCACCAGTTGGCCCGGCTGGTTGGCCAGGTCGAGCCCATCGTGCGACAGCTCGACCCAGTCGCCGGCCGCGAAGCCCCGGGTGCTGGCGACGCTGAGCGTCGGCGCATCGCCGCTGCTGCCCACGCCCAGCCAGCGGGCGGCAACGCTGCCGTTCTCGCGCGACCATTTGAAGGTTGCGCCACCCGCCGCGCCGGCGGTGCCGGCGCGATGCACTTCCACCCGGTAGAGATGGTTCTGGGCGCCGCGGTAGGCCGCCTCCGGCGACACGATGCACGGGTCGGCGAACGGTGTGCCGGGGTCGAGCCGCGCGGTCATGCGGCCGGTGCCCAGGCCCGTCAGTGAAGCCAACGGCGTGTTGCAGGGATCCTGGTTGTCGCGCAGGTCGCCCCAGTTCTCTTCGTCCCACGGCAAGGCCTTGACCTGCCAGACGACCTTGGCGCGCGAGCAGGTGTCCGGCCCGCCCAGCGCGGGCTCGCGGATCGAGTCGTCTTCGATCCACGAGACGTGGCGCTCCCACACGTCGAGGTAGACCCAGAAGGCCTCGTTCGTCGTGGGCTGCGCCAGCCACGCGAGCAGCGCGTCGCCACCCTCGTTGTTGACCGGTGGCGCGGGTATGTGGTCCGGCTGGTCGGCGTAGTCCGTCCACTGCTCGTTCTCGCACAGGATGCCGCCCACGTAGTAGTGCCCCGGGCCGAGCGACAGCGTGGCGGGCTGGCTGGACTTGTCCAGGCTCAGGGTGAAGCCGCTGTCCGGTGGGCCGCCGCCGGCGCCGAAGAGATCGCGCGTCAGCATGCGCAGGTGGTGCAGCAGGATGGCCGAGGCCTCGTTGCTGTCGGCATCCAGCGCCACCCGGCCCTGCTGGTGCAGGACGCGGCTGTAGTGCTTGCTGCTGTCGAAGCCGAAGCGGGTGAAGTCGCCTTTCATGGGAGCTCCCTGGAGGTGTCGTCGTCAATTCGCATACAGCAGGCCGACATGCATGCCGGCCGGCGTGAATTCGGCCAGGCGCGCACGCAGGTTGGCCGCGCGCTGGGGCTGGAACAGGTCGTGGTACGCGCCCATCTCGGCGTCGTCGTCGGCGCCGCGCACGATCTCGACCGCGCAGTGCACGCCGAGCTGCGCATAGCCCGGCGCGCCGTAGTGCTCGGCGGTGAACTGCGGCCGCAGGCGCAACTGCTCGCTCAGGATCTCGGCGTAGAGCTTGTCGGCGTCGGTGATGCGGCGCCGCACTTCGGCAATCGCCTCGTCGGGCTGGCAACGGTAGCGGCGTGGCGTGCGGCAATGGCAGGGCACATAGCAGAAGCGCATGCAGCCGATCTGGCGCCGCGCGACGTTGACGCAGCCGGTGAAGATGCAGTTCTCGGCCAGCGCCATCGCGTGCACGTCGACGATGCCGAACACCGTCGAGTCGCTCATCGTCAGCGTCACGTGGGCGATGCCGTCGCCGGGGGCGCCGATGGCCTGACGGTCGCGTGCCGTCGCGTCGACGATGCTGTCGTGGATGTTCAGCGGCATCGGGTCGAGCCCGACCTGGTCCTGGCTGACGCGAATCGTGCCGACGATGCTGTGCTCGATGGTGACCGCCGCGCGCAGGTTGTTGATCTCCAGGCTCGGCTCGGCGGGCCGGCGAGGTTGGCAATCACAGTCGATGGCCCAGCCGGGCACGAGCGTGCAGTGGCGGATCACGACGCGGGCGCCGCACGGGTCGGCGGTGGCGTCGGAATCGGCACGGCCTTGCACGCGCAGCGGCCGGCCGGTGACAAGCAGCCCGTCGAGGCTGATGCGGCTGCTCTTGCCGAGCGAGATCGTCAGCGCATCGGGCAGGTCGGTCTGCCAATCGATCAGCCGCAGCACCGGCCGCGTGCGCTGTGCCGCACGCAGCTGCAGCGACTGGCCGTCGGCCAGCGTGACCGCCAGCGGCTCGACGAAGACCGCGCTGCTGCCGAGTTCGATCACGGCGTCGCCGGGCTGATCTTTCTGCCATTGGGCCAGTGCATCGCCGATGCGGTGGTAGTCGAAGCCGTCGCCTTCGCCGACGCGGTAGAGCGTGTGCTCGCCGGCGGGCGCCAGCATCGGCCGTTCGTACTCGCCGCCGCCGAGCCGCGCCGGCAGGCCGTAGCGGTAGCTGACCCGCACGCCTTTGCGCGGGAGCTGGTTGGGCGGAAAGGCGATGCGGCCCAGCACCGGATCGACTGCCACCTGGTTGGCGCGCGGCGCATAGGTCCAGCCGCTCAAGTCGGCCGGCACGATCTGCGCCAGCGGCACGATCGCGTCGCCCGGCGCGCCGGCCCAGCCGTCGGCACGGATCGCGAGGCTCAGGCCCTCGCCGTAGAACGCGCCCGGGTCGGTGTCGAACGCGTGGCGCCGGATGGCCGCGGGCAGGTTCAGCTCCTCGGCGATGTGGCTCGGGTCGGTCTCGGGCTGGGGGGCGACGAACAGCGGCGCGTCCTGCCCGAGCACGCTGAAGGTGAAGCAATGCGGCCCCATCTCTTCGATGCAGCAGGCCGGCGTGTCGCTGACCGGCAGGCTCAGCAGCCGCCAGACGTAGACGCCGACGTTCGGGATGTTGAACAGGCCCTGGGCCCGGGACGTGCTGTGCGAATCGATGCGTCGCAGGTCCACGCTGTGCGCGATCGATTCGAAGGGCCCACCGAGCCGGTCGAGCGCGTCCATCTCGCGCAGGTCGGCCAGGCGGTGCCGTTCGGGGTAGAGGTGGTTGATGTTCTGGTGGCGCGAGAGCAGCTTGAAGAACTCGACCGCGCGCGCCGGCCAGCCGGCCACGTCGGTGGCCAGTTGCTCCAGCAGCGCGAGCGTGCCCTTGGCGCGCCGGTTGCGGATGGTGTTGGCCACTTCGCGGCGCGGCACCAGCACGCGCGGGTTCTCGCAGGCCGGTGCGCCGGCCGGCACCCCCGCCTCGGCCAGCGGCACGTGGCCGACCAGGTCGCCGATGTACGGCACGGCCCAGTCCTGCGCGGTCTCGATGAACCAGTTGTCGTAGAGCTGGGTGATGTCGTCTTCGACGATGTTGACCTGCTCGGCGATCACGCGCAGCAGCGCCTTCAGCGGATAGCCGCGGTCGGCATCGCGCATGCGATGGACGGTGGGCAACAGCGCGTACAGGCGGTCGAGGCGCACCGTGTCGATGGCGGTGGTGTTCATGACGGCAGTGGGTTCAGGATGAGGGTGTCCGCCACGGCGGGGGTGAAGATCGCCAGCTCGGCGGGGCGCAGCACGCCGCGGTCATGGCCGCCCGGGAAGGCGATCACGTCGGGCGGCAGCTTGCTCGACAGCCCGATGCGACGATGGGTCTTGTACTGATTGCCGTGCAGCAGGGCAGCCACGGCGCCGGTGATCTGGGCTTGCGTCAGCAGCTGGCGCGTGCCGTCTGCGTCGGTGCGCCTTTCGGGGATCGCACCGAACGCATCGACGTCGACATACGCGACACCGCGCACGCCCTGGATCACGCTGACGACCTCGGCCAGCCGCGCATGCTGCCCCAGCGCGCGCTGGCCGAAACCGAAGTGCTGCAACAGCGTGCTGCGCACCGCCGCGGCCACTGGTTCCCAGCTGTGGTCGGGCAGGAGCGCCACGTTGGCCTGCAGCACCAGTGCCAGCAGCTCGCGCGGCTCGACACGCAGCGGCAGGTCGGCGTCGCCCAGCCTGCGCAGTGCGGCCAACAGGTTGCGGTACAGGTCGCTGGTCTTGTCGATCGGCGCGTCGTCGACGCCGGCAATGGTCAGCAGCACGTACTCACGCTCGCCGTCGCTCGCACGGGTGGCGACCGCCTTCGCGATCCCGGCGAAGGTGCGCGTGAAGTCGGCATGGTCGGACACCGACACCAGCCGGTCCAGCGCCATCACGGCCAACGGCGCGTTCGAGCGCGCGAGGTCGCGGTCTTCACGGTCGGCGCCGCCGGACGAGCGCAGCGGGTTGATGACGGCCTTCACGCCCAGCGGTCGCGTGGCCAGCAGGCTGATCTGTTCGGCCTTCACGTTGCCCGCCGCGCCGATGCCGTTGCGGTAGACGGCACGCACGTTCTGCACGCCGGTGGGCAGCCGTGCGCCGTGTTCGCCGTCGCCGAAGGTGATGTGGGTCACGCCGTCGTCGTCGGTGCGGGTGACGTAGCCGCGGTCCTTCGGGCCCAGCCAGGCGAGCGACGCCGATTCGTGCCAGAGCACGTCGTCCACGTAGACCGCCAGCGTGCTTTCCGCGCCGGCGGCCGTCGGCGCCGAGACGAAGGTCAACGGCGGCTGCTTGAGCGTGAAGCGCTGCAGCGCCTCGGTCGCATCGCCGTTGCCCAGCAGCTCGTTGCGCGTTTCGCCATGGGTGGCCCGCACGACGTTGCCGTAGACGACCACCGTGTCGCGCTTGTAGCGAAAGGCGCTCCTGGTCGCGAGCTTCAGCGTCGTGTGCGCCTTGTCGCCGGCCAGGTTCGGGTCGTAGCCGTGGACCAGGCTGGCGACCATCATCAGCTCGGCCGCCTTGACGCCCTTGACGCCTTCGATGTCGGCGCGTTCGCCGTGCAGGATCACCCAGCGGCCCGATTCGAGCTCCTTGTGCAGTGCGGCCAGTTCGATGCTGAGGTTGTCGGTGTCATCGGGCTGGCTGCCGACATCGGCCGTGATCGGCTCTTCGACCAGCGTCAGCGGCACGCTCTGGGCCCAGACCTGGGTGGCGCGCAGAACGGGCATGTCGTTCCAGCTGTCGTCGGGCTTGCGGGCTTCCCACCATTCGCCGTCGAGTTGCAGATGTGTCGACTTGCCGCTGATGCCATAGGCCGTGCGCGGGGTGGTCGTGGCCTGCTTGATGCGAAAGACGCGCGAAACCGGCTCGGTCGAATCCATGCGCCGCACCAGCGCATAGCTGGCGGCAGTGACTTCGGTGTGCAGCTGGTCCAGGTAGAGACCATCCTTGGTCTCGCTGGCGTCCAGCGGCCATTCGGTCCACTCGTTTTGTGGTGGCACGTTGCCGCCGGTCACGGTGACCAGCTTCGGCACGCTGGCGCCGAACAGCGACGCGCTGGTGCGCAGCACGAACACGCCGACCAGCGTGGCCCTGGCGATGTTCTCGTTGGCGCCGGCCCAGGCGCGGTAGTAGGTGTCGCGCAGCGGCGGCGCGAACTTCAGCAGCAGCTGCGGGGCGGTATCGGCACCGCGGGTGAACGCGTGGCCCAGGTCGCGCCGAAGTTGCAGGCTATTGCGGGCCTGCAGCACGCGGGGCCTGAGCAGGTCGTGCACGAACTTGTCCGGGCTGGTGGGCGGCGGTGGCGGCGGTGGCGGCGCAGGCACTTCCAACAGATCTTCCACGTCGCTGCGCAGGTCGTCGATCAGCGCCTGGACGTCGTCGTCGATGTCGCTCTCCCAGTCGTAGCGCTGGATGTCGCTGGCCCAGCCACGCGGTTGGGTCGCTGCCGAATCGAGCAACGCATGGCTCAACACCTCGCCGGCGCCGCGAATCACCCGGGCGGTGGGCTCGTCGGCGGTCGGCAGGAAGGGCTGCATCGCGGCCACTGTCGCGACCAGCAGGCCGATCGTCAGCGCCACGTCGCCGGGCACCGGGTCGAGGTGGATCGTCGACTTGCCGTCGGCCGTCGGCCCCTCGGTCGAACGAACGTTGCGCAGGGCCGCCAGGCTGCCGTCTTCGGCGAACAGCAGCATCAGCGGATCGCCGGCGCGCAGGCCATTGACCGAATCCGAGACGACGACACGTTCGATCAGCAGCGCGGTTTCCAGCGTGATGGCCTGCGGCCGCGTCATGCGCACCTGCAGGTTGTTCCACTCGCGGCGTGCGTCGAGGTCTTCGCTGGTCTCGAACGACTGCGGCGACTCGCCCGGCCCGGGCAGGCTCTGCGCCCGGGCGCCGGCGGCGATCACGGTGGGCTCGATCTGGTTGTCGTCCAGCGTGTAGGCGAGGTAGACGCTGGAGGCCACGCCGGGCCGCAGCGTGTAGCCGACCAGGCGCGCCAGTTCGAGCACCGAGCGGCGTTCGGTGGCGGTGCGCAGGTAGCCCTCGTTGGCGATGCGCTCCTGGTAGAACGACAGCAGGTCGGCCACGGTGGCCCAGCCGTCGAGCAGCGCGACACCGAAGTCGCTGCGATCGCGGGTGGTCAGCGCGTCGAGCGGACGCTGGCCGTCTTCGAGCACGGTCGTGGCCAACCGCGCCGTCATCGATTCGAAGAAGCTCGCATGCGTGCCGACGCGGTAGGCCAGGCCCGGCAGGCCGGGTCGGTTGTGGATGACGGCCGGCGTGGAAACGTCCGTGCCTTCGCAGCAGCCGCAGGGCAGGGCGAACGAGCCGCAGGTGGAGCATGGGCTCATCACAGGCCTCCTTCGACGCTGATCGCAATCACGCCGCGTTCGGGGTGGTTCGGGTCGTTCGCGAGTTCGGCGATCTCGTGCGGGGCCAGCGGCAGCACGCCGTTCTCGATCTCTTGGTTGGCCGGGCGGCCGTGCCGCTGGAAGGTCTGCACCTGCACGCACATCACGCCGGGCACTGCCATCACCGCAGCGACGATGCGCGACAGGTGGATGCTCTGGCCGAAGCCCAGCTGATCGCGGTCGAAGAAGCCGCCCGGCGTGCCGACCAACCGTTTCAGCAAGGCCGCCTTGACGTGGCCGCGCTCGTGGCCGGGCAGGGCGCAGACGTGCAGGCCCAGCGCGACCGGCACGTAGACGGCGCACTGCACGCGCAGGTCGTGGCCCATGCGGCGGACGCGGAAGAGTGCGGCTTCGACGGCCGCGAAGAGCGCCGGATCGGCGGCGTTGCGTTGCCACGGGTCCAGCGCCACATCGGCTTCGTACCAGCTGCCGGTCCACACCAGCGCTGCGTGCGCACCTTGCAGGCCGGGGTTCAACGCGGCGATCGCGGCGTAGTCGTCGGCCGTGATCGCGCGGCGCAAGGTTCTGCGAAACGCCAGTGGTGCGAATTCGCGCGCCTGCTCGATCGGCTCGGGGTCGGTGCCGCCTTGGGCGGGCAGCGGGTTCCAGGGCGTGAAGGTGACGCCGTCGAGCGTCAAGCCATGGATGACGATGAAGGAGATCGACCCGGCGCCGACATTGCCCCTGCTGCCGCCGCCGATGCGGTAGTGCGCTTGCAGCACCTGCCCGGCGCGGGGCTGGCGGCCGAGTTCACCGTCGCCGAAGCGCAAGTGGGCAACGCCGTCGTTGTCGATCTCGGCGACGAGGTGGCGGTCATCGGGGCCGCTGCCCAGCAGGTCGGGCCGGGCGGTCCAGACGGCCTCGCTGCCGTCTTCCGTGAGCCACAGCCGGGGCGACGCAGTGCGCGGGTCTTGCGCCAATGCGCTGGCTGCAGGTTGGGTCGGCGGCGGGGCCACTTCTGCGTGCGCGAGCGGTGCGCCGGCCAACCGTGGCCGGAAGGGGCGCGCATGCGTGGTCACCTCGGAGGGCTCGCCTTCGCAATCGCAGCAGGCCGCGCCGATGTCGCCAAGCACTGGCCCCAAAGCCTGTGGTGGAAGGCGGCGGCCATGGTCGACCAACACGATGTTGCCAAGCGCCACTGTCACGTCTTCGAAATAGGTGCAGTCGGGGGCCGCGCCGATCGTGGACAGGCACATCGTGAAGGGCAACGCATCGTGGCGGCCCCAGGCGATCCGCACCACCGGCGTGGGACGGGTCTGCTGGATTTCGCCGTCGCCGAACGGGACCGGGTACAGCGGGTCTTCGTCGGGCGTCACCTCGGTCAGGCGGACAGCCCAGCGGCGGGTCGGGTCGGCATCGGCCGGAAGGCCGGTGCGGGCACCGATGACTTCCGCGAAGACCAGCACGTCGCCTGGGTGCAGGTTCAGCGCCCGCCCGCCGTCGGACAGCCAGTCGTCGCGCAAGGTGGCACTGGTGGCACCGGTGTTCAGGCAGCACGAGCGCCGGCCCCAGCTGTAGAAGCTGATGCGCGTGTGGGCCGCGCGAAAGACCACGGTCTGCGCCGCGTCGACCACGCAGGGTTCGAACCATTCATAGCTCGACGGTGCGGCGTGTGCCAACTGCTCGGGCTGCAGCAGCCGCGGCAGATCGGCAAGGTCGTCGCGCCAGGGCGTGACGAAGGCGAGCTGCTCATACGCCAACGGCGGCGTGTCCACGTCCACGCCCACCTGCACCCACGCGCGCGCGTTGCAGCCTTCGTGCAACCGGTAGTCGACCAGCCGCGCGTGCCGCCGCACCGAGATGCGTTGGCGTGCGGTGCCGAGGTAGGCCTCGGTGCCCACGGCGTCCTGGTAGTAGCTCAGGTAGTCGCCGACATAGGCCAGCAACTCGACCAGCGTGATGCCGAGGTCGGGCACATGGCGTTCGCGCCAGGCCGGCACCAGCAGCGCCATTCGGTCGAGGATCAGCTGGCGCAGGCTGGCGTAGTCCTTGGCCAGGTAGTTGGGGCGGGGTTCGTCCAGCGCCTGCGGGGCGCAGCCGCAGGCCGGCTTGCAATCGAGGTCGCTCGCGCAGTCGATGCGAAAGCTGAAGTCGGCCGACGCGTAGTGCGGGTCGATGCCGTCGACGTCGATCAGGCGCAGCGTGTAGCGGGAGCGGTCGCCTTCGCGGTCGAGCCGGATCAGGAGGAAGTCGTCGCGCTCGGGGTCGGGGTCCACGTGCGGGTCGACATCGAGGATCTTCAGGCCGGTGATCACGTCGCCACCGTCGATCGCCAGGTGGCGCGGCAGGTCCGGCGCATCAAAGCTCAATTCGGGTGGCAGCTTGCCGAGGAAGTAGGCCACCAAGGTCACCGGGTCGTCGCCGGTCTCGACATAGTCCAGGCCATTGCGGCCGGTGGTGCGGCGCACATCCTGGCGGCGCAGGTCGGTCAGGCAGGTGGTGTCCATGGGGCTCCTGCTTGTTTCAGAGGCTGCGGGTGAAGTTGGCGGCCTGCGACTGGCCGCTGGCCTTGATGACATAGGCCAGGTCGATCGTCAGGCGGGCGTCGTCGGCGGTCACCGTCAGGTCGGCCACGTCGATCACGTCGCCCAGCCACATCTGCAAGGCGGCCTGCAGGGTGAACTGCACGGTGGCGGCCAGCTCGGGGCTGTTCGGCGCGAACACCAGCTGCATCGCACCGCTGCCGAAATCGGGCCGGTTGACCCGCTCGCCATGGTTGGTGAAGATCAGTTGCTCGATCATGTCGCGCACGTGCTCGTCCAGGCCGGCGCTCGCGGTGCGGCCCCGGGCGTCGAAGTGCAGCGGGAAGTCGATGTCCATGGTCGTTCCTCAGGTCGCGAACACGCGTGGCTGCATGGCCGTCACCATCGGCGGTCCGTTGGGAAGCTGCTCGGGCAGGGGGCTCAGGCACAGCCCGGGCCCGGGCCCGGGGGTGGGCTGAACGAGGGCCGGAGCTCCCGCCACCAGCACGCGCGTGGTGGGCATCAGCCACTTGACCGTCACGCAAGGCTGGGCCTTCGGGCCCGGCAACATGAACGGGCAGCCGAGCACAGTGATCTTGGTGACCATCGTGGCGACCGGCAGGCCACCGACCAGCACGCGCGGCTGTGCCGGCGGGATCTGCGCCGGGATGCCGTGGGGGCATTGCATCACCGCGCCGGTGTGGAGGAGGAAGCCGGGCATCTGTTGGCTCCTCAAGTGATCGTCAGCGCACCGACGTTGAAGTCGATGGTCGGGCCGATCATCGTCATCATCGCGCCCTTGCCGTTGGAGATATAGATGCCCGAATCGTTGACGACGATCATCGCGCCGGTCGTGCTCTTCAGGATGATTCCGCCGGTGACCGGCGACGGCGGCATGTCGCTGATCATCACCATGTGCTGCAGCAGCGACTGGATGCAGATGTTCGGGTCGGCCGGGTTGCCGGCCAGCGCGAGCGGCGGCACGTCGCCGGTGGCGACGCGGCAGCCCGTCCAGATCGGATGGTCGGGGTCGCCGTTCTCGAACTCGACCCACACGCCGGCCCCGATCGGCGGCACCATGTAGACCCCCATCGGCGGCCCCGGCGGACCACCCAGCGGGGCACAGGCCTCGCACCAGGTCGACGGCACCGGGCCCAGCACGTCGGGCACGAAGCAGGAGATGCGGCCGCGGAATTCCGGGTCGAGGTTGATCGCCACGGTGCCGCGGTACTTGCCCCAGAACTTGCGTTCGCTCGAGGTTTCACTCATACGACGACTCTCGGGGTAATGGAGATCAGACCATCGCGGCTGAGCTGGAAGCTCTGCTTGTATTCGCCGCGCTTGAGCGTGTGGGTGACGCTGTTGACGTAGTACATGCCGTCGTAGGCCAGGCCGCCGCCCCGAACACCGACCAGCATGCGGTTGCGCAGCACGCTGCCGTAGCGCGTGACGTCCAGCGAGCCCGAGACGCTGACCGCGTCCGACGAGCGGGCAAGGATGCCGAGCACGCGGTTGACCGCATTGGGCATCTGCTCCTTGGTCATGTAGTCGGGGAACTCGACCTTGGACGGCAGCGTCGGCCGCGCGCCCAGCGGCGGCTTGAACAGGTTGAAGTTCGGAATCGGCACGACGATGGGCACGCGGTTCTTCACCGGGTCGAAGATGGTCACGACGACGACCTTCTTGGCCAGCCCGTCGAGGCTGAAGTTCAGCGATTCGACGTTGGTGTGCGCATCCATGTTCGAGCTGAGCGCGCGCTGTGGCACGGGAATGCGGATGTCCGGCCCCCAGTAGGCGATGCTCTGGCCCGGCAATGGCCCGGGCTCGATGTAGAAGACGTAGCCGCAGCGGTTGGCCAGCTGCTTCAGGTAGGCGAGGTCGGTGCCTTTGTGGGTCGGGACTTCGCCGGTCGGAATCGGCGTGTCGTCGATGAACGGCGGAATCGCGAGCGGCACGATGCCGAAGGCCGCGTACTTGGCCAGGATCAGGTAGACGCGGCCGATCGACGGCGTGGCCGGGTAGCGCATGAACGGCATCTCGACCACGTCCATCAGCACGCTCAGGTCTTCGCCGGTGACGGTCAGTGTGGCCTGGCCGGGCTCGCTGCTGGGCACCAGCTCCTGCCGCGTCACGATGCCGTCCATCAGCACGTGCGGAAAGCCGCCCAGCGTCACGGCGATCACCACGCGGGTCGACATCGGGTCGAAGTAGCCGGCCGGCAGCATCGTGGTCAGCAGAGGTGACTTCTTGCTGACGGCGAAGGTGATCTGGAAGCCGGTCTTGTCCTTGCCGCTGGTCACCTGCACCGATTGCACGGCGTCGATCACGACCTTGGGCGCCGGCACCGGCAGCACCGGGCCGATCATCAAGGTGAGGTGGATGCCGTCCAGCATGGTGGGGTCTCGGGGCGGTCTCAAGCCAGCGGCGTGGCCGGAAAGCCTTCGGGCAGCGTGATGCGCAGCCGCCGGCCGATCTCGGCGGTCAGGTCGTCGGGCCGCATCGCGTCGTTGGCGTCACAGATGCGCCAGAAGGCCTGCGGGTCGCCCAGTTCGGCGCCGGCGATGTGGTCCATCCGTTCACCGGCGACGACGACATGCGTCGACAGCTGCGCGAAGCGGCTGCCCGGCGGCACGAATCGCCGGGACAGGTAGACCAGGTTCGAGCCATCGCTGGTCTCTAGCGTCTTGACCGGCGTCTCGTAGTAGCGGCTGGTCGGCGGGAAATTGAAGTTGGCCATCGCGATGTCTTTCAGCGAATGCAGCTCAGGGGATGCCGTTGATGCCCAGGCTGGCGAAGCTGCCGCTGGCGGCGCGGGTGGCCAGCTGCTCCTTGCCCTGCAGGTAGGTCATGAAGAGGTTGCCGCCCTTGGCATCGAAGCCGAGGTCGTCGACGGTCAGCACCCGCAGCCCCAGGCTGACCTTGGCGCGCATCGGGTTCAGGTGCGCATCGAACGCTTCCTCGGTGATCGACATCTCGGTGATGCGCACCGGCACGATGCGCTTCGGGCCGAAGACGAACAGCGGCAGCGGCGCCAGGCCAGGCGCGATTTCGAGCGAACCGGCAGAGGCCTGCGCGTTGGCCGACAGCAGCGCTGCGCTGCTTGGGTGGACGATGGTCTCCAGCGCCGCCAGTTGCGGATGCAGCCCGGCGTCGTTGGTGGTGCCGTCGTTGGCCTCCATGGCGTCGGTCGCGTCGATCTCGACCTCGACCTTGATCGTCTCGACCGGCGGGCCCTTCAGCCGCAGCGCTTCCAGGTGGTCGCCACTCTCGCCGCTGACGCCCTTGATTTGCAGGCTGCGGCTCATCGAGTCGGGGTTGTATTGCAGCGCGATGATGCGCTGCACTGCGCCGGTCGTCGGGTCGACGAGCACGAGGCCGCCGCGCAGCAGTCGGGGGGAGCCGGGGAAGGCGCTCATGGTGCTCGGGCCCTCAGAACTTCCGGGAGAACAAGGGGATGATCGGGGTCTGGACGGCGTCGGGGTGGGCGAGCTTCCAGTCGGCGTTGAATCGGTCGAAGCTGTTGGGATGCTCGCGGCCGAGCTGGTTGTCCAGCTGCACGCCCAGGCTCATGTTCAGCACGTCGTCGTACGTCAGCGTGCCCAGTCCATAGTTCAGCTTGAAGCTAGGCCCGATGCCGAAGAACTGCAGCTGCTGCACGATGCGCTTGCTTTCCTGCTCGATCGAGTCCGCGTCGCGCAGCGACATCTGCAGCCCACGGGCCGTGAACGGCTCGCGCAGCTTGGACCAGTCCAGTAGGCCGGGCGTGCTCAGCTTGAATTGCGGCAGGGGTTCACCGGGCTTCCAGGGCGTGTCAGCCGGTTGGTCGTCCGGGTCGCAGTGCAGGCCGGGGTCGGCACCGCCGAGCGAAGCGGCGTCGACCTGGCCGCCACCGGCGACCGTCTGCGCCGCGTTGCGTGCGTGATGCTCGGCGGCCGCGGGGGCGCCACCGCCCTGGCGCTGCTGCGTCACGTGGGCCAGTTCATGGGCGAGCAGCGTGCGGCCGGCGCTCGATTCGGGCGCATAGCGGCCGGGCGCGAAAGCGATGTCTTCGCCATCGGTGACCGCTTTCGCGCCCATGGCACCGGCCAGGGTCTGGGCGGCGCTGTCGGTGTGCACGCGTACTTGCGAAAAGTCCTGTCCGAAGGCGGTCTCGAAGAAGCTGCGTTGGGTGTCAGGCAGCGGGCGGGCGGCGGCGCTGTCGCTCGTGCGGCGCGTGGCGGGGCTGCGTTGGCTGCTGGAAGAGAACGAGCGGCTCATGCTGGTGGTCCTCATGGCGCTTTGGGAGGTGGCGACACTTCGTCCCGCGTGGGCGGGGCGAGCTTGGCCAGCTCGGTCGCATCGGCGAACAGGATGTCGCCGACGCGGATGTCGTTGATGAAGCCATCCTTGACCTCGACCTCCAGCGTCATCGTGTAGTTGGCCAGGCCCTTGACCTTGATGGACACGTTCTGAAGGCTGATTTCCCCGGTCTTGCCGATGCGGGTCTTGCCGTCTTGCGTCTTGCCGGCGGTGAAACCGGCGCCGCTGAGGAAGAACTGAGGGGCTTCCAGGTTGATCTGGTGGCCGAGGTTCGACTCGAGCAGCTTGATCTGGTTCTGGTCGGCCTTGTTGCGCTTGAGCTCGATCCAGGTGTCGCCATCGCCGAGCTTGCCGTCGCCGTCCTTGTCGCGGCCCATGCGGCCGTCGCCCAGCGCCAGCTGCCCTGTGAAGCCAATGAAGTCGCGCAGCGCTTCCGGCGGTTCGAACGTGCGTTCCGGTCGCGTCGCAGGCTCGTTCGCCAGTCCTTCGACCATCTCGCGGATCACGATCCGGCCGTAGTTGTACTTGCCCTCGTCGCCGTAGAACCCCGGCATCTTGCGCTTGAAGTCCTTGATCGTCTTGACGGTGACGACATTGCCGAGCTCGATCTTGTCGATGCCGTCCACCGTGTGCAGCTGCACCGAATAGTTGGTCATGCCGCCGAATTCCAGAACGCCGCCCTTGATCTTCGGCGTGATGTCGGGGTCCTCCCAGTTGCCGAGGCTGTATTCGCCGTCGAAACTGCCTTCCAGGGTCGACAGCGGCTCGGCGATGAATTTGCCCGACGGGTCGGCCTTCTCGGCCGCCTGCGCTTCCTCGAATTCCTTGATCGCCTCCGCGTATTCGGCGTCGGTCAGCTCGGCTTTCCTGGTCTTGACGATCTCGATGTTCAGGCCCTGCACATGGATCTGGCGCACCTTGGCCGCCAGCAGGTCCAGGCCCTTGGCGGTGCCCTGGCCCTTCAGGCCGAGTGCAATGTCCTTGATCTCCAGCAGCGGCAGTCGCACGGTCATGTCGCCGCTCTTGATCTGAAGGCCCTTGCCGATCACCGCGTCGATCGGCAGCGCGATCGTGCCGTTGGGCATGAACTTGGGCTTGATGCCCTTGATATCGATCGTGCTGCCGTAGCCGCCCACCTTGGTGGTCTTGCCCTTCGCGTCGGTCAGCGTGAGGTTGGGGTTGACGAAGCCGAGCGCATTCAGCACGAAGCTGCCGTCGATCTTGGTGCGGGTGATCTCCTCGGGTTTGCCGTCGGGCCCGGTGCGGGTGCCGAGCACCACGGTTTCGAAGGTGATCGCGTCGGCGGTCAGCGGGCCGCCGTGGATGTCGGTGGTCAGTTCCTTCTTGGTGGTTTCGCTGCCGATGGTCTCGACCAGTTCGGCCGACAGGCCCTGGATGCCGAAGGGGTGCGCGTCGGCCTTGGCGCCCGGGGCCTTGTTGACCTTGGCATTCTTCAGGTGGCTGATGCGCGTCAGCGGGTCGGTGTCGAAGTGGCCGACTTCGATGTGGCTGATGGTCGCGACGCTGCCCTTGATGTGCTGCTTGGAGGTGGTTTCCTTCTTGTCCTTGCCTTCGCCCACCGTGCCATGCGACTCGCCCTGGTAGTCCAGGCTGCGCGCGATCACGTCGAACAGCTCCAGGTTGTCGACATCGAGCTTGGCGGGAATCTTCTCGCCCTTGGTCGCCGGGTCGGTCGAGATCGTGTAGTTTTGGCGGACCTTGCCCAGCTTGATGCGGCCGACGGTGACCGCGTTCAGCTTCAAGGTGCGCGAGCCGTCGGCATATTGCAGGCCCGACAGCACGGTGCCGTTGACCTCCACGTTCTGCAGCTCGGTGTAGTCCGGCCCGATCGCCACCTTGCCGACGATGCTGCCCGTCGAGAAATTGGTGCGGAACTTGCCGGTGTCGACATGGCCGCCGGTGCGATCGATCTTGCCGACGTCGATCGTGAAGGCATCCTTGCCCACGATCTCGGCCTTCATGCCCTTGCCGCTGAGCGCCATGCCGGCGCTCAGGCCGGATGTCAGGCCCTTGTATTGGGCGGAGGCCTCGTAGGTGCCGACCTCGACCTTGCCGCTGCTGATGCCGCCTGCCGGCGTCCAGTTCAGGCCCCAGACATCGAGGTTTTCGATGAACAGTGGCCGGAAGCCGGCCATGTCGCGCTCGAGGTAGGGGTCGGCCGCGCGCAGCTCGATGCGGTTGTTCTCGTCCTGGTAGATCAGGTGTTCGGCCTCGACCTTCCCGATGTGCAGCCGCTCGATCGTGACGGCGCTGAGCTTGCGCTCGGGCTCGGCCTGCTGGCCCGGCTTGGCTTTGCCAGGCTCGAGCTTCGTCTGCAGCTTGCCCTTGAGCGACAGGTTGGTCAGCGTGCAGGGTTTGTCGGCCTCGATGAAGCCTCGCTCGCCCACCTTCCAGTGGATGCCGGCCACGCGCAGGCTGCCGAAGTGGAAGTCTTCGACATCGAGCTGGCCGTTGCGCCAGGTCAGCTTGGTGCCGAGATCCGCCAGCGACAGGCGCACCCAGCCATCGGGCCCGCGCACCGCGAAGTCGGTCAGGTCCAGGTCGCTGATACGGGCCTGGATCGCGCCGTCCTGCAGCAGGTCGACCCCGATGTTCTGCGCGTCGATGCGGCCGTGGTCCACCGCCCAGGCACCGGCCACCGCCTTGCCGATCACCAGCTTGTCGATCGAATCGATGCCGACGTGGCCGGTGACCACCGGCGAAGCCTTCGGGTCGGCAGGGAAGTCGACATCCATGCCGCTGGCGCGGATGCCGTTGATCGAACCGGACCGGATCTCGACCTCGAGCTTCTTGCCGATCAGGGTCAACCCCAGGCCGTTGCCATAGAGCTTGCCGATCTCGAACAGCTCGATGTGCGCGTGGGCCAGTTGGTAGTCCGCCAGGTCTTTGCTGTTCGGCACTCGCGAGTCCAGCCGCACGCTGCCGCGCAAGACCAGCTTCTCGAGCCCGCTCTGGCCGGTCGACCAGACCTGCAGGCCCTGCGCCGCGTCGTTCTCGCCGGTCAGCGAGGTCAGCAGCAACTGGTTGACCGAGATCGCGTCGAGCTCGAACTTGGGCACGTCGACGAACAGAGAGTCGCCCTCCTGGCGGGCGCTCAGCGAAACACGGGTCTCGCCGATGTCGAACGAGCCGACGTCGGCCTGCGTGTCCTTGTTGCCCTGCTTCGAGAGCGCGCCGGCACGGTGCAGCGACAAACTCTTGAACAGGCGGTCGTCGGGCCCGGTGCCGGCCACCTTGACGCCACCGCGCGAAAGCACCGCCAGCGGATCGATGCCGCCGCCCAGCGCGTCGGACAGCAGATCGCCGGCACCGGTGACGCCAACGCCGAACTCGTCGAGCTGCAGCTTGGCCGCGGCGTACATCGCCAGGTCCTTGGCCACGACCACGTCAACCTCGATGACGCCGTCCTTCGCGGCCTTGATCTCTTCCGGCGTGGTGGCGCGCTCCAGCCGCATGTAGGCGGCCAGGCGCTTGTCAGCCAACGCCTGCAGGTCGGTCACTTGCGTGGTGAGTTGGGCGATCTCCTTGTCGAGCGCCTGCTTCTCGGTGGCCGGCGCGGTGCGCAGCTTTTCGCGCAGGCTGTCCAGCCGGCGGCTGAGCAGGCCGAGCAGCGGCACCAGGCCCAGGCCTTCGCCGCTGAGCTGCTTCAGGCCCAGCTCGATCTCGTTGCCGCGGTCTTTCAGCTTGGCGTAGGCGCCGGTCAGCGTGGCCTTCTCGAACAGCAGGCCGTGGTACTTGCTGCGGGCGCCGCTGATCTCGAGGCTGTCGATATGGCCTTCGGCATCGCGCAGCTTCGTCTTCCAGTCGGCCCAGCTCAACAGGCCGCCCTTGGGCAATGCCGACACGCCGATGCCTTTGGCGCGGAGCTCGTCGATGTGGATGCCCTGCTTCGGCATCTCGATGCCGGTCACGCGCAGCGCGTCCGCCGCGAAGCCGATGCGGCCGTTGGCGATGTCGGCGTCCAGCCGCGCATTGGCGACGTGGATCGACTGCACGATCAGGTCGGCCTGGGCCGCGAGGTCGCGCCGCAATGCGCGGAACTCTTCGAGCTGAACCGCGTCGAGCTGCGATACGCCGCGCTGCACCATCAGCTCATAGCGCGCCGCTTTCGGCCGCAGTTGCAGCAGCGCTTCGTACAACGGCTGGAACTGCGGCGTCTGGCGCTTGGGCTCGAGCGTGGCGATCTCCCGGTCGATGTCGGCCACGCCACGCAGCCCGCCGCCGATGCGCAGCTCGCCGGTCTTGATATCGCCCAGCTCCAGCACCAAGCGCCCTTCCGTGCCGCCAGCCAGCGGCGGGGCCGGGCGTTCGCCGCTTTGGGCTTGCCGTTCGAGCTCGGCATTCGTGACCGCCGGCATCGCGATCAACTGCGCCAGCGCGGCCCCGCCGCCTTCGCCGTGCACGTTGCGGATGCCGATCGGCTCCTTGGAGGTCACGGTGCCGCTCAGGCCTGCGACCTCGATCGAGCCGATGTCGATGAACACACCGGCCCGCTGGTCGAACTTCAGCGCATCGAGCCGTGCCTGCAAGGTCTTCTGCCGCTCGGGCGATGGATCGCCGGTGCGCAGCTCCTTCATGATCGCCAGGTATTCCAGCTCGTCGGTCTCGGCAGTCTTCAGCTCGGCCTCGACCTGGGCACGCCGCGCGGTCAGCTTGGCGAGCGCGGTTTCGCTGCCGGGTGTGTTGCCCAGCGCCTCGATGCGTTGGGCGATCGACTTGGCTTCGGCGCGCAGCATGGTTGCCTTGTCCAGACCAGCCCGCACCGCGAAATCGCGTACCGAGGCGCGGCCCACGTGCTGGCCGCTGCTGGTGGTCAGGCTCTCGACCTCCAGGCTGCCGAGCGTGAAGCTGATCGCCTTGGCGCTGCGTGCAGCGTCGTCGGCCAGGTGGCTGTCGGGGTCCTTCAGGCCCTGGTTCTTCAGGTCGGAGACCAGGCCGGTGACCTTCTTGTACAGATAGATCGGCAGCGCCAACAGCAGCAACAAGGGCAACAGCGGCAGCACCACCAGCGGCACAGGCACCGATTTCTCGCTCGCGCCCGTCTTGCCCGGGCTGACGGTGTTGAGCGTGCCGGCCGCCAGGCGCAGCGCATTCACCACCAGCCGGGTGGCGGTGATCATGCTGGCGCTCTTGGCCAGCAGCAGGTCGTTGGCGACCAGCGAGTCGATCTTGGCCTCGGCCTTCAGCGGTTGCAGCAGGCTGTCCGAGTCGTAGCGGGCCTGGATGTGCAGGCCCTTCAGCGACACGGTGCCCGACTGCATCGTCGAGCTGCCGAACTGCAGGTTGGCCGATTCGATCTCCAGCTCCGGCAGGATCAGCTCGACCGACTTCCCGTCGAGCCCGACGAGCAGGGTGACCTTGTTCGCATCCGGGTGTGGCGGCGCGTCCTTCGGCGCGTTTTGCTTCGGGTCGGCCAGTTTGGCGCCCATCAGGTCGCCACCCATCGCCTCTTGCACGTGGCCCAGGTCGGCGCGGACACCGACCTTGCGGTCGACCAACAGGAAGTCGGCCGTGAAGAACGTGACGACGCCGCCCCAGAGCGACCGCAGCGTCGCGAACGGGCCTTCTTCGTACCAGCGCGTGCCTTGCAGGATGTCGGCCCTGTAGGCCGGCCGCTGCGTCGGGTGCCACAGGCGGTACTTCTCGACCAGCGGCTGCAGCGCGGGCTTGCCGGCGGCATCGAACTCGCGCGAGCGCTCGAAGGCGAAGCGGTGCTCGGTCATCGCGATCGCCATTCGCACCAGGTCGCCCAGCAGGCCGGCGTTGTCGGCTGTCCAGGTCTGGCTTTCAGCCAGCTGGCCGAGCACGCTGGCGCGGTCGGTGCCGGCCCGGTCGCCGATGTAGAGGTTCAGGTCGCGCGACTGGCGCATCGACTCGCTCATCTCGCCGGTCACGCGCGACCACAGCTCCGGCTCTTCGGCAATGAACTGCTCGCGCTCGTCCGGCGGCAGCGCCTTGATGCACTGGTAGGCAAGGTAGGCCTCGCCATCGTTGACCATCCAGTCGGTCAGGCGGCGCGAGACCAGCCGCCTTGCATGCGCCACCACGTGCGTCGGGTCGCGTGCCAGCATCAGCTTGACGGTGGCGATGCGGTTGTCTTCGGCGAACAGGAAGCTGTCGGGCAGTTCACCGAACAGCTTGTCCATCCAGCCCTGGCGCTCGAGTTCGTGGACGATCGTCGCGCGCAGGATGTCGTCGGCTGGGGCTTCGTGACCGGCCGTCAGGTTGGCGGCGCCGAGGGCGGCCAGGCGCACGAACAGGTCTTTCGCATCGGCCTCGCTGAAGCCGCGCTCCTTGGCGTCTTCGAAAGCCTTGATCAGCGCCTTGAGCGCCTGGTCGGTGCCGACCTCGAGCCGCTTCTTCTCGTAGACCTGCGAAGCGTTGTAGAGCAGCGCCTTGTCGTCGACTTCGGTAGCGCCGGCTTCGCGCATGCGCTGAATCTCTTCGCGCGATTCGGCGCGGCGGATCTCGATGCCTGGCAATTGCCCACCGGTGTCAGGATCGGCTGGCAGGTTGTCCAGCAGGCGCAGGTACCACTTGCCGCCGTCGCGCAGGCGAAAGCGGTATTGGTCGGCGATGGGCAGCAGGCGGATCAGCTTGTAGGCGAACATCGCCTCGTAGTCGCGAATCGCCCAATCGAACAGGCCGTAGGACAGCAGGTCTTCGATCAGCTTCTCGTTCTTGAACGGCAGCCGCGATTGCACGAGCGACAGCAGCGTGGCGCTGTGCTCCGCCGTGTCGAAGTAGTTGTGGGAGGGCAGCAGCCAGAGCAGCTGATCGATCAGGCCGCTTTGCTCCATCTTCTCGGCCACGTACAGCAGGCGAGGGCGGTTGTCCTGCGCCTGGGCCAGCAGATCCAGGGCCTCACGGGCATGCGTTGGCTGCGGCTGGGCACGGCCATCGTTGCCCGGGGGCGGCGAGAGCAGGCGCCGCACGTTGTCCAGCAGGTCGTTGCTGGTCGCGTCCGTTTCCATCGCCGCGATGGCCTGGCGCTCTTCGAACAGCTTGCCCTCGTCGCGCGCGGCCTGCTCGGACTCCTTGGCCATGCGCGCGATCTCTTCGGCCGTGGGACGCGGCGCCGAGATCAGTTTCGAGATCGTCAGGCCGTTGTTCGACTTCAGCAGCTCCTGCCGCTGGCCGGGCGAGAGATGGCGCAACACCCAGTTGGCCGCCTCGATCTCCTCGGTGGCCATGCCCGACATGCTGAGCGCGCGGAACACCTTCAGGTCGACCGCATCGCGCAGCCGCTCATCGCTCAGGGTTTCGTAATAGCACGCGAGCACCGAGCGGCGGTGCTGGTAGACATGCGGCGGATTGATGTTGTCGGCCAGCCAGAAGCGTTCCTTCTCGTCCAGCGCCTGCAGCAGCGGCTTGACGATCGGGTAGGGGACGCTGTCGAGGATGCGCAGCACGTCGAACACATCGCCGTCGGACACCCACAACCCCCCCAGCGCCTCCTTGATGACAAAGAGCTCGCGTGCCCGGCTGACGCGCACTGTGTCGGCGGTGATCGTCGGCGCCGCGTCGGGCTTGGCGCCGGCATCGGCCGCAGCGTGGTGGGTGACGAGCGCAAAGCGCGGCCTGCGCGGGGCACGGCCGGCGGCGAATTCGCGGCCCAGCTCGGCGGCCTCGGCTTCGGCGGCGGCCTCGTCGGCCGGGCCGGTCAGCGCACGTTGGGCGGCATGCGTAGCCTCATGCGCAAGCAGGTAGCGGCCTTCGGTGCGTTGCGGCAGGTATTGCGCCGGGTGCAGCCAGATGGTCGCGCCTTCCTGCAGGCCCTTGGCGCCGGCGCCGTCGAGGCGGTTGCCGGCACCATGGATTTCGACGCGGATGCGGCGCAGGTCCAGGCCCAGCGCCGGCGCGAGCTGTTCGAGCAGGCGCTGGGTGGCCTGGCGGCGCTGCGCGTCGGCGTCGACGACATGGCCGCTCGGCAGGGTGGCGAAACCGCCGTCGGCCTGGCCTGGCGCACGCAGCAGATGAGGTGCGATGGGTAGCACCTGGCCAGTGGGCAACGCATCGATCGGCGTCGGCTGCTTGGCCGGCGGTGCGGCGGCGCGGGCCAGCGCCGTCTTGGCTGGCGCTGGTGCGGCGGCAGTGGCACGCTGGTTCACCGCAACCCTCGCAAGGTGCAGAAGACCGATTGCGCCACACCGCGCCCCAGCGCTGCGGGCGAGTCCGCTGGCGAAGTCGCGATGGCCGGTGCCAGCGCCGCCGGCAGCGCGACGCTGGTGACGCCGGCCGGCCAACCGGGATCACGCGCCAGCCGCTGCAATTCGGCGGTCAGCGCATGGCTGAACTGGCGCGACTGCGCCGGTGTCATCGCGATGCCAGCCACCGACAGCCGCTCGATGTGCAGCCGGACGGCCTGGCCTCGCGCGGCGTCGCCAGCGCGCGTCGAGTCGCTGGTGCGGATCCGGCTTGGACGGTCCGCGGCATGAGCCCCTTCGGGGGGCAGCGACCGGAAGGGGGCGGCGGGGTTCATCGGAGCTCGGCCTCGTTGACCGGCTTGTCGAGCTTGCGCAGCTCGCTGCGCACTGCGCTGAGCAACACTGCCTGCGTCAGCTTGCCGCCACGGGCCGCGGCCATGAACGAAGCGTTCAAGGCGATGCTGTGGATGTTGCCGCCCGACAGGCCGAGCCGCGCCAGGCGGTCGTAGTCGAGCGCCTCGTGCGGTACGGCCGGTGCCAGCGCGCGTTCCCACATGCGCCGCCGCTCCGCCGGGCCGGGGTAGGGGAAGTTGACGATGAAGCGCAGTCGCCGCATGAAGGCGCTGTCCAGCGCGCTCTTCATGTTCGTCGCCAGGATGGCCAGGCCCGAGAAGGCCTCCATGCGCTGCAGCAGGTAGTTGATCTCGATGTTGGCGTAGCGGTCGTGGCTGTCCTTCACTTCGCTGCGCTTGCCGAACAGCGCATCGGCCTCGTCGAAGAACAGGATGGCGCCGCCTTGCTCGGCGGCGTCGAACAGCCGGCGCAGGTTCTTCTCGGTCTCGCCGATGTATTTGCTGACGACCGCCGACAGGTCGATCCGGTAGAGCGCGAGGTCGAGCGCATTGGCAATCACTTCGGCCGCCATCGTCTTGCCGGTGCCGCTTTCGCCGGCGAACAGCGCACTGATGCCCAGGCCGCGCGTCATGCGGTCGGCATAACCCCATTCCTGGTAGACCTGGTAGCGGTGCCGCACCTGCGCGGCGATCTGGCGCAGCAGCCCGGTGGCTTCGTCGTTCAGCACCAGATCGTCCCAGGTGGCCTTGGGCTCCAGGCGCTGCGCCAGTTGGTCCAGCTGCGGCTGCGTCAGGCGACGGCAGGCATGCCACAGCGGCTGCAGCGACAGCGGCTCGGAAGCTGCCGTGCGGGCCGTGGCGAGGCTGCGCGCGATGTCGCCAAGGTTCAGATCGAAGTGGCTGGCCAGTTGAGGTGCCAGCTGCTCGGCGCGCGAGGCCAGCGGCGTGACGGCCAGCGCCTCTTGCCATGCAGCGCACTGTTCGCGGGCACTGGGCTTGGCCACGTCGAACGTCAACGCGTGGCCTGCGGCGCGTGCCGGCGCCTCGCGCACGCCGACGAAGGCCAGCCCGATGTCGCGCGAGGTGAATGAGGCGAAGGCGTTGGCCAGCTCGCCGCCGGTGCTGGGCAACTCGTCGGCGTCCAGGTACAACGCGATCGGCAGCAGCAGCCGCTCGCGCTGCCACAGGCGTACCAGCAGCTCCAGCTCGTTCTTCGCCAGCGGCAGGGCATCGAGACTCAGCTGATAGAGGCGACGGCCGAGCGCGGCGCAGGCCTGGCGGGCCACATCCAGCCGGCTGCGTGCATCGGGCCCCACCAGTTGCACCAGCGGCACCTGGGCGCGTTCACCGGCGGCCTGCAGCTGCACGCGAACGGCTTCGGCCACCGCTTGTTGCGACGGTGCCAATGCCGCCGGAGCGCCGTCACCGGCCGGCGACAGCAGTGAGCCCAGCCGTTCGTCGATGACGTTCAGGCCCTTCAGGTAGTGGACGATGCGCTCGTCGGCGTGCAACGGCGTGGCCGTCAGTGGCAACGTGGCGTTGGCGCCCGCCAGCTCGACGAGGCGGGCGTAGCGCAGCGGGCGGTGCGGCGACAGGGCGTCCCAACTGGGCTCGTCCAAGGCCTGCAGCGCGAGCGCGAAGCTGGGCGTGCCGCGGTTGGGCTGGCCCTGCAGCTGCGCGAACAGCGCGGCGATGCCGGGGTCGATCTCTGCGGCGGCACACATCAGCAAGGTGTCGCGTTCGAACACCGACAGGCCGAGTCGCTCGGCCAGCAGGCACAGCGCGGGTGGCGGATCGATTGCCGCCGCTTCGGCCCGGGCCGCGGCGGCGGCCGCGAGCGCCGCTTCGGCGCCCTGGCTGGCCGGGTTGTCCGATGAGGCGGCGATGACCAGGGGCGGCGCTGCTTCGTGGCGGCTGAACCAGGGCTTTCGCGCCGGCTCGGGCGAAACGACGGGCGCTTCTGCCGGGGCGGATGGCGGTGAAGGGGCCACCGGCAACAGTTGCACCAGGCGCAGCCGCAGCCACTGCAGCGAGGCGGCCAGGTAGCGGTTGTTCTGCTCCTGCCAGACGGCCATCGGGCCGTTCGGCGTAGCTTCGGACGGCCGCGCTGTGCTCATGTTCATGACACCACCACCTGTTGGTCCGGGTCGAAGCCGAAGACGGGTGGCGAGCCGCTCAACAGCACCGGCAGGCTGTCCACCCCGTCGACACGCAAGCGCAGCAGGTAGCTGCCGGCTTCCAGCGCGGGCACGTCGAAGGTGATCGTGCTGGGTTGGGTCGTGTCGGGCGGGGTGACGATGGGCTGCGTCGGCGGCAGCTCGGTGCTGCCGATCAGCAGCCGCACGCCGGGCTCTTGGAGCTTGCGCAGGCGCGGCGCGCAGGTGACGGTGAGCGTGAACGGCGCGCCAGCCGCCGCGGCCAGTGGAGAGGCGATGATGCGCGGCGCGATCACCACCGGCACGCTGTTGGTGGTCCAGCGTGGCTGGCCAGGCCGTGCCACGCGCAGAGCCACGCCATAGGCGCCGGCGCCCCAGTCCTCCATCGCGGCGACCAGTTCGCTGGGTGAGGGCAGATGGCCGCGCCTTTCATGGGCGGTGCCGCCGGCGGCCAGCGGCAACTCGTTGACGACTGCCAGCCGGTCGTTGGTGAAGACAGCGCTCAGGCTCGCATCGCCTGCCAGGCCGGTGCCGACGAAGACCAGGTCGTCGCCCTGGCGCAGGGCCGGCAGCAGCGGCGACACCGGGTTGCGCACGGCCAGCAGCACCGGCGGTGCCGAGGCCTGAGATTGCGGACCGCGATCATCGGCGCCCCGTTGCAGCACCGGCGGCGCGGCCTTGGCGCTGCCCTGGGCCTGGATCAGCACCACCGAGACCATGTACGCCATCGACGGCCGGTAGCGCGCCTGCATCGCCGTCCACAGCTTGGACAGCTCCTCCGAGCTGAGGTAGTTGGGTGCGATCTTGATCAGCTCCAGCTGGTCCGCCAGGTCTTCGGCCGACAGCGTGCCGAAAATGCCAGGCACCGTGACGCCGTCCACCGGCGAGGGCGGCCCGAGCACGGTGCGCAGTTGCTGCCGCGTCAGCATCGGTGTCTCGTGCAGCAGTTGCATCGCGTAGCCGAGCAGGATCTCGGCGTTCATGTCTTGGGTGCCGTAGGCGGTGACCAGGTAGTGCAGGTCCAGCGCGAGTGGCGGGTTGCTGAGGCGCTGGCCGCGAGCGTCACGCGAGGGCAGGTCGGCGTTGCGCCAGCCCAGGTTCGGCGTGACCTGGTAGAGAAAGATGTTGAGCAGGTTGGTTTCGTTGTTGCCGGTGTTGATGCGGTCCGGCGCCTGCGCGGTGACCGAGAAGCTGCCGAGCGACGACAGGTCGTGGTTCAGCAGCCCGTCGTTGAGCAGGTCCTTCAGGGCCGCCGTGACGCCGGCGATCGCCAGTGCACCGCTCATCGCTGGCCTCCACGCTCACGCAGGTACTGGTCGAGGCCGAGCTGCGGCGCGCTGGCGCTGCGCTTGGGCTGGCTGGGCGCGGCGACCGCGCGCACCTCGATGCGGCCGATCGTGATGTCGATCGGCGCAAGCTCGCGCGGACGAGGCGGCTGCAGCGGTGCCGGCGATGCCGTTGGTGCATGCCGGCGCAGCGCCGCCGTCGGCGGCACGGCGGCTTGGGTCGGACGCGCCGCCGGGCTGGCCACCGGCGCCGGTGTTAGGCGCTGCCCGGTGGTTTGCACGGGTGGTGTCGGCGACGGCAACGCGCGCACGTTGCGCTCAGGCGCGGCCGTGGCGGCGGGCTCGATGGTGCGACGTGCGGGGCCGTTGCCGACTTCGGCACGCGGCGGCCGATCCGGCGCGCGAGGTGCTGCTGCCGGTGCCGGCGCCCGATCCTTCGGCGTCGGCACGCCGGTGCGAACGGCCGGCCCGGGCGGCGCCGGGGCGGCCACTGCGGCAGAGGGCACTTCGACCGTCACGATGCGCAGCGTGGCGTCCACGCGGGGCGGTTCGCTGGGCAGGCGACTGGCCGACGGGGTGACTCGTGTCGTCTGCGCCTCCGGCGCGGTGGGCCCATAGGGCGCTGCCGCCGGGGGGGCGGACTCTGCCGCGGCCATCGAAGCCGGCGCCGGTTTCGCGGTGACGGACGGGGTTGATTCGCGCGCCGGCCGCGCTGCGCTGATCGTGTCGACCACCAAGTCCGGCGCCGCCGTCATGGTTTCACGCGGCGCGCTCTCAAACATGGCGGGTTGGCGCCGGCGCAACGTGGGTTCCGCCGGCGCCACGCGCTCGACGAGCCGTGTGAGGTAGCCCGGCGCTGCGATCGGCGACGCGCCTGTCGGTGTGTCAGCCGGCACCGAAGCGGGTGGGTCGGAGCGCTCGTTCATGCGGGTACCGCCGATTGCTGAACCATGGCGATGTAGCGACGACGGCGCATGGCGCTCAGGCTCAGCACCACCGGCTCGCTCCAGCCGTAGGCGCAGGCCAGCGCGTGCACCTCGGCCAGCGTGCGCTCGGCCCAGTCCTCCAGTTCCTGCCAGAGGTAGTCGCCAATGTCGAAGCGCCGCTCGAAGCCGTGGCCGCAGGCGGGGCAGCTCAACGCGATGCGGATGTCGGCACCCGGGTCTCGCTGCGCCATGTCCTGCTGCAGGCGCTCGACCACGGCCGGCGGCAGCGCCTGCGGGGCGATCGGCTGGCCGGCTTGCCGCGCATGCAGCACGCAGCGTCCGATCAGCTGCCGAACGGCGGCGCCCGCATCGCCGGCCGCCTGCTGCACGGCGATCAGGTCGTCGCTGCCAGGCAGCCGGTAGTCCAGCTCATAGCCGTCGCACTGCAGCCGGGGCTGCTCGGCCACTTCATCGTCGGGGCGCAGCTCGGGGCGAACGTCGGCCGTGTGCAGCGAGAGTTCGAGGGCCTCACCGCAGGCCGGGCAGTCGACCAGCGTTTCCAGCGCAGGGCCGAAGAGTGCCTCGAACAGCGTGAACAGGCGGGCGTCACGCGCCCCCAGCGGCAGCGTGCCCCAGCGCTGCGGCGCCACGTCTGGCCAGGCCATTTGCAGCAGCGCGAGCGCGCGTTGCTGCGGCGGCAGGCCCTGCGCCTGTTCCCAGGCGTGCAGCACCGCTTGCGCGCTGAGCGCGCCGAAAGCGTGGTCGAGGCTCATACACGAGGGGCGCCGTGCGGTGCGGGGCGGCCGTCAGGCCGGGTCGGTGAAGCTCGGCTCCGACGGCTCGGGCGTCTCGACGTCGCGCACCCAGCCCTCGTTCTCCAGCTTCAGGTGCTGGATCGCGATCGCGTTGGCGTTGGCGTCGAGGTCGGGCAGGGCCTGGAACTCGGAGACCCAGGCGCGGAACACCTTGTAGGCCATCGCGAGCTGGCCGGTCTCGTTGTAGACCTCGATGATCACGTCCTTGCGGAAGTCCTTCAGCGAGCTTTCCGCGCCCAGCCCGGCACCGAAGTTCCAGACCTTGTTGGCCCACTGCTCGAACTCCTTGTCGTGGGTGACACCGCGCTCGAGCGTGATCGCTTCGAATTCGGTGCGGCCGGGTGACTTGCGGCTGCTGCTCGGGTCGCCGCCGTCGCGGTGCTTGACGACTTCGGTGGTGCGCTTGAGCGCACTCACCTTGCTGACGCCGGCGACGTACTTGCCATCCCACTTGACCCTGAACTTGAAGTTCTTGTAGGGGTCGAAGCGTTGGGCGTTGACGGTGAACTGGGCCATGGTCGGCTCCTTGATCGAGAGGGGTTGTCAGGCCTTTAGACGTCGATCTGGCCGGCCATCTGCTGCAGCTTGATGATCACGAACTCGGCCGGCTTCAGCGGGGCGAAGCCGACGACGACGTTCACGATGCCGAGGTTGATGTCGTTCTGCGTCGTCGTCTCCTTGTCGCACTTGACGAAGTAGGCGTCGCGCGGCGAGCTGCCCTGGAACGCGCCCTGGCGGAACAGGTTGTGCATGAAGGCGCCGGCGTTCAGGCGGATCTGCGCCCACAGCGGCTCGTCGTTGGGCTCGAACACCACCCACTGCAGCCCGCGGTACAGGCTCTCTTCGATGTAGAGGGCAGTGCGCCGCACGGGGATGTACTTGTATTCGTCACCCAGCAGGTCGGCGCCGCGCATCGTGCGGGCGCCCCAGGCCACGGTGCCGATGATCGGGAAGGTGCGCAGGCAGTTCACGCCGATGGGGTTGAGCTGCCCGTTCTCTTCATTGGTCAGGCTGACGGCCAGCCCTTGCACCCCCGACAGCGCCGCGTCGACGCCGGCCGGCGCCTTCCAGATGCCGCGGTTGGTGTCGGTGCGGGCCATCAGGCCGGCGATCGCGCCGCGGGGGGCGAAGGTGTCGAGCTGGCTGTCACGCTTCGGATCGGGCTGTCGCACGCGGGGGAAGAACAGCGCGGC
The DNA here is from genome assembly GCF_036277275.1 of Ideonella sp. Lineage (GTDB taxonomy): Bacteria > Pseudomonadota > Gammaproteobacteria > Burkholderiales > Burkholderiaceae_C > Ideonella. The sequence goes on along the minus strand of NZ_DASUNH010000169.1, from coordinate 8,104 downwards.
GTTGCGTGCCCGCTCGCCGCTCAGCCCGAGCGCGGTCAGCTCCGCGTTGTTGTTGGCGACGATGTCGTTCGCCGAGTCCCATGCGGCGGGCGGGTCGACGATCAGCATCGCGCGGCGCTGGACGCAGAAGTCGAGCGCGCTGCTGTAGACGGCGGACGCGGTGTCACCTTCACGCGTGTCCGGCGGGATGCTCATCAGGTTGAACAGGTCGGTCTTCTTCAGCGCATAGATGCCGGTCTTGTTGGCCTCGCTGCCCTGGTAGGTGGCGGTGTCCAGCGGATCGCTGTCGCTGGCCTTGCCGGCGTCGGCCACCGGCGCGGAAGCCGTGTCGTCGTTCCAGATCGTCTTGCCGGCGCCAGGCTCGCCATGCTTGGGCGGCACGCTGGTGCCGGGCAGCGTGGTGGTGTCGGCCACGCGCAGCAGCGCCGATTCGTTCTGCAGCACGCGGTCGACGCGACGCGGGCTTTCCTTCACCGTCAGGTTGACGAAGGTCTCGATCGCGCCGTCGGAGCCGCGGCGCACCGTCAGGTTGAACAGGTCCGCCTTGGCCAGCCCGTAGCGCGTGGCGACGTCTTCCGAGACCTTGTCATCGATGCGCACCCGCAGCGTGTTGCCCCAGCTGCCGCGCGAGGAGGCGACGAGGTCGAGGTTGGTCAGCGAGATCTTGGCCGATTCGTTGACGCCTTCGCCGCTCTTCTTCTTGTACAGCCGGACGATCACCGCCTTGGCGCCGCCGTTCTGGAAGAAGTCGCGTACCGAATAGCTCAACGGGTACACGGGGTCGAGGCCACCGAACTGGCGCTCGAAGTCGCCGAAGGTGTTGATCAGGGTCGGCTCGTCGGTGCCCATCGCGGCACGGCCGACGAACGCGGTGATCGAGGTGGCGACACCGGTGATGGTGCGTACGCCGCTGGGCAATTCCTCGATATAGACCCCGGGGAACGAGACTGCGACTGGCATGTTGGGCTCCTCGCGCATCTGCGCCGTGCCGATGAACAGCCGCGCGTTGGAGCGCCCCCAAGACTGGGCTTCGCCCAGACCGCCCCCGCAGGGGATCAGGATCCGGGAAGCGCCCCCGATTCCTGAGAGGGTGGTACTGCTGAAGCCACAAGCGCGGGTTGATTTCCGTGCCGCTACTGTCGTCGCGCCGCATGCCGCCGGGCATCCCCAAGCCGTAGGATGAAATGCTGCGAATCTAGGGAGATCAGGTCAGGGACCCATCCGATGGACCGATAGCGATGCGAGGTGGCATCGCGCAGCGGGGCCACACGCTTCGGTCGACGAAAGGCGCGTTCTTGTCCGGATGGCGGTAGGCAAGTCGTCTGCCCCTCACGCCGAGTCTCGCACCCTCGAAAAGAGTTCCAGGAGTCGCGAAGCCGCTGGCGAGAGGTAGCCTTTGTCCCGGTAGGTGACGACGAGCCGCCGGCGCATCGTCGCTTCCCTGATCGGCACTTCCTTCAGGCCCGACTTCGCTGCACGTTCACCGAGGTGACGCCTCGAGATGAAACTCAACAGCCCGGTTTGCGCGATCAGCGCCGGCAACATGAGCAGCATCGTGCTCTCGACCTGCACCCGGGGGCGGGGCAGCCGCTTGCGATCGAAGGTGTGGTCCAGCCAGTCACGCGTCGGCGCGCCCGGTGGCTGCAGTGCCCAGCGGTAGGCGGCCAAGTCCTTCAAGGTCGGCTTGCCGCGGAACAGTTCATGATCGGCACTGGCCGCGACGACGATCGCGTCTTCTGCGAGCAGCCTGGAAACGTAGCCGGTTTCGGCGGAGCTTTCCGTGCCCACCATCATCTCGATCTCTCCGTGCTGGAGCAGCGGCATCAGGGTGGCGGTGAGGCCGACAACGGTGCGCAGCGTAACATCGGGCGCTTCGGCCAGCAGTTGCCTGGCCACCGAAGGCAACACGAACTGGGCCGCGGTCGGCACGATGCCGATGCTGATGTGACCGCTCAAGCCCTTGCCTATGGCGTCGAGCTCGTGCTGGGCGTCCTCGGCGTCGAAGCGCATGCGCTGTGCCCACTTCAGCAGCACTTTTCCGGCAGCGGTCAGGCGGATGCCGCGCCCGGCGCGCTCGAACAGCGCAGCGCCGCAGTCTTCCTCCAGCCGTCGGATGCAGCTGGTCAACGCCGGCTGGGTGCGATGCAGTTTTGCCGCGGCGCGGCCGACATGCTGCAACTCGGCGATGGTTTCGAAGTAACGCAGGTCGCGCAGGTCCATAGCAAAAGGGCCGCTTATGTTTCACAAGAAACTATCGATTGGACTGTAAGGCGACCAGCGTCAATACTCAATCGCATCGACGGACCTGCGCAGCAGGCGATCGAGAGAGCCCTCGAGCCACACACAACGGAGACAAGATGATTGCTGACCGACGCCTGTTCCTGGCCCTTGCCGCTTCGACGCTGTGCACGGGCGTCTTCGCGCAGGCCTGGCCCGCCAAGCCGATTCGCCTCATCGTTCCGTTTCCGCCGGGCGGTGGAACCGACATCATTGCCCGCGAAACCAGCCAGCGCGTCGCCGCTTCGACGGGCTGGACCTTCGCCATCGAGAACAAGCCCGGCGCGGGCGGCAACCTCGGCGTCGATGCGGTGGCCAAGTCGGCGCCCGACGGCTACACGATCGTGCTCGGGCAGACGAGCAACATGGCAATCAACCCGACGCTGTACGCGAAGATGCCCTACGACCCGCAGAAGGATCTGGCGCCGATTGTCCTGGTTGCGAACGCACCGCTGGTGATGGTCACCGGCGGCAACTCGCCCTACAAGACCTTGTCCGACGTCGTGAATGCGGCCAAGGCCAAGCCGGGGCATGTCAACTTCGCCTCGCCGGGCAACGGCACCGTCGCGCACCTGACCAGCGAGCTGTTTCAGAAGGCTGCCGGGATCACGACGCAACACGTCCCGTACAAGGGCGCGAACCAGGCGCTGACCGACGTGATCAGCGGCAACGTCGAGCTGTACATGTCTTCGGTACCGACGCTGATCAGTCAGATCAGGCAGGGCAAGCTGCGGCCTCTGGCGGTCACGTCGGCCAAGCGCGTCGACGACCTGCCGAACGTGCCGACGATCAACGAGTCGGGCTACAAGGGCTTCGACGCCTCGACCTGGTTCGGCCTGTTGGCGCCGGCCGGCACCCCCAAGGAGGTGATCGCCAGGCTCAATGCGGAGTTCAACAAGGCGTTGAACCAGCCGGAGCTCCGCAAGCGCATGAGCGACGAGGGCGCCGACCCTGCGGGCGGCACGCCCGAGCTGCTCGCCGCGCTGATCAAGGACGAGATTCCGCGCTGGGGCAAGGTCGTCAAGGATTCCGGCGCGAAGATCGACTGATCGGCGACCTTCGAAAGACGCGAACGCCCCCGCCCGCCGGGCTTGCACCGGCTCCAATTCATCCGCATCCACCTCATGAGTCAAGCCGTTGCATTGCCCGACGTCGTCCGTGAATTCGAGCGCGTCGACCCTGGCGTCGTTGCGCGGGCAGGCGAGTTCCCTTCTTCCATCCTGGCCGACGTTGCCGGCCGCCGTGGCGCCTTGGGCGGTCGTATCGCTGCACTGTCGCCGACGATGAAGTTCGCGGGGCCGGCGCTGACCGTCGAGATCCGCCCCGGCGACAACCTGATGATTCACGCCGCGATGGCGATCGCCAGGCCGGGCGACGTGATCCTGGTCGATGGCAAGGGCGACCTGTCGAGCGCATTGATGGGTGAAATCATGTGCCGGCAGTGCCTGGCGCTCGGCGTGGTCGCCGTCGTGATCGATGGTGCGGTGCGAGACAGCGTCGCCATCCGCGAACTCGGGCTGCCGATGTACGCCGCCGGCCTCAACCCAAATGGTCCGACCAAGTTCGTTCCGGGGCGTCTGAACCATCCGATCTCGATCGGCGGCGTCACCGTGAACCCCGGGGACCTCGTGGTGGGCGACGCCGACGGTGTCACCGTGATCGAACGGCACAGGGCTGCCGCCATGTTGCCGCTGGCGGCCGAAAAGGTCGCCGCCGAAACGAAGCGCATCGCCCAGATCAGGAGCCGCGAGTCGCTGACCCCGGCCTGGCTCGACGATGCACTGCGCGCCGCCGGCGTGATCAAAGCAGGGGAATCCATGTGAGTGCGAAGAAGCCGGCGTTTCTCGTCACCGGCAACGATCTGGCGCCCCAGGCGCTGGCGCTGCTCGGTGACTACGACGTGGTGTTCGCCGGCCGGACGCCGACGGAAGAAGACATCGTCGCGCTGTGCGGGCAGCACGATCCGGTGGCGATCATCGTGCGCTACGGCCGGGTCGGCGCCGCGGCGATGAGCGCCGCACTGAGCCTGAAGGTGATCTCCAAGCATGGCAGCGGCACCGACACGATCGACACGGTGGCTGCCAGGGCGCACGGCATCGAGGTCCTGGCCGCGGCCGGGGTCAACGCCGCGGCGGTCGCCGAGCAGGCACTGGCGCTGCTGCTGGCGTGCGCCAAGTCGGTCGTGGTGCTGAACGAGCGCATGCACGCCGGGTACTGGGACAAGGCTGTGCACAAGAGTGTCGAGCTCGAGGGTCGTACCGTCGGCGTGATCGGGCTCGGTGCGATCGGCCTGCGCTTCGCACGCATGGTCGACGCCATGGGCATGCGCGTGCTCGGCTTCGACCCCTACGCGAAGGACTTGCCGGCCTATGTTCAGAGCGCCGACCTCGACACCATCTGGCGCGAGTCGCACGCGCTCTCGCTGCACTGCCCGCTGACTGCCGACAATTCAAAGCTCGTCAACGCGCAGACGCTTGCCGCCTGCAGGCGAGGCGTCATCGTCGTCAACACCGCGCGTGGCGGCCTGATCGACGAAGCTGCGCTGCTCGACGCGGTGCGTTCGGGCCAGGTGGCCAGTGCCGGTCTCGACAGTTTTGCGGTCGAGCCGATGACGGCACAGCACCCCTTTCGCGGCGAGGCGCGCATCACGCTCAGCCCGCACATCGGCGGCGTCACCGCCGACGCCTACGTCAAGATGGGCGTGGCGGCGGCGAAGAACGCGCTCGGCGTGCTGAATCGTCGTGCTGAACGCGCACGGTCGTGAGCCTGCCGCCGTGGCCCGGTGCAAGGCCGATGACCGCACCGCCACGGCGTTCAAAGACGCCAGCTGAACTGCAGCAGCACCGAGCGCCCGGGCAATGGGATATCGAACGGCAGTGAGACGTAAGGCACGCCGTGGTTGCTGGGCTCGCGAGCGTCGGCGTCGAAGAGGTTGCGCACGGTCAGCGCCAGGGCCCAAGGGCCGCCGCCGGGCTCGGTGCGCAGGTTCAGGTCGACGGTGGTGTAGTCAGGCACCTTGGGTCGGGTGTCGTTGGCTTCACGGCGGCGATCGGCCACCCAGTTGACCTGCAGCTGTGCCTGCCAGTCGGCCGCGGGGCGCCAGTCGGTGCGCAGGTTGGCATGCTGGCGCGGTGCGAGGCCGGCGTCGTGGCCGGTGTCGCTGTCGACCGTGCGCTGGTAGCCATAGCCGCCGGCCACGCGCCAGGAGCGGCTGGGCTCCCATTGGGCTTCCAGTTCCAGCCCGTGGCCGTCTTGCTGGCCCTGGTTCTGAAAGGTGATGGCGGTGTCGGTGCGGATGATGTTGCTTTGTCGGAAGCGGTACAGGTTCAGCCCGAGGTGTGCGTGGGCGGCAGCTTGCCAGCTGACGGCGGCTTCGAGCGTGCGCAATGTCTCTGGCTTGAGATCGGGGTTGCCGATCGCGGCCGGGTTGTTGATCACGTACAGCTCGGTGAACGACGGGGCGCGGAACGCGCTGCCGTACATCAGCTTGGCCGTCACGTCGTAGGCCGCTTCCCAGACCAGCGCCACACGCGGGTGGGTGGTGCCGCCGAAGTCGGAGTAGCGGTCGTGGCGCAGGCCGGCGGTGAGCGACAGGTCGGGTGTCAGCGTCCACTCGTCTTGCACATAGGCGTGCACCACTTCGCGCTTGTGCGGCGTGGTGAACGGCACGGTGTCGGTGACGTCGATCTCGTCGTCGAGCGAGCCGGTGCCGATCGGGCTGAAGTCGGGATTGAAGTTCTTGGTCTCACGGTTCCTGTACATGTCCTGGACCGTGAAGCCGGTGCCCAGGCGGATGCGGTGCTGCGCGATGCCGGTGTAGACGGCGGTGGCCTCCAGCCGCAGGTGGCGCTCCCACTTGGCGGGGGCACCGATCATGCCGTCTTCGAACGTCCCCTTGCCGAGGTTGGTGCCGGCCGGGAACAGGAACAGGTGCGAGATCTCGTTGTAGTGCGACAGGTTGGCGCGGGCCGTCATGTCCCAGGCGTCGTTCCAGACCCGGTCGTGCCAGCTCAGGTCGAGATCGACACGTTCGCTCGAGCTGCGGCCGTTCGGGTCCAGCGCCTGCGCCACGCCGGTGCCCGAGCCCAGGCCGGTGACGTGCTTGTAGCTGGCGCGAAAGCGCCAGGCGTCGCGGCTGAAATCCAGCGCGCCGTCGAGAATCTTGCGGGCGTAGTTCGGTGGCCCCGGCGCCAGCGACGCCGGCGGCACCCCGAAGGGCGCGAAGATGTTGTCGAGCCCGGTTTGCGCGTCGGCCTCGACAGTAGGACGGGCACCATCGGTGCTGCTGAACGACAGATAGCCCGCGACATCGACCGCCCCCCATCGGCTGCCGCGCAGCAGCCAGCCGCCGGCCGTGTTGAATGAGCCGCCATAACCACCCAGCCGGGTGCCGCCGATGTCGGCAACGGTCTTGGTGATGAGGTTGATCACGCCGGCGTAGGCGTCGGCACCGTACAGCGCCGAGCCGGGGCCGCGGATGACCTCGATGCGGGCGATGTTCTCGACCGGCTGGCCGCCCCAGTTGATGCCGCGGTCGCCGGCGTAGACGCGGGTCAGCGGCATGCCGTTGACCAGCATCAGCACCTGCGGGTTGGTGATGCTGCCGCGGATGCCGCGCACCGTGTACATCGGCGTGAAGGCAAGCGTCGATCGCGCCACGTGCAGGCCTGGCACGGTTTCGAGCACCTCGTCGAGATCGGTCGCACCGCTGGCCAGGATCTCTTCGGCCGTGATGACGGTGGCGATCGACGGGGCCCGCGCCACCGGCACGCGCGAGCCGGTCGCGATGCTGACGAATGACTTGTCGCCGAAGGCCATCGACAGCTCTTGTTCTTCGGTGGGGGTGGCGGCATGGGCGCCGAGGCACATGCCCAGCAGCAGGCTGGTGGGCGGGCCGGTGGTACGCAGTGACAACAGGTGCTGCAAGCGGTGTCCTCAGAGCGCGTAGCTTGCCTGCAGGTAGACAGCACGGGGTGCCATCGGCAGGTCATTGGGAAGGGCCGTTCCCGGCGCGAGGCTGGGTTCGCGGACATCGGCGTTGAACAGGTTGCGCACCATGAAGGCGATGTCCCAGTGGTTGCTGCCGCGGATCGTGTGCAGAGCCAGGTCCAGCGTCGAGAAGTCGGCGATCGGCGGGCGCGCGTCGCCCGACGCACGCTCGCGGTCGGCGACCCAGTTGAGCTGCGTGCTGGCGAGCCAGCCGTTGGCGAAGCCCCAGTCTGCTCGCGCAAACAGATGGTGGTGCGGAGCGTAGCCGGCGTCCTGGCCGGTGGACCTGTCCACCGAGCGCTGATAGGCGTAGTTGCCGGACAGCCGCAGCGTGCGGCCGAGCTCCGAGACGATCTCCAGCTCCAGGCCGTGCCCGGTCTGGCTGCCGGTGTTCTGCACCGTGCTGGCGGGCGGCGGGGCGGCGTTGGGAACGCCGCGGATGATGTCCTGCATCGCGTACCGGAACAGGCTCAGGTTCATCTGCGTTCTGGCATCCACCGTCCACGCGATCGCCGTTTCCAGGGTCTGGATGGTCTCGGGGCGCAGGTCGGGATTGCCGCCCAGCACCGGGTTGTTGACGCTGTACTGCTCGGTGAACGATGGCGCCCGAAAGGCCCGGCCCAAGAGCAGCTTGGCAGTAACGTTGTAGCTGGCATCCCAGACCAGTGCCAGGCGCGGGTTGGTGGTGCGACCGGAGTCCGAATAGTTGTCGACGCGCACGCCGGTGGTCAGCGTCCAGTCGCGAGCGAAAGCCCATTCGTCCTGGGCATAGGCGTAGTGGACCTGGCGCCGATGAGGCTGCAAGAACTTGAGCGAGGTATCGGAGAAGTCGGTGACA
>NZ_DASUNH010000168.1:0-5797 GCF_036277275.1 Ideonella sp. | reverse complement strand
GTGGTGATGAGCTCCATCCTCAAGCCGGGGCAATACAGCGGCGTGTTTCCGATCGATGAAAATGGCAACTGGGAGAAGAACGCAGCGACACTGCGCCAGTTGCACACCTTGCGCACGCGGTTGCGCGCGCTTGAGAAGAAGAGCTCACCATGAACACCGTGATGGACATCCACCAGATCCTCAAACGCCTGCCTCACCGCTACCCGCTGCTGCTGGTGGACCGGGTGGTCGAGTTGGACAAGAACGTCCGCATCCTGGCGCTGAAGAACGTCACGATCAACGAGCCGTTTTTCACCGGCCACTTCCCGCACCGCCCGGTGATGCCGGGCGTGCTTATCCTCGAGGCAATGGCCCAGTCGGCCGCGCTGCTGTCGTTCGCGTCGATGGACGTCGATCCTGGCGACGACATGGTGGTCTACTTTGCCGGCATCGACGCCGCGCGCTTCAAGCGCCCGGTCGAGCCGGGTGACCAACTGATGCTCGAAGCGCTGATCGATCGCGTGCGCGGTGGCATCTACAAGTACAAGGCCAAAGCGACCGTCAACGGCGAAATGGCCGCCGAGGCCGAGCTGATGTGCACGATGCGCAAGGTGTCCTGACACAGGACATGGCCAAGATCCACGCCACTGCCATCGTCGACCCCGCGGCCGAGCTGGACGCGTCGGTCACCGTCGGCCCCTACGCCGTCATCGGGCCGGATGTGCGCATCGGTGCCGGCACCAGCGTAGGCCCGCACACGGTGATCGAGGGCCGCACGACGATCGGCTGCGACAACCGCATCTTCCAGTTCGCATCGATCGGCGCGATCTCGCAGGACATGAGCTATGGCGGCGAGCCGACACAGCTGGTGATAGGCGACCGCAACACGATCCGCGAGTTCTGCACCCTCAACCTGGGCACGATGAAGGAAGAGGGCGTCACCCGCATCGGCTCGGACAACTGGATCATGGCCTACGTGCACGTCGCGCACGACTGCCGCGTCGGCAACCACATCGTGATGGCCAACAACGCCACGCTGGCCGGCCATGTGCATGTGGGCGACTGGGCGGTGATCGGTGGTCTGACGGGAGTGCACCAGTTCGTCCACATCGGCGCCCACGCGATGGTCGGCTTCCAGGGCCACGTGGCGCAGGATGTGCCTCCTTACATGACGGTCGACGGCAACCCGCTCGCCGTTCGCGCGGTGAACCTGACCGGGCTCAAGCGCCGCGGCTTCAGCAACGAGCGCATGGGTGTGATCCGCCAGATGCACAAGCTGATCTACCGCGATTCGCTGACGCTGGAACAAGCCACTGCCGCGATCGGCGCGCTGAAGGGCAGCCAGCCCGATGCCGACACCGACGTGGAAGCGATGCTCGACTTCCTGGCCGGCGCCAAGCGCGGCATCGTTCGCTGAAGGCCGGCGTGAAGGTGTCGAATCCCCGCCTGGGCATGGTGGCCGGCGAGGCCTCCGGCGATTTGCTGGCCGGCCTGCTGCTGCAGGGCCTGCGCGAGCGTTGGCCCGGCGTTCAGGCCGCGGGCATCGGCGGCCCGAAGATGCTGGCCCAGGGCTTCGACGCCTGGTGGCCGAGCAGCAAGCTGTCGGTTTTCGGCTATGTCGACGCGCTGCGCCACTACCGCGAGCTGGTCGGCATTCGCACTGCGTTGCGCAAGCGCTTGATCGCCGAGCGGCCGGATTTGTTTATCGGCGTCGACGCGCCAGACTTCAACTTCGGCCTCGAAGCGCCGCTGCGCGAAGCCGGCATCCGCACCGTGCATTTCGTCTGCCCGTCGATCTGGGCCTGGCGTGGTGACCGGGTGAAGAAGCTCGCCGCGGCCGCCGATCACGTGCTGTGCCTGTTCCCGTTCGAGCCCGCCTTGCTCGAGCAGCATGGCGTCAGGGCCAGCTTCGTCGGCCACCCGCTGGCCGACACGATCCCGCTGGAGCCGCCGCGCGAAGCGGCGCGCAACGCATTGAGGCTTGCGCACGACGACACCGTGGTGGCCCTGCTGCCCGGCAGCCGGCGCAGCGAGATCCGCTACATCGCGCCGGCGCTGCTGCAGGCAGCGGCCCTGCTGGCGCGCCAGCGGCCCGGCCTGCGCTTCGTGCTGCCAGTGGCGCCGGGGCTGCAGGACATGGTCTGGCCGCTGGTCAACGAGCTGGCCGGCGGCGCCGAGGTCGAACTCCTGGAAGGCCGCTCGCACGAAGCGCTGGCCGCCTGCGACGTGACGCTGATCGCCAGTGGCACGGCCACGCTGGAAGCGGCGCTGTTCAAGCGACCGATGGTCATCACCTACCGGATGCATTGGCTGAACTGGCAGTACATGAAGCGCCGCGCCTACCAGCGCTGGTTCGGACTGCCGAACATCCTCAGCCGCAAGTTCATCGTGCCCGAATTGCTGCAAGATGCGGCCACGCCCGAAGCCTTGGCCCGCGAGACCCTGGCCTGGCTGGACGACGCGCCGCGGCGCGCGCTGCTGAACGAACGACTGACCGAACTCCACCTGACATTGCGCCAGGACACGGCGCGCAAGGCCGGCGATGCGATCGCGCAAATCCTCGAAGCCTGAACAGATTTCGCTCGTTTTCGACGCACCTGGCCTGGTGGCGGGTGTGGACGAAGCCGGCCGTGGCCCGCTGGCCGGGCCGGTGGTGGCCGCGGCGGTGATCCTGGACGAGTTGAAGCCGATCCGCGGCCTGAAGGACTCGAAGGTCTTGACCGAGAAGAGGCGCGAAGCCTTGTTCGACGAGATTCGGGCGAAGGCCCTGTGCTGCAGCATCGCCGAAGCCAGCGTCGACGAGATCGATACGCTGAACATCCTGCACGCGACGATGCTGGCGATGCGCCGTGCCGTCGAAGGCCTGCGCCTGTTGCCGGGCAAGGTGCTGGTGGATGGCAACCGGCTGCCGGTGCTGCGCGTGCCGGCCGAGGCGATCGTCAAGGGCGATGCCAAGATCAAGTCGATCTCGGCCGCATCGATCCTGGCCAAGGTCCACCGCGACCGGCTGTGCTCGGTGCTGGACGAGGCGCATCCGCAGTACGGCTTCGCCACCCACAAGGGCTACCCGACGCCCGAGCACCTGGCGGCTCTGCGCACGCATGGCGCCTGCGTGGTGCACCGCCGCAGCTTCGCGCCGGTGCGCGAGGCACTGAGCCTGAAATGAACCGATGAACGAACCCCTGCTGATCACGGCACGCGACAACCCGCTGCTGCAGCGCATCCGCAAGCTGGCAGGCGACCCTGGCGCCTATCGCAAGCAAGGCCAGGTTTGGCTGGAGGGTGACCACCTGGTTGGGGCCGCGCTGCAGCGGGGCGTGGCGCTGGATGAAATGGTGCTGGCCGAGAGCGCGTGGGCCGAGCGGCCCGATTGGCGCGGCTGGGCTGCCCAGGCCCGGCGCGTGATGCGCGTGCCCGATCTGCTGTTCAAGACCCTGAGCAGCCTGGAATCACCGGCGCGGCTCGGTGCCTTGCTCGCCACGCCGCAGGCGCCGGCCATGGATCCCGCCGCCGCCAGCGTTGTGCTCGACCGGCTGCAGGACGCCGGCAACGTCGGCAGCATCCTGCGCAGCGCCGCTGCGTTTGGCGTGCGCCAGGTGTTGGCAATCAGGGGCACGGCCGGCTTGTGGTCGCCCAAGGTGCTGCGTGCCGGCATGGGGGCGCACTTCGGCCTGCATTTGATCGAAGGCCTGTCGCCTGAGGACCTGGCGGATTTGCAGGTGCCTTTGCTGGCGACCAGCTCACACGGCGGGCTGCTGCTCGGCGAAGCCCGGCTGCCGCAGCCTTGTGCCTGGGTGCTGGGGCACGAGGGGCAGGGCGTCGACGAAGCGCTGATGGCCCGTTGCGCCCACACCGTTCGCATCCCGCAGCCGGGGGGCGAAGAGTCGCTGAACGTTGCCGCGGCCGCGGCGGTGTGTCTCTTCGCGTCGACCTTGAACTGAGGGCTGGTCTCAAGAAACGAGGGCCGCTCCCGAGCTTCTTGGTCCCCTCGGGGAACGGGCCGGGCGAGCTCGGACCTTGGGCAGTCAGTAGATCAACCGGTCGGGCCGGATGTCGCGCAGGATGGTCGTCGCGATTTCCTCGATCGACTTGTGGGTCGAGCTGAGCCATGAAATGCCGCTGCGCTTCATCATCACCTCGGCTTCGCGCACCTCGTAGCGGCAGTTCTCGATCGCCGCATACTTGCTGCCCGGGCGCCGCTCGTGGCGGATGTGCGCCAGCCGGTCCGGGTCGATTGTCAGACCGAAGCACTTGCGCTTGTGCGGTGCCAGCGAGGTCGGCAGGTGGCCGCGTTCGAAGTCTTCCGGGATCAGCGGGTAGTTGGCGGCCTTGATGCCGTGCTGCATCGCCAGGTACAGCGAGGTCGGTGTCTTGCCGCTGCGGCTGACGCCGACCAGGATCACGTCGGCCTGCTCCAGGTTCTTCGCCGATTGGCCGTCGTCGTGCGCGAGTGAGAAATTGATCGCTTCGATGCGGTCGTTGTATTCCTCGCTCTTGGCAGCATCCGAGAACCGGCCCACCCGGTGGTTGGACTTGATGCCGAACTCGCGCTCGAGCGGCTCGACGAAGGACGCGAACATGTCCATCACCATGCCCTTGCAGCGGTCGCTGGTCAGAACGGACCGGATCGACTCGTTGGCCAGCGTGATGAAGACGATCGGACGCTTGCCTTCGGCGTCGGCGGTGGCGTTGATTTCCGAGACGACCTTGTCCGCCTTGTCGTGGCTGTCGATGAAGGGGCGCCGGATGTGCCGGGGTTTGGCCGAAAACTGCGCCAGGATCGAGTTGCCGAAGGTTTCGGCGGTGATGCCGGTGCCGTCGGAGACAAAGAAAACAGTGCGATTGGGCATGTCAGTTCCGGCGAGCCGTTCCAGGGGGCAGTCGAACCGCTTGAGGGGGCAGCGGGCGAGACAGGGGTCGAGTCATATTGCACGCGGCGGTTTCAGCGGAGGTTCAGCGATGATAGGCAATCCCTCCGTAGAATGACGCCCCAATTGACGTGCTCCTTGGACGAGCCGCTTCGGGCGGCCCGACACACACACCGCGGATGAGCCCCTGCAGCCTCAGAAATCGAACCACACGCGCTGCAGCGTGGGCCCCCGGCGTGGCAACAGGGGTGGCATGGCGCCAGGTTTTTTGTCATCAAGGAGCTTCCCCATGTCATCAACCCACCTGGCGACCGCCCTGGTCGCCCCGCTTGAACACCTGAGAATGACCGACGTCGAGGCAGTGGGCGGCAAGAACGCCAGCCTCGGCGAAATGATCAGCCAACTCGCTGCCTCGGGCGTGCGGGTGCCGGGCGGGTTTGCGACCACGGCGCACGCCTTCCGCGAGTTCCTGAAGCACGGCGGCCTGACCGAGCGCATCAACGCCCGTCTTTCCGCACTGGACACCGACGATGTGCGCGCGTTGGCCGAGGCCGGCGCCGAGATCCGCCAATGGGTGACCGACGCGCCGTTCCCGCCGGCTTTCGAGGCGGCGGTGCGTGCCGAATACGACCGCGTGGTGGCCGGCTCGCCCGATGCCACCTGGGCCGTTCGCTCGTCGGCCACTGCCGAAGACCTGCCGGACGCATCGTTCGCCGGCCAGCAGGAGACCTTCCTGAACGTGCACGGCATCGACGACGTGCTGCACAAGATGAAAGAGGTCTTCGCGTCGCTCTACAACGACCGTGCGATCAGCTACCGCGTCCACAAGGGCTTTGCCCACTCGGACGTGGCGCTGTCGGCCGGCGTGCAGCGCATGGTCCGCTCCGACCTGGGCTCGGCCGGCGTGATGTTCACGATCGACACCGAATCCGGCTTCAAGGACGTGGTGT
>NZ_DASUNH010000167.1:0-47799 GCF_036277275.1 Ideonella sp. | reverse complement strand
CAGGAATGCGCGTTGCCCCTGATGGCGAGAATGTCTTCAGCTTCTCACTTCTGCCCGCCATGCGCTCCTATTTTTCCATTTTGATTCTGTCGATGCTCGGTTTCCTGGCGTCCTGCGGTGGCGGTGGCAAGGCCAGTGAGTCGATCGAGCTGTTCCAGCGCGCCGTCTACCAGTCCGCCGAGATTCGCGGGTACAGCGACGTGACTTACTCGCGCCGGCCAAACTGGAATGGCGAGCAGTACACATCCGACCGGCGCAAGACCCAGGAGCTGGGCACCAACCAGCTGACGTTGCTGATGGACGTGTGGGTCCCGCCGAACGCCACCAGCGTCACGCCGATGCCGCTGGTGATCTTCGTCCACGGTGGCGGCTACAACCAGGGCGGCAAGGAAGACCGGGCCGAGGACGCCACCGGCTATGCACGCGCCGGCTTCGTCACTGCGTCGATCAACTACCGGTTGACGCCCAACAACACCGACAGCGCCGAGTTGCGCACCACGGCCATCGTCCAGGCCACGGACGACCTCCTGAACGCAGTGCGCTACCTGAAGGTCAACGCCAGCACCTACCACATCGACACCTCGCGCATCGCGATCGTCGGCTCCTCGGCTGGCGGCGGCCTGGCGCTTGTCGGTGCGATCGAGGGCGACCCCGATGTGCTGGATGGCACCTCGTCGGACTACCCCGGTATCTCGTCGCACGTCGCCGCCGCGGTATCGACCGGCGCCACGCTGATCGACCCCTTGTTCGATTCCGACCCGCTGCTGCACTACGATCGCAACGATGCGCCGGTGCTGCTGTTCCATGCGACTCCGCAGGACCAGACGACTGGCGCGACCTGGGACGGCAACGTGGTGCCGACCAAGCAGCGCATCGACGCATCCGGCAACACCTGCACCACGATCCAGACACCGGACGCGCCGCACGCCGTGCCCTTGGGGCTAGACAGCAAATGGTGGCCGACCGTCCGCGACTTCCTCTGGGACCAGCTGAGCCTGTCTGTCATCTGAGCCAGCGCAGGCTCGCGCGACGCGCGAGCTGCTGGCTGACAGGCGTCGCGCTGTGCCTGACGGCCCTGACCACCCCGGCCGCCAGCCTGCGCGTGGCCAGCGGGTTCGACCCGCAGACGATGGACCCACATGCGGTGGCACTGCTGTACCACTCGCGTGTCGTCTACCAGGTCTACGAATCGCTGGTCGGCCGCGACGCGGCGATGAAGCTGGAGCCGGCGCTCGCGCTGAGCTGGAGCCAGCCCAACCCAACCACCTGGCGCTTCAAGCTGCGCGCCGGTGTCAAGTTCCACGACGGCACACTCTTCACCGCTGACGACGTGGTGTTTTCGGTCGAGCGTGCGCTGGCGCCGCCGTCGCAGCGCGGCTTTCAGCTGCAAGGCGTCGCCGGTGCCCGGGCGATCGACCCGCTGACAGTCGACCTGCTGCTGTCAACGCCCGATGCCGTGCTGCCCGAGAAACTGCAGTACTGGTGCATCATGAGCCGCGCTTGGGCGCAGAAGCACGGCGTCGAGAAGGCGCAAGACTTCAACGGCAAGCAAGAGACCTTTGCCGTGCGCAACGCCAACGGCACCGGGCCGTTCCGGCTCGACCGCTACGAGCCCGATGTCAAGGTGGTGCTCAAAGCCAACCCGCAATGGTGGGGCCGCGGTGACAGGCGCAACGGCAATGTCGACGAGGTCAGCTTCGTACCGATTCGCTCGGATGCGACACGTCTGGCGGCACTGGCTTCGGGCGAGATCGATCTCGTGCTCGATCCACCGTTCCAGGATGTCGATCGGCTGAAGCGCGACAGCCGGTTCAAACTGGCGCAGACGGTGGACATTGGCCAGCAGTACCTGACCTTCGACCAAGCCAGCGACGCGCTCGAGGGCAGCGACGTGAAAGACCGCAACCCATTCAAGGACCTGCGGGTACGGCGCGCCGTCTACCACGCGCTGAACGTCGACTTGATCGTCGCCAAGGTGCTGCGCGGCCAAGGCCAGCCCACGGGGGCTTTCCTGTCGCCGCTGCTCGACGGCTCACCGCCCGAGCTGGACAAGCGCCTGCCCTACGACCCCGCGAAGGCGCGGGCGCTGCTGGCCGAAGCGGGCTACCCGAACGGTTTCTCGGTCACGCTCGACTGCGTGAACATCGCCTACCGCGAGAACGCCTGCATGGCCGCCACGGCGATGCTGACGCAGGTGGGTATCCGTGCAACGCTGCGCTCGTCGCCCACCAACCAGTTCTTCCCCAAGCTGAGCCAGGCGAACGCCAGCTTCATCGAGTTCGGCTTCACGCCCCAGCCCGACGCCTGGTCGACGCTGAACGCGCTGTTCCGCACCAAAGGCGCGGGCGGCGGCGCCGGCACCTTCAACGCCGGCCGCTACAGCAACCCCAAGCTCGACACGCTGATCGACAGCATCCGTGCCGAGCCCGACCTGACCCGCCGCCGCGCGCAGATCGGCGCCGCCCTGCGCCTGATCGGCGACGACCTGCCGTCCGTTCCGCTGTACCGCCGCACGCTGACCTGGGCCATGGCCAAGAAGGTCACCCTGGTGCAGTGGGCCAACGACACGGTCGAGTTGCGGTGGGTCAGTGTGAAGTAGTCGGGCCTCACTGCCCGCCGGTGGCCGTCGCGAGGACCATGCCGTCGTCTCCGACGACCCAGCCTGTGTAGGCGTCGAGGAAGAACGCCGCGCGCAAGTCGCCTGCGGCGCTGGTGGGCTGAACACCCCACGTCTTTCCGCCGTCGACGGTGGCCAGCACCGTGCCGTGATCACCCACGATCCAACCGTGTGACGCATCGATGAACCAGACGTCGCGAAGCGAGACGCGCGGCGGTACGAGCACGCGGCTCCACGACAGCCCGGCATCGGTCGACGTCAGGACCGCCCCGTATTCGCCGACGGCCCAAGCCGTCGACGCACCGACAAACACCACGCGGTTCAACTGCTCGAAAATACCCGTCGGCCGCAAGCTCCACGTTTCCCCGCCATCGTCGGTGCGATAGACCTCGCCGCGGTCGGTGGTGGCGACACCAACGCTGGCATCGAGGAATCGGATGGACGTCGCGGCGAACGGCACGCCCGGCAACGGCTGCCAGGTATCGCCGCCGTCGGTGCTCCGATAGAGATCCTGGTAGCCTGCACGCGCCCATCCGTGGCGAGCATCGGCGAAGTGAAAGTCGCTGACATTGAGCATGCCGCCAGTGACCACCGGCGTCCACCAGCTGGCTCCGCCATCGGTGGTCTTGCTGACACCCCAGTCGCCTGAGAGCCACCCGGTCGACGACGACACGAACTGCAGCTTCGCGTAGCTGCCCACCTCGCCGGTCAGGCTCTTGCGGGACCAATCCCGGCCGCCATTGCTGGTTTCCAGCAGCCAGCCGCCGTTGCCCACGGCGATGCCCTTGTGCTGGTCAAAGAACCAGACCGAACTGAGCGCTGTCCATTCCTCCTCGACAGATGCGCCGAACATCTGCGTCCAGGACCTGCCGCCGTCGACCGAGCGATAAACCCGCGAGTCGTAGGTCAGCCACAGCGCCCCTGCACTGACGTAAAGGCTGGTGGCCTGATATCGCTCTTGCGCCACCGACAACAGTGTCCAGTGGCTGCCGCCGTCTGTCGTGAAGTAGAAGCCACCGCCATGCCTGAACCACAGCGTCCGCGTGTCTTTCACCTGCAGCTCGTACGCAGGATCGTAGGCATCGTCCGGCACCTGGATCCTCCGCCACGAAGTGCCGGCATTGGTGCTGTGGAACAGCCCGCCGTCACCGGCTGCCCACGCCACGCTGTTGCCAACGAGCTCGAGGTACTCCACATGCTCGGGCAGGCCCACCGGAGCGACCTCTCCCCACGAAGAGCCGCCATCGTTGGTTCGGTACATGCGCTGCAACGACGACGACCATTCGTAGGTCATCAGCAGTCCGGTGCGCGCGTCGCCCATGGTGAACCGACGCAGGTATCCGGTGCCGTTGGTTTCAAACGAAGACGTCGCTTCATCCATGCCCAAGCGCGTCGACTTGCGCAGGCCGTAGTAGTCGACGTCCCACAACGTGCCGTCCTCGGTGACCTCTTCCGGGCTCACCATCGCATCGGTCCACGTTTGGCCGCCATCGTTTGTCGTTCGCGCATCGTCGTAGTCGAAGACAGCCAAGGCCTGCATTTCATCCAGGACGACCAGGCCCATGCCCGACGGTTGGCCCGAGTAACTCGTCTCGTTGGCTTGCCGGATCCAGGTGGCGCCGGCATCGGTGGTCTTGAGGGTCGCACGGTGGTCACCAATGACCCAGCCGACAGAAGCGTTCGCAAAGCGCACATACCTCAAATCGTCAGTCACATGCGAAGCCTGGGGGACCCAGGTCGTGCCACCGTCCGACGTCTTCAGGATTTGTCCCGCCTCACCCACGGCCCACCCGGTGTTGGCGTCGACGAACGCGATGTCGAGGATGCGGTTGCCGGACGGCAGCGGCCGCTGCCAGCACCACCCCTTGTCGTCGCCGCCACTGCACAGCAGATCCTTCACTACGGCCAGGTGGCGGACGGTCACATTGGAGGTGGTGCTCTTCTCCGCCCCCTCTTCGTTGTGCACGGTCAGCTTGACTTCGTAGTCGCCAGCGGCAGCGTACCGGTGGCTCGGCGCCGCTTCCGTGCTGGTGGCGCCGTCGCCGAAATCCCAGTGGAAGACCAGACCGCCCATCGGGTTCGCGACGTCGCTGCCGAACTGGACCGGGGTGTCGACATCCGCGGACGCGGCGACACTGATGTTGACGGTACCAGGCAGTTGCGTGACGGGCGTTGCAGCGTCACCACCACCACAGGCGGTCAGGAAAATACAAAGGCTGAGCAAGCCAGCCCAGCAGGCACGGGACGCGCGCATTCCTTCTCCCTCTCATGTTCTTGAAAAATCAACTCGAAATGATACGAGTCCGCGGGTGGGCGACCGGCCGCTCGACCTGAAGGAATTACTGGGGCACCTCACAAGGCCCATGCCGCAGACGGAAATCCCGCGGGCGCTCGGGCTTGGCCTGCTCGAACAGGCCACGCTGCGCACGTCGGGCCGAAGCCTCTTCGGCAGCGTAAGGGCCGGGGTCGCCGCGAAAGCCATCGCTCCAGGCATGGCCGCCTTGCACCAGGCGGGCGCCGATGTCTTGATGGTCGATCGAGATGCGCGCCAGCGTTCGGCCCCACGCGTCGCGGCCGACGCTCTCGACTTGAAGCGAGCGCTGGGCGACGAGGCGCTTGAGCGCGTCGCGGGCCTCGGTGCCGCCTGGTTGGCAGACCTCCGGGGCGTCGATGCCCTGCAACCGCAGCTTGATCGGCTTGCCACCGGTGGTGGGCTTGACCCACAGCGTGTCGCCGTCGCTGATGTACGTGGCCCGGCCCGACATCGTGGCCCACGGTGCGCTGACGAACAGCGTTAGCAGGCATGAGGCCGCAAGGCGCTTCATGCGCCGGCGAAGAAGACGCGGTAGACCGCCCATCCCGCGAGTCCCAGCAGCGCGAGCCAGAACAGCGCGATCAGCAGCGCACCCCACCACAGGCTCGGCAAACGCTCGGCGTGCAACTCTGCTTCCCGCAGACAGGCTTGCCACAACGGCGCCGGTACCAGCTTGACGACCAGTGCGACTCCAAGCGGGATCAGCACGATGTCGTCGAGCTGGCCGAGGATGGGGATGAAGTCGGGGATCAGGTCGATCGGGCTCAATGCGTAAGCCAGCACTCCCCAGGCGACCAGTTTCGCGCCGCGCGGCGTATCCCGGTGGCGGGCCAGCTTCCACAACGCGATCAGGTAGGTGGTCAGACGCGTGGCCGACGCGACACGCCAGGCTTTGCCGAACAGGCTCATGAGGCGTCCGCCCCTCGCTCGCAATGATGAGCGGCGGATTGTAGAAGGGGCATCAGGCGTTCCTCGGCGCGCTGCGCGCCCCCCGTGGCCTCGGTGGCATCGAGATGCCGGCGGGCGGCGCATCGAGCCGCTGTTCGGCCTCGGCCAGCAGGCGCGCCAACCGGTCCTTCATCTTCTCGTTGCTCAGGCGCTCGCGAAACCGCTCGACCATCAAGGGCAGGGAGAACGGGCTCGGTGCCCGCAGCTCCACCCACAGCAGGCGCCGCGCCGACAGCCCCTGCAGCACCTCGCGCAGGCGGCCCAGCTCCAGCTCCTGCGACAAGGCTTCCTGCTCTGCCTGCCCGAGCAGCCGGTTGCCAGCGTCGTACTTGCGAAACACCTCGTAGAACAGCGACGACGAGGCTTGCAGTTGGCGCATGCCTTTGTTTGCCCCTGGGTAGCCGGTGAAGATCAACCCGGCCACGCGGGCGATTTCGCGAAAGCGTCGCTGCGCCAGCTCACGCGCGTTCAAGCTGGCGAGCACGTCGTCGAGCAGATGGTCGATCGTAAAAGCCTGGTCCGCTTCGAGCGCCTCGGTGCTGATGGGCTTGGCGCCCAGCAGCTCGAAGCCGAGGTCGTTGAAGGCCAGCGAGTAGGTGTTCGGGTCGTCGCGCGCCAGCCGCCAGGCCAACAGCCCTGCCAGGCCCAAATGCACATGGCGACCGGCGAACGGATAGACGAAGAGGTGGTGGCCTTCGCGCGAGCGGTAGCGCTCGACCAGCAGCGTGCCCGGCTCCGGCAGGCGCGACAGCCGTCGCTGCGCGTCCAGCATCGGGCCGGCCGCGCGCAGCTCGGGGCTGTCCAGCACCAGGCTGCCGCCGGGGCCTGAGCCGGCACGCTCGAGCACCGTGCGCACCGCATCCGCCATCTCGGTCGAAAACGCCATGCGCGCGCCGTTCCACACCACGACGCGGCCGTTGGGTCGCGTCGCCGTCCGCACGAACGCCGTCATCTCCTTCGTGCGTACGTACTCCAGCACCCGGCCGGCGAAGACGAAGCAGTCACCGGCCGACAGCCTTGCAATGAAGCTCTCTTCGATGGTGCCCAGCGTGCCGCCGGAGACCCAGGCGACCTTCATCGCGGTGTCGCCGACGATGGTGCCGATCTGCAACTTGTGGCGCTGTGCGATGCCGCGGTCCGGCACGCGGTACCTGCCAGCCCCCGGCCGCGCGGCGTCCGCCCCCCACGGGGGCCAGGCGTCGCCTTGGAGCGGCCCGGCGCCGGCGCCCGTGCCTTCCTCTTCGGCCACCCATTGCACCCTGTGGTACTCGGGGTAGGCGTGCAGGCTCGCGCCGCCGCGTTCGACGAAGGCCAGCGCCCAGTCGAACTCGTCGCGGGTCAAGGCCTGGTAGGCCGGGGCGCGGCGCACCTCGTCGTAGAAGTCGTCGGCGGTGAAGCCACCGCCAAGCGCCACGGTGACCAGGTGCTGCACCAGCACGTCCAGCGGTTTTTCCGGCGAACGCCGCTGCTCGACGCGGCCCGCCAACGCGGCTTCGCGTGCGCCAACCGCCTCGACCAGCTCCAGCGTATTCGTGGGCACCACCGTCACGCGGCTGGGCCGGCCGGGCGCGTGGCCCGAGCGGCCGGCGCGCTGCAGCAGTCGCGCCACGCCCTTGGCCGAGCCGATCTGCAGCACCCGCTCGACAGGCAGGAAGTCCACGCCCAGGTCCAGCGACGAGGTCGCCACCACGGCCTTCAGCGTGCCGGCCTTCAGCCCGGCCTCGACCCAGTCGCGCACCGCCTTGTCGAGAGAGCCATGGTGCAATGCGATCGAGCCGGCCCAGTCCGGCCGCGCCTCCAGCAGAAGTTGGTACCAGATCTCAGCTTGCGAACGCACGTTGGTGAAGATCAGCGTCGTGCCGGTGCTGTTCTCGATTTCGCGCACCACCGCCGGCTGCATCTGCGCGCCGAGGTGGCCGCCCCAGGTGAATCGGCCGGGCTCGTCGGGCAGCAGCGTGTCGATCACCAGCGTCTTGTCGATCCGGCCCTGCACCAGGCGGCCTTGCTCGTGCCCCAGCAAGGTCGCCATCGCTTCTTGCAGGTTGCCCAGCGTGGCCGACAGTCCCCACACGACGAGGCCGGGGTTCCAGCGCTTCAGCCGTGCCAACGCCAGTTGCACCTGCACGCCACGCTTGCTGCCGATCAGCTCGTGCCATTCGTCGACGATCACCGTGCGCACCTGGCCCAGCTCGGCCTCGGCATTGGCGCGCGTCAACATCAGGCTCAGCGACTCGGGCGTCGTGACCAGCACGGTCGGCCATCGTTTGTCTTGCCGCGCGCGCTCGGCCGACGGCGTGTCGCCGCTGCGCAAGCCCAGCGTCGCGCGCGGTCGCAGTTCGGCCAGCGGGGCTTGCAGGGCGCGCGCAGTGTCCGCCGCCAACGCACGCATCGGCGTGATCCACAGCACCGACAACGGCGGCGCCGAGGTCGGCTTCGGCTCCTCGATGCGCGCGATCGCACCAAAGGCGACCGCGTAGGTCTTGCCGGCCCCGGTGGTCGCATGCAGCAACCCGCTCTCGCCGCAGGCCATCGCGGCCCAGACCTCGCGCTGGAACGCGAACGGCTGCCAGCCACGGCCGGCGAACCAGGCCCCGGCCGCGTCAGCCATCGTGCGGCAGTGCGCTGACGATCCAGCCTTCGAGCGCATCCAGCGTCGGCGGCAAGCCCCAGCCCGGCTGTCCGCTGGCCCACCCCGCCTGCAGCATGCACAGCACCGCGTCGAGCCGGTCACCACTGGCGTCGGCCACCAGCGCATCACGCTGCGCGTGGCTCAGCTTCAGGCGCATGCCGAGGCGGCTGCGGCCCTGCTCCAACGCATCGACGATGTCCTTGCGGGCGATCAGCCGCTCGGGCGTCTGCTTGGCCTTGTCGTCGCTCTTGTATGAGCGGGTGCCGATGAGTTCGCGCGCCAGCAGGCCGGGATAGGCCTCCAGTGCGACGCGGCCAGCGTCGCCCTCATGCAGGCCGGGCAGGTGAACGCCAGCCTCGATCAGCCGCGGCACGCCGGCATGCAGCATGAAGGCCACCGGCGGGTTGACCCACTTCATGCTGGGCGACGACCCCGCCGGGCCATCGCAGGCGCGGTGGGCGAACTTGGCGCCCGCCGGCCGCGCAGCGCAAAAGGCCGCAAAGGTCTCGCGGATCTCGTCGCGGCTCAGCGCCGCGTAGTGCTGCATCAGGCTGCGCCAATCCTGGGGCCAGCCAAGGTGCTCGACCAACTCGCGCGGCAGGCCGAACGGCAGGTCGAAGCCGCCAACCCATGGCCCCTGGGCGCGCAGCAAGGCCTCGAAGGCCGCGAAGCTGGCCAGCGTTTCGACCGCCTCCAGCCGCAGCACAACGCCCGACCGCCGGCCCCAAGCCGCGACGATCGGCTTGGCTGCACGCGGGGCGCTGGAGAAATCGACGCCGAGCAGTCGGGGCTCGACGCTGGCGTCGGCGGCGCGAGGTGGTGTCGACATGGTTGCCGCCGATTCTCGCTGCGGCCCCGCATACCTGCGCGGCCAGGGCCATCACGACCGGTGACAACTGGCCGACGGGCAGCAACCGAAAATAACGCCATGCCCGTTCGCCGAAAGCTCGTTCTCGCCCTGATCGCCCTGCTGCTGTTCGCTACCGTTGCCGCGGCCTACCACGTGGCCTTGCAACGCCTGCAGGGGGCACTGCTGCAGGCTCTCGGCCCGCGCGCCAGCGTCGGCGCGATCGAACTCGGCTGGTCCGGGCTGACGGTGCGCGACCTGCACGTCGGCGCCGGCCCCGGTTGGCCTGCGGGCGAGGAGCTGCACGCCGGCCGCGTGCGCGTGCGGCCTGACCTGGCCAGCGCGTTCGGTGGCTGGCGGGTGCAGCGAATCGAGATCGACGACGCCCGCATCGTGCTGTTTCGCGGTCGCGATGGCCGCCTGAACGTGTTGCCGTCGGTGCTGGGCGATGCCCGCAAGACGCCATCGACGCCCGCAGCAGCTGCGAGCGCCGCACCACCCACCCGCGTGCTGATCGATCACCTGGTGCTGAACCAGGTGCAGGTCGATCTCTACGATGCCAGCCTGCCGGGCCAGCGCGCACCACACCGCGTGCAACTGGCCGATCTGAACGCTCGGCTCAATCATCTCGCCGCCCCGACTTTCGACGAGCCGATGGCGATCACGCTGCAGGCCCTGCTCAAAGGCCCGACACAAGACGGCCAGTTGAGAATCGAGGGCGAGCTGACGCCGGCCACGCGCGAGGCCGATCTGAAGATCCGCCTGAATGGGGCCGACCTGCTGGCGCTGCAGCCCTACTTGCTGAAGGTGGCCGACGGAGGCATCAAGCACGGCCTGCTGGACCTGACGCTCGACGCCCGCGTGCACAAGCAGCAGTTGCGCGCCCCGGGCCAGGTGGTGCTGACGGGCCTGCAACTGGCCAGCGGCCGCGGCGTGATGGACCGCTTCGCCGGCCTGTCGCGCCAAGCCGTGCTGGCGGGGCTGGAGCGCAAAGGCCGCATCGAGATGAAGTTCACGCTCGAAGGCCGGCTCGATGACCCGTCGTTCTCGGTCAACGACAGCCTGGCCAAGCGTTTTGCCACCGGCCTGGCCGAGTCACTCGGCGTCAGCGTGTCGGGTGTCGTCGAAGGGGTCGGTGAGATGGTGAAGGGCTTGTTCGGCCGCTGACGCGCACGACGCCACGCGGCGATCAACCCACACGGCGATCACCGCGTCCTGGTTCGCACTCAGCGGGGCCACACCGGCCGCGCACCCGCTTGAGGATTGTTGAGCGAGCCGCCGCATCGCCGCCGATGAGCACTGCTACGGTTCGCCGCTCCAAAACAACTCTCAAGAAGAACCATTCATGCACCGTGCCCTCCGCCGCCCTTCGTCCCTGCCCAGCCGGCTTTCCCGGACGGCCGCTGGCGCGCTGCTGGCTGCCAGCACCGCTGCCCAGGCCGCCCCGGTGTGGGTGTCGATGGACGAAGCCGCCTACCAGCTGCTGCAGTCCCAACGCATCAACCACACCGAGGCCGAACGCCACGCCTTGCCCGCGGCGCTCGGCCGCCAGGCCAAGCCGGGCCATGATGCGCTGGTGATCCTGCGCGCCGATGACGACGACCTGCCGCGCCTGTCGCTGGCTGCGCACGGCGCGCTGCACCGTTGCGGCGGCTTCATGGTCCATGGTTCGCGCGAAGAGGCACGCCAAAGCGTCGCTGCGGCAGAGCGCCATCGGCGCGGCGAGCGCGTGAACCTGCTGGCCACCGTGCCCGACTACCGGCTGAACGACCAGGCCAAGGTCAACCCACTGTTGCCACAGCTGAAGGAAAGCGAGATCCTCGCGACGATCGCCAAGCTGCAGTCCTACACCAACCGCTACTACCGGCATAACGTGGGCGCCCGCGCATCGAACGAGCTGGCCGACAGCTGGCGCGCACTTGCCGCCGGCCGCACCGACGTGACGGTCAGCCAGTTCACGCACAAGTTCGCGCAGAAGTCAGTGATCCTCGAGATCCGCGGCACGGTCGCGCCGGACGAGATCGTCGTGATCGGCGGCCACCTCGACTCGATCACGCCGCAGGCCGTGATCCGCCCCGGTGGCAGGGCACCCGGCGCCGACGACGACGCATCCGGCATCGCGACGCTGCAAGAGGCGATGCGCGTGCTGCTGCAAAGCGGCTACAAGCCCGAGCGCACGATCCAGTTCATCGGCTACGCCGGCGAAGAAGCGGGCCTGCTCGGCTCGAAGGACATCGCCAAGGCCTACGCGGCACAGGGTCGCAACGTGGTGGGTGCGCTGCAACTCGACATGACCGACTACAAGGGCTCCAGCAGTGACATCACGCTGATCAGCGACTACACCGACACGACGCAGGACGACTTCGTGGCCGCGCTGGCCGCCGGTTACCTGCCGGAGCTGAAGGTCGTGCGCGACGTCTGCGGCTACGCCTGCTCTGACCACGCGTCGTGGACGGCCAACGGCTACGCCGCGTCGTTCCCCTTCGAGGCGGCCTTCGGTGAAGACAACCCGCACATCCACACCACCAAGGACAAGCTCGCCCAACTGGGCGATTCGGCCGCCCACGCGCTGAAATTCGCCCGCCTGGCGCTGGCCTACGCGGTCGAGCTGGGCAGCGACCACGGCCCAGCCGCTCGGTAGGCGACGCCCGCCGGCAGGCGCGCCGGCGACTCCGAAGGGCTTTTTCCCGCCCGGAGCCGCCGTCGTTACCCGCACGGTAGCGCTGGAACGCCATCACTGGGACAATACTGGGTTGGCGCCGCCTGAGCGCCTGGTCCGCCCGGCCTTTGCTTTCTGGCGGCTCTGACCGCCCCCCACCCTGTGACGACCACCGCCCCTGCGCGCCCTGCCGCGCCCGTTTCCCCTGCCACCGGCCGCGCCAAACCCGCAGCCGGTGCACCCAAGGCCATCACCGCTTACCGCCCGTATTGGGCCAAGCGATTCGGCACCGCGCCGTTCCTGCCGATGAGCCGCGCCGAGATGGACAAGCTCGGCTGGGACTCGTGCGACATCATCATCGTCACCGGCGACGCCTACGTCGACCACGCCAGCTTCGGCATGGCCGTCATCGGCCGCACGCTGGAGGCACAGGGCTTTCGCGTCGGCATCATTGCGCAGCCCGACTGGCAATCGGCCGACCCGTTCAAGGTGCTCGGCAAGCCGAACCTGTTCTTCGGCGTGACCGCCGGCAACATGGACTCGATGATCAACCGGTACACCGCCGACCGGAAGATCCGCAGCGACGACGCCTACACGCCCGGCAATGTCGGCGGCAAGCGCCCCGACCGCGCCAGCCTCGTCTACGCCCAGCGCTGCAAGGAGGCCTACAACGACGTGCCGATCGTGCTGGGCGGCATCGAAGGCTCGCTGCGCCGCATCGCGCACTACGACTACTGGCAGGACAAAGTCCGCCGCTCGATCCTCGTCGACGCCAAGGCCGACCTGCTGCTGTACGGCAACGCCGAGCGCGCGATCATCGAGATCGCCCACCGGCTGGCCGCGCGTGAACCAGTCGAGCACATCACCGACGTGCGGGGCACCGCGTTCATCCGCCGCCACGACGACCCGACCGCCGCCGGCTGGTTCGAGATCGATTCGACCGAGGTCGATCTGCCCGGCCGCATCGACGCGCACATCAACCCTTACCAGACCACCAGCGAGCAGGCCGAGGCCCAAGGCACGACCTGCGCCAAAGAGCAAGGCGAGGCCATGCCTTCGCCGGCCCCAGAGCCCGAGGTCAAGCCAATCAGCTTCGTGCGCCCATCGATGGCCAAGCCGCTGACCGGCCGGGTCGTGATGCCGCCACGCGAGAAGACGGTCATCCGCCTGCCGAGCTACGAGCAGGTCAAGAGCGACCCGGTGCTCTACGCCCACGCCAACCGCGTGCTGCACCTGGAGACCAACCCCGGCAACGCCCGCGCGCTTGTGCAGCGCCATGGCGAAGGCAAGACTGCGCGCGAGGTCTGGATCAACCCGCCGCCGATCCCGCTGAGCATGGCCGAAATGGACCATGTGTTCGACCTGCCGTATGCCCGCTCGCCGCACCCGGCCTATGCGGATGAAAAAGGCGGCCACGACGGCGCGACCAAGATCCCGGCCTGGGAGATGATCCGCTTCAGCGTGAACATCATGCGCGGCTGCTTCGGCGGCTGCACCTTCTGCTCGATCACCGAGCACGAGGGCCGCATCATCCAGAGCCGCTCGGAAGACTCGGTGATCCGCGAGATCGAGGAGATGCGTGACAAGGTCAAGGGCTTCACCGGTGTCGTCTCCGACCTCGGTGGCCCGACGGCCAACATGTACCGCCTGGCCTGCAAGAGCCCTGAGATCGAGGCCGCCTGCCGCAAGCCGAGCTGCGTCTACCCCGGCATCTGCCCGAACCTGAACACCGACCACGGTCCGCTGGTCAAGATGTACCGCCGCGCCCGGGCGCTGAAGGGCGTCAAGAAGATCCTGATCGGCTCGGGCCTGCGCTACGACCTGGCCGTGAAGTCGCCCGAGTACGTCAAAGAGCTCGTGCAGCACCACGTCGGCGGCTACCTGAAGATCGCGCCCGAGCACACCGAGAGCGGCCCGCTGTCGAAGATGATGAAGCCGGGCATCGGCGCCTACGACCAGTTCAAGGCGATGTTCGAGAAGTACAGCGCCGAAGCGGGCAAGGAACAGTTCCTGATCCCGTACTTCATCGCCGCGCACCCGGGCACCAGCGACGACGACATGATGAACCTGGCACTCTGGTTGAAGCGCAACGGCTTCCGCGCCGACCAGGTGCAGACGTTCTATCCCAGCCCGATGGCCACCGCGACCGCGATGTACCACACCGGCCGCAACCCGCTGAAGGGCATCCACCGCGACCCGAAGCGCGGCGGTGAGACGGTCGACATCGTGCGCGGCGAACGCCGCCGCCGGCTGCACAAGGCCTTCCTGCGCTACCACGATCCGAACAACTGGCCGCTGCTGCGCGAGGCGCTGAAGGACATGGGCCGCGCCGACCTGATCGGCAACGGCAAGCACCACCTGATCCCGACCTGGCAGCCCGCCACCGACGGCAGCTACCAGAGCGCGCGGCGTACCAATTCGACGCCGGCGCCCAATGCCAGGAAGGATGCGAAAAAGGGTGTCGTGATGAAGACGGCACAGCCGGTGAAGGGCCGCATCCTGACGCAGCACACCGGCTTGCCGCCACGGGACAACGGCAGCCGGCCGGCGCGGCCGGATGCCGGCCGCCCTGCGCGTCCCGCTGCGCCAGCGGCGCGCAAGCCCCGCTCGCGCTGATCGCCAGCGGCGTCAGGCCGCCGGTCTGGTTGCGAACTGGCGGCGGTAGGTCGCCGGGCTCACCCCGGTGACCAGCCGGAAGTGCCGGCGGAACGACTCTTCGGAGCCGAAGCCGGTGCGCTCGGCGATGTCGGCCATCGGGCGGCGCGAGGTCTCCAGCAGTTCGCGCGCAACAGCCACTCGCTCGCGCGTGACCCACTCCAGCGGCGTCAAACCTGCGGTCTCCTGAAACTGCCGCTGCAGCGTGCGCACGCTCATCGCCGCGCGTTTGGCGAGGCTGGCCGGCGTATGGGGCTGCGCGGGATGCGCACGCACCCAATCCATCAGCCGTGACAAGCGCGCCGCGTCGTCGACCGGCATCGGCCGCGGCACGAACTGCGCTTGGTCACCCAGCCGATGCGGAGGGATCACCAGCCGCTGCGCGACCTGGTTCGCAATTCGTGCACCGTGATCGCGCCGCACCAGGTGCAGCAGCATGTCCAACCCCGCGGCCGATCCGGCCGACGTGAGGATCTGCCCCTCGTCGACGTACAGCTCATTGGTGCGAACCTCGATCGTCGGATGACGCTCGCGCAGCTTGTCGGCATAGCGCCAATGCGTGGTGGCGGCCTTGCCATCCAGCAGGCCTGCCGCCGCGAGCACGAAGACGCCTGAGCAGATGCTGGCGAGCCGAGCGCCACGCTCATGAGCGCGGCGCAAGGCGCGCAGCAGCGGTTCAGGCGGCACCTCGTCAGCACCGCGCCACCCCGGGATCACGATCGTGTCGGCCTTCGCGAGCATCGCGAGCCCATGCGGCGCGACAACCTGTATGCCGCCGGCCGCCTTGATCGGCCCGAGCTCGACGGCACTCACGACGAAACGGTACCAGTCGACGCCGAGCTCGGGCCGCTCGAGCGAAAACATCTCGACGACACAGCCGAACTCGAAGGTGCACAGGCCGTCGTAGGCGAGCGCGGCAACGAGGTGATCCTTCATGTCGTTATCTTACCGACCAGTGTCGCTGCGGCCACTGTCGCGAATGACCGGCGGTTTCCACAATGGGCGCCATCCCCACCGACTGGAGCCTTGCAGATGACCACCCTCACCGCCGTAACCGCCATCGCCCCCGCGCCGTCCGCCGAGGCCTTGGCCCACTTCGAATCCGCGCTGCGCCTCGAGACCGACTGCTGGGATGTGCACGACGCGCTGTCGCGAGGCGCAGACTTCGTGCTGCTCGACGTGCGCAGCGCCGAGCTGTACGCCCGCGGCCATGTGCCCGGTGCGCTCCATTGGCCGCACGGCAAGCTCATCGAAGGCAAGCTTGTCGCCTACCCGGCGGACACCGTGTTCGTCGTCTACTGCGCCGGCCCGCACTGCAACGGCGCGCACCGTGGCGCGGTCCGCCTCGCCCGGCTCGGCCGCCCCGTCAAGCTGATGATCGGCGGCATCACCGGCTGGCGGGACGAAGGCTTTGCGCTGGCGACGGGCAGTGAACCGGGTTCGGTGCAGGCGGCGGATGCCGCCGTCGCAGGGTGAAAACCGCGGCGGTTCGCCGCGCCGATTGGCCGGCGAGCCAGCCGTCAACGCGTCAGGTTGTCCGTCGCCCGGATGAACCTGGCCACCTCGTCGTGCAGCAGCTTCAGCGACGCCGGATCGTCGTACATCATGTGGCCGGCCGGGTAGTGCCGGACCTCGATGTTGTTGCGCAGCGCGGGCGGCAGCGACAGCTGCTCGAGCTCGAACTCGGCGGCGAAGAAAGTCGTCGCGAGGTCGTAGTAGCCGGCGTGCATCTGTACCTTCAACCGGGGGTTGATCTTCATGGCCGCGGCGAGGTCCGGCATCACGTTGACGGACTGTGACAGCGGAAAGTCGAGGCCCGGTGGCTGGTGGCGCCAGTCCCAGTCGCGCCAGACGTCGATCTCCGGCTTGTAGACCATGTCGCCGCCGAACTTCAGCGTCGTGCGCAGGTAGTGGTTGTAGGCCGCCACGTAGGCGGGGCTGATCGCGGCCGACTGCGCGTCGTAGTCGGCCTCCTTGCTCATGCGATCGATCGCCGGGCCGGCGTAGCGGGTGTCGAATCGGCCGACGACCTGGCCCAGATCGTCCAGCAGGTTCTGCGCGAACATGCCGCCGTTGATGCGCAGGTCGGCCTTGTCGATGTAGGCGGGTTTCAGGCCGGTGTAGCGGGCCAGTTGCTCGATCACCTGGCGACGCTTGTCGGCAGCGAGCTTGCTGCCCGCCTGCAGGGCCTGCAGGTAGTCGCCCAACGCGAACTGGCGCACCTCGGCCAGCAGTGGCTCGAGGGCGGCGCCGTCCTTCGGGAACGCCGGTAGGCGACGGTGATACCAGGCCGTTGCCGCATAGCTGGGCAGGGCCAGCGCATAGGGCAGGTCGATGCCGGGGTTGAACTGCGCCTCGTCGACCGAGAGGTTGAAGTTCAGGATCTGCGACAGCAGGATCACCCCATTCAGGTCGATGTTCTCCTTGTGCTGCAGGCGTGCTGCCAGCACTGCACTGCGGGTGGTGCCATAGCTCTCGCCGAACAGGTACTTCGGCGCGTTCCACAGCTGGTGCCGGGTCAGGAACTTCTGGATGAACTGGGCGAAGGCGCGCGCGTCCTGATCGACGCCGTAGAACTCCTTCTCCATCTCCTTCTGCTTTTCGCGCTCTTTCTCCTTGTCCTTGTCGACCGCGACGACGCGGCCGAAGCCGGTGCCGGGTGCATCGATGAAAACGAGGTCGGTGGCATCGAGCAGCGAGAACTCGTTGTCGACGACCTTGTAGGGCGCCGCCGGGCCACGCAGCCCGTTGGCGGTGACGACGCGCTGCGGGCCGAACGCGCCCATGTGCAGCCACAAGGTGGCCGATCCCGGGCCACCGTTGTAGAGGAAGGTCACCGGCCTCGGCGTGCTCGACGAGCCGCCGCGCCTGAAGTAGGCCACGTACGACATCGACGCGCCGGGCTCTTCCTTGCTGTGGTCGATGGCCATCAGGCCAGCGATCGCGCGGTAGTCGACGCGCTGGCCGCCGACCTGCACCGAGCCCGTCGTCTCGCGCTGGCTTTCACGCAGGCGCGGGTCGTTCGCGGCGCCAGAGAGCTTGTCCTCATCGTCCGGGGCCGATGCCGGCCGCTGCGGCGCGTCGACCGGCTTGTTGGTGGACCAGGCGGCCGAGGACAGCGTGGCCAGTGCGAGGCCGACGGCCAGCCAGGCGCGGGTCTTGTGAGCTTGCATGAGGCGATGTGCCGTTGACCGGCTTGTTGTGCGAGGCCGGCATCATCGCCCAGGTGCGGCCCTCTCGGCTGCCGCGTCAGCCGGTGCCGAGCTCGTAGACCACTTGCACCAACTGCGGGCCGTCAGGGTGCGGCCGTGTGTGGGCGCCCAGGCCACGCATCAGCACCAGCATGCGACGGTTTTCGGGCAGCACGTCACCCACGAGCGCGCGGATGGCCTGCCCGCGCGCATGGCGGGCCAGCCGGTCCATCAGCGTGCGGCCGAGGCCCAGGCTCTGCCAGTCGTCGGCGACAGCGATCGCAAACTCGGCCTCGTCGGGTTGCTCGGCACTGCGCACATAGCGCGCGTCGGCCACCAGCGGCAGCGGCGGCAGCACCGCGCGGTCGCCGTCGGCCAGCACCTCGGCCACCAGTGCCACATGGTCGCGGTGGTCGATCTCGGTCATCTGGCGCAGCATCGACGGGCTCAGCTGGCGCAGGCCAACGTGGAAGCGCTTGTGGCGCGTGGCCAGCGACAGCCCGCCGACGAAAGCCTGCTCGGCATCGGCGTCGTGCGGCGCGATCGGGCGCAACAGCACAGTGCGACGGCCGGGCAAGGACAGGCGTTCTTCCCGCGGTGGCGCGGTGCCCGTGCGGGCCGAAGGCGCGGCTTCGGGCCGCAGCGCAGCCAGCCAATGGAAGGCGACGTCCATCACAGCGTCTCGACCGCAAGGGCGTCTTCCGCCGGACGCAGCTCCAGCACCGCCGGGCCACCCAAGGCCTCGACCAGCAGCGACGCATCGCTCGCCACGTCGAAGCCATCGCCGGCTTCGAGCACGATGTCGCGCGGGTCGTTGTCGATGGTCACCCACAGCGTGCCGGCGGCGCTGGTCAGGTGGGCCGAGCCGGCGTCGGTCAGGCGGGTGCTCTGGCCGCGTTCGAGCAGCATCCGGGTGCGGGCGGTGGCGATCAACATGGTGTGCTCCTGGTGGGAACGGGGTCTATGCGTGGTTCGCATGCATTCGGCGCTTGCTTTTGCGTCGCCGTGGGCCGAATAATCCCGCGTGACGGCATGCGCTGACAAACGATAGTTGCGCATGCCATGCATTCCTGTGGCGCATGCAAAACAAACCAATCGATCGCCTGCCCCCGCTGGACCTGCTGGCCTCGTTCGAGGCGGCGGCCCGGCACCTGAGCTTCACGCGGGCCGCGGCGGAGCGTTTCGTCACGCAATCGGCGATGAGCCGGCAGATGCGCGCACTGGAGGACGAACTCGGCGTGTCGCTGTTCACCCGCCAGCACCGGGCGCTGGTGCTGACGCCCGATGGCCAGCGCCTGCTGGCCGCATGCACCGCCGCGCTCGGCATCTTGCGCGGCGCCATCCGTGACATCCGCGCTCCTAACAGGCGCGAAGTGCTGTCATTGACCACCACGCCCGGCTTTGCCGCGCTGTGGCTGATTCCCCGGCTGACCGCCTTCACCCGCGCCCACCCGGGCATCGACGTGCGGCTGGACGCGACGCTGGAGAACCGCCATCTGGCCGCCGACGGCTTCGACCTTGCGATCCGCTATGCCAAGGTCGGCACGCCTGGCGGCGGCGTGAGGCTGTTCGAGGAGTCGATGCTGCCGGTGTGCAGCCCACGACTGGTGGCCGAGCTGGCCATTCCCTTGCGCAAACCGGCCGACCTGGCCCACCACACGCTGCTGCACATGGCGCTGGACGACAACGCCGGTGGCATGCCGGTGGAGTGGGAAAGCTGGTTCACCAGCTGGGGCCTGGCCGATCTGCAACCGGCGGCGCAACTGAGCTTCACCAGCTACGCCGAAGCGATCACCGCCGCGGTCGCCGGCCAGGGCGTGGCGATGGGCCGGCGACCGCTGGTCGATGCGTTGCTGGCCAATGGCCAGTTGGTCACACCGTTCGAGGCGCAGCTCGCCTCGCCGCGGGCCTACCAGCTGATCATCGACCCCGCGGCGCGCAGCCGGCCCGCGGTGCGCGCGCTGGAACAGTGGTTGCTAGCCGAGGCAGCACGCAGCGCACGCGGCGGCGCCAGACCGGCGGCAGCGCACGCCCCGCACTGACGGGCCGCCGCCGCGGCGTGCCGCGTCAACGCGACACGGCGGCGGACGCTGCTGGCGCGGCCGGCGCCGAACGCAGGGCCTGCAATTGCGAGGTGAGCCAGCTGGCGCTGGGCACGGCGGCGGCCTGGCCGCACCTCACCTCGTACGCCCGGCCACTCATGCTGCTGCGGGCGGCGGCCAGCTCGATGAACTGCTCGGTTTTGGCCACCGTCGTCTGCCGCTCGACGGCGTCGAGCTTCTTCAGCAAGTGCGTCTTGGCTTCGGCGCCGCTGTGCCAGTCACCGTTGCGGTTGAACTGGCAGCCCGAGCTTTCCAGCCGCGTCATCAAGGCATTGATCTCGGCACGCACCGGCGCCGGTGTCGGGCCGGCCCAGGCCGGCATCGTCATCAGGGCGGCCCCGAAGGCCAGGGCCGCCATCCCGTGCATCCGATCAAACATTCTTCTGAACGAGCCCTTCACCATGCGGTGCCGCGCGGAACGCTGGTGTCTGTTCTGCCTGATCCGA
This sequence comes from Ideonella sp., assembly GCF_036277275.1. Lineage (GTDB taxonomy): Bacteria > Pseudomonadota > Gammaproteobacteria > Burkholderiales > Burkholderiaceae_C > Ideonella. The sequence continues at coordinate 27,391 of NZ_DASUNH010000167.1, read as the reverse complement.
CCAGGCCGACAAGGCCGGGAAGGCCTCGGCCTGCACGACCTCCGGCAGCATGCGCTGGATGAAGTGCCATGCCACCGCGGTGCTGACGCCCGCCTGGTCCAGCCGAGCCGGCGGCGGTGCGAAGGGGTGGCGACCCACGGCGTCGTCGAGCTTCTGGCAGGCCGCGTGCAGCTGGCCGGTGACGCGGTCCAGCCACGGCTGGTGCTGCTTGTCGGCCGGCCGCAGCTCACGCTCGTAGACGATCTGCACCGCCTTTTCGCAAGCGGCCAACGCCAGACCGATGCGATGCAGCGCGTGCTGTCGATCGGGCAGCGTCGGCGGCATCAACCGCCGTTCGGGCGCGGCCAGCGTCTCGGCGTAGTCGAGGATCAGCGACGAATCCATCAGGATCTCGCCGTCGTCACAGACCAGCGTCGGCGCCTTGACCACCGGATTGATTTCGCTGAAGTGCTTGAAGGTCCGAAAGACCGACAGGTTGTGGTGCTCGAAGCGAAGGCCGAGCAATTGCAGCGATATCGCGACTCGCCGCACATACGGTGAATCCAGCATGCCGATCAGTTGCATGGTGTCTCCTTGAGGTGGATCGAAAAGGTAGACGTTGGCACTCTGCGCAAGTTCAGTGAACCGCGCATTTCACCGATCTTCATGCGCTTCGTGCCGGCGTGTCCAGCACCCACCCTGCTGCCAGCAGGCCAAGCGCTTCATCGCCCATTGAAACATGTGCTTGCCAATACAGGTAGAACTGCGGGTCGAACCGGGTAGTTCGGCGGATTGCCTGGCCCCGCAAGCGCCGCAGAAGATCGCGGCTCTCGTCGTGTGCCCGGTGCAGCGACGCCGTTCAACCCCCACTGCGGATGAATCCAGCCATGACGTTCTCGATGGTTCGGGCCTGGCCAGGCATGCTGATGGCTGCGACGCTGATGCTTGGCGCAACGCCAGCGCAAGCCACCAAATATTCGGTCCATGACGCGGCCGGGCTGCAGTCGGCCCTGGGCAAGGTCGTGCCGGGTGATGTGATCGTGCTGGCGGCGGGCACCTACCGCGGCAGCTTCGTCGCCACGCGCAGTGGCGCCAAGGGCAACCCGATCACGCTGAAGGGCCCGGCCGGCGCGGTGCTGACCAACAGTGGTTACGGCTTCAGCCTGAAGGCCAACTACTGGAAGCTCGTCGGCTTCACGGTCGACGGCGCCTCCAAAGGCATCGTGCTGGACAACGCCCACAACAACCTGCTGACCCGTCTGACGGTGAAGAACATCCAGCAGGAAGGCATTCACTTTCGCACCTTCAGCAGCGACAACGTGCTGCGCGACAGCCTGGTGCGCGACGTCGGCTTGGGCACGCCCGGCTACGGCGAAGGCGTTTACGTCGGCTCGGCCGTGTCGAACTGGGACACCTACACCGACGGCAAACCCGACACCAGCGACCGCAACTGCATCGCCAACAACCGCATCGGCCCGGGCGTCACCGCCGAAGGCATCGACCTGAAGGAAGGCACGACCGGAGGCATCGTCGTCGGCAACACCTACGACGCGACCGGCATCTCGGGCGAGAACTACGGCGACAGCTTCATCGACGCCAAGGGCAACGGCTACCACATCTACGGCAACACGGTCAGCAACCCCGGCAAGACCGGCGTGTTGAAGGACGGCTTCCAGACCCATGTCGCCTACACCGGCTACGGCAAGGACAACATCTTCCAGGCCAACACCGTCGACCTGCAGTCCAGCGGCTACGGCTTCTACATCACCACCTCGGGCACCGGCAACAAGGTCTGCACCGACAACACCGTGACGCATGCCGGCTCAGGCACCGCCAACGTGTCGTTGACCAGTTGCTCGAACCCGGCGCCGGTGTGCCCGAAGGTGCTGTACCAGCCGTTGCACTGACTGCTCAGGCAGCGGGTCGCTTGACCAACTCGCCGGCCCGCACGATGGCCTTCAAGTGACGGCCATCGTCGGCGAGCAGGCCGATGTCCTTCAGCGGATCGCCATCGACCAGCAGCAGATCGGCCTGCGCGCCCGTTGCGATGCAGCCGATCTGGCCTTGCATCATCAGCATCTCGGCCGCCATGGAGGTGGCCTGGCGCAGGATCTCGATCGGTGAGAAGACCTGCGCGCGCAGCGTGAACTCGCGGCACTGGTCGGTGTAGGTGCGGCCGAGCAGGTCGGTGCCGAAGCAGACCTTCACGCCTGCGCGGTGCATCGCATCCAGCCCGGTGATCGCCTGCTGGAAGACCTGCTCGACCTTGGCCTGGCTCTGCGGCGGAAAGCCCAGCGAACGGCCCTGCTCGACCAGCGCGAAGATGATCGACATCGTCGGCACGATGTAGGCACCGCGCTCGGCGACGAAGCGTGCCGTGTCGTCGTCGATCAGCGTGCCGTGCTCGATGCTGCGCACGCCGAACTCGACGCAGCGGCGCACCGCGCTGGCCGGATGGCAATGCGCCGAGACATAGCTTCTCCGCTCAGCGCATTCGTTGACGATCGCACGGATCTCGTCCTCGCGGTACTGGTTCATCCAGATCGGATCGGTCGGCGACGCGACACCACCCGAGCCCATGATCTTGATGCAGTGCGCACCCTGGCGGAGCTCCTCGCGCGTCGCGCGAATGCAGGCATCGACCCCATCGGCGATCACCGCGAAGGTGTTGGCCAGCGGCGAGCCGGCGCAACCGCACACCGATTCATAGCGCGGCCGTTCTTCGATCGGCCGCATGTCGCCGTGGCCACCGGTCATCGACAGGATCTTGCCGGAGTACAGGTAGCGTGGTCCCTGCAGCAACCCGTCGGCCAGCGCGCGCCACAGCGAGTGGTTGCCGCCGCCGATGTCGCGCACCGTCGTGAAGCCGCAGGACAGCGCGTGGCCCAGCATGCGCACCGCGTGCGCCGTGCGGTAGGCCTCGCCCATCGCATCGATCTTCGCCACCGCCACGTCGCTCGCGAACGCGTGCACGTGGCAGTCGATCAGGCCCGGCATCAGCGTGCCGCCGGCGCAGTCGATGATCGGCGTGTCTTCAGGCGCGATCAATGGCGTGGCCGAAATCTCCTGGATCAGTCCATCGGCGGCGCGCAGCCACATCCCCTCGGCACAATCGGCGTTCGTGCCATCGAAGACGCGAGCGTTCTTGAACAACAGTGAACTCATCGGTCTCCCTTGGTCAGGCAGCGGGGCGCGCCAGCACGGCCAGCGCTTCGTTCAGAAACTCGATCCAGTTCGCTTCGAAGCGGATGCCGGCCTTCAGCACGAGATGCTGCAGCGCTGTTTCGCGGCCTTGCGGCACGTCCGCCGGAAAGTCACGCGCTTCGATGTTCCGATAGAGCGCGAGCTTTTCCTCGTGCATCGCCAGCCGGTGGCGAATCTGCTTGTCCAGGCCCGTCGGACCGATGGCCGCTTCGGCACGCAGCCTCACCATCAGTTCGTCCCGCATCCCGGCTGGATCGTGCGCCTGCACGATCCAGCGCTTCAGCTCCTTGCGGCCGCTGGGCAGGAGGCGGTAGGCGCGCTTGCGTCCACGCGTCGACTCTTCAGGCAGAGACTCGATGAAGCCCGCTTCTTCGAGCCGCGCCAGCTCACGGTAGATCTGCTGGTGGGTCGCCTGCCAGAAATAGCCGATCGACTTGTCGAAGCGCGCCGCCAGCTCGGAGCCGGAATTCGTGCGTTCAGCCAATGCGGTGAGCAGAGCGTGCGGAAGTGACATAGGGCGAGGTTACCGTCCGTTGATTCAAGGGTTTACCCCAGTCTGCCGTTTATGCAACTGGTTGCATAGTCAGGACAACGTTTATGCAACCAGTTGCATTGAGAGAGTCATGACCCACTATCCGCACCTCCTGAAGCCCCTCGATCTCGGATTCACCACGCTGAAGAACCGCGTCCTGATGGGCTCGATGCACGTCGGGCTCGAAGAGGCACCGAACGGCTTCCAGCGCATGGCGGCGTTCTACGCTGAGCGCGCACGCGGCGAGGTCGGCCTGATCGTCACCGGCGGCATAGCGCCGAACGAGCGCGGCCGGCCGATGCACGGTGGCGCGAAGCTGACCAACGAAGACGAAGCGAATCGTCATCTCCCGATCACGCAGGCGGTGCACGCCGAAGGCGGCAAGATCGCGATGCAGATCCTGCATTTCGGCCGCTACTCCTACGATCCCAAGCTGGTGGCGCCGAGTGCGCTGCAAGCGCCGATCAACCCCTTCGTGCCGCACGCGCTGAGCAGCGACGAGGTCGAAGAGACGATCGAGGACTTCGTCAACTGCGCCGCGCTGGCCCAGCACGCCGGCTACGACGGCGTCGAGATCATGGGCTCCGAGGGTTACCTGATCAACGAGTTCATCGCCGCGCGCACGAACCATCGTGACGACGAGTGGGGCGGCGCTTACGAGAACCGCATCCGCTTCCCGGTCGAGATCGTGCGCCGCGTGCGCGAGCGTGTCGGCCCGAACTTCATCCTGATCTACCGCCTGTCGATGCTCGACCTGGTCGAAGGCGGCTCGACGCTCGAAGAGGTGATCCAGCTCGCGCAGGCCATCGAACGCGCCGGTGCGACGATCATCAACACCGGTATCGGCTGGCACGAAGCGCGCATCCCGACCATCGCCACCAAGGTGCCGCGCGGCGCGTTCGGCTGGGTCACGCAGCGGCTCATGGGCCGCGTCGGCATTCCGCTGGTCGCGACCAACCGCATCAACACGCCGGAGATCGCCGAGCAACTGCTGGCCGACGGCGCGTGCGACATGGTCTCGATGGCGCGCCCGTTCCTGGCCGATTCGCAGTTCGTCCGCAAGGCCCGCGAAGGCCGCGCCGACGAGATCAACACCTGCATCGGCTGCAACCAGGCCTGCCTCGACCACACCTTCGCCGGCAAGATCACCTCGTGCCTGGTGAACCCGCGCGCCTGCCACGAGACCGAGCTGGTCATCAAGCCCGCTGAAGCGCGCAAGCGCGTCGCCGTCGTCGGCGCCGGGCCGGCGGGCCTGAGCTGTGCTGTGACCGCCGCCGAGCGCGGCCACGCGGTCACGCTGATCGAGGCCGGTTCGGAGATCGGCGGCCAGTTCAACATCGCCAAGCGCATCCCGGGCAAGGAAGAGTTCCACGAGACGCTGCGCTACTTCCAGCGCCAGATCGAGCTGCACGGCGTCGAGCTGCGGCTGAACACCCGCGCCACGGCCGAGTCGCTCGCGAAGGAAGGCTTCGACGACATCGTGATCGCCACCGGCATCGTCCCGCGCAAGCCGGCGATCGACGGCGTCGACCACTCCAAGTCGCTCAGCTATCTCGATGTGCTGCGAGACGGCAAGGCCGTGGGCAAGACCGTCGCGATCGTCGGCGCCGGCGGCATCGGTTTCGACGTGGCCGAGTACCTGACGCACAGCGGCGCCAGCGCGAGCCAGAACCCGGTGAAGTTCTTCGCCGAATGGGGCGTCGACACCAGCTACGCCACCGCTGGCGGCTTACGCAAGCCGCACCTCGAACAACCGCCGCGCAAGGTGCACCTGCTGCAGCGCAAGAAGTCCAAGGTCGGCGACCAGCTCGGCAAGACCACCGGCTGGATCCACCGCACGGCGCTGAAGGCGCGTGGTGTCGGCATGACCTCGTCGGTCAACTACCAGCGCATCGACGACGCCGGCCTGCATGTCGCAGTCGACGGCGTCGAGCAGACGCTGCCGGTCGACCACGTGGTGATCTGCGCGGGCCAGGAGCCGCTGCGCGAGTTGCACGACCAACTACAGGCGGCCGGCCACAGGGTGCACCTGATCGGCGGTGCCCACGAAGCGGCCGAGCTCGATGCCAAGCGCGCGATCGCGCAAGGCACCACCCTTGCCGCCGTTCTTTGAGCATCCAGGAGACCTCGATGATGCAAGCTCCGAAGCACCTCCACCCCGCCGTCGCCCAGTCGCTCGACAAGTGGCACACGCTGGTCGCCCGCCAGGACCTCGACGCGCTCGAAGCCATCGTCCACCCCGAGGCGGTGTTCCGCTCGCCGATGGCCTTCAACCCCTACGGCCCGGCACCGGCGCTGCTGCTGGCGCTGCGCACGGTGATCACGATCTTCGAGGATTTCACCTACCACCGTCAGTTCGGCAGCGAAGACGGGTTGAACGTGGTGCTGGAGTTCAGCGCCGTGGTCGACGGCAAGCAACTCAAGGGCATCGACATGATCCGCTTCGACGAGCAAGGCCGCATCGTCGAGTTCGAGGTGATGATCCGCCCGCTGAACGCACTGCAAGCGCTTGGCGCCGCGATGGGCGCGCGGCTCGGCCAGGTGCTGCCCGGGTTCAAGCAGAAAGCCTGATCGGCCCCACTGCGCGGTTGCTCAGGCGGGCGGCTCGACGTGCCTCGGCGGCCGGTGAAGGGCAGCTGCGCGCCTCGCCCGGGCCCTTGAGGCGGGCGTGGATTTGACGGGCGCCGGCGAGGTCATTCGCCTTCTGGGCCTCGTCAGGCCTGAATCCGCGACGAACCAGCAAGCGCCGGACGCAGTTTGGCAAAGCGAAGTTTGTTTTCGAGATTTCCGGCACGCTGGCCCGTAACCAAGTACATTCGGCCTGTAGGCATGCTCAGGACCGTCTCTCGTAGGTCTCTTCTTCTCGTCGGTCGTTCTGGCCGGTCTGTCGAAATCCATCAGGTGAATCTCTTGGCGTCTCTGCATGCGTTGGCATGTGCTGCGCATCACTTGAAAGGAATCGATATGACAATGGAAACTGGCACCGTGAAGTGGTTCAACGAAGGCAAGGGTTTTGGGTTCATCGCGCCCGACAGCGGCGGCAAGGACCTGTTTGCCCACTTCAGCGAAATCAAGGGCAGCGGGTTCAAGACCCTGGCCGAAAGCCAGCGCGTCGAGTTTGAAGTGACCCAGGGCCAAAAAGGCCTGCAGGCTTCGAACATTCGTGCAGTCGGCTGATTGACACGCCTGGCTCGCAAGCGAGCCAGCCAGCAAAACCGCGGCCCCGTCCGCGGTTTTTTCATTGGAGCACGACATGAAGAACCTGCAGGAAGCCACCGAGATGATCTGCGACCTGAAGGGCAGCCTGGTGGCCATCGACGCGTTGTTCACCGCGCTGGTGCGCCAGTTGCCTGCCCAGTCGCGAGACGAGCTGATGCGGGCGTACTCAGTGCATGCCGAAGTGGCCCGCACCGTGCTGCTGCACACCCCCATCTCAGACTTCACGGTGGCCGCGTTCGAGCGCGACGTCTCACGCATGTCGACTGTCATCGCCGCGTGAACCGACGACCACGCACTATTTGGACACGTTGAGGAACGGTATCGGCGCACCGGCGTAATTGGCGGTCGGCAGCTGGCCACTCGAATTGTCGGTCTTGCCCTCCTCGACCTCGATGCGCCGCAGCTCCAGCACGTCCTTGTTGTGCGCCAGCGGGGCGTTCTGCACCCGAAGCGCCTCGGCTTGCGCCTTGGAAATCGTCAGGTTGGCATAGGCCTCCCCGTGGGCTTCTACCATGCGGGCCAGAGCGGCTGCACCGCGACGTCCTCGTCCTCGATGCCGACGATGCGCTGTCAGCCCCCCAGCCGCTTGGCCACCGGGTGGCGGCGCAGGCGGTGCGCGTCCGGCAGCCCGCCGCCCAGCAGCGGGCGCAGGTACAAGCGGAAAGCGTCGGTCACGTCGGTGCCGCTGTCGCTGATGAAAACGTCTTCCATCGTGCGCGTCTTGCCGGCCACGTCGGACAGGGCCATCAGCTCGTACGACACCGCGTACTGGCCGCTGCGCCTGATCGCCACCGAGCCATCGCGGTCGCCCCACATCGCGTACTGCACGGCCTTCTCGCCAACCTCGCGCGCCTCGCGCTGGTCGACATCGGACACGCAGCCGAGGAACGAGCGCTGCAGGTAGCCGAAGGTGTCGCCACGCACGCGCTTGATCTTCAGCTGGTTCTTGATCTCGTCGCAGAGCAAGTCGGCCAAGGCGCCGGTGCCGGACAGTTGCACGTTGCCGTGCGCATCTCGCTCGACGTTCTTCACCAGCTGCTCGGCGATCGACTTGCCGCTCGCGTCATGGATGCCTTCGGACACCGCGATCACGCAGCGGCCGTAGCGATCGTGCACCGCCTTCACGTCGGCCAGGAACTTCGGCAGCTCGAACACCCGCTCCGGCAGGTAGACCAGGTGCGGCCCGTCGTCCGGGAACTTCTTGGCCATCGCCGCAGCGGCCGTCAGGAAGCCGGCATGGCGGCCCATCACGACGCCGACGTAGACGCCCGGCAGCGCCGCGTTGTCGAGGTTGGCACCGGCAAAGGCCTGCGCGACGAAACGCGCGGCCGACGGGTAGCCCGGCGTGTGGTCGTTGCCGACCAGGTCGTTGTCGATCGTCTTCGGGATGTGCATGCAACGCAACGGGTAGCCCGCGGCCTGCGCCTGCTCGCTGACGATGCGCACGGTGTCCGACGAATCGTTGCCGCCGATGTAGAAGAAGTGGCCGATCTCGTGCGCCTTCAAAACCTTGAAGATCTCCTGGCAGTACTTCAGGTCCGGCTTGTCGCGCGTCGAGCCCAGCGCCGCAGCCGGCGTGGCCGCCACCAGCTCGAGGTTGGCGACTGTTTCCTGGGTCAGGTCGTCGAGGTCTTCGTTGATGATGCCCCGCACGCCGTGGCGGGCACCGTAGACCCGCGATATGCCGGCAAACCGCCGGGCTTCGAGCACCACGCCAACGAGCGATTGGTTGATCACGGCGGTGGGGCCGCCACCTTGGGCGACGAGAACCTTGCTGCTGTCCGACATGCGCTGCCTCCTTCAACCGGTTGCGGGTGATTGTGCATGCGAGACAGCCATCTCAGGAATGCACGTCCCAGGCGGGACACCCGGCCGCAGGCTTGTGCGGCATCATGCAGGCCGCCGTTCTGGCTTGCCTGGATAGAGGAGAACCCTGAAATGTTCGCTACCGTGCTCGTGGCGCTGGTCGCCCTGCTCCACGCCTACTTCCTGGTGCTGGAGATGTTCCTCTGGGACAAGCCGTTCGGGTTGAAGACCTTCCAGAACACCCAGGAGTTCGCCACCGCCAGCAAGGTGCTGGCCGCCAACCAGGGCCTGTACAACGGCTTTCTGTCGGCCGGCCTGATCTGGGGCCTGGTCGGCGGCGGTCCCCAGGTGCAGATCTTCTTCCTGGCCTGCGTGGTCGTTGCCGGCGTCTATGGCGCCGCCAGCGTGTCACGCAAGATCTTCTTCATCCAGGCCGTGCCGGCGTTGCTGGCGCTCGGGGCGATCTACCTGGGCGTCTGAGGCGTCGACCGCCGCGCGGCCCGCGCTCGGTCGCTACGAAGCGGCCGCGCACCCTTTCGGATGGTGACGCCGGCTGTCAACCCATCGCGAGGGCGATGACACCAGCGGCCATCAGCGCGGCACCGGCCAGCCGCCAACCGCGATCGGCCTCGCCGAGCAGGCGGCCGCCGATCAGCGCGGCAAACAGCATCGACACCTCGCGCGCCGGCGCCACATGCGACAGCGGCGCCTGCTGGGCTGCGTACAGCACCAGCACGTAGGCCAACGGGCTGATCGTCGCCATCACCAGCGCGTACTGCCATTGCGAACGCCAGGCGGCACGAAAGCCGGCCTTGTCCTTCAGCATCGACGGCAGCATGAAGGGGATGCGCGCCAGGTTGCCGAAGTAGTCGACCAGGATGGGCGAGATCAGCACCACCTTCACCGCATAACCGTCGATCAGCGTGTAGCTGGCGATCAGCACGCCGGTCAGCGCACCCCAGCCCAGGCCGGCGCGCACGCGCGCCCGCTGCACGGGGTCGTGCACCTCGTGGGCCTTGTGCCACAAGGCCGGTCCACCGGCGATCAGCCAGATGCCAGTGACGATGCCAGCCAGGCCGACCACACCCACGATACTGGGCCATTCGGACAACAGCAGCATCGCGCCGACCGAGCTGAGCAGCGGGCCGGTGCCACGCGCAACCGGGTAGACCACCGTCAGGTCCGACTCGCGGTAGCCCTTCAACAGCACGTTGAAATAGACCAGGTGGGTGATGCCGCTGGCGACGATCAGCGCCCATTCGAGCGGCCCCCAGCGAGGCACCACGTCCCAGGCCGCCCACAGGCCCACGGGCGCCCACAGCACCACGATGAGCAGCGCACCCATCAGGACGAAGTGATGATTGCCGCCGGCCTTCTTGGCGGCCACGTTCCATGCCGCGTGCAACAACGCGGCCACCAGCACCAAGGCCAGAGCAAACCATGACATGTGCGGCGATTGTGCCCGGCAGGCGCACAATGCCCCGCTCGACCATGGAGACCTGCGCATGCTGACGTTCGCCGGCGCCCCCCGCCTTCGATTGACCACCCTGCTCACCGCAGCGCTGCTCGGGCTGTCGTTCAATGCCACCGCGGCACCCACCGAGCCCACACCCGCGAGCGCACCTGCCCGGACCGACGCCCAGGCGGCCAAGGCCGACCAGAAGGCCGCCAAGCGCATCCAGAAGGCCAAAGCCGAACACCGCAAGGCCCACAAGGCCGTCAAGCGCGCACCCAAGGCGCGCCACGGCGTTTGAGCCCGCGCCAGCGCCCCACCGGGGACGCGCGGTGAACCCGGTGCTGGTACAGGTGCTGCGCGGCAGCACGGTCGAGTCGTTCCACCGCGGCGCGCTGGCGATCGTCGACGCCGATGGCGCCGTGCATACCGCGCTGGGCGACATCGACCGGCCGATCTTTCCGCGCTCGGCCGTCAAGGCCTTGCAGGCGCTGCCGCTGGTGGCCAGTGGCGCCGCCGATCGCTTCGGCCTTGACGACGAGGGCCTGGCGCTGGCCTGCGCCTCGCACAGCGGCGAGCGCGCCCACACGGCCACCGCGGCGGCCGTGCTCGCCAAGACCGGACTGGACGAGAGCGCACTCGAATGCGGCACCCACTGGCCTTACAACGAAGCCAGCAGCCGCGCGCTCGCGCGCTCACGTCGCGGCCCGGGGCCGTTGCACAACAACTGCTCGGGCAAACACGCCGGCTTCGTCTGTGTCGGCTGCCTGATGGCGCAGGACATGGGCCGCGATCCGGCCGAGTTCGTGCGCGGCTACGTGAGGCCCGAACACCCCGTGATGCGTGAGATCAGCGCAGCGTTGCAATCGGCCACGGGCTGCGACCTGGCCCAGGCGCCAGTGGGCACCGACGGCTGCTCGATCCCGACCTTCGGCGTTCCGCTGCGCCAGCTCGCGCAGGGCTTCGCCCGCCTGGCCAGCGGCCAGGGCCTGTCACCCGGCCATGCGGCCGCCGCCAAGCGACTGCGCCAGGCGGTCGCCCGCGCGCCGTTCATGGTCGCCGGCAGCGGCCGTTTCGACACCAAGGTGATGCAGCACTTCGGCGAGCGCGTGTTCTGCAAGGTCGGCGCCGAAGGTGTCTACTGCGCCGCGTTGCCGACCCGTGGGCTGGGCGTGGCGATCAAGGTCGACGACGGCAACACCGCCCGCGCGGCCGAAGTGGTGATGGCCAGCGTGATCGAAGCGCTGGCCCAGCGCGACGATGCCGATGCGGCATTGCTGCGCGACCTGGTGCGGGTGCCACTGAGGAACTGGAACGGCATCGAGGTCGGCCGCATCGTGCCGGCCGAGGGGCTGAAGGCGCTGGTTTGAGGCGACCGACAGGCTAACCCTCTTGTTTGGCGGCCGGCCGCAGCAGCGACCAGGCCATGAAGCCCATCAAGGCCAGGGCGCCGATCAGCGCCGTCCAAAGCCACGCCTTGTGGCTGGAGTCACCCGGTGCCGCGACACTGGCCGGCGTGCTCGGGGCTACCGGCAAGGCAGCAGGCGCGACCCGCGGTGCGACGACGGCTGTCGCCTCGGGCAACGGATCACCGGGACGGCGTCCCGGCATCAGCTGGGCGAGCGGCATCGCGACCGACGGCGAGGTCTGGTCCCATGCCAGACGGTACGGGCCCGCACCGCGAGCGAGGAATACCAGGCTCGCCGCACGACCGCCGACGCGGAGGCTGGGCGGCTTCGAACCCAGCTGCGCCATGCCGCCGGTCGGCTGCACGCGCAGCTTGCGGTACAGACCGCCGGGCAGGCTCAGCACGGTCGAACGCAACGCACTGCCTTGCAAGTTCAGCGCATACACGGTGCCGCTGCTCAACGGCCAGAATGCCTCGGCCTTCTGCGTCGGTGACGGCGCGTTCTTGTGCCGCAGCACCTTCAGGTGGTCACGCACCGGGTGGTGATGGCGCACCCGCGATTTCGCCGGCGCAGCCTCGTCATCAGGTTGTGCCAGCAACTGCACCCGCGCCAATGTGTTCGGTTCGGCCAAGGTGAACTCGATGCGCTGCAACGGCAGGTGGCGGGGCAACACGTAGTCGCAGTGCTCGGCCTTGCACTCGGACGGCGTGAGCGTGTCGCTCCACTGCCAATCCGGCAGCTCGGCGCGATGGGCCAGGCTCGCGACCCGCGCGCGCGTCAGCGGCGCCGGCGGGCTGCCAGGCAGTGGCCGCAGGCGCAGGTAGCCGCCACGCGGCCCACCGTCGGTGGTGGCCAGCTCGAAGTGGCTGTGTTCCAGCCGCAAGCCCTGGTGTTGCAGGGCGAACAGTTGCGCCTGAGGCAGCACGGTATGCCACCGCTGCAGATCGGCGCTGGCTTCGAGCACGAACGGGAAGACGCCGTTGGTGCCGGGTGCCACGTCCAGCTGCAGCTCTTGCGGCAGGCCTTTGACCGCGCGCAGGTCGACGATCCAGCCGCCTTGCTGCGCCGGCTCGGCGGTCGACGCCGCGCTCGCCGGCGGCTGTGGCGCCTTGAACAAGGGCACCGACTGCCGCGTCGGCGTGGCGACGACGCCGGGCTCGGCATCGACCCAGGCGTACGGCACCGCCTCGCCCGCGGCGTTCAACACCCGCAGATCGCCCAGGTCGTCTGCCGTGGCCTGGGCCCGCACATCGAGCGGGATGCGCAGGCCGTAGTACGCGCCTTCGCCCTTCAGCTGCAACGGCAACTCGCCGGCCCCAGCCGCCGAGGCCAGCGCCATCGACATGACCGCCAGGCGCTTCATGCGGCCACCTCGTCGTTGGCGGCCCCATCCCGCCGTGGCGGCACCGGCGCGAAGTAGCCGACCAGCAACAGCAACAGGCCGACGACGATGAAGGACACGATGCGGTACAGCCCGCCGTGGTCGGCCAGTTCGATGAAGAACAGCTTGGCCACCACCAGCGCCAACAGGCCGGCGCCGACCACCCAGACCACGCGCCGCGCCTTCTTGTGGCCCAGCACCATCAGGCCCACGCCGAGGATGGCCCAGGCGACCGACAGCGTGGCCTGTGTCAACGTCGAGGCGAACAGCTCACTGCCGTCCCATGGCACACCGGCCAGGTGGTGGCAGGCACGCAGCAACATGCCGGTGTAGAGCACGAAGGCCGTCGCGCCCAGCCCCGCCAACAGCAGCGGTCGCGGCAACCAGCGCTGCGCCGAGTCCGGCAAGGCGCGGAACCACAGCAGCAGCGACAACAGCACCACCCCGTGACCCAGCTCCAGCGGGTTCAACAGCGGCACATAGGGCAACGGCGCCGCCTGACCCGCGAGCCCGTTGCTGAGCCAGACCCACAGCAGCAGGTAGCCTGCGACCGGCGCGCAGGCGAACAACAGGTAGACCTCGCGGAAGTGGTGCAGCGGCCAGCGCTGCTGCAGCGCCGGGCGCGTGATCAGCGCCAACACCGAAGCGGGCGCCAGCACCCAGCCGAGCGCCGACCAGGCCGAGCCGGGCGCACCGACCATCGCCAGCAACGCCTGGCCCTCACGCGCAGCCAGCGCCACGAAGAGCCAGAATCCGAGCAGGTGCATCGGCACCTGCGCCTTGGGCGGCGCCCAGCGCGGCTGGGCCTGCAACAGCAACGCATGCCAGACCAGCGCCACCGGCCACAGCAGCCAGCCGCCATGCGCATGGGGCGCATCGCCCACCACCGCCACGCTGATCCACGCCAGCCAGGCCCATGCAGGCACCGTCGCCCAGGTGCTCTGGCCCAGCACACGCCAATCGCGCCAGCGCGCCACCAGCGTCAACAGCAGCGAGCTGAGCAGCACCCAGGCGCCGAGTGCGGTGGTCCACCAGCCCGGCCAGTCGCTGACGTTGCGACGCAGGCCACGCCAGATTTCCGGCGGCAGCACCTGCGCCCACCACAGCAGCGCCCAGACCACCAGGCCCCACTGCACCGCCGGCAGGCGCAGCCACGCGGCGGTGGTTTCGCGCTGCGCGGCATCGCGAACCATGTCGCCGGAGATCAACGCAGCCAGCGTCAGCACCAGCGGTGTCCACAGCGTCAGGCCGGTCGTCTCGGGCGACCACAGCGGCACGCCGTAGGCCACGCAAGCCACGCCCGCCACCACCTGCCAGGCCCAGCCGGCAACTGCCATCGGGGCATGCCGCAAACGCAGGCCGGCCCACAGCGCCGCCAGCCCCAACGCGGGCCACAGGCGCGCGGCCTGGTCGGCCGGCAACACGAACAGCAGGCTGCCGCCGAGCGCGGCCGCGCCGGCTAGCAGACCCAGCGTCGCACCCAACGGCCAGACCGGCGGCTCGGCCTGCTCGTCAGGCGCCGCAAAGCGCTGGCGCAAACCCGCCGGCATTGCCAGCACCGCACTGGCCATCAGGCTGGCGGCGATGAGCACCGCGGCCACCAGGCCGGACCAGCCGCTGCCCAGCATCGCCTGGCCGTGCAGCACCTGCAGCGTCGCGACAAAGCCCGACAAGGCCAGCGCCTGCAGGCACGCCACCGACCACGGCAGCGCCGGGCTGCGCCACCGCATGGGCAACAGCGCCACGCCCAGCGCCAGCGCCGAGGTGGCGACACAGGCCCAGGCGGGCACCAGCAGCATCCACGCCATCGCCGTCAGCGCGGCCAGGCCGATGGCCAATTGGCCCGCCTGACCGATGGTTTCCCACGGCGCGACCGTGCTCTCGCCATCACGCACGCGAAGGCTGACGGCGTGCATCGCCAGCGCGCCGACCGCGAGCAGCGCCATGCCCAGGACGGAGCCCGTCAGCAGCGGCGTGCCAACCGACTCGTCGATGCCCAACGCACTGAAGGTGCGCACCGCGGCGCCGGCCAGCACCAGCAGCGCAAAGGCGCGCGCGTAAGGCCGGTGCTGGCGCGTGCCCAGCCAGTACATGCCGGCCGCCTCGATGGCCCAGGTGGCGCCGGTCCACGCCCCTTCGAGCGCCAGCGGGATCGCCAGGGTGCCGAAGATCACGCTGACGATGACGTAGGCCTCGCCGAGCAGCGCATAGCGCGGGCCGCCGCGGCGCATCGTCACGCCGCCGAGCAACAGGTAGAACATCGCGTAGCCCATTGCCGCCCAGGCCGGACCGAACTCCCAGTCCTGCACCAGCAGGTACTGCAGGCCGAAGGCCACCAGCGGCACGCCGAAGACCAGCGCACTGTCGACGCGGCCGACCTGGGCCAACGTCTGCGCGGCGCGCTGCGCCAGCGGGTCGGCCGGGGCCGGCGGCGTGCCCAGCGCGAGCGCCCGGCGCGCGAACAGCACACCGATCAGCGTGAACAGCAGGAAGAACAGCAGCAGGTATGCCTGCACCCCTGTGTACAGCGACGGCTCGTAGCGCCCGTGGGCCCACGCTCCGGCCAAGGTGAACGTGCCGACGAAGGCGACCAGGTTCAACGGCCGCCAGGCCCTGAACCAGGCGATCAGGAACACGCCGACATCGAGCAGCGCCATGTAGCTGAACAGCACATGGTGATGGCCGCCGCCGCTGGACACCAGCACCGGCGCGGCGAACCCTTCCGCCACCGCCACGTAGGCCAGCCACGGCGCGTTCTGCACCACCGCCAGCACGGCGCTCAGCACCGTCACGGCGAACAGGAAGACAAACGCCGGCTCGGGCGCGATCAACGCATTGAGCTTCAGCGAGGCCAGCGTGGTGAGGTACAGCACGCCGATGCCGGCGCCTTGCAGGATCAGCCCGTAGCCGGTGCCCCCCGCGGCATCGCGCCGCTCGCGCAGGCGCCAGCCCAGCGCCAGCAGGCCGATGCCCAGCAAGGCCACGCCGGCGTAGCGCAGCTCGGGCGGCACGGTCACCCGCTCGGCCGCATAGCGCAGCAGGAAGGCCAGGCCGAGGAACAGCACCAGCACGCCGACCTTGACGATCGTGTTGCCGCCGAAGATCCAGTCGCGCAGGAACGGCGGCAGGCGATCCTTGAGGGGGACGGCAGGGAGCACCGGCACCACCGGCGCAGGTCCAGGCGGCGGGGTCACGGGTGCGGGGCCTGCCTTCGCCGCGCCATCCGGCATCGAGGGGGCGGTGACGGGCACCGCCATGTGGGGCACCGGTGCCAGCGGCGGCGGCGGCGTCAGCGGGACGCGGGCGGTCGGCTCGACGTTGCGGGCCAGCGCAGCGGGTGCCGGTACCGAAGGTCGGACGACCAGGACCGGCGTGGGGGTCGGATTCGGCGCTGCCGGTTCGGTGGCCGGCGCCATCGCTTGCTCGGCCGCCGCCACCTGGACATCCGGCCCCGCGGACTTCAACCGCGCCACCTCGGCCTGCAAGGCGCTGACCTTCTGCTCCAGCGCCGCGACGCGCACGTCCAGCGGCACCGGGGCCCCGGTCTCGCCGGGCTCTTCTTGCTGGCGGCGCGGGTTCCTCTGAACCAGCACCGCGCCCCCCACACCCAGCAATGCACCGACCAGCGCGGCCTCGAAGCCGCCCATCACCATGCCGAGCACGGCGCCGATCAGGCCAAGGAACCATTTCATCTCGCCACCCTCTGCTCCCCCGTTGGGCCGGAGGTGGCGGCGATTATGCGAGCCACACCGAACGCGGCGTCGCCGATCGGCGGGCCGGGTAGCGTGTCACGCGGCGAAAGGTATCGCCGCGCGCCACTTCGTCAAAACATCACGGGGCGGACTTGACGGGGTGAGCGTCGACCCGCAGCGTCAGCGCGGCGCCGCTGCCGGCCGTCTGCCAGGCACCATCGCGGCTGGTCGTCGTGACCATGGTGCCGGTCTTGGCAAAGGTCCAGACCGGGTCGATGAACATCGGCGACCGCGACGCGGCCACCACCCAATACGAACGGCCGGCCATCAAGTGGGGGCCCTTCTCGGTCACGAAGAACTGCTCGACCGGGTTCCAGCCCAAGGCCTGTACCGGCGCCGTCCAGCTCTCCAGCGTCACACCGCTGGGCAGGCTTTCGGCACCACCTTCGTCCAGCGCGTCGGTCTGCAGCATCACGCGCACCTTGCGCTGCACCGTGTCGCTGTTGTTCATCAGCCAGAGGCCGATGCGGGCCATGCGCATGTCGCCATCGGCCGGCACCGTGAAGCGCGCCGCCACGGCCTGGTCGATGAACACATCGAAGCCGTTGGTGCCGAAGATGCCGCCCGGCCCCGGCGTATCGACGATCGGCACGGTCTTGGTCCAGTCGCTGGCGTCGGCGGCCGCGGCGGTGCCGGCGGCCAGCCAGCCGGCGCTGATCAGTACGGTGGCCAGTAGGCGGGTGCGAAGGTTCATGCGTTGCTCCTTGTCGGTAGACCCACATGCTAGGACCGGCAGCTGTGGCAAGCTTGACCGAATCCTGACCAACCCGCTGCCCGCCCCCCATGCCCCCCGCCATGCTGACGCTGGACGACACCGGCTTCCCGATTGCCGACGGCCGCCCGCTCGACCTGGCCCCGAAAGAACGCGCCGTGCTGGCGCTGCTGATGCAGCGCCGCCCCGCGGTGGTCAGCAAGGAAGAGTTCGCCAGCGCCGCCTGGGCTGGCCAGGCCATGTCGGACGAGAGCCTGGCGCGCAGCATCAGCCGGTTGCGCCGCACGCTGGCCGGCTTCGGACTGACGATCGAATCGGTCTACGGCACCGGCTACCGGCTGGACGGCGAGGCGCCCGCACCTGCCCCGTCGCGCCTGGCCGGCGCGGCGCACGCGCAGCCGGCCACCGTCGACGCCTACCTGCATGCGCGCCAGCTCGCCGCCCAGCGCACGCCCGCCGCGGTCGGCCGTGCGATCGAGCTGCTGCGCACGCTGATCGCCCGTGAGCCGGGCTACACCCCCGCTCGCGTGGCGCTGGCCGAATCGCTGGCCGCGGCCATCGGCTGGGGGCAGCTGCCGACCGAGCCGTCGGTCGAAGAAGGCCTGCATGTGCTCGACGAAGCCAAGCGCCTGGACCCCGCCACCCCCGGCCTGGCCGGCGCGCGCGGCACGCTGCTGGACATGGCCTGGCGCTTCGACGAGGCGGCGCAGGCCCATGCCGAGGCCTTGCACCACGGCGCGCAGGACCCGGACTCGCTGCTGGTGCACGCGCGCCACCTGCTGTTCACCGGCCAGGCCGCACAGGCGGCGGAGCAACTGCGCGCCGCATTGCGCCTGTCACCCCACACGCCGCTGTTGCGCATGACGCTGTCGCGCGCGCTGGTGCAGGCCGGCCGCGGTGCCGAAGGCCTGGCTGAAGCCGACGCCGCATCGGCCGAGAACCCCGGCCAGCTGTTGCTGGTGGCATTCGCGTTGGCGATGCGTGCGATGGTGGCTCCGACACCCGACATCGAGGCGCCCGCCTGGCGCCTGTCCGAAGGGCCGGACACACCGCCCTTTGTCTGGACCGTGCTGTCGTTCGTGCTGGCGCAGCTGGGCCGGCGCGACGCGGCGCTGGACATCATCGACGCGACGCTGATCTGCTCTCGCACGACCACCGGTGAGGCCACGCTCTACGCCGCGCCGCTGGCCGCGATCGGCGAGGTCGACCGCGCTGCCGCCCTGCTGCAGCGCGCCTACGATGAACGCTGCGGCATGCTGGCGATGGTGCTGCGCGATCCGGCGCATGCGGGCTGGCTGCCCACCCACCCGGTCGGTCGGGCGCTGCTGGGCGGCGTGTTCGGCCCAGGCGCCGCGACGGCCCCATAACCCCGCCCTGAACCGGATGCCTGTTGTCCACAGATCTCGCACGCCAACTCCTTGTGATTGCGGCGCACGGTCATGACTTTCGTCCATCGATCCGTTTCAGAGCTCGGCGTAGCCTCCAAGGCCGAGAGGCTCGAATCCCGCGGAATGCCTGGATGCCATCATGTCGAGCCTGCGCGCACGATTTCGACCGGCACATCACCAAAGCGCACTTGTCCGCGCCGGCGCTCGACGGGGTCGAGTGAAACGCCCCAGGTGGCCAACGCCGCGGCGATCTGGCGACGAGCACGGAACCAATGGATGTTCAGCGACAGGGCGTCGAGGCCCAACATCCGCTCGAGGCTGGTGACATCGAGCCAGCCGCACTCGGCCGGCGAATGGCCCGCCTCCATGTCGGCGCGCCGTTGACGCGCCAGCAGCAGCAAGCTCCCGTGATGGGCGCGCTCGCCGAGCATGAGGCGACGCTCGCCGTCCAGAATCTCCAACCGCACATGCTCTTCGTCCTGGCTGACGCCGAAGCGCAGCGTCAGCGCCGGCGCCATGGCATGGCACAGTCGCCACCGGCGCCCCTGGAGCAACACCTCGTGCCCTTCTTCGAGGCGGCGGATGCCTTGGCGGTCGGACACCAGCCAACGTCGATCCGGCGTCTGGCAGATCAGCAGTTCGGGGGCCTCGACATTGGGCAGGAAAGTCGTGGCGTCAAGGCACAGACGTGCCACGGCCATGTCGGTGGCCGGCGCTTCGCAGCATTCAAGGATGGTCATCTCACGATTCCGGTTGGGGGAGCGCGCCGATTGCGAGCTCGGGCCCTGAACAGATCGCAAAGTCCCTCTCTAACCCGACATTTAGGGCGCAGCGGCGATATCCCGCTGCTACAGTGAGCTCAACAAATGGGAGGCACCGGTTGACGGAAATCACGTCACTGCTGCGTGCCGCCGCCGGCGGCGAAGATCAAGCGTTCGAGCGCCTGGCACCGTTGGTCTACGGGGACCTGCGGCGGCTCGCGCGCAGCCATCTTCGCCGCCTGGGCAACCTGACGCTGCTGGACACCAATGGCCTGGTGCACGAGGCGTGGCTCAAGCTGCAGTCGCGCGACGGGCTGGACTTTCCGGATCGCAAGTACTTCCTCGGTTTCGCGTCGCGCGTGATGCGCGCCACGGCCATCGACGTCGCCCGCGGTCGCATGGCCCAAAAACGTGGCGCCGGGCAATTGCGCCTCACGCTGTCCACCGAGGCCGGCCATGACATCGCCTGCGACGCCGACGAGGTGCTGCGCATCCACGAGGCGCTCCAGGAGCTGGCGCAGGTCGACGAGCGGCTGGTCAGTGTCGTCGAGATGCGCTATTTCGGCGGCCTGACCGAAACCGAGATCGCCGAGGCGTTGGATGTGACCGAACGCACCGTGCAGCGCGACTGGCGCAAGGCCCGGCTGATCCTGCTGGCCTCGTTGAAAAGCTGAAGCCGGTGGCATGGAACAGCCCGACTGGCTCCAGATGAGCCC
Source organism: Ideonella sp. (assembly GCF_036277275.1). GTDB lineage: Bacteria > Pseudomonadota > Gammaproteobacteria > Burkholderiales > Burkholderiaceae_C > Ideonella. The sequence goes on along the minus strand of NZ_DASUNH010000167.1, from coordinate 7,079 downwards.
ATTGCTGGACGAGTTGCTCGACCTCTCGACACGCGCGCGTGCAGAGCGGCTGGCGCAACTGCGCGACGACCAACCCACCGTCGTCGCCGGCATGGCGAAGCTGCTCGAAGGGCTGGACGAGGTCGACGCGGGGTTCATGGAACGCCCGGTCGCGCCGTTGCGCACGGCCGGCTTCGAAGGCCAGACGATCGGCGCCTGGCGGCTCGAACGCCTGCTGGGCCAGGGCGGGATGGGGGCGGTGTGGCTGGCCTGCCGTGCCGACGGCCGCTTCGACGCGCAGGTCGCGATCAAGTTCGTCAACCTGGCGCTGATGACACCGGTGGGCATCGACCGCTTCGCGCGCGAAGGGCGGATCCTGGCGCGCCTGTCGCACCCGAACATCGCGCGCCTGATCGACGCTGGCGTCGACGACCGGCACCAACCCTATCTGCTGCTGGAATACGTCGATGGCGAACCGATCGACCGCTGGTGCGACGCACACGGTCTGGGCCTGCGCGACCGCCTGAAGCTGTTCGCCGACGTGCTGGCCGCGGTGGCTCACGCGCACACGCGGCTGATCCTGCACCGCGACATCAAGCCCGGCAACATCCTCGTTACCCAAGCGGGCGAGGTCAAACTGCTCGACTTCGGCATCGCCAAGCTGCTGGGCCCGGACGACCTCGGCGGCGGCATCGCCCTTTCCGATCAGACGCAGGCCGCCACCCAGATCTTCACGCCGGCGTATGCCGCGCCCGAACAGGTGCTGGGCCATGGCGTGAGCACGGCGACCGACGTCTACGCCCTGGGCGTTCTGCTGTACGGCTTGCTGGGGGGCGGCCATCCCACCGTCGCCGGCACCGCGACCTCGTCGCCGCTGGAGGCCATGCGCGCCGTGGCGGAAGCCGTGCCGCGTCGCTTGTCCGACGCCGTGCGCGCGCGGGCCACCGGCGCCTCGCGCGCCCAAGGCCGCCGCCGCGCGCGCGAACTGCGTGGCGACCTCGACACCATCGTCGCCAAGGCGCTGCGCAAGAACCCGGCCGAGCGCTACGCGAACGCGGCCGAATTCGCCGCCGACCTGCAACGCTGGCTCAACGACGAGCCGGTGAAGGCACGGCCCGAGACCTGGCCCTACGTCGCGTGGAAGTTCACCCTTCGCCACCGCTGGGGCGTGCTGGCGACAGGGCTGGTGGCAGCGGCGCTGGCCTTCGCCGCAGTGTCGGCCACCTGGCAAGCCCGCAAGATCCAGCAGCAGCGCCTGCGCGCCGAAAGCCTGGTCGAGTTCATGCTGGGCGACCTGCGCAAACGGCTGCAGCCGGTGGGCCGGCTGGACGCGCTCGATGGTGTCGGCAACGAGGTGCTGGCCTACTACGACACGCCGGAGCAGGCCGCGCTGCAGGACGCCGACAGCCTGGGCCGCCGAGCCCGTGCGCTGCACCTGATCGGCGAGGTGCGCGACATGCGCGGCCACCCCGAAGACGCGCGCACCGCGTTCGAGGAAGCGGCGCGCACGACCGCGCAATTGCTGGAGCAAACGCCGAACGATGCGCAGCGTGTGTTCGACCATTCGCAAAGCGTGTTCTGGGTCGGCAACATCGAACGCCAGCTCGGGCACGGCGCCGAAGCCGAGCGCTGGATGGGTGAGTACCTGGCCCTCGCCCACCGCCTCGTCGCGCTCGACCCGCAGAAGCCAGAGTGGCGCGCCGAGCTGGCCTTCGCGAGCGAATCGGTGGGCGTGATGAGCCTGGAGGCGGGGCGCATCGACGACGCCCTGCGCGAGCTGGGCACCGCCCGCACGGCCTTCGAAGCGCTGGACGCGACGCACCCGGATTTGCGCCTGGAGATGGCGCAAACCATCGGCTGGCAGGCGGTGGCCCATCACCGGCTCGGCCACTACTCCGCAGCGCTGCAAGCCCAGCAGGACAAGCTGGCGGTGCTGGCGCGCGTGCCCGACGCGGCGCGCGATCGATCCGTTCAAGAGCAGCGTGCCGCGGCCAACACCTGGGTCGGGCACCTGCACCGCCTGCGGGGCGATCTGGCGCACGCAACTCAGGCGCGGACGGTTGCCTTGCAGGACGCCCAGGCGTTGGTTGTGCTCGATCCGGACAACATGCAATGGCGTGATCTGGTCAGCACGGCACAACTGGCGCTGGCCGAGTCCATGCTCGATGAAGGGGAAAACGGACGCGCGCAGGCCTTGCTCGACCAAGCGTTGGTGGGCCTGGGCGGTCCTTCGGCCGGACCCACCGAGACCAAGTCCACGGCCCACTGGCGGTTGAAGGGCTCTGCCCTCACCCTCCAGGCTCGGCTGGGCAAAGTTGGCGACGAGCCGCGAATCTCAGCGCAGGCTCGGGCATGGCTCGACGAGGCGGAGCGCGCGACCGCAGGCAGTCGCGAAACCACCGGCGAACAAGCGGAAATGCGCGCGATGCTGATGCTGGCGCTGGCCAATTTGCAGGCGCGCAGCCAGCGCACCGATGAGGCACGACGCACCTGGACGGCGCTCGCGGACTGGCTTCGGCCGGGCACCGAACAAGCACCGCCACCCCTGCGACTGGGCATGGCGGTGGCCGAATGGCAGATGGGCCACCGCGAGGCTGCGCGAACGATGGCGCGCCGCCTTCAACTGACGGAATTCAGGCCCCCCGAATTCACCGAACTGATCCGAGCGCTCGAGCACGACCGGGGGGCCGTGGGCGGCGCTCTTTGACTACTTCAGGAGACCCTTGTGAACGAAGATCTACCGCTGATCGAAGTGACCGTTGAAGCCACCGAATCCGGTGACAAGGTGGACCAGGACCCCGTTGTCGTCCATCACAAGTCCAAGATGCGCTGGACACTCAAGCCCGCCCCCGGCGTTCAGGTCAAGTTCGACGACACGGGATTCTTCACCACGAAAGAGCCCACCGATCAGTTGACCAAGTTCGTACGGATCGATGACTCGACGGTGGAATTGACGAACAAGTGCGGCATCAAGCAAAAGATCAGCTACAGCCTGCACGTCCAAAGAGGGGGTCAGCCGGTGTCGATCGACCCCATCATCAAGAACGACCCGATCGTTGAACCTTAAGCGGCTCGGGAACCCGGCGAGCCCGGGCCGTTGGGTTCGCCGCCGCGCTCCGCGGCATCGACTTGATGCGAGGAGGCCGATTGCAGCGCTCCGCAGGAGCCGCTGCCCCTCCGTTCTGGATCGTCGGCTGCAGTCGGTGGGCCGCGAAGGTGGCCATCGAGACGTGGTCTTCCTGGTTGGCCGAGATCCCGAGCAGCCCGGGCCCGTTGGGGCCCGGACGGCATCTCAGGGGTTCGCCTAGTCGATCACTTTGGCGACCGACGTGCTGACGAGGCCATTCAGGTAGCTACCCCCGGGGTAGTAGGTGGCCGTGTGCTTTCCCGTGACCAAGTCGGTGGCCCAGTTGCTGGTCAGGTCCCTCAGCCGCGTGCTGTTGGCCACCTGGGGCTGCCCCTGAAGACAGGCGATCCAGCCCAGGAGATTGGTGTTCTTGCCTTCCGAATCGACGTGTGTCGATCCGCTGGTCAGTTGAACGCCGACGAAATCGTCTCTCCCATTTGCCCGCGCATCGGCTTGAACTTGGCGCAGTGCCGGATACGCGTTGTTGGACGAGTTGCAGGGCCCGGAATTGGCAGTGACCGCCAGCACGGAGCGCTTTCCCGCCGAGGAGATGGCCTGCAGATTCGTGGTGAAGGAGCCATCCGCCGCCACCGGATCGAACATCACGCTGCCTTTCAACCGGCTCGGTGCGGACTGGGCGAGCGTCCAGCCCAGACGCGAGGCGAAATGTCCGCCTGCGGAGTGACCCGACACGACGATCGGCTGAGGAACAGGTCGGCCATCCGGGGCCACCAAGCCCGCGACGATGGCGTTGCCAAGCGCCTCTGCCAGCGCGGGATTGCCGCCACTCATGTCCGCGTTGATGCACAAGGCCATGAAGCCCTGGTCCATGAAGCGGGTGGTGGTGGTGCGCAAGTTGGCGCATTGGCGGCTGAAGCCGTGCTGGACGACGATGAAACCGATCGGCTCGGCCGTCGGCAAATACCAGTAGGACTGATAGCTGCGGCCCGACAACGTGATCGATGCTTGGACGATCTTTCCACTGGACGCGACGGGTGCTGCGGCGTACGCCGGCGCGGCCGGTCCGGCAGCTGCCGCGAACGTGGCGGCCACTCCGAAGAGGAAACGGAAGGAGGAACACAAACGAAGATGCTGGGTCAGTTGCATGACGTGGTCTCCTGTTGATGCGTCAAAACGAAACAACGGGCCGACCACTTGACGTGGCAGGCCCGTTGCGGCCGCGAGTTTCAGCCTTCGCATTCCGCCGACCGAGCGGGGAAACCCGAAGCCCGGTCGAGCGGGTCTATTCCACGATCACACCGGCACCCAGAGCTTCGGCAGGTTCCCCGGCAACGCCCGGAACACCGCCGACAGCGCGCCGCCGGTGACCAGCGCGGTCGCCGCTTCGATGTCCGGCGCCAGGTAGCGGTCGACATCGATCGACGGGCACTTCGCGCGTAGCAGCGCATGCGCATGCTCAAGCGCCGCCGAGCTCTTCAGCGGCCGCAGGAACTCGACGCCCTGCGCGGCCGCGAGCAACTCGATGCCGATGATGTGCGCGACGTTCTGGATCATCGGCTGCAGTCGGCGCGCGGCGAAGGTCGCCATCGAGACATGGTCTTCCTGGTTGGCCGAGGTCGGCAGGCTGTCGACGCTGGCGGGGTGGGCGAGGCTCTTGTTCTCGCTGGCCAGCGCGGCCGCCGTCACGTGGGCGATCATGAAGCCGCTGTTCAGGCCGGCATTGCTGGTCAGGAACGGCGGCAGGCGCGAGACGCCGGTGTCGATCAGCATCGCGATGCGGCGCTCGGCGATCGCTCCGACTTCGGCGATCGCGACCGCCATCGCATCAGCGGCCAGCGCGACCGGCTCGGCGTGGAAGTTGCCGCCGCTGATCATCATGCCGTCGTCGGCGAAGACCAGCGGGTTGTCCGTGACCGCATTGGCTTCGCGAACCAGGACGAGCGACGAGTGGCGCAACTGGTCGAGGCAGGCCCCGACGACCTGCGGCTGGCAGCGCAGGCAATACGGGTCTTGCACACGATCGTCGCCTTCTTCGTGCGACGCGCGGATCGCGCTGCCCTTGAGCAATGCACGGTAGTACTGCGCCACGTCGATCTGGCCGGGCTGGCCACGCAGCGCGTGGATGCGCGGGTCGAACGGGCCGTCGCTGCCTCGGGCCGCATCGACGGTCAATGCGCCGACGACCAGCGCCGATTCGAGCACCGGCTCGAAGCTGAGGAACGCATGCAGCGCGAGCGACGCGCTGGTCTGCGTGCCGTTGATCAGCGCCAGGCCCTCCTTGGCTTCGAGCGTCAGCGGCTTGATGCCGGCTTCGGCCAGCACCGGGCCCGCCGGCACGCGCTTGCCGCCGACCAGCATCTCGCCCTCACCCAGCAGCGCCAGCGTCATGTGCGACAGCGGGGCCAGGTCGCCCGACGCGCCCACGGAGCCCTGGCTCGGCACATACGGCGTGAGGCCAGCGTTGTAGACGGCGATCAAGGTGTCGACCACCACCTGGCGCACGCCCGAGGCACCACGCGCCAGGCTGGCGGCCTTCAGCGCCAGCATCAGGCGCAGCACGGCCGGCGACAGCGGCTCGCCGACGCCTACCGAATGCGAGCGGATCAGGTTCAGCTGCAACAGCGCCAGGTCGGACGCGCTGATGCGCTGGTTCGCCAGCTTGCCGAAGCCGGTGTTGACGCCGTAGACCGGTGCATCGCCGGCGGCCGCGGCCTGCACGATCGCAGCGCTGGCGGCGATGTCGGCCTTTGACGATTCGGCCAGCGCGATGGTCACGCCGCCGGTGTGGATGGCTTGCAGCTGCTCCAGCGTCAGCTGGCCGGGGGTCAGGGTGAGCATGGACATGATTCGGCGGTCCTCGGTTCTAAGATGACTGGATGAAAACGTTTTTATCGACCCTGGCGCTGGTCAGCGCCACGAGCCTCGGGTGGGCGGCCGACGTGCCGCCCTACAGCGCGGTGGCCGCGCCGGAGTGGACCGCGTTGTTCGACGCACCCTACGGCGTCGACGACGGTTGGAGCGGTGCCGACGGTGTCTACACGATCCCGATGAACGGCGACGAGCGCTTCGGCAGCGGCGGTGCGACGAAGACGCTGATCCTGTTCTCGGACAGCTTCGTCGGCGGCACCCGCCCCGACGGCAGCCGCATCGGCGGCACGGTGATGGTCAACAACACCAGTGCGATGTTGACCGGCATGACACCGGTGGCCTCGGCGCTGCAGTTCAACGTACGGCGCGACGGCGCGGGCAAGGCCATCTCGATGGTCGTGCCGACTCAAAAGGACCAGTGGTACTGGCCCGGCGACGCGCTGGTGTGGAAGGGCAAGGTGCGGATGTACGCCTCGCGCATGGCGCTGGGCGACGGCGGCGCGTTCAACTTCAAGCAGGTCGGCGTCGACCTGCTGACGGCTTCGGCCAGCGAAGACGCGCCGTTCCTCGGCTTGTACAGCCGCAAGAACCTGCCACTGTTCGCGCCGCGCAATGGCAACCTGGGCGAGATCGCGTTCGGCATCGCGACGATGCCGATGACCGTGCAGGCCGGCACGCCGAATCCGGATGGCTTCATCTACGTCTACGGCGTGCGCTCGGACGACTACAACAAGAAGCTGCTGGTCGCGCGCGTCAAGCCCGATCAGATCACCATGCCGGGCAGCTACCGCTTCTGGAACGGCAGCGCGTGGGTGACCGACATCAACGCCAGCGCGCCGGTGGCCAACCGCATGGGCGCCGAGATCAGCGTGACGCCGCTGGCCGACGGCCGCTTCCTGATCGTGCACCAGTTGGACACTTTGAGCGGCACGGTCGTCGTGCGCTACGGCAGCTCGCCGGTCGGCCCGTTCGGCAAGCCGATCCCGATCTGGCTGTGCCCGGAGGACAACCTGACGCCCGACACCTTCGTGTACGGCGCCAAGGCGCATCCGCACCTTTCGGCCCCCGGCGAGTTGCTGATCAGCTACCACGTGAACACGTTCGACTTCTGGGAGAACTTCAGCGCTGGTGGCAAGGACATCTA
>NZ_DASUNH010000166.1:0-9007 GCF_036277275.1 Ideonella sp. | reverse complement strand
TTCGGCCACGGCCACAGCCGCAAGACCAACACCGGCGGCGAGAGCAGCAAGCACGGCATCTGGCACGCCGACCTGCCGCAGGCGCTGGAGGTCGTGCGCCGGCATGGCCTGCGCCTGGTGGGCATGCACATGCACATCGGCTCGGGTGTGGACTACGAGCACCTCGCGCGGGTGTGCGACGCGATGGTGGCGCTGGTCGCCAGCGTCGATCTGCCGCTCGAAGCCGTGTCCGCCGGCGGCGGCCTGTCGGTGCCCTACCGCAGCGGCGAGCCGCGCATCGACCCCGCGCACTACTTCAGCCTGTGGGATGCCGCCCGCCGGCGGATCGAAGTGCAGCGTGGCCATGCGATCCGGCTCGAGCTCGAGCCGGGCCGCTACCTGGTGGCCGAAGCCGGCGTGCTGGTGGCCGAGGTGCTGGCGGTGAAAGACATGGGTGCCCATCGCTTCGTGCTGTGCGATGCCGGTTTCAACGAACTGATGCGTCCGGCGATGTATGGCGCCTACCACCACATCGAGGTGCTGCGTGCCTCGGGCGAAGCGCCCGGCGGCCCGCTGCGCCCTGCGGTCGTGGCCGGCCCCTTGTGCGAGTCGGGCGACGTGTTCACCCAGGGTGAGGGCGGCCTCGTGCTGCCGCGCGAGTTGCCGGTGGCGCAAGTCGGCGATCTATTGGTGTTCCACGACGCCGGCGCCTACGGTGCGTCGATGTCTTCGAACTACAACAGCCGCCCGCTGGCGGCCGAGGTGCTGGTCGACGGCGGTGTGGGGTGCCTGATCCGACGCGCCCAGACGGTGAGCGAACTGCTGGCGTTGGAGGCGGTCGACGGCGACGCGGCGTAGGCCCCGGGCGGGCACGCCGGCCTTACTGCACGTCTTCCGGGTTCCGCTCGCCGCGCATCTCGGCCAGCAGCCGGCGCCGGTCGGCCTCCAGCTCACGCAGGCGCGACTGGATCACCGAGACCTCGACGTAGTCGTCGGAGCGGGTGTCCTGCGCGATCTGGCGAGCGACCCGCAGCCGGTCGACCGCGCCGAGCACATCACCATTGGAGAAGGCGGCTTCCGCGCCGGCGCGCAGCGAACGCAGGCGCAGCCCCAGCGGCTCGGCGCACTGCGCCAGCATCTGCCAGGCCAGCGCATCGCGCTTGTGCTCGGCGACCCAGGTTTGCAAGGTTTCGGTGGCCAGGCGCAGGGCTTCGGTCGCGCCGGGGTCGCCGCTGCGTTTGCGGGCCAGCGCGGCCTGGGCGCGCACCATCATCGCCGGGCGCGAGCGGTCGCTGGCCAGCGGCGCCAGCGCCGTGGTCAGGGCCGGCGCCAGCTGGGCGGCCGAGCCCCCACGCTCGGCCAGCATCGCGACCCGCAGCAGCGCGAACTGGCGCAGTGCCTCGGGCTCGTTGGCGAAAGGCCCCTTGGCCAAGGCTTCGCCGGCGCTGAGGGACTGCGCGGCTTGGTCGAAGTCGCGCAGCAGGATCGAGGCTTGCGCACCGGCGTAAAGCGTGGCCAGGCGCGGCAGGTCGGCGGCCGGCGAGCCAGAGGCTGCCAGGCCCTGCAGGCGCAGCAAGGCCTGGTCGTTGCGGTCCATCAGCGCCTTGGCGCGGGCCTGCATCAGCGCGTGCGGCACGGCCGACTTCACCGGCGCCGGCAGGCCGGCCTCGCGCACCCGCAGCCGCGCGTCGCTGATCCGCTCGATCGTCAGCGGGTGGCTGCGCAGGTAGGGATACTGGTTGCTGTCGTTCAGCCGCATCGCGCCGTCCATCTTCTCGAACATGCCGACCATGCCGGCGGGGGAGAAGCCGGCGCTGTTCAACACCTCGATGCCGATGCGGTCGGCCTCACGCTCCATCTCGCGCGAAAAGTTCAGCTGGCCCTGGGCCGCGGCGGCCTGGGTGCCCATGATCACCGCCTGAGCCGCGTCGGTGCTCTGGGCACGGCTGGCCGCCAGCACGCCGAGGATCATGCCGGCCATCGTCGCCAGGCCCTGGCGCTGTTGGCTGATCGCGCTGCGCGCGATGTGGCGCTGGGTCACGTGCGACAACTCGTGCGCCAGCACCGACGCCAGCTCGTCGCCGGTGCCGGTCATCGCAATCAGGCCGAGGTAGACACCGACATACCCGCCCGGCAGCGCAAACGCATTGACCGGCCGCTCACCGACCAGGAACGGCTCCCAGGCAAAGGTCTTGTCGAGGTCGGGCTCGATCTCGCCGCGCGAGCGGGCGGCGTGCAGCAGCGGGTCGAACAGCGAGTGCAGGTATTCCAGCAGCGCGGGGTCGTCCAGGTAGGCCGGGTCGCGGCGCACCTCGCGCATGATGCGGTCGCCCAGGCGACGCTCGGCCAGGATGTCGAAGTCTTCGGACACCGAGTCGCCCAGTGCCGGCAGGCGCACCTGGGCTTCGGGCGCGCCCCCGGGCCAGCTGCCGATCAGCGCGGCGGCCAGCGCCAGGGGCATCCAACGGCCAGCGGCCGACCAGGGGCGCGCGCGGCGCAGGCAGGGGGGGAGGTCAGTCAAGGCAGCTTGCGGTCGTTGGCAGGTAAGAAGCCGATGGACCCGGGCCGATCACCGAAGGTTCCGGTCGGGCCGTCGCTATCATGACATTGCCCATCGAGCCCGAGTGTGAAGCGCCGTTTACAACCGTCATGTCCGATCCGCTGACCCATTTCGATCCCCACGGCCAGGCCCACATGGTCGACGTCTCGGCCAAGCCTGAAACCCACCGCGTGGCGCGCGCCACGGGCACGATCCGCATGCAGCCGGCCACGCTCGCGCTGATCGCCGGCGGCCAGGCCGGCAAGGGCGACGTGATCGGCATTGCCCGCATCGCGGCGATCCAGGCCGCCAAGCGCACGGCCGAGCTGATCCCGCTGTGCCACCCTCTGCCGCTGACCCGCGTCAGCGCCGAGTTCGCGCTTGACGATGCGGCATCCGCCGTCCATTGCACCGTGCAGGCCGAGACCTTCGGCCGCACCGGCGTCGAGATGGAAGCCCTCACCGCGGTCCAGGTTGGCCTGCTGACGATCTACGACATGTGCAAGGCCGCTGATCGCGGCATGGTGATGACCGACGTGCGTCTGCTCGAGAAGCAGGGCGGCAAATCGGGCCACTGGGTCGCCGGTGGCTGAGGCAGAGCAACTTCGTGGGTCGCTCGAGTTCGGTCTTGGCCGATGTAATCTGCCTGTCATAGGGCCGGATGCAAGCTGCGGACCTTCGAGTTGAAGCTGGTCTTCACGCACGAGTGAACGCAGCCGCCGGCTGTCCCACAATCACCAGGCCCGGCGCAGCCGGTCGAGGCCTTTTCCATCGGGGAGCCGGATGACGGAACGCAACCTGTTGATCACCGGTGCCAGCCGCGGCATCGGTGCCGCGGCCGCGGTGCTGGCCGCGAAGGCGGGCTGGAACGTGGCCGTCAACTGCCGCCGCGAGCGCGCTGCGGCCGAAGAGGTGGCGGCTGCCGTGCGGGCCGAAGGGCGGCGTGCGCTTGTCGTGCCGGCCGATGTGGCCGACGAGGCGCAGATCCTGGCGCTGTTCGCGACCGTCGGTGCCGAACTGGGCCCGCTGCATGGGCTGGTCAACAACGCCGGCGTGGTCGATGTGGCAGCGCGGGTCGACCAGATGAGCGCCGAGCGCCTGGCGCGCATGTGGGCGATCAACTTGAGTGGCTCGATGTTGTGCGCACGCGAGGCGATCCGCCGCATGGGCCGCAGCCACGGTGGCGCGGGCGGCGTGATCGTCAACCTGTCATCGGCCGCGGCGCGTGTCGGCTCGCCGGGGCTGTACCTCGACTACTCGATGAGCAAGGCGGCGATCGACCACTTCACCACCGGCCTGGCGCGCGAGGTGGCGGCGGACGGCATCCGCGTCAACGCGGTGCGACCCGGCATCATCGACACCGAGATCCACGCGACCAGCGGCCACGCCGAGCGCCTGGCCGCCGCCGTCCCGCAAATCCCGATGGCCCGGCTGGGCACGGCCGACGAGGTGGCGCAGGCGATCGTCTGGCTGCTGTCGGACGAAGCGGCCTATGTGACCGGCGCGCTGCTGGACGTGACCGGCGGGCGCTGAAATTGCCCCCTAAGGTGTCACGAAGGCTTCACCTGCCTGGGGGATCGTCGCGTCGTCGGGGCTGCGTACCATTGACTCCACCATGAACACCGCGCGCACCATCGTTGCCGCCGATCGCCCGCAGACGCTGGGCGAGGAGATCGCCAACGCGATCAGCCACGGCCTGGGTTGCCTGCTGGCGACGGCGTCGTTGCCGATCCTGGTGACCTACGCGGCGCAGCGCGGCACGGTCGTCAACGTGGTCGCGGCCAGCGTGTTTGCCGGCACGGCGATCCTGCTCTACCTGGTCTCGACGCTGTACCACGCGCTGCCCAACGGCGCCGCCAAGGAATGGCTTGGCCGACTCGACCACGCCGCGATCTACCTCTTCATCGCCGGCAGCTACACGCCGTTCACGCTCGGTGTGCTCAAGGGCGGCTGGGGCTGGACGCTGTTCATCATCGTCTGGTCCGCCGCGGCCGTGGGTGTCACGATCAAGTTGCTGAATCGATTGAAGCACCCGCTGTGGTCGACCGGGCTGTATGTCGCAATGGGCTGGGTCGCCGTGATCGCGGCCGGTCCGCTGGTTGAACGCATGCCGGCGACCGGAATCGCCTGGCTGGTGGCTGGCGGCCTGAGCTACACGCTGGGCGCGGTGGTGTTCCTGCTCGACCACCGCGTGCGCTATGCGCATTTCGTGTGGCACCTGTTCGTGATCGGCGGCAGCGTCTGCCACTTCTTCGCCGCGCTCTGGTACGCGGTGTGACACGCTGGCGCAACGCGCCGGGTCTTGCTCAGGGCTTGTTCAGCTTCAGCGGCTTGAGGGCGCCGCAATCGGCGCTGATCCAGTGCCCGGTCTGCGTCATGTCGACCTTTTCCGGCTTGCCCTTGACCTGCGTCACCACGCTGGCGCGGCCGTTGTAGGCCGTCGGGCTGGTCATCGTGTACTCCCCCTCGCCACTGGTCGGGTTGGCGCCGCTGCAGCTGAAGCGGTAGCGCATGGTGGTCCCGGTGCGCTCCAGCAGCTCTTGCTTGCAGTTGCCGTCATGCTGCGGCAGGTCGCCGCGTTCGGCCTGCTCGGCGCTGACGCACAGGCGGATGGCGTTGCTGCGCCCGCTCATGCCGACGCCCTGCTTGGCCATCATGTCTTCGATCATCTTGCGCTGCTCGGGTGGCATGCTGGCCATCTGCTGCTGCATCTGCGCCATCGTCGCTTCCATCTCGCCGCTGGCCGTCTTCATCGTCATCGTTTGCTCCCACAGGCCGGGTTGCAGCTTGAAGGAGGACTGCGCGGCGGCGGGGCCGGCCAGCAAGGCGGCGATGGTGATCAACGGCCAGGCGCAAAACTGCTTGTTCATGGTGCTCATCTTCAGGACACGGGCGGGACGCCGCGGCGCACGAGTTTGCGGTGCAGCCCCCGTCTGCGCAAGCCCTACAAACATGGCCGCGTGCGGGAGCTTCCGGCCCCTCGCACCGACCTTGCGGGCCAAGCGCCGAATCAGCTCAACGTTCGGGTGTCGATCCACTTCACGCGCCCGGTGCGGCGCTTGACTTCGTCCATCATGTGCTGGGTGCCGCCCGGGCCGTCGCCGCCGGCGCCGTTCCACAGGCACAGGAATCGTGTCTTGTCCGGGCCCCAGGCGAGCGCGGTGTTCGTCAGCCAGTCGTTGCAGCGCTCGTAGGCGCTGAGGCCGCGTGGGTTGGGGCCGAGGTCTTCGGGCATCAGACGCGGTGGGTCGGGCAGCCTGGCGCGCACGGCGAACCAGCGCTCGCGCCAGCTGGCGCCATCGGCGCTGGGCAGGATCGAGCGCTGGATGTACTCGGGCTCGTTGGAGGGCAGCATGATCTGGCAGCGAATGCCACGCGCCTGCGCCGCTTCGAGGAACAGGATGTCACCGCCGGCCGCGCATTGGCACAGCGCCAGGTCGCCGTTGCCGGCGCCCAGGCTGTCGATCGCGGCACCGATCTCGCGCGCGGCGGCACTTTCCAGGGCCGCCGGGAAACGCGGATCGGCGCGGTCCGGCGCATCGACCATGTGGCCCGAAAAAAGCAGCACCTGGCGTGGCACGAAAGGCGGTGCCAGGCGCTTGATCTCGCGTTCGACCACGTCGATCGCCAGCGCTGTCTCGGCTGGGCGGAAGCCGACGTCGCGCAACAACGCCAACGACTGCAGCGACGAGTCGAGTGCAAACCAGTCGCGGTCGGCCGCCGCGGCTGCGGCGCGGAAGTCGCGTTGCACCGCGCCGGCGTCGAAGCACAACAGGCTCAGCATCGCCTGCGACGCACGGGCCCAGTAGTCGCGCGGCGCATGCGCCAGCGCACTGGCCACCGCCCAGCGCACGCCGCCGAGCAAGGCTTCGGTCTGCGCCGTGTTCGCGTCACCACCGAGGTGGACACGCAGCACCGTCAGCATCAGCGCGTTGATGCCCGAGTAGTGGTGCGATGGATCGGCCATGAACGCGCTGCGGTACGGCGAGATCGCGTCGCCCAGGCTCGCGTCTTCCAGCGCAGCCGCATCCTTCAGCGCACCCGGCGCCAGTGCCACCGCAGCGCCTGGTGCCGGGTGCCAGCGGCCGATCCAGCCGTCTTTCTCGACCCGGCCGGCCAGGGCCCAGCATTCGGCGTCGCTCGGGTGGTCGTGCGTCAGGGCCTGCGTCCATTCGCGTGCCTCTTCGAAGCGGCCCAGGCGCCCGAGGCAGGTGGCCTTCTTCTGCCGCGCCTGGAGGTCTTCGGGGTCGATCGCCAACGCGGCGTCGAATTGTTCGAGCGCCAGCCCGGCTTGCTGCAGCTTCAGCAGCGAGTTGCCGGCTTCGCGCTTGGCCTCGAGCGCCAGCGCGCGGGTCGGCGTTTCGTTGGCCAGCGTCATGATGTCGCCCGGCCGGTTGCGCTGGCGCGCCACCTCCATCCGACGCGCCCAATCGTTGTAGGTGTCGCTGAATTCGTTGGCGTCGGCCAGCAGCAGCTTGTGCCATTGCGGCTGCTGCAAATGCGGCAGCAGCGCGTAGACCGGGCTGACCTTGCGCCGGGTCGAAGTGGCCAGCGTTTCACGCGCCATCGTCGCCAGCCGTTCGACATCGGCCTGCAGCGTTGCCGGGTCGGGCACGCCGCTGGCCAGGTGGTAGCGCAGCTTGCGCTCGGTGTAGGTGTCGAAGGCTTTCGCGCTGTCGGCGTCGTGGCCCCAACCGGCATCGGCGCCGTACATCAGCACCACGCCGCGCGCCCGCAGTGCATGGCGCACGCCGAGTTCGTACCAGACGTTGGCGTTGGCCAGCGTCAGGTCGGCGACCACCAGGTCGGCCACCAGCAGCTCCTGGAACATGTCGACCCGGATATCGCCGGCGCGCATCTCCTCGTCGGCGCGAAAGACCTCGCAGCCGGCCGCTTCGAGCGCAGGGCGGATCAGCTCGTCGAGCACGCGGTTGAAATCGATCGCCTGGCCAGCGGGGCCTGGCTTGCTGCCGAACGGCATCGCGATGAAGGCATGCGGTTTCATGGCGTCGCTCCGGTGGTGGCGGGGTGGGCCGCGCCGAGCCGGCCCGCCAGTTCATCGGTCAGGCCGCGGACCCGGTTGGCCTGCGAATTCGACGCGGCGAGCCTGCGCGCGCTGACGGCGGTCGATTGCGCGCGGCGCTGCCAGCGCTTCTCGTCTGCGGCATCGCCCAGCGCAATGGCAGCCTGCCACCGCGTCACGCTGGCCCAGTAGCGTGCGCTGGTGGTGACGCCGGCGCGGCCGGGCTCGGCCAGCGCTTGCGCATCGCGCCACAGGCGCTGCGCCTGCACCCAGTCGGCCAGCGCCTCGTCGTGCCGCTTGGCTTTCAGGTGCTGTGACGCGCGCACCTGCAGCAGGTAAGCCAGATGGGCGGCGGTGTAGTGGTCTTCCTTCAGCACGTAACCGCGCTCGAAGCCGCTCAGCGCTTCGGTCAGGTCGACAGGGTCGCGGCCACGGTCCCAGCGGCGTTGGTGGATCGCGGCCCAGAGTGTCAGCGTCTCGGCGTCGTGGGTGGTGGCCGGCGACAGCGTGGCCAGCAGGTCGCGCGCCGCGTCCAGCGCCCTGGCCTCGTTCGGTCGCCGGTGGCGGTAGGTGGCCAGCGCCAGCTGCTGGGTGGCGTGCGAATCGCTCGGGCTGAAGCGGCGCACCTCCTCCCAGGCCTTGACCGCGGCGCCGTAGTCTTCGACCGCCATGGCGCGCTGCGCCCGGTCGAGCCAGTCTCGGGCGGAGGGCGGCGGCTTCAGCGGCCGCGCCGGCTTGCCTGGTGAGGCGGCCAGGCGATCGGCCGGCGTCGTCGCGGCGCCGGGCAGCGGCACGACCACCGGTGCATCGGGCGGCAGCGCCGGCGTGTGCGGCGGCTGCAGGCGCGGCAGCATCGTGTAGACCGGGCTGTCGGTGCGTGCTTCGGCCATGATGAGCTTGATGCTGGCCGCCAGCTCGCGCTCGAAACGCCGCGCCTCCTTGGCGCCGACGTCGGGCCCCAGGTGCTCGTAGCGGCGGATCACGATGTGGTTGACGTCGAACGGGCTCTTGAACCTGTTCTCGGCGACGACGATCGTCGTGCGCGGGCGCAGGGCGTAGCGCACGCCCAGCTCGAAGGCCGCGTTCAGGTTGTTCGTCGACAGGTCGGCGATGACCAGGTCGGCGTTCAATAGCTGCTCGTACATCGGAATGTCGATCGTGCCGGCGTGCACGATCTCGTCGGCGCGCTGGCAGCGCAGCCCGGCGCGCTCGACCGCGGCCTTGATCACTTCATAAGAGGCGTCGAGGTCGAGCACGCGGCCGTCGGTGTAGTCGGTCTTCGAGCCGAAGCCCTGGACGACGAAGCACAGGGGTTTGTCGGTGGTGTTCTTCAAGCGATGGGTCGGGTCGCGAAAGGTCGCCGATTCTGGCCCCGGATGATGTCGGCCTCAGACCTCAGACGAAACCGCGCCAATGCTCGGGCCGCACCATCCGCGTCGCGTAGGTGGCGCCGACGTGCTGGATCA
>NZ_DASUNH010000165.1:0-100847 GCF_036277275.1 Ideonella sp. | reverse complement strand
TGCGGCGCAGCGCGCGCTGGATGCGGCCCGCAAGGCGCAAGCCGAGATGGAGAAGGCGCAGAAGGCGCTGAACGACAACAAGGACGTGGCCAAGAAGGCGGCGCTGCAGGACGACTTCGACGCCAAGAAGGCGACGGCCGACGAGAAGTGGGCCGACGCGAAGGTGGCCGGCAAGGAGGCGCTCGAGGCCGCCGGCCCGCAGGGTCAGGCCAAGATGGCGGGCGACCTGAAAGCGCTGGACAGCAAGAACACCAACTGGACCGAGCGGGTCGACGCCGCCCAGAAGGAAAAGCCCGACATCGCCACGGTCGCGACGGGCAACACCAACGCCGATGCGGCGGCCAAGCGGGTCGCGGGCGCCTATGCGTCAGGCGACGCCAGCACCGCAGCCAAGCAGTTGCGCACCGAACTCGAGAGCGCCAAGACGCCGCAGGAGCGCAGTGCGATCCTGCGCGGCGCGATGCCGGTGGTCGACCGGGTCACCAAGGACCTGGGGACGAACAGCCGCCGCGACGACAGCGAGTGGAAGGTCGAAGGGCGCGACGACCCCGCGGTGCTGGACACCCGCAGCGAGTTCGACCACGCGGTGGCCGACCTGGAGGCCAGCGTCGAGCTGGCCGGTGACAAGGAGGCGGCGTTTCACATCGCCCACGACATCCTGCAGGTGATGCCGGGCGGTACCAAGGGCAACAGCGCCAACAACCTGCTCGGCCTGCTGGGCCTGGACCTGGGCCAGTCGTCGCCGGGCCGCACGTCGATGCTCGAGACGGCGCTGTCGGCCGCGCTGATCCAGCCCGATGCGAAGGCACCGGTCCACAGCATGATGGCGACGCCGCTGGACCAGCGCAACCAGGCGGCGCGGCTGCTGGCGCCCGATGTGCCGGCGCAGGTCACCGTCAAGGACTGGACCGATGACCAGGGCGTCAGGCACGACGGCACGATCTGGCACGAGATCGAGCAGAACCCCGACCTGTTCCTGACCGCCGACCAGCGCAAGGACATCGCCAAGCGAACCGACGGCTGGCCTGCCGACGAGGTGCTGAAGGAGAAGACCGCGCGCGGCCTGCAGAACCTGCGCGAGCAGAACCCGGGCCAGGATGTCGACAACGCGAAGTGCGGCGACACCTTCACCTACAAGGCTGAGGACCCGCGCAAGAACCTGCCCGAGCCGCTGGCCAAGGACGTGCAGACGGCGGTCGATCAATCCAAGAGCACCCGCAAGGACGACCTGGCGTACGGCGTCGACCTGGACAAGCTGGTCCACTCCGACGCGTTCCGCAAGCTGGGGGCCGAGCAGCAGATCGAGGCGATCGGCCAGTTCGAACGCACGATTGCCCAGGTCGATCGCTCGATCGACAGGAACAACAAGGACGCCACGGACAAGCCGCTCAGCGAGGCGCACAAGAACCTGCTACGCGAGCTGATCGGCTCGTCGAACTTCCACGACGTCAACGCCCACGTGCAGAACCGCGTACTGGGCCTGTTCAGCGAGTTCGCGAAGAACGATGCGGGCCGGCTCGATGGCTTGAAGAAACTGGTCGACCACAGCGGCTTCCGCGCGCTCGACAACGAGGCCGGCGAGTTCCAGGTGTTGGACGCCTACCAGCACGACGGCATCTACCGCGGCGTGGTCGACAAGCTGACCGGCCGCACCGACCTCGCACCGGCAGACGCCCGCGCCTCGCTGGACGCGCTGACGCGTGTCCAGGCCAACCGCCAGCTCTACGACAAGTCGGACGCCGCCGACAAGCAGAAGATCCTCGACTCGGTGCTGCAGGCGACGACCGACCCGCGCTTCCGTGGTTTCGCGCAGAACCAGCGGGACGTGGCGATCGACAAGCTGGTCAAGTACGGTGACGAGGAGTACGCGCTGGACGGCAGCAAGGGCGTCGACAAGGCACTGAAGGAAGCGGGCGAGGTCAAGCCCAACGGGCCGACCGGTGCGCCGCCCGTGGCGCAGACCACCCAGCCATCGACCTCGCCGACGACGAAGGCCGGCCCGCCGACGGCCGACAGCGTCAAGGCCGACCTGGCGAAGGTCGAGGCCGGTGCGCATGACACCGCGACCTCGAAGGAAACCATCAACGACGATCTGCGGCGCGTGGCCGCCGACGACCCGGTGACCTACGCCTACCTGAAGCTGCAGCGCGAGCACAAAGGCGACAAGGCCTACCTCGACCTGCTGACCAAGGCGATCCCCGAGCACCGGCGTGACTACACGACGCAGAAGGTCACCGATCTGGTCGGCAAGGGCAAGCCCGACGAGGCGATGAAGCTGCTGCGAACCAACATGGACGCGGCGGCCGATCCGGCCGAGCGTGCGAAGCTGTGGGACGCGGCCGGCAAGCCGGTCTTCACGCGCGAATACTTCGACCAGCAGATCGGCAAGATCCTCGGCGACAAGACCCAGTTCAACCACAACAAGGAACTGGCCAAGCTGTTCTCGCAGGTCGGCGAGAACGCGCCGCCCGAGGCCGCCAACCTGCTGCTCGACGCGGCCAAGGCACGACTCGACAAGGGCCGTGACGATCCGCTGTGGCAATCGCTGCTGTCCGATGCCGAAGTCGGCGGCGACGCCTACAAAGGCTTGAGCCAGCTGATCGAAACGGCCGACAGCCTGGGGGCGCACCGCGCCGACGAGTTCGCGGCCTTCTACGTGCGGGCGATCAACGACGCCGCGTCGGACATCAAGACCGCCTCCAGCGTGCTCGGCCTGACCACCGGCAACGCGGGCCTGTACCAGCAGACCAACAAGGCCATCGCCGACCACGGCGCGGCCAAGCTCAGCGTCGCGCTGTACAACGCGGTGAAGGATCGCAAGAACGATCCGCAGGATTGGTCCGAGCGCGTCGAGGCGAACGTTCGCAACCAGATCCGCGACGGCGTCAAGGAGTTCCGCGACAACGTCAAGGGCGATGTCGAAGACTGGCAAAAGCAGAACAAGAATGCGTTGCGCCTGGTGCAGGACTTCGGCAACGTGGATCCGAAGCAGGTCGCGCAGGCGATCATCGACGACCGCAAGAACGATCCCGGCAAGTACTACCGCCTCGACGACGACGGCAAGCCGGTCGGCATCGACGTGGCCCAGCAGCAGATGGAGAAGCGCGGCGTCCAGCTCGATGGGCTGATCCGCGACCTGACCGGGCTGAAGATCGACTTCGACCACCCCAAGGTGCCGGCCGAGAAGATGTTGGGCGACGCGCTGCGCGACCTCGACAACGACGAAGTGGCGATGAGCACGCTGCACAACAACGTCAGCCTCGACACCCATCGCACCAACCAGTTGAACTTCGGCGATTTCGACGGCAATGCCAGCCCATGGAACCCGACCGCGGTGGTCGGGGCGCAGCGCGACTACCTCGACAAGCTCGAGCGCGATTACCACCTGACGCCCGAGCAGTACGACAAGGCTCACGCGCGAACCAACCAGTGGGAAAAGGACTTGGAGGCCGAGCTGGCCAAGGGCGACAAGGCCTCCGACGACACGCTGCGTTCGCTGACCAAGGCCTATGAACAGGATCTGCGCGGCCTGCTGAAGGACAAGATGCCGCCGGGCAAGGACCAGGTGCTGGTCCGGCCGGCCGACGACACGGTCGCGACGATCAGGACGACGACCCAGAGCATCGGCACGACGACTTCGACGACCCGCCTGGTGCTCAACTGGTACAAGGGCACCGGCGATGCGCTGATCAATTCGTACACCAAGGTGGCGTTCCGCCGCGGTCTGCAAGACGCCGACTTCGACCCTCGCAGCAAGCTGGTGGGCAACGTGGCCTGGCTGGGTTTCACCGACAAGGCGTCGGTCGAGAAATCGTTCCAGTTCATGGAGAAGTGGCAGGCCAAGATCAAGGCCGCGACCGATGCCAACAACGGCGTGCTGTCGGAGGCCGATCGCGCGACGCTGATGGCCGAGTACAAGAAGGAGCTGCCGACCTTCGGCGAGTCGGTATCGACCGCGGCCAAGGCCGGCCCCGACGGGCTGCGCGTGGCGGAACGCTTCACCCGCCTGCTCGGCGCCACCTGCTTCTTCGGCTCGTCCTACAACAACGCCGTCAATGCCGGCAAGGAACAGGGCATCACCAGCAGCGACGCGTTCGCCGCGTTCTTCATGGCCGGTGGCGCAGCGGACACCTACCGCGCCGTTCGGGGTGTCAGCTTCCAGGGCGGCGCGTTGACCAACGCCCTGGACAAGGCCTTCGGCAACCAGTTGAACAAGGTCGGCCCCGGCGCGGCCGACGACCTGGCCAAGTTCATCAAGACCGGTGGCGTCGGCAGCCTGCTGACGCTGGCCGACATGGAGTGGGCCGTCGAGGACTTCACCGGCCACACGTTGAGTGGCAACCCGACCGGTGCGCCGGACTGGAAGGCCGGCCTGCTGACCAGCGGCATCGTCGCGGGCGACCTGCTCGACATGGGCGCGATGGCGCTGCGAACGCAGGTCGGCGGCGCGCTGCTGCGCCTGGCACTGACCGAAGGTGCGGCGCTGGCGGTGGAGGGGGCCATCCCCGTGATCGGCTGGATCGGCGCCGGCGTCACGGCGGTGTTCCTCGGCGCACGCTTCGCCTACGGCGTCAGCAAGGCGAAGAACGAGTTCGAGTACGACGACAACAAGGACTACGCCAACATGGTGAAGTCGCTCGGCTTCAGCGACGAACAGGCGCGCGAGTTGATGAACCAGAACGGCGGCGCGTCCGACATCAAGCCGGACGATTGGCAGTCGTGGATCCCGGGCGTGAGCCTGTATGGGGAG
The DNA here is from genome assembly GCF_036277275.1 of Ideonella sp. Taxonomy (GTDB): domain Bacteria; phylum Pseudomonadota; class Gammaproteobacteria; order Burkholderiales; family Burkholderiaceae_C; genus Ideonella. The sequence continues at coordinate 96,097 of NZ_DASUNH010000165.1, read as the reverse complement.
GCCGAGTCCTTCTTCACCGAAGGCGGCATGAGCCCGATGCACGTGCTGAACCCACTGTTCGATGCCAATGGCGTGCCGCAGCAGCAGCGCATGCAATACCTGCTGTCATTGACGCCGGACGAGATCAAGAAGCTGGTCGGCCAGACCCACAAGGTGCTCGACGACGAAATGAAGGACGACGGCACGATCACCGGCGACAGCACGGCCGGGCTCGAGGGCTGGATGCGCGACAACAGGCTCTGGAAGAACGAGTATCTGGGGAGCGCTTAGCCCCCACGCCCCCTCGCGGGGGCTGCCTTGCAGGCCGCGCTTGGCCAGTGGCCAAGCCCCTCGCCAGGCATGAACAGTCCACCGGACTGTTCATGCCCGGGCTCGGCCCCCAGGGTGGGCTCGCGCAGCGGACCGACCAAGCCGGATCCGCGCACGCCACCTGAAGAAGAGCGGCGCTTGGCGCGCTCTGCCTACGCTCCGCAGCGTGCCAATTCGGCCTCGACATCCTGGCGGCTCAGCTCGCTGTTGCTGGAGCTGGGCAGCTCGCCGGGGATGGCCTGCAGCAAGCCGCGGCTGGCGCGAAAGTGCTCGCAGGCCTCGCGGCCCGGGCGCTTCGGGTCGGCGGCCGCGGCCGCCATGCCGGCCACGAAGTGCGACTGAGCCGCCGAATGCAGGTGCATCACGCTTTGGCGGGTCGCTTCGGGCCAGTCGTTGTACAGCGCCAGTGCCAGCCGGGTCTGGTCCTTCGCGCCGGCCGGGTCCCCCTGGCTCAGCAGCACCGATGCCAGTTCGTTGCGCGCGTTCAGCAGCACGAACGTCAGGTGCTCGTCGCGCGGGTTCAGCTGCATGCGCCGGGTCAGCTCGTCGGTCGAATGGCGCAGCACGTCGATCGCACGCTGCGGGTCCTGCATCCGCTCGTAGGCCAGGCCCAGGTAGCTGCGGCTTTCGGCGAGCGAGCCGCCCAGGTTCGCGTTGTCGGGCTGCAGCGTGCTCATGCGCTCGACCAGCGCGGTCCATTTCTGCAGCGGCTCCAGGGCGAGGCGGGCACTCTCGGGGCTGTGGTCTCGCTCGAGGTAGTAGACGCCGCGTCGTGCATAAGCCGACGCGAGGTTGAAGGTGGCGTCGGGGTCGTCGGGCTTGAGTTGCAGCACGCGCGCGAGCTGCAGCTCGGACGCCGTCGCCTGCGCCAGGAAGCCGGCCGCGTCGCCCTGCTCGTGCAGCACCCACGACAGCACACCGTGCACGCCGGCGCGCATCGACATCGCGCGGGTGTTGTTCGGCTCCAGGGCCGCCACGCCGTCGAGCAGCGCGAGCGCCTCTTCGGCCGTCTTCTGTGCCGCTGCGCGCCGGGCCGTATAGCTCTGCAACGAGGCCTTGCGGCCGAGCGTCGCGACCCGCTCCAGGTCGAGGTCGACCGCGGACGTCGGCAGGCTGCGGCCGACCAGCCGCTGCAGCAGCGCGAGGCTGTGGTCGTAGCTGGCCAGCGCGCCGTCGAAGTCGCCCAGGTTTGCCGTGTTGGGCCGGCCCTGGATGTCGCCGAGCTTGCGGTAGCTGGCCGCCAGCTCCAGCCCGATGCTCGGGTCGCTCGCGATCTCGTTCTCCAGGGCCGACAGATAGGCCTGCGCCTTCTCGACCAGCAGCTTGCGCGCGTCGATCGAGCCGGGCAGCTTGGCCACCGCGTCGTGGAACTCGAACAGCGCAAGGTTGGCCAGCGTGCGCACCTTGGCCGAGGCCTGCTGCGCGTTCTGCCGCTGCAGCCGCGCCTCGTGGGCCTGGTCCAGCGCCAGGGCCAGGCCGGCCAGCAGCGCCAGATTGGCCACCAGCGCGCCGGCGGCGACCGCCCGGTGGCGCACCAGCCAGCGGCCGACGCGGTAACCGGTGTCGCCGCGACGCGCACCGACCGGCAGCCGTTCGAGGTGGCGAAACAGGTCGTCGGCCATCTGCTGGGCCGACTCGTAGCGGGCCGACGGATCCTTGCGCAAGGCCTTGGCGACGACCGCGTCGAGGTCACCGCGCAGCGCACGCGCGGGCATCGCACCGGGGCGGCCAGCGGCGGCCTGGCTCAGGCGCAGCGGCTCTTCGTCGCAGATCGCCCGCGCCAGCTCGAACGACGGTGCGGTTGTCGTGTCCAGGTCATACGGCGCGCGGCCCGCCAGCAGCTGGCACATGACCACGCCCAGCGCGTAGACGTCGCTGGCCGGCCCGATCGCCTGGCCGCGCACCTGCTCGGGGCTGGAGTACAGCGGCGTCATCGTGCGCAAGGCCGTGACCGTCTGGTCCTGCACCCCATCGGGTTGCGGGTCGATCAGCTTGGCGATCCCGAAGTCGAGCAGCTTGATCTGGCCATCGGCGGTGACCAGGATGTTGCGCGGCTTCAGGTCGCGGTGGATCACGCCGCGCTGGTGGACGTGGTGCACCACCTGGCAGACCGCGCGCAACAATTCGATGCGCTCGCGCACGTCCAGCCCGCGTGCGTCGCAGTAGTCGTCCAGCGGCTGGCCGTCGACCAGCTCCATCACGAAGTACGGCAGGCCCTCGTCGGTCACGCCACCGTCGAACACCTTGGCCAGGTTGACGTGGTCGAGGCTGGCCAGGATCTGGCGCTCACGCTCGAATCGGTGCACCGCATGCTCGCCGACGAGGCCGTCGCGCAGCACCTTGACCGCTACCGCCTTCTCGAATGTGCCGTCGGCGCGCTCGCCCAGGTAGACGTCGCCCATGCCGCCGCTGCCGATCCGCCTGACCAGCCGGTAGGCGCCCAGCCGCTGGTCGATGCGCAGCGCGTCGGCATGCGCCCGCACCAGCCCGTCGACGGCGCCGGGCGCCAGCCCCATCAGCTGAGGGCTGGTCTGGTCGTGCGCGGCCAGCAGCGAGCTCACCTCGTCGGCCAGCGCCGCATCGCGCGTGCGCAACTCGGCCACGACGGCGGCGCGTTCCGCCGGCGGCAGCTCGAGCGCCTGCGCCAGCGCGGCCTTGGCCACTTGCCAGCGCCGTGCGTTTTCGTCGCCGAGCTCCGAGGTGTCGTCGCGCTTCAACGGGCGGCTCCGGTCGGGCCCGATTGCAGCTCACGCAACAGCCAGGCGCGGGCGGTGGCCCATTCGCGCTTGACAGTGGCCGGCGAGATGCCCAGGCACTGAGCGGTCTCTTCGACGCCCAGTTCACCGAAGAAGCGCAGCTCGACGACACGTGCCTGCTGCGGGTCCAGCGCCTTCAGCCGGGTCAGCGCCTCGTCCAGCGCCAGCAGTTCCATCCATGGCGAGGTCGGCGCCGCGAGCCGGTCCTGCAGTGCCAGATCCTCGTCGTCGAGGCTGTCGTGGACGGCACCGCTGCCGCGTTTCTGGGCGTGGCGCGCGCGCGCGTGGTCGACCAGGATCTGCCGCATCACGTGGCTGGCCCAGGCGTAGAACTCGTAGCGATTCGACCAGCGTGACGAGCGCTGCTGCGACAGGCGGATGAAGGCCTCGTGGACCAGGCCGGTGGCCTGCAGCGTGTGCTCCGGCCGTTCACCGCGCGAGGCCGAGCGCGCCACACGACGCAGCTGACCGTAGACCGCCGGGATCAGCCGGTCGAGTGCCGCGCGGTCGCCGTCGGCCCAGCTTTGCAGCAGGCCGGTCACGTCCGCTGCGGCGGGCGCGGCGGGTGCGGCCGCAGGTTCGGCCGGCTCGTCTGGCTGGGATGGCGGCGGTGGCGCCGTGGACGCCAAAGGCTTCATGTGGACGTTCGGCTCCGATCAGCGAGGGCGCATGCTACGTCGCAGCGCCGCGCTTGAGCTAATCCGTATGTAAGTACGGGGATTCGTGGTCCTACGGAAATTCGTAGCGGTGGCGGGCTGGGTGGGCGCGTGTGGCTGCATGGCCCTGGCGGGGGTGCCGCCGCGGCCTGGCGAATGCCATGGTTGTAATAGTTTGATGCCGGTTGGATTCACACTACATAATCAGTTAGCTAACTCAACCAAGGAATGTTCCGTGCGCCACTACGCCTCCCCGGTTCTGCTTCTGACCGCGTTGGCTGTGCAGTGGCCGTCCATGGCACAGGCCGAAATCCGCCAGACCGTGCCGGTCGCGAGCGAGACGGCCGGGCGCGTCGCGATCGCCGCCGATGCGGCCCATCCCAAGCGGCTGGTGATCAGCGGTTGGGGCGCCGACCACTGCGGCGGCGTGGGCGCCGGCGTGCACCTGTCCGAAGACGGGGGCGCCACCTGGCGCACCGGTTGCACCCTGCCCGGCAACGCGGACGACGAGCGCCCGCTGGAAACGCCGGCCGTGGCCTTCGACAACGAGGGCACCCTGGTCGTGGCCCAGCCCTTCTACTGGGACGCCGACGGCGGCAGCCTGGTGGTCGGCCGCTCCCATGACGGCGGCCAGACCTGGGGCGATTGGCACAAGGTCACCCGCAGCCATTTCGAACGCGGCACGCTGTCGAACGCCACCCTCGCGATCGATACGTCGCCGACCAGCCGCTACCCCGGCCGCCTCTACGCCAGCTACACCGACAACAGCCGCAAGCGGGTGGTGATCCGCGTCGGCTGGTCGGACGACGGCGGCCGGCAATGGACGGTCGAGAACGCGTCACCGGTGGCCAGCGGCAAGGAACTGCTGGACATGAGCCACCTGGCCACCGGCCGCGACGGCAGCGTGTACCTCAGCTACCTGAGCTGCATCGGCGTGATGGGCACCGACTGCCACGGCCGCCCGGCCGAACTGCGGGTCATCCGCTCGGCCAACGGCGGCAAGTCATGGAGCGCGCCGGTCGTGTTGGCACAGACCAGGCTGCCGCCTGACCGGGGGAACTGGCAGCACCCCAACTACGGGGGCCTGCCGGGCACCGGCACGGCGCTGTCCTTCTCGCCGGTGATCGCCGTCGACAACTCCGGCGGGCCGCACCAGAACCGTCTCTACGCGGTGATGACGACCTACGCCCACCAGCGCCTGCAGGTGCTGCTGGCCGCTTCGGACGACCAGGGCGCCACCTGGAGCGCACCGCAGCCGGTGGCCGCCGGGCCCAAGCTGGCCGACCAGTTCATGCCGTGGGTCAGCGTCAACGCCGAAGGGCTGGTGGCGGTCACCTGGCTGGACCAGCGTGCCCAGCCGCTGGAGGCGGGCTACCAGCCGATGGTCGCCTACTCGGCCGACGGCGGTGCCAGCTTCAGCAAGCCGAAGGCATTGCAAAAGCAGATCTCGCAACCCGGCGCGCTGAGCACGCTCAGCGGCGTGGCCAGCCACACCTGGGCCGGCGATCGCCTGAAGACCGGCTTCATCGGCACCGACGAAGCCGGCGTGACGATCCTGCAGCTGAGCACGTCGAAGCCCTGACCGCCGCCCTCAAGTGGCGTGCGCGGAGCCGGCGTGGGGGCTCTATCTGTACGACAGCACCAGCGCGTGGATCAGCCGTTCCCAGCCGTCGAGCATCACGAACAGCAGCAGCTTGAACGGCAGCGAGATCGTCGACGGTGACAGCATCGACATGCCGAGCGCGAGCAGGATCGTCGCGACGATCAGGTCGACGACGACGAAGACCAGGTAGATCACGAAGCCGATCTGGAATGCGCGGGTGATCTCGCTCAGCGTGAAGCTGGGCACCAGCACCATCAGGTCGTCGTCGCGCAGGTTCTCGGCGCGGCTGGGGGGCCAGATCTCCTTCGCGGTCTTGAGGAAGAACTGGCGCTCACGCGGCTGCGCGTGCTTTTTCAGGAAGGCGCGCATCGGGCCTTCGGCGGCCTGCGCAGCGCTGGCGATCTGCTCGGTCGAGCTGGCGGTGCTGGCGGCCGGGTGCAGCTTCAGGTTGTCGCCGATCTCCATCGCCACCGGCGCCATCACATAGATCGACAGGATCACCGCGATGCCGTTGAGCACCATGTTCGGCGGCGTCTGCTGCAGGCCGAGCGCCGTGCGCAGCAGGCCGAAGACGATGACCAGCTTGGTGTAGCAGGTCATCATCAGCGCGACGAACGGCGCGACGCCAAACGCCAGGATCAGCGTGAAGACGGTCGCTGGATCAGGCAGGTGCTGCATCGGCGCTCACCGCGAACTCGGTCACCCGCACGCCCAGGCGTTCACCCACCGCCACGAGTTGGCCTTTGCCGAGCAGACGCTCCTGGCACAGGATGCTCAGCTCGCACTGGTTCAGCGGTTGCGGCAGCTCCAGCACGTGGCCGGCGGCCACCTGCTCCAGCGCGTCGAGGTTCAGCGCCAGGCCGCCGAGGTCGAAATGCAGCACGACCTCGAGCTTCTCGAGCTGCTCGATCGGCAAGGTGGCGTCGGCGACGCGGTCGGCCTTGATGGCCGGCGCGGCGGCTGGCGTGGCAGGGTTCGCAGGGGCGGCGGGGGCTGGCATCGCGGGCTCCGTGGCAGGAAGAACAGTCAATCGGGTCTGGCGCACCTCGGCCGGCCACTGCGCCTCGCCGCGGCGGCCGGCGTACAGCTGCACGCCCAGGGCCTGGCCACGCGGGCGCCATTCGTCGACCGCGACGATGTCGCCCGGTGCAATCTGGCGCAGCGAGGCCAGGTCGAGCCGGGTGCGCCCGAGCTCCAGCCGCAGCGGCACGCGGCAGGCGGCGAGCCGGGCCCGCCGTTCAGCGGCGGGGCGCGCCTCGGCGACCGGCGGCGGGGCGTGGCGCTGCACCGCGTCGGCAAAAGCCGACCAGGCCTCGGCGGTGGCCCAGCGCAGGCGGGCGTGACCGGCGGCCGCCGGCCACGCCGGATCGCTGTCGACGCTGCACCACAAGGTGTTCGGATCGCGTGGCCAGGGCGCAGCGGCGGGCTCCCACTCCGGCACGCTGCCCAGCAGCGTGCGCGCCAGCCCATGCAGCCGGTCGGCCAGCAGGATCTGGCGCCAGGCCAGCGGCGCATCGGGCGGGATCCCCTCCTCCCCCTGGTCCGGGCCCAGGCACCAGGCCTGGGTCGCCGCATCGAGCGCCAGCTCGCCATCGTGGCCGTGCCAGCGCAGGCGCAACGCGATTGCTTCGGTCCAATGGGCCGGCGCGACGGCGTCCAGGCGCAGCGTCGCCGAGGACCCGCCGCGCACGATCGGCCATGGCCGGCCGGCCAGCGTGCGGCAGGTGTGTGCGAAGCCCGGCCACAGCCGAGGCAAGGCGCGGGCCTCGCCGAGGGGTGTCCAGGCGGGCATCAACAAGGTGGCCGGGGGCATGTGCATGGCTAGAACGCTGACCTGGCGCCGTCAAGAAAAGACATCGAGGGCGCGCCATGCGCCGGGTCACCAGAGCGCCTGCAGCTTAGGGACGGCGCGCCGGTGCGTGAACTACGAGTCGGCGTATGCCGGTCCTGGCCATTACGAATCCTCGTCGTTGAGGGGCCGCCCCTTCGTCGTCAATATCGCCACCCTCACCTCACCCTGGCCGATCCCATGCCCTTGTTCACAGGAACCACCGCAGCGCAGCGGCCGCGTTCGCCGCTGATGGCGGCGATGCGCCACAGCGATGCGCTGCTGGCGCTGTTCCTCGTGGGCATCGTCGCGTTGTTCATGCTGCCGCTGCCGCCGGCGGCGCTGGACCTGCTGATCGCGGCCAACCTGTCGATCAGCGTGGCGCTGCTGATCGTGTCGATGTATGTCGGCTCGGCGCTGTCGTTGTCGACCTTCCCGTCGCTGCTGTTGTTCACGACGCTGTTCCGGCTCGCGCTGAACATCGCGTCGGCCAAGCTGATCCTGCTGCATGCGCACGCCGGCCAGATCATCGATGCGTTCGGCAAGCTGATCGTCGGCAACAACGTCGTCGTCGGGGGCGTGGTGTTCCTGATTGTCGCGATCGTGCAGTTCATCGTGATCGCCAAGGGCTCGGAGCGGGTCGCCGAGGTCGGCGCGCGTTTCGCGCTCGATGCGATGCCCGGCAAGCAGATGAGCATCGACGCCGAAGTGCGCGCCGGCAACCTGTCGAACGCGCAGGCCCAGGCCCGCCGCTCGCAGCTGGAGCAGGAAAGCCAGCTGCACGGCGCGATGGACGGCGCGATGAAGTTCGTCAAGGGCGACGCGATCGCCAGTCTGGTCGTCGCGGCGGTCAACATCCTCGGGGGCGTCGCGGTCGGCACGCTGATGCACGACATGGACATCGGCCATGCGGTGCAGCGCTATGCGATCCTGACCGTCGGCGACGGCATGGTCTCGCAGATCCCGTCGCTGCTGGTCTCGATCGCGGCCGGCATCGTGATCACGCGCTGCGGCGGTGGTGGCACCGACTCGCTGTCGCAGCCGCTGGCAGCGCAGATGCTGGGCCAGTTCGCCAACCACCCGCGGGCGCTGTTCATCTCAGGACTGGCGGTGGCCAGCTTCATGTTCGCGCCGGGGTTCCCGGCCTGGGCCTTCGTGGTCTGGCTGGTCCTGCTGTTCGGCCTGGCCTGGGCCGCGCGGCGGCACCGCCAGCGTGGCGACACGCCGGAATGGATCTTCCACGACGATGCCGACAGCGGCGCCAGCGGCGTGGTGGCCGGGGGCGCGCTGACCTTCCCGGTCGCGCTGCGGCTGGCGCCCGACCTGCACGCACTGATCGATCCGGCGCAGCTGGACCGCCTGCTGATCGACACCCGCCGGCGCGTCGAGGCCGAGCTGGGGCCGGTGTTCCCACGCATCCAGATCTCGGCGTCGGCCGCGGTGCCGCAAGGCCAGGTCGCGGTGCTGGTGCAGGACGTCGTGCAGGCCACCCAACTGATCGACCCGCAGGCCACCGGTGGGCCCGAGGCGCCGCTGGCTGCGCTGGTCGAGCGCGTTGCCCGCCAGCACCTGCCGGCGCTGATCGGGCTGCAAGAGGTGCGCCAGCTGATCCACGGCATGCAGGCGCAGGCGCCCGAGCTGGCGGTGGAGGTGACGCGGGTGGTGCCGGTGCAGAAGATCGCCGAGACGCTGCGCCGCCTGCTGACCGAGAACATCCCGGTGCGCAACCTGAAGGCGATCTTCGAGAGCCTGGTGCGCTGGGCGCCGCGCGAGGAAGACTCGATCGCGCTGACCGAGCTGGTGCGTGCCGACCTCGGCCCCTACATCACGAGCCTGCACGCGACGCCGCAGCGCGAGATCCACGCGGTGCTCTTCGACACCCAGCTGATCGACCGCATCGAGGCGTCGATCGAACGCACGGCGCTGGGCAACCGGCTGCTGCTGGACCCAGCAGTGAAGCAGGCGATCTTCGACCAACTGCGCAGCCTGGTCGATGGCGCACCAGCGACGACGGTGGTGGTGGTCTCCAGTGCGGTGCGGCGCTATGTGCGCAACCTGGTAGCGCCGGCACTGCCGAAGCTGCCGGTGCTGTCGTACCAGGAGGTCGATGACGACATCACGCTGCAGCCGGTCGGCTGGGTCACGGGCACGGAGGCCGCGCATGGGGCATGACCTGCTGAGCCTGACGCGTGACGCGTTGTCGGTGGTGCTGTGGGTCAGCCTGCCGCTGGTGATCGTGTCGACGATCGCCGGCCTGGGCGTCGCGATCCTGCAGGCCGTGACGCAGATTCAGGACCAGAGCATCGGCCAGTCGGTGCGCCTGGTCGTCGTGCTGATCAGCTTGATGATCGGTGTCAGCTGGCTGGGCCGCGAGGTGTTGCGCTTCGCCGAGCGGGCCTTCGAGTGGATGGAACACTTGAAATGAAGCGCAACATGATGCCCCCACGCCCCCTCCGGGGGCTGCCCCCCGAGGGGGCTCGCGCAGCGGACCGGCCAAGCCGGATCCGCGCTGCGGCGACTGCTGTGCAGCGCCGCGGTGCGATGCAGGCGTTGCGGTCTGTCGCGATGGCTGCGCTGTGCGTGGCCGGCATGGCTCACGCAGCTGAACTGCGGTGGTCGGCGAACAAGCCGGTGCGCATCGTCGCGAGCGAGAAGAAGCTGGCGGATTTCCTGCGCGAGCTGGCGGCGTCGCAGGGTACGACCGCGGTGGTCGATCCGAAGATCGACGGGGTCATCAGCGGCACCTTCGGCAACACCGTGGGCAGTGGCCGGGCGAGCAACGCGAAGGCGGTGCTGGAGGCGGTCTGCGCCAACTACGGGCTGACCTGGTACTTCGACGGCTCGCTGCTGTTCGTCGAGCTGGCCGCCGATGCGCGCAACGAGGTGCTGCCGATCCTGGGCTCGAATGCGCCGCGCATCGCCGACACGCTGAACAAGCTGCAGGTCTGGGACAAGCGCTACCCGCTGGTCATCAGCCAGAACGAGAACAGCGTCTTCGTCAGCGGCCCGAAGCGTTATGTCGAGATGGTGCGGCAGATCGTCAAGTCGATCGACTACCGCGCCTCGCAGGTCGACCACGCTGAGGTGAAGATGTTCCCGCTGCGCTACGCCTGGGCCAACGACCTGCGGCTGAATCGCGACGGGGGCAGCCAGGTCGTGCCCGGCGTTGTGACGACCTTGCGCAGCCTCTACGGCGCGCGCAGCCCGTCGGTGTCGTCGTCCGGCGGCGCGGGCGGTGCCGCCGCGGTGCCGAAGATGAAGAGCCCCAAGGCAGCGGCGGCGGCCGCCGCCAACGCCGGCAACACGGGCGCGGCCGATGGCGCAGCCAGCGATGGTGCCGATGCCAACGGCGCGTGGGGCGCGGCGATCGACGGGCCGCAGTTCCAGGCCGATGCGCGGATGAACGCGGTGCTGATCCGCGATGTGCCCGAGCGCATGGCGCAGTACGCCAAGCTCATCGCGTCGATGGATGCCAAGCCGCGGCTGGTCGAGATCGAGCTGACGATCATGGACGTCAGCGACGACTCGGTCGACAAGCTCGGTGTCGACTGGCGCGCTCACGGCACGCAGATGGACGTGCAGACCGGCAACGGCAGCAACCCACCGCTGACCTGGTCCGGCGCCACGACCGCCGCCGGCCAGACTGGGCTGACGGTGCCGTCGGGCGTCGTGATCACCGCGTCGCTGGGCAAGGAGATGCGCGACTTCCTGCTCGCCCGCGTCAGCGCGCTGGCAAGCAACGGCCGCGCCAAGTTCGTTGCCCGGCCGAAGGTGCTGACGCTGGACAACACCGAGGCCAGCCTGCAGAACAAGAGCGAGTTCTACGTCAAGGTGCCGGGCTTCCAGGATTCCAGCCTGTACACCATCAGCGCCGGCACCGACGTGCGCGTGACGCCGCTGGTGATCGACGAGGAAGGCAGCAACAGCGTCAAGCTGGCGATCAACATCGGCGACGACAGCCTGGCCACCGAGACTGTCGACAACATCCCGATCGTGCGCCGGCGCAGCGTCAACACCCAGGCCATGATCGGCGAAGGCAAGAGCCTGCTGATCGCCGGTTATTCGAGCGAGAGCAAGAGCACGGCCGACTCGGGCGTGCCGGGGCTGTCGGCCATTCCCGTGATCGGGCGGCTGTTCAAGTACTCGGAAGACAAAGGCGGCAAGCTCGAACGCTTCTACCTGCTGACGCCGCGTTTCGTGATGCCCGACGCCGCGGTCACCGGGGCGGCGCCAACGAGCCTGCCGTCGCAGGAAGTGCCGGTCGGCTCGGCCGCCAACGTGCGTCCCACGCCACTGAGCCGCGAAGCCGAGACGATGCCGTGGAGCGGGTCATGAGTCAGCGCCGATTCGAAGGCCTACGGGGAAGCGCCAGTCCCGCCCCGCCGTCCGCAGGGGCTCACCCCCTCCCGGAGGGACGGGCCGAAGGCCCTGGGGAGCGCACATGAGTCAACCGACGCCGCACGACGCCTGGTGCCTGCGATTCTTGAGCAGCGGCATGCGTGGCCGCCGCATCACGCTGAAGGCTGGCGCGAACACGCTCGGCTCGGCGCCTGAATGCGAGGTGCTGCTGCCCGACACCGATGCCCGCGGCCAGCACCTGTCGCTGACCGCCGGCGAGGTCGCGCTGACCGTGCGCCGGCTCGGCGATGCGGCGGTCGAGCTGAACGGCGCGCCGATGACCGCCGAGCGGCGCAGCCTGGTGCCGGGCGACGTGCTGCGCGTCGGCTCGATCGACATGCAGATCGACCGCGAGTACGCCCAGGCCCCGGCCGACGACGCACCCGATTCGATGTTTCTCGACGAGGAGGCTGCGGCCGCTGCGCGCGCCGCGATGCAGAAGGCTTCGGGCCGCTGGTGGCCACGCGCAATGGTGGTGGTGGTGCTGGCGGCGTTCGGCGTCACCGCGGCGGCACTGGCCTGGCGGCCGAGCCCGCGCAGTGCCGGCGACGAGGGCCCGGCGCTGGACGCTGCGCGTCTGCGCACCTTGCTGCGCGACTTCCCCGAGGTGGTCGCCCAGCCGCCCGATGCGTCAGGCACCGTGCGCCTGACAGGCTTTGTCGAATCGACCGCCCGCCAACGCGCGCTGGCGCAGGCCGTGGGCGGTGTCGGCGGCCGCGTGCAGGTCGGTGTCACGCCGCTGGACGAGGTGGTCAGTCGGGCGCGTGAATTCCTCGCCGACCCGGGCGTTGCGGTCAGCTACCGCGGCCAGGGCCACCTGCAGCTCACCGGCGCGACCGACCAGGCCGGCACGCCCGAACGCGTGAAGCGGCTGACGCGTGACCTGTACCCGATGGTGGTGGTCGACGACGAGTTGCACTACAAGCCGGTCGCACGCGTGGCCAAGGCCGGTGCGGCGCCCGACTGGGCCGATCGCCTGCCGGCGCGCGTCGTCAGCATCACCGAAGGCCCCGACGGCCTGCGCTTCGTGCAGCTGGCCAACGGCGACCGCTACTTCGAAGGCGCGCCACTGCGCAACGGCGGTGCGCTCGGGCCGGTGAGCGCCGACGACCTCGCGGTGCCGAAGGCCAACGAGGAGAACCACGATGGGCCGTGACCTGCGCGTCGCGACCCATTCCCCATTTCCGCCTGCCGGGTGCTGCAGCCCCGGCGGCGGGAATCTCGCGGGCCTAGCGGCCTGCTGTGTCCCCCGTCTGTTTCCAACATTCATCACAGGAGTTAAGCATGGCCAATACCGCCCAACCCGTTGACGGTGGCACCGTTCCTGGCGCCGTGGACGATTTCCAGAAGCGGGCCGAAGAAGCCCAGATGGCATCGATCAAGATGGCATCGATCCAGCTGCAAACCTCGTCCATCACCGGCGCCGCCAAGGCCCGTGGCGACCTGGCTGCCCAGATGGGCGGCGACCTGCGCCAGTCGGCCAAGGTGAAGGAATAAGCCTTCGCCGGGGCGACCGGGCACCGTCGCCGTCGCAGGCGCCCGGCCGGTCGTCCCGGCCTTTCTCCGTTCTCGTTTCCCCCCCTTTTTCTCAGCAGCACCGCAGGAGGCATCCATGGCCCTACCGATCGACCCCGTGTCCGCCGTTGGCACCGGCATGCCGGCGCCTGCATCCCACGCCGCCGGCGGCGCCACGCTGCCCGGCGCAGCAATGCCGCCTGGCGAGCCGCTGCTGAACCAATCGCTGCAGGCGCTGCACCAGGCGGCGCAGGCGCCGGAGGCCGTCGGCCACGGCGTGCGCGCCGAGCGCACGAGCAGCACGTCGGCCCCGATGCAGTTGCTGAACCACCTGACCAACAGCGTGATCGCGCCGGCCCGCGCCGCGACCGAGCCGACCGCACAACAGCTGGTGCCCGGCCTGCCCGATGAAGCGACGCTGAACGACGCGTCGGTCGAGGGCCTGCAGCGGGTCAGCACCTTCGCGATCCAGACCAGCATCCAGCTGGCCAGCGAAAGCACGATGTTGTCGGTGACCAGCGCATTGGCCAGTGCCGCCAACACCACTTTCCACCAGCTGTTGAGCAGCAATGAATAACCGCCCGCGCAAGCACGCCTGGTGGTCGGCCGCCGTGCTGGTGCTGGCGCTGGCCGGCTGCCGCGTCGAGCTGTACTCGGGCCTGAACGAATCCGAGGCCAACCAGATGCTGGCCGCGCTGGCCAACGCGCACATCGACGCGGTCAAGGTCCAGGCCGGCGAGGCCGGCTGGCAGCTGCAGGTCGACGAGCGCGACCTGCCGGCCGCTGTCGACGTGCTGCAGGAGCGTGGCCTGCCGGGCCCGCGCCATGCCTCGCTGGGCGAGGTGTTCCAGAAGCAGGGGCTGGTCGCGACGCCGGCCGAAGAGCGCGTGCGCTACATCTACGGCCTGTCGCAGGAGCTGTCGCGCACGGTGGCCGAGATCGATGGCGTCGTCTCGGCGCGGGTGCACGTCGTGATCCCGGCCAACGACCCGTTGAGCGACAAGCTCAAGCCCAGCTCGGCGGCGGTCTTCATCAAGCACCGGCCCGGCACCGACCTGCGCCTGCTGGCGCCGGCGGTCAAGGAACTCGTTGCGCACAGCGTCGAAGGCCTGAGTTACGAGCAGGTCTCGCTGACGCTGGTGCCAGCCAGCGAGATCATCAGCACGGCCTCGGCACGCGCGCGCGCCGCGGCCGATGCGACCGGCCCGCTGGGCCTGAGCAACACCGCGCTGGCGACGCTGGCCATCGTCGCGCTGCTGGGCGCGGCGGCGGTGGTCACGCTGCCCTACTTGCTGCGCCGCTCGGGCCTGCCGCTGCGGGTCTGGCTGCGGCGGGCGGGGTTGGTGAAATGATCACCACGGCAGCACCGCCGGCCGTGCCGACGCCCGCCATGCGGGCGCTGCGGGCGCGGGTGCGTGTTGCCACCCGTCCATCGCTCGATGCGCATGTCAGCTGGTGGCCGCCCGGCTGGCGCACGCGAGGGATCATGGCGTTGGGGCCTGGCGGCCACCAGGCCGGCTCGACCTGGCTGCGCCGCACCCACGCCGTGCCCGACGCCGCGCAGGCTGCCGCCCGGCCGGATGGCCCGATCGAGCGGCTGGCCTGGATGGACGGCCCGGCGCTGCGCCGGCTGGCCCTGTTCGCCGGCTTCGTGGCCCACCGCGACCACTTCGAAACCCCCGGGCTGGCGCTGGAGATGTGGCGCCAGGCGAAGCGGCTCGACCGCGAGCTGCCGGACTTTGCCTTGTCGCGCTGGCCGTCGTGCCCGGCGCTCGCGATGAGCCCGCGTGCGCTGGTGCAGCGCCCGCGCGCGGCCGGGCGCACGGTCGTGCGGCGCAGCTACCAGCTGATGCTGGGCCTGCTGGCCAGCCAGGGCGACGGCCTGTGGCGCAGTGCGCGGGTCAAGTTCCCGCGCAGCATCGCGCAGGCGAGCCCGCCGGTCATGTCGGCCGAGCGACGCGTCGTCTACGAAGAGCTGCTGTTCATGTGCGCGTTGCCGGAAAGGTTTGGATCATGGGACTGGCTTTTCTGATCACCGCCGAGCACCTGCACCTGCTCAGCGAGCGCAAGGTGCTGAAGGCCGACGAATACGGCGCGCTGCTCGATGCCAACGAGGTGATCGGCACCGCGCAACGCGAAGCCTCGCGCGTGCGCAAGGACGCCGACCGCGATGTGCAGCAGCGCCTGCGCGACGGCTACCACAAGGGCTGGCGCGAGGCCCAGGCCGACCATGCGCGGCGTCATCTGTCGCAGGCCTGGGCGACCGAGCACGCGGTCTACGCGCAACGCGAGGCGATGGCCCAGCTGGTGGTCGAGACCCTGGCGCAGTGCCTCGGCGAGCTGCCGCCCGCCTTGCGCTACGAGGCGGTGTTGCGCCGGCTCGAGGCGATGTGGGCCGACGAGCCGGTGGTCACGCTGTGGGTCGCCGCCGGGGCGCGTGAAGAGGCCGAGATCGCCGTGCGCCGCGTCCTCGACGGCACGCGCCACGGCGGCCAGGTGCGGGTTGTCGTCGACGAGAGCCTGACCGGCGACGAGTGCCGGGTGCAGACCGCGTCGGGCCGGGTCGAGATGGGCCTGCAGGCGCAGATCGAAGCGCTGCGCCGTGCGTTGCATGCGCCGGCACGCTGATGCCGTCGAACCGAGCCGACCGATGACCAGCCCCGACCCCCTGGCCGTCGTGCCGCTGCCGACGCTGGACCCGCTGGCCGACCTGCGGCGGCGCCTGGCGCAGGCCCCGCCGGCGCGCGTCGTCGGCCAGGTCACCAAGGCGATCGGGCCGGCGATCGAGGCCACCGGCCTGCTGGCGCGGGTCGGCGAGGTCTGCGAGCTGTCGGTCGGCCAGGCGGCGCCGCTGCTGGCCGAGGTGATCGGCTTTGCACAGGGCACCGCGCTGCTGGCGCCGATGGGTGCGATCGATGGGCTGACGGCTCGTGCGGCGGTGATGCCGACCGGCCATGCGGCGCAGTTTCCGGTCGGGCCGGGGTTGCTCGGCCGCGTGCTCGACTCGATGGGCGAGCCGATCGACGGCGGCGGGCCGTTGCTGTCGTGCGTGCGCACCGAGGTGCAGGCCGCGCCGCCGCCGGCGCTGGCGCGCCAGCGCATCGCCAAGCCGCTGCCGACCGGCGTGCGTGCGCTCGACGCGCTGTTGACGCTCGGCGAAGGGCAGCGTGTGGGCGTCTTCGCGCCGCCGGGCGCCGGCAAGAGCACGTTGCTGGGCATGCTGGCGCGCCACTGCGAAGCCGATGTGGTGGTGGTGGCGCTGGTCGGCGAGCGGGGTCGCGAGGTCGCCGAGTTCCTCGACACCGGCATCGGCGCGCGGCGTGAACGCTGCGTGATGGTGGTGTCGACCTCCGACCGGCCGGCCGCCGAGCGGCTGCGCTGCGCGCAGGCGGCGACGCGGGTGGCCGAGCACTTCCGCGACGAGGGCAAGCGGGTGCTGCTGCTGGTCGACTCGCTGACGCGGCTGGCGCGCGCGCAGCGCGAGATCGGGCTGGCCTGCGGCGAGCCGCCGACGCGGCGCAGCTACCCGCCGTCGGTGTTCGCGATGCTGCCGCGGCTGCTCGAACGCGCCGGGCCGGGCGCGCGCGGCACGATCACCGCCGTCTACACCGTGCTGACCGAAGGCGAGGCCGACAACGACCCGGTCGCCGAAGAGGTGCGCTCGATCCTCGACGGCCACATCGTGCTGTCGCGCGAGCTGGCCGGCGCCGGCCACTACCCGGCGATCGATGTGCTCGGCAGCATCAGCCGCGTGATGCCGCGGGTGGTCGACGACGAGCACCGCCGTGCGGCCGGCCGCGTGCGCGCGCTGATGGCGCGCTACAAGGAAGTCGAGCTGCTGCTGCAGATCGGCGAGTACCGGCCCGGCGCCGACGCCGAGGCCGACGCCGCGGTGCGCAGCAAGGCCGGGATCGATGCGATGCTGCGCCAGGAAGAGGCCGAGGCCATCGGCTGGCGCGATGCCGTCGCGGCGCTGCAGGCCCTGGCAGGCCGCTGACCCGATGGCCGAACTCGACGACAAGCGCTGGCAGCAGATCCGCCAGATCCGCGAGCGGCGCCAGCGCCTGGCGGTGGCCCGAGCAACCCAGGCCGCGGCCGACTGGCGCACGCGGCAAGGCGAAGCGCAGCGCCAGGACGCCGAGGTGCGGCAGCAGGCCGATGCCCGGTTGCGCCACAGCGCGGCGCAGCGCCAGACCCGCGGCGCGACCCTGTCGGCCGCGGACTGGCGCGATGGCCACGCCTGGTCGGGCGAATTGCAGCGCCGCATCGACGACGGCCGCCGCCTCGCGCTGCTGGCCCACGCCGAGGCGATGCAGGCGCAGATGTTTGCGCGCGGCGCGCAGGCCGGTGCCCGCCGCGCCGCGCAGGACCACGACCGCGCGCAGCAGATGATCGAGCGCGCCCAGGCCCGCGCCGCCGCCGCCGCGCAGCAGGCCGAAGAGCAGCAGCTCGAAGACCTGGCTCCGCTGCGCTGGTGGCGCAGCGGCCGCTGAACGGGTGACGCCGATGGATCCGCAGAGCCTGGCGCCCGATGCCGGCGGCATGATGGCCTGGTTGAGCCCCGTGCTGTCGCAATGGCACCGCGACGCGCTGGCGATGGTGCTGTTGCTGCCGCGCCCGTTCGTGCTGTTCATGGTCGTGCCGTTCCTGTCACGCACGATGGTCCCCGGCTCGGTGCGGCGCGGCCTGGTGTTCCTGCTCGGCATGCTGATGCTGCCGTTGGCCGGCTCGGCCGAAGGGGTGACGCCGGTGCAGGCCATGGTCATCGCCGCCAAGGAGGGCTTGATCGGCCTGCTGCTGGGCCTGGGCCTGGGGGTGTTCATCTGGGCAGTGCACAGCGTCGGCGACCTGGTCGACTTCCACACCGGCGCCGCCAACGCGCAGTTCTTCGACCCGGCGTTCGGCCACGAGGGCGGGCCGACCGGCCAGTTCCTCGGCTGGGTGATGGCGGTGCTGTTCGTCAGTGCCGGCGGGCTGACCGGCGTCGTCGCGCTGCTCGCCGAGTCCTATCGCATCTGGCCGCTCGCCGCGCCGTTGCCTGATCTGCCGCGCCTGCTCGAGGCCTTCGCGATCCATCAGGCCGATTCGTTGTTCAACTGGATCGTCAAGCTTGGCGCGCCGGTGCTGATGGTGCTGATGCTGGTCGACTATGGCCTCGGGCTGCTCGGCCGCTTCGTGCCGCAGTTCAACGTCTTCGTCATCGCACAGCCGCTGAAGAGCCTGGTCGCGATCTTCATGCTGCTGATCTGCCTGAGCCTGCTGCACGAGACCTTGCTCGAATTCGTGCGGCCCGGCACCAACGTGCTCAGTGTCTGGCGCAGCCTGGCCGAGCGCTGAAGGAGCACCGGCGCTGCGATGAGCGACAAGAAGTTCAAGCCGACGCCGCGCCGCCTGCGCGAGGCGCGCCGCAAGGGCGATGTGCCGCGCAGCGCCGAGCTGACCAGCGCCGCGGCCTTCGTCGGCGCGATGCTCGGCGTGGTCTGGTCGGCCAACGCGCTGGTGCCGGCGGTGCGCAGCCTGTGGTTCCGGGCGGTCGACCCGGTGGCCTGGGCGCAGGGGCCGGAGTTCCTCGGCCCTTTCGTCACGCAGGCCATCCTGACGCTGGCGCAGATCGCGCTGCCGGCGCTGCTGCTGGCGGCGGTGGGGGCGGCGGTGGGATCGTTCCTGCAGGTCGGGCCGCTGCTGGCCTGGCAGCGCATCCAGCCGGACCTGAACCGGCTCAACCCGGTGAACGGGCTGCAGCAGATCTTCGCCTGGCGCAATGCCTTCGGCCTGGCGATGCTGGTGCTGAAGGCGTTGCTGCTCGGCGGCGTGATCTGGGCCAGCGTGCGCTGGTCGCTCGACAGCGCGGTGCGGCTGGGCAACGCGCCGCCGCTGAAGGTGCTCGACGTGGCCGGGCCGCTGCTGTCGCGCGTCAGTGCCTGGGCGGCGGTGATCTTCGCGCTGGTCGCGGCGGCCGACCTCGCATTCCAGCGTTTCGACCACCTGCGCCAGCAGCGCATGTCGCTGGAAGAGGTCAAGCGCGAGCACCGTGACGACGAGGGCGACCCGCATGTGCGCAACCAGCGCCGCAGCCTGCGCCACGAGGCGCTGTTCAGCGCGCTGCCGGACCGCATGAAGTTCGCGCACGTCGTGATCCACACGCCGGGGGTCGCGATCGCGCTGATGCGGCTGGGCAAGGGGCAAGGGGCCTATGTGGCGGCCAAGGGCCGGGGCGAGATCGCGGCGCAGATCCGGGCGCTGGCCGAAGCGCAGACGCTGCCGCAAGTGCAGCTCAACGAGCTGACCGAGCAGATCGACCGCACCGTGCCGCTGGACCAGACCGTGCCCGACCCGCTGGCCGGCTCGCTGGCGCGGGCGCTGGGCTGGGAGGGGTCGCCTGGGGTTGTTACCAAGCCCTGACCGCTCGTAATCGTTTCCATCCTGGCGTCGTGTGGCGCTTGCGGAGCCGGTCTCGCCTGTATCGGCGGTTGCCAATTGCAACGGCGTGAGCCGTCGCGGCCGCGGCTTGCGCTTTGGTCAAGGGAGCGCCCCCAGGAAACGTCTTCGACGTTTCCGCCCCCCAAGGGGGTTGAGTCAACTCGGGAGCGGCCCTTCATTGACTCATGAGCGACGTGCTCGACGAGGAGAGACAGCGTGCTGGAACTGAACTCCCGGGACTTTCATGGGCTGAGCGCGAACGGCGCGTTCGACCCTGACTTCGAACCCTTGCTGGTGACCGGCCCGTCGAAGGCGATCGAGGCCGGGCCGGCCCCCTGGTGCATGCGTCCGCGCCTGCTCGAGGCCCTGATGGCCGCCGGCAGCGAGCGCCGCCGCCGCGAGTTGGTGCAGGCCGAGCTGCAAACGCTCGGCTTCGACGAGATCGGCTTTGGCAGCCTGGACATCAGTCGCGGCACCCCGGTCGTGCGCTCGTTCTGCGGCCAGTACGCCGACACGGCCTGGATCGAGCGTTACTTCTCGCGTCGCTACCAGGACGTCGACCCGCGCCTGCGTGCGATCGAGCGCAGCAGCCTGCCTTGCGTGTGGACGCTCAACGAGCTGGTGCGTCAGCCGGTGGCGGCGGCCCAGAAGGCCGACCTGTGTGCGCTGGTCGATGACCTGCACGAGCGCGGCGTGGTCGGCGGCCTGATGCTGGCGTTGCCGGCGTTGCCGGGCCAGGCCCGGCGCTTCGTCAGCCTGCTCAGCCGGGGTGCCTGCGTCGGCCGCCTGGACGACGCGGCGCTGGGCCGGGTGCTGATGCTGGCGCTGTGCCTGGAGGAGTTCCACGGCACGCTGCCCGGCCTGTCGGGCGCCGGCGACGAAGACAGCCCGACCGGCGAGCTCTCGCCGACGCAGGCGCAGATTCTCGACCTGCTGTCACGTGGCATGGGCGACAAACAGATCGCGGCGCGGATGGACATCTCGCGCCACAACGTTGACTACCACCTGCGGCGGTTGCGTAAACGCTTCGGTGCCCGAAACAGGGTGCAACTCATGCAAGCCGCGTTGCGCGTGCAGCCGCCGGCCTGATTTCGACCGATCGGATCTGCCACACTCCTTTTGCCGCCCGGCCGGGCGTTGGAGTGTGGGGTCGATGGAGTTGACGATCAATGGCCGGAAGACGGCGGTGGACGACGCCGTCATCGCGCCGGAGATGCCGCTGCTGTGGGTGCTGCGCGATGTGCTGGAACTGACCGGCACCAAGTTCGGCTGCGGCGTCGCGGCCTGTGGCGCCTGCACCGTGCAGGTCGATGGACAGGCCACCCGATCTTGCGTGACGCCGGTCGCGGCCGTGGTCGGCAAGCAGATCAGGACGATCGAAGGCCTGGGCCAGCCCGATGCGCCGCATGCGCTGCAGCAGGCCTGGGCGCAGCACGACGTGCCGCAGTGCGGCTACTGCCAGAGCGGCATGTTGATGGCCGCCGCCGCACTGCTGCTGAAGAGCCCGAACCCGAGCGACGCCGAGATCGACGCGGCGATCACCAACCTGTGTCGCTGCGGCACCTACCCGCGCGTGCGCGCTGCGATCCACACCGCGGCGGCGCTGCTGCAGTCGGGCAAGAAGGCATGAGCCTTGCACGGTTGCTCCGAGGGGGCTGCTTCGCTCCTGGAGGGTCGGGCCCAAGGCCTGGGACGCAGACATGAGAACCACGCGTCGCGTGCTGCTGCTGTCCGGCGTGGGCAGCGCCGGTGCCTTGCTGCTGGGCTGGGCCGGCCTGCCGCCGCGTGGCCGCCTGGGCCGCGCGGAACTGCTGGCCGAGGCGCCCGGCGAGGTCGCGTTGAACGGCTGGATCAAGGTGCTGCGCGACGGCAGCGTGCAGTTCGCGACGCCGTTCGTCGAGATGGGCCAGGGCGTGCACACCGCGCTGGCGCTGCTGGTGGCCGAAGAGATGGACGTCGCGCCAGAGCGCGTGACACCGGTGCAGGCACCGCACGACGCGATCTACGGCAACGTCGCCATGTTCGTCGGCAGCCTGCCGCTGCACCCCGCCAGCACCGAACCCGGCCACGAGACGACCGGTGCGCGCCTGGGCCAGTGGATGGTGAAGAAGCTTGCGCGTGAGTTCGGCATTGTGGTGACCGGCGGCTCATCGACCCTCGCCGACGCATGGGAGCCACTGCGCCTGGCCGCCGCCACCGCACGCGCGCAGCTGCTGGGCGCCGCCTCGTTGCGCTGGAAGCTGCCGGTGGCCGAGTTCAGCGTCGACAACGGCGTGGTGATCCACATCGCCGGCCACGACAGGGCGCCCTATGGCGACCTGGCCGCGGCCGCGGCGAACACGCGGCCCGGCGACGTGCGCTTCAAGCCGCGCGCCCAATGGAAGCGCATCGGCCGCCCGCAGCCGCGGCTGGACGCGGTGGCCAAGAGCAACGGCCAGGCGCGCTACGGCCTGGACATCCGCCTGCCGGGGATGCTCTATGCGGTGCTGCGCCACGCCCCGGCGATCGGGGGCGCGCCCGGCCGCATCGACGCGTCGGCGGCGATGCAGAAGCCCGGTGTCGAGCGTGTCGTGCGGCTGCGGCCGTTGGCCGGTTCGACCGATGCGGTGGCGGTGGTCGCGCGCAGCACCTGGCATGCGCGCCAGGGCCTGGCGGCGCTGGAGGTCGAGTGGCGGCCACCGGCCGGCGGCGTGCTCGATTCGGCGGCGATCCTCGACCGCCTCGAGATCCAGGCGCGCGCCGCGGCCGACAACGACGACGGCTTCGGCTTCCATTCGCGCGGTGATGGCGCCAAGGCGCTGGCGCAGGCCGCGCGTAGGCACGAAGCTGTCTACCGTGCGCCCTACCTGGCCCACGCGACGATGGAGCCGATGAACTGCACGGCGCAGGTCCATGCCGATGGCTCGGTCGAGGTCTGGGCGCCGACGCAGGTGCCCGGCCCGGCGCGTGACGCGGCCGCGCGCATCGCCAGCGTCGAGCCCGAGCGCGTGACGCTGCATGTGCCCTACCTCGGCGGTGGCTTCGGCCGCCGGCTCGAGGTCGACGTTGTCGCGCAGGCGGTGCGGGTCGCGCTGGAGACCAATAACCGGCCCGTGCAGCTGGTGTGGCCACGCGAAGAGGACTTCACGCACGACTTCTATCGTCCGGCCGGCGCGGCGCTGCTGCGGGGTGGGCTGGACGCGAACGGCCGGTTGCAGACGTTGACGATCCACAGCGCCGGCGACGCGATCGGCCCACGCTGGATCGAGCGCACCTTGCCCGTGTTGGCCGGGCCAGTGGACATGCCGGACAAGACGACCGCCGAGGGCTTGTTCGACCTGCCCTACGAGGCGCCGAACCAGCGCATGGCCCATGTGGCGACGCACAGCGGCGTGCCGATCGGCTTCTGGCGCTCGGTCGGCCATTCGCACAACGCGTTCTTCAGCGAAAGCTTCATCGACGAACTGGCCCATGAGGCCAAGGCCGACACGCTGGCGTTTCGCCTCGGTCTGCTGAGCGGCATGCCGCGCCACGCCGCGGTGCTGAGACTGGCCGCCGACAAGGCCGGCTGGGGCCGCCCGATGCCGGCCGGCAGGGCCCGCGGATTGGCCCTGCACGAGAGCTTCGGCAGCATCGTCGCGATGGTGCTCGACGTCTCGGTCGAGGCTGTCGATGGCAAGAGGAAGCCGCGGGTGCACCGTGTCGTCTGCGCGGTCGACTGCGGCACCGTCGTCAACCCCGACGGCATTGCGCAGCAGGTCGAGGGCAGCGTGGTCTTCGGCCTGACCGCGGCGTTGCACGGTCGCATCGACATCGTGCGCAGCGAGGTCCAGGCGCGCAACTTCCCCGACCAGCCGCTGCTGGCGCTGCGGGATGCGCCGGTGGTCGAGACTCACCTGGTCAACAGCACCCGCGCGCCGACGGGCATGGGCGAGCCGGCCTTGCCGCCGGTGGCGCCGGCGCTGGCCAACGCGCTGTTTTCACTCACCGGCCAGCGGCTGCGCAGCCTGCCGCTGGTCCTGACTTGAGCAGTTTGTTGTCGTTCTCCCCCCTCACCCCACAGGAGGCCACCATGTACACACTCTATGGCTCACGCGGCAGCGGCTCGGCAATCGTCGAAGCCGCACTCGAACGATGCGGGCTCGAATTCCGCCAGGTCCGGGCGTCGGCCTGGGAAGAAGATTCAGCCATCGACGAGCTGCGCCGCGTCAACCCGCTGGCGCAGATCCCGACCCTGGTGTTGCCCGACGGCAGCGTGATGACGGAGAGCGCGGCGATCCTGATCCATCTCGGGTTGCAGCACCCGCCCAGCGCACTGCTGCCAGCCGACGAGAGCGCTCGCGCCCAGACGTTGCGCGGCCTGGTCTTCATCGCCGCCAACTGCTACAGCGCGATCACCGCCAGCGACTACCCCGAACGCTTCACGACCGAGGATGGCGACGAGGCCCGCGCTTCGGTGCGCGAAGCGGCGCGCCGCATGCTGCACCGCCATTGGGAAATATTTGCCGACCAGTTCCCGGCAACGCCGTTCCTCAGCGGCAACACGATGCCCGGCGCACTCGACCTGATGGCCGCCGTGGTCTCGAAATGGTCAGGCGCCCGCGCCCACCTGGCGAAGAACCGCCCCGAGTTCAGCGCGCTGCTCAAGCGCATCGAAAACCATTCGAGCGTGCAGCCGGTGCTGGCGCGGCATTTCGACGCCTGAGCCGCGCGCCCGCCGGGATGGCGGGTCGGCGCCTCAGCGGTGCTTGCTCAGCGGCACCAACCTGAACGTCGCGTCGTGCGGAAACACGAAGCTGCCGGCCAGGATCTCACCATTGCTGTTGATGGCGATGCCACTGGTCAGGCGATAGATGCGGCCGTTCGAACCGCGGCAGCCGTCGGCGTCGAGCAGCGTGTTCAGGTCGATCGGTGAGTCGCCGTAGTGCGGCCAGACGATTGCGGCGCCCAGCGCGCCGTCATCGCGGCTGCCCACGACCGTGCCGGCGTCGTTGATGTCCCGGGCCTCCGAGCTGTTGGCGCCGGCGAACGGCTTCAGGTCGAAGCTCACGCCGTCGATCCAGCCGATTGGGCGGTTGGGCTGCGAGAAGTCACCGATGGTGCTGTAACCCACCACCACGCCCGCGCTGTTGACCGCCAGGGCTTCGGATTGGTCCCCGTAGGCCGTGGCACCGAGGTCCACCATGCTGCCGCGGGTACCGTCTGTCCATTGCACCGCGCGCCGCAAGGCAGTGCGCGACTCGCTGCTGCCCACCACCATGCCCGAGGCATTGATGTCGCTGGCGTAGCTGCGGGTCTTGTGGATGCCGTGCCTGCTCTCCAGCGCGCCGAGGTCGATCGCGTGGCCGTTTTTCCACAGCGTCGCATGCAAGACGGACTGGGCATTGGTGCTGGAGCCGACGACATGGCCGCGGTCGTTGATCGCCACGGCCTCGCTGGCCGGCGTGGCTGCGTTGGGGAACGTCGGCAGTACTTGGCCGACCCCATCGATCCAGACGGCGGCCTGCGAAGGACCCTGGTCGCTGACGTAGCCCGCCAGATCGCCCTTGCGGTTGATGGCGTAGGCGACGTTGATGCCCTTCTCGAAGCCGACCACCTGGGGCACGGTTTCCAACTTGCGATGGCGCCAGACCGCGGGGTACCAGCCTTCGCGCTTGACGAAAACGGTGCCGGCCACGACGCCACGGTCGTTGATGTCGTAGGCGAAGCCGGCCGGGATGGCGAGGCGCTCGCAGTGGTAGGTGGCCGGTTCGGCGGCCCAGGTGCCGGCGGCTGCCGCAAGGGTGGTCAGCGCGAAGATGGATCGGACGACGTTCATCGTTGAAAACTCCCTGAATCGGCGTGTGGAGAAACGCTAACGTTTAAACATGACGCACCCACCGGAAACTGTACGAAAGAGTCAATATCCCCCTAATTGAAAGTTAGGCCAGCGCCCCATTCTTACCAAAACAGCAAATATCACACCCCAACGCCGCACCCCAGAAAGAAGAAGGGCCACCCTTTCGGGTGGCCCTTCTTCCTATCCAGTGGCGTGCGCGGAACCGGCTCCGCCGGTCCGCTGCGCGAGCCCCCTGGGGGGCAGGCCCCGGAAGGGACCGTGGGGGCTTTTATTTCGCAATAACCCGCGCCATCTCGAGCACCTTGTTCGAGTAGCCCCACTCGTTGTCGTACCAGGCCACGACCTTGACGAAGGTCTTGTCGAGCGCAATGCCGGCTTCGGCGTCGAATACCGAGGTGCAAGACTCGCCGCGGAAGTCGGTCGCGACGACCTTGTCTTCGGTGTAGGCCAGCACGCCCTTCATCGCGCCTTCCGACGCGGCCTTCATGGCCTTGCAGATGTCCTCGTAGCTGGCTTCCTTGTTCAGCTCGACGGTCAGGTCGACCACCGACACGTCGGAGGTCGGCACGCGGAAGGCCATGCCGGTCAGCTTCTTGTTCAGCTCGGGGATCACCACGCCGACGGCCTTGGCGGCGCCGGTCGACGACGGGATGATGTTCTCGAGGATGCCGCGGCCGCCGCGCCAGTCCTTGTTCGACGGGCCGTCGACGGTCTTCTGCGTCGCGGTGGCGGCGTGCACGGTGGTCATCAGGCCACGCTTGATGCCGAAGGTGTCGTTCAGCACCTTGGCGACGGGGGCCAGGCAGTTGGTCGTGCACGAGGCGTTCGAGATGATCGCCTGGCCGGCGTAGCTCTTGTCGTTGACGCCGTAGACGAACATCGGCGTGTCGTCCTTCGACGGGGCCGACAGGATCACCTTCTTGGCGCCGGCGGCCAGGTGCTTCTCGGCGGTTTCCTTGGTCAGGAACAGGCCGGTCGATTCGACGACGATGTCGGCGCCGACTTCGTTCCACTTCAGTTCGGCCGGATCCTTGACGGCGGTCAGGCGAATCTTCTTGCCGTTGACGATCAGCGTGTTGCCGTCGACCGCGACTTCACCCTTGAAACGGCCGTGCACGCTGTCGTACTTCAGCATGTAGGCCAGGTAGTCCGGCTCCAGCAGGTCGTTGATGCCGACGATCTCGATGTCGTTGGCGAAGTTCTGCACTGCGGCACGGAACACCATGCGGCCGATGCGGCCGAATCCGTTGATACCGATCTTGATCGTCATGTCAGTCTTCCTAAAGTGGCGGTTTGTCGAAACGTGGAATGGTGATCCGAAACAACGAGGGGCGGACTTTGCAGTCTGCCCCTGGTCGAGTTACTTTGCGAGAACTTTGCGCACGGTCAAGGCCAGGTTCTCCGCCGTGAAGCCGAAGTGCTTGAACAGCACCCCGGCCGGGGCCGATTCGCCGAAGCGGTCAATGCCGACGACGGCGGCGCAGCCGTACTTCCACCAGAAGTCGGTCACGCCGGCCTCGATCGCGATGCGCGGCAGTTTGGCCGGCAGCACCTCGGTCTTGTAGTCGCTGTTCTGGCGGTCGAACACGGTGGTCGACGGCATCGAGACGACGCGCACCGCGACCTTGTGTTGCGCCAGCAGTTGCTGCGCATGCAGCGCCAGCTGCACTTCGGAGCCGGTGGCGATGATCACGGCCTGCGCAGCCTTCTTCAGGCCGACTTCGCTCGGCTCGGCCAGCACGTAGGCGCCGCGGGTGATCACGTCGGCGTCCTGCTTGGGTGCGTAGGGCAGGTTCTGGCGCGACAGCAGCAGTGCGCTCGGGCGGTGCTTGTTGGCCAGCGCCATCGTCCAGGCGACCGCCGTCTCGGTGGTGTCGGCCGGGCGCCAGACATCGAGGCCCGGGATCAGGCGCAGGCTGGCGGCGTGCTCGACCGACTGGTGGGTCGGGCCGTCTTCGCCCAGGCCGATCGAATCGTGCGTGAAGACGTGGATCACGCGGCGCTTCATCAGCGCGGCCATGCGGATCGCGTTGCGGCTGTAGTCGCTGAAGGTCAGGAAGGTGCCGCCGTAGGGGATGTAGCCGCCGTGCAGCGCGACGCCGTTCATGACCGCGGCCATGCCGAATTCACGCACGCCGTAGTTGATGTGGCGGCCGATCTGGCCGGCTTCGTTCTTGACGACGGCGCCAGTCTTGGTGTCGAAGCGCAGCGCCGGTGTCGACTTGGTGTTGGTCAGGTTCGAGCCGGTCAGGTCGGCCGAACCGCCCAGCAGCTCGGGCAGCGCGGCGGTGAAGTGCTCGAGCGCAATCTGGCTGGCCTTGCGGCTGGCAACGGTCTCGGCCTTGTCGTGGGCGCTGCCGACCGCTTCGACGGCGAGTTCGGCGAAGTTCTTCGGCAGGTCGCCGGCCATGCGGCGAGTGAACTCGGCGGCCGCTTCGGGGAAGGCGGTGGCGTAAGCCGCGAAACGGGTGTTCCAGTCGGCTTCTACCTTTGCGCCGGCGTCATGCGCGTCCCAGGCGTGCAGGATCTCGTCCGGCAGCGCGAACGGCTCGTGGGCCCAATCCAGCGCCTCGCGGGTCAGCTTGATCTCGTCGGCGCCCAGCGGTTCGCCGTGGGCCTTGGCGGTGCCGGCGCGGTTCGGTGAGCCCTTGCCGATCGCGGTCTTGCAGACGATCAGCGTCGGCTTGTCGCCCGCGGTGCGGGCCTTGGCGATCGCGTCGTCGATGGCGTTGACGTCGTGGCCGTCGATCGCGTCGATGACGTTCCAGCCGTAGGCCTTGAAGCGCTGCGGCGTGTTGTCGATGAACCAGGGCGTGACCTGGCCGTCGATCGAGATGCCGTTGTCGTCGTACAGCGCGATCAGCTTGTTCAGCTTCCAGGCGCCGGCCAGCGCGCAGGCCTCGTGGCTGATGCCTTCCATCAGGCAGCCATCGCCGAGGAAGACGTAGGTGTGGTGATCGACGATCGTGTGGCCGTCACGGTTGAATTCTGCTGCCAGCAGCTTCTCGGCCAGCGCCATGCCGACCGCGTTGGTGATGCCCTGGCCGAGCGGGCCGGTGGTCGTCTCGACGCCGGGCGTCACGTCGACCTCGGGATGGCCCGGGGTCATGCTGTGCAGCTGGCGGAAGGCCTTCAGCTGTTCGATCGGCAGCGCGTAGCCGGTCAGGTGCAACACTGCGTAGATCAGCATCGACGCATGGCCGTTGGACAACACGAAGCGGTCGCGGTCGGCCCAATGCGGGTTGCCGGGGTGGTGCTTGAAGTGGCGGCCCCACAGGGCTTGCGCCATCTCGGCCATGCCCATCGGGGCGCCGGGGTGGCCGGAGTTGGCCTGCTGCACGGCGTCCATCGCCAGCGCGCGGATGGCGTCGGCCATCTGCAGGGGTTCTTCTTTGCGGGGGAGCGTGGTGTCAGCGGCCATGGGCGGTCCAGGGCCCCGGTGCGGGGCCGGTCGGGGGGAAGCGGGGGAGAACCGGCGATTTTATGCGGGCCGGCGGATCGGCCGCCGAGACGGGGTTGACCTGACCCAAAAGAGGTGCGGGGCCAGGCTTCCGGCTTGGAAGCGGGCCCCGCGAGCCCACGACGGTGGGCTGGGTGAGTTCATGCGCGGAGAGCTTGAGTGACGAATGCCCGCCACAGACGCTCCGCAGGAGCCGCCGTCCTCAAGTGGCGTGCGTGGATCCGGCTTTGCCGGTCCACTGCGCGGTCTTGCAGACCGCGGCGGGCCGCTCGCTCGCACAGACAGTTCACTGGACTGTCTGTGTCTGCGCTCTCCCCGCCCCTTCGCCAGGCATCAAAGGTCCACTGGACCTTTGATGTCCGGGCTCAGCCCCCGCGGGGGGCAGGCCCCTGGCAGGGGGCCGTGGGGTCAATAGATCGTGATGGAGCGCGGCATCGGCTGGCCGTTGTTGCTTTCGTTGGCCTCGGCGATGCCCGAGTCCTTGTCGACCAGGAAGCCCAGGTAGTAGGTGCCCGGGGCCACGTCGGCCGGGATCGTCAGCGTGCGGGTGTAGGTGCCGAGCGCGCCGGCCGAGGCCCAGGCCCCGGTGTTGCTGCCCAGCAGCCGGTCGCCGGTGCTGATGATGCTGTTGGTCGACAGGTAGAAGCCGATGTTGAAGGTCGCGGTGGCCGTGCCCAGGTTGGCGAAGGTGTAGCCGATGTTGACCGACGAGCCACGCGCGGCCGAGGTCGGCGAGCTGACCAGGCCGGAGGTGCCGGTGCCGGTGCGCTTGAACGGCGAGCTGGCGACATCGGCCGCGGTCGTGCCGTCGGGGTACAGCGCACGCACGCCGGAGCGGTCGTCGGGCAGCGGATCGACCTCCTTGTTGTTGCCCAGCGGGCCGCCATTGGCGTAGTACGAGTTCATCGTCGCCTGCACGCCGTCCGAATGGCCGAGGCCCAGTGCGTGGCCCAACTCGTGCAGCGCCACCAGTTCGAAGTTGTAGGGCGAGCCGAGGCTGGCGTAGTTCAGCTTGCCGGTGTTCCAGCTCAGGTTGCTGTTGAAGGCGATGTCGGCTTCGTCGCGACCGTATTGGTAGCCGAACAGCCAGTAGCAGTGGTAGCGGCTGAAGGTCACCGCCAGCGCCGAGCCCACTTCGGAGCCGTGCATGTAGATCTCGTTGGTGCCGTTGTCCTTCGAGTGCGAACCGTCGGTGTCGCGGCCGACGTAGAAGTTGAAGCCGGCGCCCTTGACATTGTTCCAGTGCCACATGGCGTTCTGCAGATCGCTGTCCCACGTCGACCCGGCGGGGAAGGACGTGGTGCTGATGTACATGTTGGTCCAGTTGTTGTTCCACTTGATCTTGTTGCCTTCGCACTCCAGCCAGGTGGCGGCGTTGGCAGCCGAGGCCGTCATCGCCAGCAGGCCGAGCACGGCGGCGGCTTTGCGCAGGCCGCAGCGGGCGGGGGTCTTGTCAATCGTGTTCATGGATTCCTCTTGATCGGTCGGTGTTCGTCGGGGTGTCGGCGCCGCGCGCTTCAGCGCTGGTCGGCGGCCGACGGCACGGCGCGTTGCGCGGGCAGGCTGACGCCAGTGCCCTCGGGCATCGCGACGGGCTGCGCGGCGGGGCGGCTGTGGGCCGCGGCGGCGTCAGTGGCGCTGGCCGCTTCGGCCTGCTGGGTCTGCGGTGTCATGCTGCGCAGCGTCTTGCCGCGGTGGCCGGCGGCGCGCTGGCGCATCTCGGCCACAAAGCGATCGGCCGACATCGCGCGGGCCGGCAGCGCCTGCACGTCGACCAGCGTGCTGGCCGAGCCGTCGTCCGTCTGGCCGGCATGGGCTTCGGGCTTGGGCTGGCGGGCCAGCGTCATTTCGGGCGCACCGAGCAGCGCCACGTCCATGTGTTCGCCGTCGCGGCGCTGCAGGTGGCCATCGGCCAGGCCGACCAGGTCGTTGCCTTCGGCGTCCTGGACCTTGGTCTTGCCGCTCGCGGCATCGGGCACCAGGCGGAACATGCCCTGGCCCCAGCCGACCAGCGGCACCAGGTCCTGGCCATTGCCCTGCACGAAGAGCAGCACGCGCTCGTTCGGCGCGAAATTGGGCGCACCGTCGACATGCAGGCCGCGGCCATCGACCAGGCCGCCACGCAGGCGCAGCGTCAGCGTCGGTGCGTTGAGCTGCCCGCTCAGCACGTCCAGCTGGTCGAGCGTGACGTAGGTGTACACGTCGTGCGGCTTGCTGGCCGCGGCCTCGACCGAGCGCACCGTGCCGATCACGATGCCATCGGCTTCGTGGACCAGTGCGTCGACGTTCTTGTAGGGCAGCACGGTCGCGTGCCCGGGGGATGCCATGGCCGCCAGCAGTGCGGCGGTGGACATCGAGAGTGCCAGTTTCAGTCGCATGATTTCTCCCTTGAGATGAAGGCGCCGCAAGGTTTGGCGCCGGAACTGCGGTGCGAATCACCACCAGGCGAAGCGTAGGCAGGCGGTGCCTGCTGCGCCCTCCCGCTCCCGCGGGGGTTCGGGGCCCCGATCGCGGGAGACCGGTTAGGGATGGATCCCCCTTGGTCGTCGATCGGCGGCCGATAATCTGCGCCACGATGCAAGGCCTGCACCTCACCGCCGACCTCAGCGGCTGCGCCGCCGATGCGCCCGTGATGACCGAGCCGGGCGTGCTGCGCGCAGCGTGCCAGTCGGCCGTCGACCAGGTGGGCTTGCAGGCCGTCGGCGAGTTGTTCCACCGCTTCGCGCCGCGGCCGGGCACGACAGATGCGCCGGGGGTCACCGGCGTGGTGCTGCTGGCCGAGTCGCACCTGGCGGTGCACACCTGGCCCGAGCTCGGCGCCGTGACGCTGGACGTCTACGTCTGCAACCTCGGGACCGACCATTCGGCGCAGGCCGAGGCCTTGCTGGTGCGGCTGGTGGCGGTGTTCGCGCCGATGCAGGTCGAGCGTCACCGGCTGCAGCGCGGTGAGCTGCCGATGCCGGTGTTGGCCGGCTCGGGGCGCTGATGGGCCGATGCCTGTCACCACAGCCCGTTACCGTATTGCTGTGTATTGCCGGCCCCCTCTGCTAAGGTCCCGGCCGCATTCACTGGATGAAGTTCGAAGGAGGCTGCGGAATGAGCTGTCAGCGTGAGTTGGGTCGATCGATCATTTCATCGCCGCCGATGGCCCGGCGGCGCGGTGTCGCATGCTGGGCCGCGGCATGCGTGCTGGCGGCGGCGGGTGGCACGGTCTCGGCCGGGGAGGTGGCGATCGACTTCGACTTCTCGCGGGCGCACGACTTCATCGGCTTCGGTACCCAGGTCTGGCTCAAGGGCGACCGCGGTGGCGCGGACGCCGCCGGCCCCAAGCTCGGGCCGAAAGCGCGCGAGAAGCTGGCCGCCACCAACGCCGCGGCGGACAGTGACGAAGCCGGTACCCAGCTGCTGAAGGAGCTGAATGCCCGCTTCGTGCGCGTCTCGCTGATCCCCAAGGTCACCTTCGACCAGCTGCGGCCCGGCATGAGCGTGGACCAGCTGCTGGAGGTGCTGCAGCGCAACGACAACCCGGCCCAGCGCGACCGCCTGGCGGCGTTCAACCGCCGCATGAAGGAGCTCAACATCCAGCCGGTGCTGATCTTCTGGCGCATGCCCGAGCCCTGGGCCGAAAAGCGCATGCAGAAGGCCGGCTCGAAGGGCCAGGCCCATTTCGCGAAGAACGAGCACCTTCAGGACTATGCGAACTTCCTGACTGCACAGATGGTCTGGCTGCAGCGCCAGGGCGTGCAGGCGGTGGCCGTCGAGTTGACCAACGAGCCGCATGGCGCCTGGGATACCAAGTACGAGCGCGAGCAGTACGCCGCATTGGTGCTGAAGACCCGGGCGGCGATGGACGCGCGCGGCCTGCAGAGCTGGGCCATCGCCGGGCCGGGCACGGGCATCCGCAACTTCGACCACTACATCGGCGGCATCGTCAATGCCAACGCCACCAAGGCGCTGGGTTTCATCAGTGCCCACTCGTACGTGACGCCGCAGGTGCTGGCCGACCATGCCGCCCCCGGCATGGCCAGCTTCCTGGGACGCGGCAAGTTCGGCCCGATCATGGTCACCGAGTTCGGCGTCAAGAAGCACAACGATGACGATCCCGAGGCGGCCAGCGACCTCGACGTGGGCTCGACCGCCTACGCGGTGCAGGCTGCGGCGAGCGCGACACTGCTGCTGGGCCAGGGCGCGAGCGCGCTGATCTACTGGCAGCTGCAGGACTTCAGCTTCACCAAGAAGCAGCACGGCATGCTGGCCGAGAACGGCCAGCGCCGCCCGGCGGCGTTCGCGATGAAGGCCTTGTTCGGCAGCGTGCCGCCCGGCGCCAAGGTGGTGGGTGCCAGCAAGCCCAACGCGCAGCTGCCGGCGGCCGCGCTGCAGGCCAACGGCAAGACCTTTGTGATGATGGTCAACCCGACGTCGCAGGCGCAGGCCGTGACCGCGCGCCTGCAGGGCAGCAAGGCCTGCGGTGCCGTGGCCAAGATCGATGCCTACAACGCCGGCGGTGCCGACGCCAAGGCCGCGGTGCGTGACGCGAGCGCCCAGGGCGGCGCGCAGGGATGCACGCTGAAAGCCGAGCTGCAGCCGGGCACCGTGGCGACGGTGGTCTTGCAGTGAGCGACATGGGCAGCAGCCGTCGCCGGCCGGAGCAGCGGTGAGCCTCCAGGCGCCGCCGCGCGCGATCGTGCTGGCCGCGGGCCGCGGCGAGCGCATGCGGCCGCTGACCGACACCTGCCCGAAGCCGCTGCTGGTGGTGCAGGGCCGGCCGTTGATCGAATGGCACCTGGATGCCCTGGCCGCAGCCGGCGTGCGCGAGGTGGTCGTCAACACCGACTGGCTGGAGGACCAGTTCCCGGCGGTGCTGGGCGACGGCAGTCGTTTCGGCCTGAATATCCGCTATTCGATGGAAGGACGCGACCACGGCGGCGCGCTCGAGACCGCCGGCGGCATCGCCAAGGCACTGCCCTGGCTGGCGCCGCAGCACGACACGGCGCCGTTCTGGGTCGTCTCGGGCGATGTGTTCCTGCCGGGTTTCGACTTCTCCACCGCCGCGCTGGACGAGATGGCGGCCCATCCCGAGCGGCTGGCCGAGCTGTGGATGGTGCCCAATGCACCGCACCACCCGCGCGGCGACTACGGCATCGGCCCGGATGGCCTGGCGCTGGCCCATGCGCCGCAGCGCTACACCTGGGCCAGCGTGGGCCTGTTCCGCGCCGCGATGTTCAGCGACATCGTGCCCGGCACGCGCATGCCGCTGCGGCCGCGGCTCGATGCGGCGATCGGTGCGCGCCGCCTGGGCGCGCGGCTGTGGCACGGCGCGTGGACCGATGTCGGCACCCCCGAGCGGCTGGCGGCCTTGAACCAGGGCTGATTCGGCGCAGAATGCCCCCCGCGGCGCGAGCGCCGCAGCCCGTCCTCCACGGCCATCCCCAGCAGAACCGAGGTCCCATGATCGCGAGCTTCTACGACGAACTGGCGCCCTTCTACCACCTGCTGTACGGCGACTGGGAGGCGGCCTCGGCCCAGCAAGGCCGCGCGCTGGCCGGCCTGCTCGGGCGCCACGGCATCGGTCCCGGCGCGCATGTGCTGGACGCCGCCTGCGGCATCGGCACCCAGACGCTGGGCCTGCTGCCCTACGGCTACCACGTCAGCGCGTCGGACATTTCGCCGGGCGCCGTCGGCCGGTTGAACGAAGAGCTGCTCCAGCGTGGTCTGAAGGCCCAGGTGCGCGTCGATGACATGCGCACCTTGCTCGAGTCCGAGGACGCCAGCGCCGACGCGGTGATGGCCTGCGACAACAGCGTGCCGCACCTGTTGACCGACGGCGAACTGCTGCAGGCCTTTCACAGCGCCTACCGCTGCCTGAGGCCGGGCGGCATGCTGCTGCTGTCGGTGCGCGACTACGCCGCGATTGAACGCCAGAACCCCGACGTGCGTCCGTACGGCTTGCGCTA
The DNA here is from genome assembly GCF_036277275.1 of Ideonella sp. Lineage (GTDB taxonomy): Bacteria > Pseudomonadota > Gammaproteobacteria > Burkholderiales > Burkholderiaceae_C > Ideonella. The sequence goes on along the minus strand of NZ_DASUNH010000165.1, from coordinate 61,380 downwards.
CGAGAACGGCGACCGCTTTCTCGCGACCCAGGTCTGGGAGTGGGATGGCGACACGCACTACGACCTGCGCGTCTACCTGACCCATGAATCGCCGGCCGGCGAATGCCGCACCCAGGTGCTGAAAAGCCGCTACCACGCGGTCACGATCGACCAACTGCTGACGCTGATGCACGCCGCCGGCTTCGTCGACCTGCGCCGCCACGACGACGTGCTGTTCCAGCCGGTGCTGACAGCGCGCAAGCCCTGACCCGCTTGCGGCGGGCCGACGTTGACGCCCGCCGCGGGTCGCTCAGGCGCGGCCCGCGGCGGCCGCCGTGAGGTGCGCCTGCGGCACCACGATCTCCATCAGCCGCTCGGGATGCGCCAGCGGGGTGAACTGGAACGCTGCATACAGGCCGTGCGCATCGCGCGTGGCCAGCATGAAGCGGCGCAGGTGCTGCAAATCCGGGTGGGCCTGGATCGTCCGCATCAACCATTTCGACAGCCCCTGCCCGCGGTGCGCTTCGAGCACGTAGACGTCGCACAGGTAGGCAAAGGTTGTCCGGTCGGTCACGACGCGGGCATAACCGATCTGTTCGCCGGCATGGTAGAGCCCGAAGCTCATCGAGTGTGCCGCCGCGCGCTCGACCAGCGCGCGCGAGATGCCGGGCGACCAGTAGCTGCGCGTCAGGTAGGCGTGGACCGCTGCGAAGTCCAACCGCGCCGGGTCGGTCGAGATCTCGTAGTCGCCCCGACTCACCACGAAGGCTGGCGCCGCGCTCATTCGGCCAGCGGCGAGGTGATCGCCTCGATGCGCGACATCAGCTCCGGCGTCAATTGATCGGCCACCGCCAGCGCACCGAGGTTGCTGTGCAGTTGCTCGACCTTCGACGCGCCGGTGATCACGCTGGACACACGCGGGTTCTTGGTGACCCAGGCGATTGCCAGCTGGGCGGTGGTGGCGCCCAGGTCGCGGGCGATCGGGGCCAGTTCGGCGACCGCGGCGTTCTTCGCGGCGTCGGTCAGGCCGTCGCGCAGAAAACCCATGTTCTCCATCGCGCCACGCGAGCCGGCCGGCACGCCGGCTGCGTACTTGCCGCTCAGCAGGCCCGAGGCCAGCGGGCTCCAGGTGGTCAGGCCGAGGCCCAGGTCCTCGTACAGCCGCGCGTATTCCTGCTCGACGCGCTGGCGATGGAACAGGTGGTACTGCGGCTGCTCGACGACCGGCTTGTGCAGGTGGTGGCGCTCGGCGATCTCCCACGCGGCGCGGATGTCGGCCGCGCTCCACTCGCTGGTGCCCCAGTACAGCGCCTTGCCCCGGGTGATCATGTCGCTCATCGCCCAGACGGTTTCCTCGACCGGCGTCTGCGGGTCGGGCCGATGGCAGTAGACCAGGTCGATGTGTTCGAGGCCGAAGCGCTTCAACGAACCGTCGATCGCCTGCATCAGGTACTTGCGGTTCAGCGTGTCGCGCCGGTTGGTGGCGTGGCCGGTGCGGTCCAGTCCCCAGAAGAATTTCGTCGAGACGACGTAGTTCAGGCGCGGCCAGCCCAGGCGTTTGATCGCCTGGCCCATCACCTCTTCGCTGCGACCGCCGGCGTAGGCCTCGGCGTTGTCGAAGAAGTTGATGCCGGCGTCGTAGGCCGCGGCCATCATCTCGACCGCCGCATCGACGTCGACCTGGTTGTGGTACGTGATCCAGGAGCCGAGCGACAGCTCACTGACTTGCAGGCCGGCGCGGCCGAGGCGGCGATAGCGCATGGGGGTGGCAGGCGTAGGCATCGGGCGCTCCTCGTTTGTGATGATCGGCAAAGCAACGAGGTTAGCGCGCTCGTGTGGCAGATGCATGCCGTGGGGCCATGTGGCCGCGACCGAAGGGTTTGGAGAGCGCGCGAAGCGTCGCTCTTCTTCAACGGGCGTGCGCGGATCCGGCTCTGCCGGTCCGCTGCGCGAGCCCCCTTTGGGGGGCAGGCCCCGGAAGGGGTCGTGGGGCCAACAATCACACTGCATCGGCCCAGGGCGCGGACAGTTGCATCGCGCCATTGATGATGCCGACCATCGAGTAGGTCTGCGGAAAGTTGCCCCACAACTCGCCGGTGGTCGGGTCGAGATCCTCGGACAACAGTCCGACGTGGTTGCGCCGGGCCAGCAGCGCCTCGAACGCCTCGCGCGCCTCGTCGCGCCGGCCGGTGCGCGCGAGCGCATCGACGCGCCAGAAGGCGCAGACGTTGAACGCGGTCTCGGGCCGGCCGAAGTCGTCCGGCGCTTCGTAGCGGCGCATGAACGGCCCGTCGCACAATGTTCGCTCCATCGCGTCGACCGTCTTCATGAAGCGCGGGTCGGACGCCGGCAGGAAGCCGACCTCGGCCATCAACAGCACGCTGGCGTCGAGCTCGCGGCCGCCGAAGCTTTCGACGAAGGCCTGGCGTTCGTCGCTCCAGGCCTCGGTCAGGATGCGGTGGCGGATCAGGTCGGCCCGCTCGCGCCAGAAGGTGACCCGCGACGGCTGCTTCAGCACATAGGCGATCTTGGCCAGCCGGTCGCAGGCGGCCCAGCACATCAGCGACGATGAGGTGTGGATGCGCGCGCGGGTGCGCAGCTCCCACATGCCGGCGTCTGGCTGGTCGTAGAGCGAGAACGCACGCTCGCCGACCTGCTCCAGCTGGGCGAAGTCGCTCGCATCGGCGCGACGGAACAGCCGATGGTCATGGAAAGCCTGCGAAGAGCCGAGCACGATGTTGCCGTAGACGTCGTGCTGGAAGTGCTCGTAGGCCTGGTTGCCCACGCGCACCGGGCCCATGCCGCGGTAGCCTGGCAGTTGCTTCTCGATGCGTTCGGTCAGCTGGCGTTCGAGGTCAATGCCGTACAGCGGCTGCACGTGGCCGTCGGCGCTGCGCACCACGTCGTGCATCCAGCGCAGGTAGTCTTCCATCGTGCCGACTTCGGACAGGCTGTTCAACGCCCGCACGACGAAGAAGGCGTCGCGCAGCCAGCAGAAACGGTAGTCCCAGTTGCGGCCGCTGTTCGGCGCTTCGGGCAGGCTGGTGGTCATCGCGGCGACGATCGCGCCAGTCTCCTCGAACTGGCACAGCTTCAGCGTGATGGCGGCGCGGATCACCGCATCCTGCCATTCCAGCGGCACCGCGAGCCGGCGTGTCCACTGTTGCCAGTGCAGCATCGTCTGCTCTTCGAAGTCGCGCGCGGTCTGCTCGATGCCGCCCTCGAAGGTTTCATCGGGCCCGAGGATCATGCTGACTGGCGCATGCAGCGAGAACCAGCGCTCGGCGGCCACATAGGTCGGCGGTGCGCTGGTGTTCAGGCGCAGCGTCTGGGCCGGCAACACATAACGCAGATGATTGCTGCCACGCGTCAGCTCGGGCGCGATCGAGCCCCACTCGCCGCGCGGTCGCACGATGAAGCGGATGCGCGGATGTCCGTGCAGCGGCCGTACGCGGCGCACCAGCTGGGTCGGGCGGAACATGCGGCCGTGGTGCCAGAAGCGGGGGCAGAAATCGGTCAGCTCGATCGCCTGGCCCTGGTCGTCGTAGAGTCGGGTGCGCACAATCGCGGTGCCGGGCACGTAGGCCTGCTCGCTGCGCACCATGTTTTCGAGTTCGACCGACAGCCGGCCATCGGCGCGCTCGCCAGTGGGCGCACCCAGCAGCGCATGGAACACGGGGTCCCCGTCGAAACGGGGCATGCAACACCAGACGATGTCCCCTTCACGTTCGATGAGGGCGCTGACCGCGCAGTTGCCGGTGAGGGCGAGATCGAGTGTGCTTGCTTTTGGATCGATGTTCATTGACACAAACTCAAACGGTTAGGTTGTGCGGACTGGCCTACCCTGACCGACCGTCCCCAGGCGGCCGGGCACGGCGTTTGCCCCTCGGTTGCCAATGTTCACCATGAAAACCCTTCGTCTCCAACTTCGATTCCTGGTTCCACTGCTTTTGACATTAACGGTGGCAGCCCTGGTGGCCTTGCCGTTGATGGACAGGCTGACGCTACGCTGGTTTGCACGCGATCTCAACACCCGCGATGCATTGGTGGCCAATACGTTGTCGGATGCAATCAACGAGGCCCAGGCCGACGGCAAATCCTGGCGTATTCAGTCCCTGTTTGACAGTGCGGTCCAAGATGAACGACTGGTTGCAATCGCGCTGTGCGGGCCGGGCGGCGAAATGCTGCGCCGGACCGAGGGCTATCCGAAGACGCTCGGCTGCACCCGTGCCAGCGAACTGGCCGAGCAGACCGTGCCGCGCCTGTTGCTCGAGTCGGGCTCGGTGCATGTGGGCGTGCAGCCGCTGAAAGCCGACGCAGCCGATGGCAGCAGTCTGGTGATGCTGCATGACATGAGCTTCATCGACAAGCGCAGCGCCGACACCCGGCGCTATTTGGTCGGCTTCATCGTGCTGCTGGGCCTGGCGATCGCGCTGATCACCGTGATCGTGGCGCAGATCAGCTGGCGCGGTTGGGTTTCGGGCATGCAGGGCATCTTGCGGGGCGAGGGCCTGCTGGTGCCGCTGCTGCCGCCGCCCGAGCTGCAGCCTTTTGCCAGCGAAGTCCGCGCGCGCTTGCGCGACCTGGAAGACGAATACCGCCGCGGGCTCGACCTGGTCACGGTGTGGAACCCCGAGCGGCTGCGTTCGCTGCTGCAGACGCAGTTGCGCGGCGACCAGGTCATCGTCGTGTCCAACCGCGAGCCCTACCTGCATGAACGGCTGGACGATGGCCAGGTGATCGTGCGCCGCCCGGCCAGCGGGCTGGTGACCGCGGTCGAGCCGGTGATGCGCGCGTGTTCGGGCACCTGGATCGCGCACGGCAGCGGCAGCGCCGACCGCGATTTCGTCGACAGGCACGACCGCATCGCCGTGCCGCCGGGCACCAATGAATACTCGCTGCGCCGCGTCTGGCTGACCAAGGACGAGGAAGAGGGTTACTACAACGGCTTCGCCAACGAAGGCCTGTGGCCGCTGTGCCACGTGGCGCACGTGCGCCCGGTGTTCCGCGAGTCCGACTGGCAGATGTACAAGCATGTCAACGAGCGCTTCGCCGATGCGGTGGTCGCCGAAGCGCGCGGCGAGGACCCGGTCGTGCTGGTGCAGGACTACCACTTCGCGCTGCTGCCGGCGATGATCCGCGAGCGCCTGCCGCGCGCGACGATCCTGACCTTCTGGCACATCCCCTGGCCGAACCCCGAGTCGTTCAGCATCTGCCCGTGGCGGCGCGAGATCCTGCAGGGCATGCTGGGCAGCACGATCCTCGGCTTCCACACGCGCTTTCACTGCAAGAACTTCATCGAGACGGTCGACCGCAATCTCGAAGCGCGCATCGAGCACGAGCACTCGACGATCTCGTTCCACGACAAGGAGACGCTGGTCGAGAGTTATCCGATCTCGATCGACTGGCCCGAGGGCGACCAGGGCTGGGCTCCGGTGGACGAATGCCGCCGGCGCGTGTTCGAACGCCTCGGCCTGGGCCCTTTCACCTGCCTGGCGGTGGGGGTCGACCGCTTCGACTACACCAAGGGCATCCTCGAGCGCTTGCATGCGGTCGAGCGCCTGCTCGAAAAGCGGCCCGAGTGGGTCGGCAGGTTCGTCTTCGTGCAGGTCGCCGCGCCCACGCGCAGCGCGCTGGAGGAATACCGTGCCTTCCAGCAGCGAATCCACAGCGTGGCCGACCGCATCAACACGCGCTATGGCCAGCCGGGTTACCAGCCCGTGCGCCTGCTGGCCGAGCACCACGAGCACGAGGCGGTCAACGAGCTGTTCCGCGCGGCCAACATCTGCGTCGTGACCAGCCTGCACGACGGCATGAACCTGGTCAGCAAGGAGTTCGTCGCCGCGCGTGACGACGAACAGGGCGTGCTGGTACTGAGCCGCTTCGCCGGCGCGGCCCGCGAACTCTCCGAGGCGCTGATCGTCAACCCGTACCACGTCGAGGAAACGGCCGATGCGCTGCACCAGGCCGCCACGATGCCGGCGGCCGAGCAGCGCGAGCGCATGGCCAGCCTGCGCATGACGGTGCGAGAGAACAACGTCTTCCGCTGGGCGGGCCGCATGCTGGCCGACGCCGGCCGCTACCGGCTGCGCGAGCGCATTGCCGCGCGGGTGCAACGCCACAAGAACACCGAGCTGGATGAAACGACTCTTCACGCCTGAAGGCGAAGCGGCGCTGCTGGTCACGATGCAGCGCCGCCCACTGCTGGCCTTCGACTTCGATGGCACGCTGGCGCCGATCGTCGCCCGCCCGGGGGATGCGCGGGTGCCCGCGCCGGTGGCCCACCGGCTGCAGCGCCTGGCGGGCCGCTTGCCGGTCGCGGTGGTGTCGGGGCGCAGGGTGCACGATGTGCGACCGCGGCTGCTGTTCACGCCGTGGCGCATCGTCGGCAACCACGGCGCGGAGGACGAAGCCGAGCCGGACGCCCCCGTGGTCGACCTGACGCCGGCGCGTGCGCAGCTCGAGGCGTCTGCCGCCGCCTTGCGCGCGGCCGGGGTGGTGGTCGAAGACAAGGGCCTGTCGCTGGCGCTGCATTACCGGTTGGCGAGCGATCGCGACGCGGCGCAGCGTGCGATTGCCGACGTGGTCAATGCATTGCCGCCGTCGCTGGCGGTGTTTGGCGGCAAGATGGTGGTCAACATCGTCGCCGCACAGGCCCGTGACAAGGCCGATGCGGTGGCCGCGTTGGTGGCAGCCAGCGGCGCCGACGCGGCGGTGTTCGTCGGTGACGACGTCAACGACGAGCCGGTCTTTGCGCGCCCCGAACCCAGCTGGTTCACCGTGCGCGTCGGGCAGGATGACCCGAGTTCGCAGGCCCGCTATTTTCTCGACGGCCCGGCCGATCTGCCGCGCCTGCTGGACCGCATGCTCGAGTCCCTGCCCGGCGGGATGTCGGACACACTCGACAGCCTGTGACGGGTGACGCGACACGGCGCGGCGAGATCTGATCGCTGCGCCGATTCGTGGCTCAGTCAGTTCCGCCCGGCGCGGCGCCTGTCACGAAAGGTCGCCGAGCGTGGCTGGGGCCTTTGCCGGGGCGGCCCGGTGGTGATGTAAGGTCGCCGTCGCCGATGAAAACCAGCCGCCGACACCCTCTCGCCCGTCCCCGCGGGCCCCTGCTGTGGGGCCTGTGCTTGTCTGCGCTGGCGCCGGCCGGCGCCGGTGCCGCATCATGCGTGGACATGCGTGGCGGCGAGTTGGTGCTGAGCGCTTCGCCAGATTGCGTTGCGCAGATGCGGCGCGATCCGGCCGTGCGGCAACAGCTCGCGCAGCGCATCGGCAGCCAAGTCGGGAACCCGGCGGGCAGCCCGGCTGTCGTCGCCACCGCGGCCGCTCCCCCGGCAGCAGCCCACCGGCGTGATGCGGCGCATGGACGCAGCCGCGGCCTCGACCACCCGCTGGCGCGGCTGTCGATGCTGAATTCGCAAAGCCGCTACCTTTGGTCGCTGGGCAACCCGGCGCCCGCCTACTACGGCCAGACGCAGTCCCGCTGAACGGCCAGGTGCGACGCGCCCGCTCAGGGTTGGCCGAGCGCCAGGGTCAACGGGCGCGGACCGCGCTCACCAGGCACCGACGTTGGGCATCGATGTCCACGGTTCGGCCGGCGCCAGCGCTTCGCCCGCCTGCAGCAGCTCGATCGAGATCTGGTCGGGCGAGCGAACGAAGGCCATGCGGCCATCCCGCGGCGGCCGGCTGATCGTCACGCCGTGCTCCATCAGCCGGCGGCACGCCGCATAGATGTCCGGCACCGCGTAGGCCACATGGCCGAAGTTGCGACCGCCGGTGTAGGCCTCGGGATCCCAGTTGTGCGTCAGCTCGATCTGTGCCGCAGCGTCACCCGGCGCGGCCAGGAACACGAGCGTGAAGCGTCCGGCCGGCACCTCCCGACGCGAGACCACTTCCAGGCCCAGCGCGTCGCAGTAGAAGCGCAGCGACGCATCGAGGTCCGTCACCCGGACCATGGTGTGCAGGTATTTCATCCGGCCAGTCTCGCAAACCCGCCGCGGGCCTGCCATTGAGGGGGCATCGCCTGGGTGTGTTCACCCCTGCGCATCGGGTCTGCGGGGTGCGCCCGCCGCGAAGGCCGCGCGCAGCCGTTGCAAGGTGGCCTGGTTCAGCTCGCGGGTGTGGTGGTTCCAGCGCGCCATCGCCTGCTGGATCTCGGCATCGAGGCGGTCGACCAACGGGCGCTCTGCGTTCGTCACCGCCCAGATCGCGAATTCGGCGCGGGCTTCGAAGCTGCCGAAGCGTTGCAGTGCCGACTCGAACTCGGCTCGGGCCTCGTCGTGGCGGCCGGCGCCGCCGAGGGCGCGCCCCAACGCGAGGGCGATTTCTTGCGCGCGGAAGCCTGCGTCGTGGGCCCGGATGGCCTGCAGTTGACTGGCCGCCTGCGCGTGGCGGCCGCAGGCCAGCCAGGCCTGCGCGGCGCCCCAGCGCATGTCGAGGTCGCTCGCGAACGGGCCCTTCAGGCAGGCCTCGTAGTGGGTCGCCGACTCTTCGGCCTGGCCGGCGTCGAGCAACGCGGCGGCCAGGCGCATCTGGTTTTGCGCGGTCGGGGTGTAGTCGAAGGCGGCGCGTGCTTCGCGCAGTTCGCGGGTCGGGTCCAGCGCTTTGGCGGCGATGGCCACCGCCTTGCGGGCGCCGCGGTCGAGTCGGGAGTTCGGCAGGTAGACCGCCACGAAGTAGACGACGCTGCCAAGCAGCGGAAACGAGAACAGGATGATCAGCCAGTACATCGGCTGGCCGCTGCGCACGACATGGATCGCAAAGAAGATCGCGACCAGAAAATGAAGGCCGAGGCCGACGAACGGCATGTGAATTCCTCCCCAGGTGACGGCGCGACTGCGGTGCGCTCAGGCGCCGAATTGTCGGCGCTGAACGGGCTGGGGCAAGCCCGGCGCGGGACCCACCACCGACGCGGCGGCAACCTCAGCCGGCTCGCCCGGCCGGCCCCTTGAGCCGCAACAAAGGCTGGTGGGCCGCCAGCTGCTGCAAGGCCGCGGGCCAGGGCACGTCGGCCGACTGGCAGTACAGCTGGCCGACACCGGCCGGCGTGATCACGCGCGCCAGCAAGGGGCTGTAGGCCTGGGCCCACTCGGCTTCGCCCAACCCGCAGGCGGGGTCGACCTGCAGCAACAGCGTGACGATGTGATAGCGGCGACCGCCTGGCGCGTCGACCTCTTGCTGCAGCCACAACGCCTGTTGCACCGCATGGTCGGCGGCCAGCGCCTGACGCAACGCGCCCACCCGCCAAGCCGCGGCGCGCACCGGCCCGGCGGCGGCCCAGCCGAGGGTGTCGGCCTGTTGGCGGGCGTCGTTGCGGCGCTGGCGCGCATCGGCCAACGACTGCCGCACCTGCGTGCCCAGCGGCATCCGGCCGGGCATCGGCTCCAGCAGGCGCAGGCAGGCCGGGGCCTCCAACCCGGCGCAGTGGCGGGCCGAGGCCTGCAGCCAGAGCGTCGCTTCGGCCGCATCGTGCCCTTGCCAGGCCACGCCGCGCCAGTAGGCTTGCAGCGGTGCGACCGCGTCCGGGCTGCGGCCGTCGTCGGCTGGCGGCGGCAGCGCATGGGCCAGGGCATGGGCGCACTCCAGCCGGTGCTCTGCGTCCGTGATGCCGGGCTGGTTCAACTCGATGGCGCAGGCGTCGCGCCAGCAGGCTTCGGCGCGCCAGGCGCGTGCGTTGGCGGCCTGCCAGCGCTCCCGCTCGATCGACAGGCGCTGGCGCCATGCCGGCGGGCTCCACCAGCGCGGGCCGGCGGCATCGCCCGCCGGCACCGCCGGCAGTGTGGTGGGGGCCGCCCAGCCCAGCGCCTGCAGGCGGGCTGCGGCCGAGGGATGCGACAGGGGATGGTCGCCGTGGGCGGCGTGGCGCTCGCCATCGACGCGCAGCGCCTGGTCCAGCTCGGCGGCGTCGATGGCCGCGCCGAGGCCGGGGGCCGCGCGGTGCCACGGCGCGTCCGGCAATGGGCCGTCGCCGAAGACGGGGGTCGGCTTTGCGGACGCCACCGCCAGGCGCACGAGCGCTTCGCCCAGGGCCTGCGCCGAGGTGACCTGGGCGGCCCAGGCGTCGGCCTCGTACTCGGCCCGTGCGGCGGCGTTGTGGGCCGGCCGATCGAGCAGCGGGCCGAACCAGCGCGCGCCGCCGGCCGCTCGCGCCCAGCCTGCATCGACGTCGCGGCGTCGCCAGACCCGCCGCCAAGCCTGCCGAAGCCAGCACAGCCAATAGCCGAACCAGCCGAAATGGCGCGAGAAGTGGACCATCTCGTGGGCCACCACCGCCTGCATCTGGGCGGCCGACAGCCCGGCCAGCAGAGGCAGGCCCAGCGCGAGCGTGCGGTGCCGGCGCCATGGGCGACCCGGGTGCTGGTGCTCGATGGCTGCGGCGCCAGGCTCGGTGATGAGCACCACACGCTCCAGCCGGGGCATGCGCAAGCGGTCGGCCAGTTGATCGAGCACCTGCCACAGGGCGGGGGCCTCGTCACGGCCGACGTCCTGGCCCCCGGTCAGCATCTGGCCGTCCATCAGGCACCCGGTGGGCCGAGCCGCACGACGACCCGCCCGCCCAGGCGCCGTGGCCGGCCCGGTGCAGGCGTTTCCAAGACGGCGCCGAAGTCGCCGAGTGGCATGAGTGTGGTCCCTCGTCTTGTCGCGGGCGCGCAGCGCGGTAACGCTCTGGCCCAGCCGTATCGGCAGCATTGTTCCCCGTGGCGCGCACCGCGCCGCTCCCCAATTCCCCGGGTGGGGCTGTCAGGGTCGTGTCAGCGCCTCGGCGGCAGCGCCTGAAGGGCGCTCAACGTGCCTTCAGTCGGCCAGGGCGTACAGGCGGCCGTCGGTGGCGCCGACATAAATGACACCGTCGACGACCAGCGGTGTCGACAGGAACGAGCCGAGGCCGAACTGACGTGCTGCGCCGATCGCCATCGCGTCGTGCCAACCGGTTGGGAACAGCATCGGCGCGTTGAGCTTGCGCTGGCTGGTCAGCGCCCATCCCAGGTTGGCTTGTGAACCCTCGGTCTGGAAGTCCCACAGCAGCGCACCGCTGGCCACGTCGCGTGCCTGCAGGCTGCCGTTGAGCACGCCTTGCAGCAGCACGTCACCGGCCAGGCTGGGCGACGCGAACATGTAGGCCGGTGCCTGCTGCTGCCACACCGGCTGGCCGGTGGCCGCGTCCACCGCGTGCACGAGGCTGGTGTCCGAGGTGGCGAAGTAGACCCGGCCCGCATGCACTGCCGGCGAGGTGATGACCCAGCTCGCGCCGGTCGGGAAACGCCACTTCTCTTGCCCGGTGCGCGCGTCGAAGGCATAGAGGTGGGCGTCGCGGCTGCCGCTGTAGACCACGCCGTCGGCGACGGCCGGCGACGACTGGAAGCCTTGTTGGTTGGCCATCAGCGGGTCCAGCCCGCCCTGCGCGTGCCACAGCTCGCGGCCGGTCTTCGCGTCCAGCGCGTACAGCCGGCCGTCCCAGCTGCCGATGAAGATGCGTCCGTCGGCGTAGGCCGGCGAGGCGTGCACGACGTTGCCGGTCTTGAAGGCCCAACGTTGTGCGCCGGTGGCGGCGTCGAGCGCGTAGACCTGGCCATCGCCGCTGCCGAAGACCACCAGCCCCTCGGCCAGCACCGGGCTGGACAGGTAGACGTCGTAGGGATCGGCAAAGGTCTGCGTGCGCGGCTGCATGCCGTGCAGGCCCTTGGCCTCGAAGCGGCGCTCGCCCTGGGTCGCGAACTTCCATTGCAGCGCGCCGGTGGTCGCGTCCAGCGCATGCAGGCGGCCGTCGTAGCTGACCACATAGACGCGGCCACCGCCGACCGCCGGGCTCGAGGCGACCGGCCCGCCGGTGCGATGCATCCAGCGCTGGCGGCCGCTGGCGGCGTCGATGGCGTAGAGCTGCCCGTCGTCGCTGCCGACATAGACGATGCCGTTGGCATGGCTGGGCGACGAGCTGATGCGATCGCCGGTCGGGAAGCTCCAGCGGACCTTGGGCAGCGCGCGCGGTGCGGGGCTCGTCTGAACGCCGGTGTGGGCGGGGTTGCCGCGGAAGCTGGCTTGCGCTGCGGCCGGCCCGCAGGCGAGGGTCAGGCCGGCGGCCAGGATGGCCACCCAGGTGACCGCCAGCACGGTGGCAGCCGGTGACGGGCGGCGCCGGTGACCAGCGGCGCGCATCATGAGCCGCTCCCACCGCGCAGGCTGGCACCGTCGCGCTGCAGGCGCAGCGGCGCTTCGAACGGACCCTGCGTGAAGCTGGCGTCGAAGCTGCCGGTGGCCGCATCCCACTGTCCTTCGAGCCGGATGCCGGCGGCGCTGGCCTCCAGCGTGACGAAGCGATCGACCGCATTGACCCGGTCGACCACCAGTTGGGAGCGGCGCTTGCCGACGATCAGCAACTCGCCGGCAGCAGCGCTCGGAGAGGACGTCGGCTGCAGCGTCAGTGTCACCTCGCGCACTGAGCCACCTAACTCGTAACGTCCGCGCCAGGTGCCGGCCAGGGTGGCCGGCAGGGGCGTGCGCGCCGGGGGCGGGTCGACCTGCGCTTCGCCGCTGCGGCGCAGCACCAACGCGGCGGCGTGACCACCCTGGCGCCAGGTGCCCTCGAGCCGGCCATCGGGCAGCATGCGCAGCGCCAGCTGGGTCGGCAGATCACTCGGCGGACCACGGAACGCGCCGGCCGCGTCGGCTTGCACGCGGCCATCGGCGGCAACTGTCAGGCTGTCCAGCGGGGCGCCCTTGACGCCGCGGCCCGGCAACGTCAACGAGCCGACCCAGTCGCCCGACGCGCCACGGGCCAGGTCCAGCACCACCCGCTGCGGCGCCCCGGGGATGCCCGCTTCGCCTTCCCAGCGGCCGGCCGGGTCCACGGCGGCTGCGGCGGCGAGCGAGGCCGACAGCAGCAGTGGCCCGGTGAGCGTGGATTTCAAACGTCTGGACAGCATTGGCGGTCTCCCGGAGCCGGTGCATCGGTGACGGGCGGTGTGCCCGCCGCGCGATGCTGCGCAGCGTAGGCAGGCCGGCGCGCGCCGTGCGCGCCGATGCGACGAAGCCGGCAAGCCGCGGTGCGAACGCAGCCTGGCGCCGGGCGAATCCGCCCGACCGGCGGTCAGGCCGGCATGGCCGTCAAAGCACGCGGCGCATCAGCCACTGGTGCAGCGCCTGCGGCACGAAGCCCACCCTTTGCAACGCGTCGCCGCCCAGGTCCGGCCGCTGCAGCGCCGGGGCCCGCAGCAGGTGGCCAGGGTAGCGCGCCACCAGCGCCTCGGCCAGCGCCTGGGCGCCGGCCTGCGCCGGGCCCGGATCGACCAGGCTGTGAATGGCCACCGCGCCCTGGGATGGCTGTTCGCCGAAGATCAGCTGCGCATCGCCGCTGCGCCAGGCCTGCAGCGGGGCGTCGGCCGGCGCCGCTGCAGCGGCGACCCGCGTCACTTGCGACGTCACCTGCAGCGGCAGGTCGGCGATGCGCGCGTCAGACGCGTCGAGCCAGCGCCAGGCCTCTTCCAGTGTCACCGATTGCACCGGCAACGCCCCGTTCGCCGCGGGAGCCGGCGCGCGCTCGTAACCGCGCAGCGGGTGCACGATCTCGAAGCCGCGGCCCTGGTACAGGCGCAGCGCCCGGGCGTTGGCGGCAAAGACCTCCAGCTCCAGCGCGCCGACGCCGCTGTCGCGGGCCCGATGGACGAAGTCGTCCAGCAGGGTCGGGGCGGCCCCGCTGCCGCGCGCCGCGGGCAGTGCCCCCATCGTGCCCAGGCGCCAGCGGCCACGCGTCGGGCGCGGCGCCACCAGCGCGAACGCGACCAGCGCGCCCTCCAGCACCGCGCCCCGGCTGAGGGCGAGGTCGATGCCCTGGCGGGCGAGGAATCCCGGCCACTGGGCCAGCGTCAGGTTGAACGGGCCGATCAGATAGTCGGCGAAGGCTGCGGTGAAGGCAGCATGCCAGTCGGCGGGTGCGAGGTCGGTTCCGGGGACGAGGGTGAGGGCAGCGGCGGCGTTGGGCATCGGGATCGGGTGGGGCTGAATCAGGATGGGGCCGTGCAATGGCGGTCAGCGCGGGCCGTCGTCGGCCAGCACCCGTTGGTAGACCATCAGGTCGGCCTCGGAGAAACAACAGAACACCACGTCACCGATGCCGGCCAGCGGCGGCTCGGCCAGTGCGTGGCGCACGGCGGCCACCGCCACGCGTGCCGCCGGCTCCAGCGGATAACCGTAGATGCCGGTGCTGATGCAGGGGAACGCGATGCTGCGTGCGCCCTGGGCCGCTGCCAGCCGCAGCGAGTGGCGATAGCAGGCGGCCAGCAGGTCGGGCTCGCTCTGCAAGCCGCCGCGCCAGACCGGCCCGACGGTGTGCACGACCCAGCGGGCCGGCAGCCTGAAACCCGGCGTCAGCTTGGCTTCGCCGGTCTTGCAGCCGCCCAGCAGCCGGCAAGCGGCGACGAGGTCCGGCCCCGCGGCCCGGTGGATCGCGCCGTCCACCCCGCCGCCGCCGAGCAGCGAGCTGTTGGCGGCGTTGACGATCGCGTCGACGTCGAGCTTGGTGATGTCGGCGCGCAGGGCGCTCAGCGTGGCAGTCATGCGGCAAGTATCCCGTGTCAGCCCCGAGCCCGAGCGTGTCATGCCGCGGTGACGGGGGGTGGCAGGGTGTCGGGCCGGGGCGACCAGGCGGGTGTCGCGTCGCGGTGCAGCAGCGCGCAGACCAGGGCCCCGAGGTCGATGCCCAGCGCCTCGTGCGCAGCTTGCGCGCCGGCGTCGCTGCGCCGGGCGCTGGCGACGAAGGCGGCAAACGGGTCCCAGGTCTTGGCCAGTTGCTCGACGATGATCCGCGCCAGGTCGTACGACAGCTTGTTGCCATCGTCCGGCCGCCGGAACGAGGTGCCGGCCCAGAACTGCTGGATCTCGGTGTCGCCCCAGAAGTCCTGGTGCAGGCGGTGCATCTGCTGTGGGGTGTGTTCGGTTCGCTGTGCACCGGTCAACCGGTGTTCGGTGTTGACCGCGATGCCCTCGTCGAGCCACAGCGGCAACTGCAGGTGCGCCAGGGCCGCATGGGTCAGCTCGTGCACGATCACCGGCTCGATGCGCGACAGGTCGTCGCGGCGGGTCACGAAGTGCGGGCAGCCGGCGTCGACGAACATGCCGCCACTGAACGCCGCTTCGCCATCGTCTGCGTCATAGGCCGCCGTGTAGGGGTAGTAGTCGGCCTCGTCGTCGAAAACGACCAGGATGCTCTTGGCGCCGGCAGGCGGCGACGCCAGTGCACCGAGCACCTGGTCGATGCGACGGCGGCTGCGCGCGATGAATGCCGCGGTGGCTTTGAGCACGCCGGGTTCCAGCGTCGACAGCACGAAGGCGTCTTCGGTCTCGTGCAGCGTCGCGTACGGACCCATCGCGTCGCGCAGGTGCATCAGCCAGGCGCGGTGGCACGCGAGCCGGGCGTGTTGCCGTTGCTGCACGTCATTGATGCCGGCCAGCCAGCCCTCGACGAGGGGCCACTCGAGCACCGGCCAGCCGTTGGCGTTGCGCAGGCAGGTGCCCAGCGCCAGCGCGGGCACCTCGGCCGCGTCGACCGTGGCCGGCGCCGGTGCGGCCGGCGGCGGCGGTGGCATCTCGGAATCCACCAACGGGGTGCGGGCGCGCAGCTGGTTGCGGGCGATCAAGGCGCCCATCAGCGGAACGACCCAGATGCCGGCCACGAGCAAGCCCTTGTGGTCGAGTGTCGGCCCGGCGCTCAGCACGCGCTGCGTCATCCAGACATTGAGGCCGACCAGCACCAGCAAGAAAACGACAAAGCCCACGGCAGCGCTCGAAGAAGAGAACGAAGAATCGGAATTGTCGCGGGCCTACGCCGCGGCGCCGATGCCGAGCGTGAATGCCTCTTCGAACACCGAGTAGGCCACGAGGTCGGCGTGGGCGAAACGCAGCCGGCCGTGCGGCGCGCGCAGCGCTGCCAGCGCCGCGTCGCCGCGCGCGCCGGGCACCGGTATGCGCATCGCATGGCCGTAGCGCATCAGGTCGGCCTGCTGCACACGGCGCGGCAGATCGGGGTGAAGCGTGCTGGTGAGCTCGCCGATCACACGTTGGACCCAGTTTGACGCGCTGTCGTTGAGCAAGGCGCCGCGCCGCTGCTCGGGCAGTGCGGAATAGACGGTCAGCACTGTGGCGTCGCGCACCGGGTTCAGCGCCTGGTGGCTTGCGTCGATGTAACCCAGTGCGGTGGTCGTGCCGGCCGGCGCGTAGGCGACGTTGTCCCAGCTCGGCGCTGCGCCGGGTCGCTCGAGCAGCGGCGCCTTCAGGTGCAGGTTGCTGACCAGCCATGGCGCATAACGTGCCCGTGACGCGGCCTCGACCAGCGCCGGTGGCGGGTTGGCCAGCACGCGCGCGGCGACGAACAGCGGCAGGGCGACGATCGCACGCGGTGCGCTCCAGGCCTCGGCCTGTTGCGACTGTTCGTTCCACACCAGCACGCGCACCGCGTGTCGGTCTTCGTCGACCCGCAGCACCGTGCGGCCGGTGTGGATGCGCTCGGCGTTCGGCGCCGCGAGCCGGCGCGCCAGCCAGCCATTGCCCTCGGGCCAGGTGAAGACGGCGCTCTCGCCGGCCTCGCCTGCGCGCTCGTCGTCACCCGGCGCAAGGAAGCCGTGCCGGCTGGCGAAGTAGTGGATGCCGGCCCAGGCGGACACGCTGGCCAGGCCGGCGCCGTAGTCGTCGCGGCAGGCGTAGTCGAGGTAGGCGAGCAGACGTTCGTCGTCGAGGCCCTCGGTTTTCAGCCAGGCGGCGAACGTCTGCGCGTCCAGCGCTGCGTGGCCGCTGGTCCACGGCACGCGGAGTGTCGGCAACGCGAAACCGAGTTCGCGCTGCAACGCCGCTACCTGCCTGGCGAAGCGCCGGTATTGCGCCAGCGTGCCGGGCCGGCCAGTGGCGCTGGGCAGCAGGCCATCCTGCCAGGCGCCGTCGATGAACAGGCGCTCCTGCGGGCTGTGGCACAGATGCCGCTCGTCGGGCACGCTGGTGCGGCGGATCGGATCGAGTCGCAGCAGGTCGACCTCGTGCAGCCACTCGCTGACCTCACGGGTTTGCGGGCCGGGCACCGGCAGGTAGTGGGCACCCAGCGGGCAGGCGAAACCGGCCAGCACATGACCACGGCTGTTGCCGCCGGCGTCGTCTTCGAGCTCCAGCAACTGCGCGTCGTCGACGCCGCCGCGCACCAACGCGCGCAGCGCCGACAACCCGGCAATGCCGCCGCCCAGCACCAACGCGCCGGCGCGGTGCCGGGTGGCCGGCGTCGGCAAGCTGCCGGCTTTGGACGCCGTGCGCAGGCGGTGGCCGCGTTCGTGGCTCGCGCCGACCCAGCGCGCCGCGATCTCGCGCGGGGCGCCGAAACCGTCGCAGCCGGCGAGTCCGGCCGCCACCGGCGCAGCCAGCGCGGCCCGCAGCAGCACACGACGCCCGTTCGGCTTCACTGGTGCACCCGGCCCCATTCTTCTTCGAAGGTGTGCACCAGCACCTGGTTGGACAGGCGGTTCGGCTCGGCTGGCACCCGCGCCATGTCGGGCGGAAAGTCCAGCAGCGCGTCCAAGCCCGGCAGGGTCAGGAAGCGCAAGCCCGGTGGCAACGCGGCGGGCCGCTGCCAGGGCCGGCGGCTGGCGATGATGAAACCCCATTCGCCGAAGCTGGGGATGTGCGCGTGGTACGGCGTGGCCTGCAGGCCCACCGCTTCGACCGTCGTCGCGACCGTCCAGAAACTCTTGCGCGCGATCAGCGGCGAGGTGGTCTGGATCACCGCGTAGCCGCCGGCCGCCAAATGCTGATCGACCAGCGCGTAGAAGCTGGTCGTGTAGAGCTTGCCGATCGCGAAGTTGCTGGGGTCGGGAAAGTCGACGACGATGACGTCGAACATCTCGTCGGGGTGCTGCTCGAGCCAGCCGAAGGCGTCCGCATTGACGACCTTCAGCCGCCGGTCCAGCAGCGCGCGCTGGTTCAAGCCTGTCAGCAGCGGCTGCTGGCTGAACAGCTCGGTCATGCGCGGGTCCAGCTCGACCAGCGTCAACTGCTCGACGCTCGGGTACTTCAGCGCCTCGCGCGCGGCCATGCCGTCGCCACCGCCCAGTACCAGCACCCGCTTGGGCGCGCCGTGAGCGGCCATCGCCGGGTGCACCAGGGCTTCGTGGTAGCGGTACTCGTCGCGCGAGTGGAACTGCAGGTTGCCGTTGAGGAACAGGCGCACGCCGGCCGCGCCGCGGCTGACGACAACGCGCTGGTAGGCGCTGGTTTCGCGAAACAGCACCGCCTCGCCGTAGAAGCGGTCTTCGGCCCAGGTCGTCAGCCGCTCGGCCTGGCCGAACGCACCGGCCAGCACCAGCACCACCGCCGCACAGGCGAACGCGTGGCTGCGAAAACGCGGCAGATCGGCACGGAACATCCACAGCGCCCAGGCTGCCACCGCGGCGTTCAGCAGGCCGAAGAACAGCCCCGTGCGGACCAGCCCCAGGTGCGGCACCAGCAGCAGCGGGAACGCCACCGCGACCACCAGTGCTCCGAGGTAGTCGAAGGTCAGCACCTGCGCGACCAGGTCCTTCAGCCCGTAGCGCTGGCTGAACTGGCGCTTCAGGATGCGCATCACCAGCGGGATCTCCAGCCCGACCAGCGTGCCCACCAGCACGACGCCGCCGTACATCAGGATGCGGAACGGCGCGGCGTTGCCGGCTGGCAGGCTGGCATGGGCGGTGAACAGCGCGGCCGGCATCAACCCGCCGGCCAGGCCGACCAGCAGCTCGATGCGCAGGAACTGGGCGACCAGCTGGCGCTCGATGAAGCGCGACAGCCACGACCCCAGCCCCATTGCCGCGAGGTAGCTGCCGATCACGGTCGAGAACTGCAGCACCGAGTCGCCGAGCAGGTAACTGGCCAACGCCCCGGCGGCCAGCTCATAGACCAGCCCGCAGGCGGCGATGACGAACACCGAGGCCAGCAGCAGCGCTTCGGCCGGCGCCACACGCGGGGCCGGCGCGCCGCTCTCAATCGAGGGGGTTGGCATGCTGCGGTTCGAGGATTAGCGTTGGCGCATGGTGCAGCGGCTCAGCCACCCTTTCGCGGCCGCCCTCCCGTGGGCCCACCTGCACGGCGCGCTGCATCGCTGGCGTCTGCAGCACGTGCACGCCCGGGTCGCGCAGCGCCGCGCCAGCCTGGAACACTGGCTGGACGGTGTCGACGCCGCCACCTTCGAGCGCAACGGCTTCCTGGTCAAGCGCCAGGTGCTGCCCCACGCGCAGTTCGAGGCCTTGTGCGAGCAGGTGCTGAGCCAGCGCAGGCCGGCCCACGAGATGCTGCAAGGCGACACCGTGACGCGCCACATCGCGATCGCGCCGGCGCTGCTGCAGGCGGCACCAGCGCTGGCCACGCTGCTGCGCGGCCGGCTCTGGAACGGGCTGACGCGCTATGTCGCGGCAGCGGACCATGCGCCGGCCGCTTTCGTGCAGACGCTGGTCACCCACGCCCGGCCGATGGTGCGCGACCCGCAGACGCTGCTGCACGCTGACGGCCCGCGGCCGATGATGAAGGCCTGGTTCTTTCTCAATGACGTTGGCGAGGAAGACGCGCCGCTGTGCTACGTGCCCGGCTCGCATCGGCTGACCGCGCCGCGGCTGGATTGGGAAGTGCAGCAGGCCGAAGACGCCACCGCACGTGGCGGGCCCGTCGCGGCGAGCGGCCTGCACCGGATCGACAAGCACGAACTCGGGGCGCTGGGCCTGGGCCACCCGGCGCGGCTGGTGGTGCCGGCCAACACGCTGATCGTGGCCGACACCTTCGGCTTTCACAAACGCGCCCAGGCCAGGCGGCCGACGATGCGGGTGGAGCTGTGGGCCGGCGGCTGGCGCCACCAGGGCGAGCCGGAAGGCCCCGTCCGGCACCTGATGCGGCAACTCGGCTGGGCCAACGGTGGGCCCGATCCCTGGCATGCACGCGGCCCGCTGCCGCCGGGCGTGCTGCCGCACTGGCGGCCGCAGGACGCTGCCTGCGACGACGCGCGGCACGGCGCTTACTGAGCCTGGGTCCGTCAACGCCGCGTCAGCCGTGGATCGCCGCCGAGACGATCATGCCGATGGCGATCGCGGTCGAGCCGACGACGATCGCCAGTGCGATGTTCTTTTTCTCGCAGATCTCGGCCCACAGGTCGTACGGCGTGATCCTGTCGACGATGACGAAGCAGATCCAGAAGATCGCCACGCCCAGCAGCGCGAACAGCAGCGAGCCGAAAAACACCTCGGGCTTGAGCCACTCGATTGCCATCATGGTTGTGCTCCTTGTCCTGTCACTTGTGGCCGCCACCGCCACTCGAATAGCCGCCGAACGAGCCGCCACCGGTGCGGAAGCCGCCGGACGACCGCTGGTTGCGCTGGCATTGCTGGTACTCGGCGCTGGCCTCGCCGAAGGTCGACTTGATGTCGTCGCAGTCGTCGTCGCTGCAACGCGCCATCAGCACCACGACGACGATCACCACCAGCAGGATGATCACGCCTTGGCTCAGGCCGCTGCCGCCGCTGCTCGACTTGGTCAGGCCGGACAGCGGGCTGCTGTCGCGTGACAACGCGGCGCCGGCATCGGGGCCGATGCGGAACGCGGTCGCCACCGCCGACGCGTCGATCGCCTGGCCGAGCGACCACACCACCTCGGTCGGCCAGCGGCCCTGGGCGTCGGGCTTGCCGGCCGCCTGCGAGGTTTCCTCGCGCGACATCTTGGCGCCGCGTGGGCCGTCGTAGTCGGTGACGTCGGCTTCCTCGTCGCGGCGCACGCGCCAGTAGAACTCGCCCTGCACCCAGGTGACCTTGGCGCGGTAGCGGTAGCGCTGCTTGAAGTACTGGTCTTTCCAGTTGGCGCCGCGTGCGCTGACCTGCGGCACGCCGGTCATCGGACGCACCCAGCTCCAGCCATCTTCGGCATCGACGAGGAAGGCGAAGCCGGCCGTGCGGTTGAAGAGCAGGTATTCGCGCCAGAAGGTCTGCTCTTCCTCGTCGTCGTCGGGGCTGGGCAGGTCGCAGCGCTCCATGTAGCCGACGACCTGCCAGTCGATCGGTTCGCCGTCGCCCAGCGCCAGCTTGGCGGTGCGGCCGAGCGGGATCTGCGGCGCCAGCCCACCGGGGCCGGCGTTGTTCTGGGCGTAGTAGCGCAGGTCGACGCCGATGGCGCCGGCGGTGGTCGTCAGATCGACGACTGCCCGGCACTGCGGGCAGCTCATCGACTGCGTGGTCGCCAGCGTCGGCGCCAGTGACGCACCGCAGCTCGGGCACGGCACGGTGCGGCCCTGCAGCGTCTTTTCGCTGTCCTCGCGCAGTCCGCTCAGGCTCAACGACGACAACGCGACCGACTGGCCGACCGACCAGCTCGGTGCCGTCCGGTTCGCATAGTCGAGCGTGCCGACCTCGCCAACGGTGTTGCGCAGGTCGACGACGGTGAACTCGCCCTGCAGCAGCGGCGGCCGCGGCAGCTCGCCCTCGGCCGCCAGCAGCTTGGCTTGCACGACCGACGCGACGCTCCACGCATCGGCGCCGATCAGCCGGCGCTGGCCGGCGTGCATTTCTTGCGCTGCCGGCAGGTCAGGTGGTGCCGGCAGGTCGAAGGCCAGCACGTAGGCGCCGTTGTCCTCGCTCAGCCAGGCCGATCTGGGCGCGCCATCGGCACCGGCGGCATCGAACAGCACATGCCATTCGTTCCAGGTGCCATCGGCGTAGGCGTATTGCAGCCGGCCGACGAGTGTGAACGGCACGCCCTGGTGCTTGCCGCGTGCGCCCAGCTGCAGCGGGGAGTGGTCGTCGAACAGCTCGGCCGAGACGCCGATGCGGCGCAGCGTGTCGCCATCGCGCAGCACGGTCGAGCGACAGAAGCTGCAGACTGCGCTGGCCGACGCTGCCGAGGCGAACTCGACCGGCGCGCCGCAGCCCGGGCACGCGGCCCGCCAAGCCCGCTGCGCGCGTGGCGGCGGGCCGGGTGGTGGTGGTTCAGTGGCCAAGCGTCAGACGAGAGTTCTGGGCACAAGCTCGCCCGCATCAAGGGATTTGCGCGGATCCGGCTTTGCCGGTCCGCTGCAACTGCCCCCTCGGGCAGCGACCGGAAGGGAGCGTTGTGGCTGCACGCTCAGATGAGTTTCTTCAGCAGCTCGGCCTTCTTGGCGTTGAACTCGTCTTCGGTCAGGATGCCCTTGCCCTTCAGGTCGGCGAGCTTCTCGATCGTCGCCATCACCTCGTCGGGGCGGATCGCTGCCGGCGCTGCCGCTGCACCGGCCGGCGCCGTCTGCGCGGAACCGGCGTTCAGGCCCTGGCCGATCTGATTGGCCAGCATCTGGCCCATCGCCATGCCGGCGCCCAGGCCCATCGCGTCGCCGGCGATGCCACCCCCGCCACCGCCTTGGCCGACGCCCTGCGCCATCGCGGGAATGGCCTGCGCGGTCTGGTACTGCATGAATTGGCCCATGTTGTTGCCGACCATGCCCATGCCGATTTTCTGGTCGAGGATCTTCTGCAGCTCCTCGGGCAGCGACACGTTCTGCAGCTGCACGCTCTCGAGCCTGAGGCCGATCGCTTCGAACGATGGCGCGGTGGCTTCCTTCAGCTGGCTGGCGAACTCGATTTGGTTGGCCGCCAGGTCGAGGAACGGGATGCCGCTGGCCGCGACCGCGTCGCTGATGTGCTGCAGCATCATGCCGCGCAGCTGGCCGTCGAGGTCTTCGACGGTGTAGCGGTCGCGTGTGCCCGAAATCTCGGTGTGGAACAGCTTCGGGTCGGCCACGCGGTAGGCGTAGTTGCCGAACGCGCGCAGCCGCACCGCGCCGAAGTCCTTGTCGCGGATGGTCACCGGCTGCGCGGTGCCCCAGCGCTGGTCGACCTGTTGGCGGGTCGAGAAGAAGTAGACGTCGCTCTTGAACGGGCTCTGGAACAGCTTGTCCCAGTTCTTCAAGTAGGTCAGCACCGGCAGCGTCTGCGTCGTCAGCTTGTACATGCCGGGGCCGAACACATCGGCCACGCGGCCTTCGTTGACGAACACCGCCATCTGGCTTTCGCGTACCGTCAGCGAGCCGCCATACTGGATTTCGTTGCCGGCCATCGGGTAGCGCCACGCCAGTGTGCCGTCGCCGCTCTCGGTCCACTCCAGAACGTCGATGAACTGTTTCTTGATGAAATCCATCAGGCCCATGGCAGGCTTCCCCCAAATGTGGCCGGCACGTGCCGACGCGGCGAATAATACGCGCCACCTTGTCCAATGAACGGGTCGCGCCATGCCGAACGACGCCGCTGCCGTCAACCTTCTTCATGAAAACACCGCGCTTGCGTCGGCCCCGCTGCGCCTGGCGGTCGTCGGCGCTGGGCCCGTCGGTCTGACGCTGGCGTTGTTCGCCGCGCGGCTGTGGCCCGCGGCCGACATCACGCTGTTCGACGCCCGCCCGCCCGGGCAGGATGTGTCCGGTGACCCGCGCACGCTGGCGCTGAGCCAGGGCAGCGTGCAGCTGCTGCAGCGGCTGGACGTCTGGCCGGCCGCGCAGGCGCAGGGGATCACGCAGGTCCATGTGTCGCAGGCGCCGCCGACATTGACCGGGCTGCCGATCAAGCCCGAGCTGGTCATCAATGCCTTCGACGAGGGCGTGCCGCAGCTCGGCGCGGTGCTGCGCTACGGCCAGGTGGTGGCACCGTTGCAGCGCGCCTGGGAGGCCGAGTGCGCGGCGGCGCCGGCACGCTGCCACTTTCGTCTCGGCACGCCGGTGTCGGCGCTGAAGCCGTTGACGGACAAGCGGGTCGAGATCGACGCCGGCATCGCCGAGGTGTTCGACCTGGCGGTGGTGGCCGAAGGCGGTGTCTTCGCCGATCAGACACGCAAGAGCCTGACCCACGACTACGAGCAGACGGCATGGGTCGGTAACGTGCAGCTGGACAACGGTGCGGCGCCCGGCATGGCCTTCGAACGCTTCACCCGCCACGGCCCGGTGGCGTTGCTGCCGCTGAAGGCCGAGCCGGGCGACGCGCCGACGCGCCGGCGTGCGGCGCTGGTGTGGTGCGTGCCGCGTGACGACGACCCGGTCGCGCCTTTGAACGACCATCAGCGCATGACCGTGCTGGCCACGCTGCTGCCCGAGGCCGCAGGCACGCTGCGTGAGGTCGGGCCGCTGAAGTCGTTTGCGCTGGGCCTGAATGCCGAGCGCACGCTGGTCGACGGCCGCCAGGTGCGCATCGGCAATGCCGCGCAGACGCTGCACCCGGTCGCCGGACAGGGGCTGAACCTGGGCCTGCGCGACGCCTTCACGCTGGTGCAGACGCTGCGTGATGCCGCGAACCTGGACAGTGCGCTGCGTCGCGTCGAATGGTCACGCGCACCCGACCGCTGGAGCATGATCGCCGCGACCGATTTCCTCGCCCGCAGCTTCACCTGGCACTTGCCCGGGCTGGCGGCGGCGCGCGGGCTCGGCATTGCCGCGCTGCAGGCGCTGCCGCCGGTCAAGTCGGCGCTGGCGCGGCAGATGATGTTCGGCCGGCGCTGAGCCGGCTGCCGCTGCAGCCCCGCCGGGGTTATCGGTCCGAGGCCGCTGAGAAGGCGGCCAGCGGCAAGCTCAGGCTGCGTGGCTTGGCCCGGCCGCCGCCGGCGTGGACCGACAGCTCCACCGCATCGGCCGCGTGGCGCAGCGACACCGCTTCGGTCGGCACCGCGGCACAGCCGCGCGGGGTGGCTCGGACAGGCAGGCACAGTGCCTCGGGTGAGGCGATCGGGTGGGATCTGGCCAGCGGCGAAGCGTTGGGCGTGAACAGCAGCACCTGGGCTGCGCTGCCCTGCGCATCGACGACGGCGAAGCGTGTACTGTCGGCGGACCACGCCAGCGGCGACAGCCGATGGTGGGCTCGCGCTGCCGGCACGCCGGTGTTCGGCCGGGGGCCGGCGGCAAGGTCGGCCGGCCAGGCCGCCAGGCCCACGTCACGCGATGCCGAACCGTTGGGAGCCAGCGCCGGCCGGTTGGCCTGTGGCGACTCGGCGGTGCGGTAGAAACGGTACTGGCTCTCTTCGCCCTGCACACCGTGCGAAGGGTAGAAGCGCTCGAAGGCGATCAGGCTGCCGTCGGGTGAGATTGACGGGGCATAAGCCCAGAACTGGTCGATCACCTGTGCCTGGCGCCAGTCGACCACCAGCACCAGGCTGGCCAGCGCGCTGTTCATCCAGCCGGTGACGACCAGCCGGTCGCCATGGCGCCGCAGCGCGGTGACCTGCTGCAGTTCATCGGGCAGGGCCAGCGAGCGGGCCGGAGTGCCGGCCGCTTCGAGCCTGAGCAAGACGGCATCGCCGTCGCGCCGTGTGCTGGCGCGCAGCTCGGTGTCGTCCAGTTGCAATGGCGCGGCCTGGGCGGGCTGGAACAGCCCCGCGGCGACGCGCAGCGTGCCGGGGGCGGCTTGGGCCGTCGGGACACCGGCAAAGGCCGCCGCCAGGGCCAGCACGAGCCCGGTCCGGAATGGGGTACGCAGCATGATGGCTCCCTTGCGTTAGTTGCGGATCGACCAGTAGTTGCCCAGGTCGCCGACGCCGTTGGACGTGCAGGCCTGCGCGCTGGAATAGTGGTCGATGTGGCCTTCGGTGCCGTTGAAATCGCCGCTGCAGGCCGGGCAGGTGTCGTGGCGCACCCGGCCGCCGAAGTGCGTGTTGTCGGTGGCCACCAGCTCGATCGGCCCGCTGCAGGGCACGCCGTAGTGGCGCGCGGTGGCCAACGACGAGTCGGCCACCAGCGGCACATTGCAGGCACCGCGGACGTCTGCCACCTGCAGGTACGAGTTGTCCTCGGTCGCGCCGGGCGGGAAACGGCCGGCGCACGAGGTGGCCAGCGTGGTCGCCGCGCCGGCCTTCAACGTCCCGTGGCTGATCGAGATGCCGGTGCCGTTCAGGTTGACCTGGCGCGCGAAGCGACTGCGCAGCGTCGTCGCGGTGAAGTTGCAGGCCGTCAGCGAATCGACCACGAAGACGTTCGAGGTCGTGGCGCCGCACTCGGACTCGTACGGTGAGTTGTATTGCGAATAGCGCACCACGCCGAGCACGTTCCAGTTGCGCGCCGGCTTGTGCTTGGTCGTCAGCGGCGTCGGACTGAGGTTCCAGGTCACCGTCAGCTTGTTGTAGACCGACTTGCGCAGCGCCGGCCGGTCGATGCGCACGGTGGCACTGCCGGGGCCAAAGCTGGTGGCGGTGGTCTGCGGCGCGGCCGAGACCGGCGTGCCGCTGAAGGTGGCCGTCACGGTGCCTGTCGAGCCGGTCGGGCCGAACAGGTTCAGCACCACGTCGCCGGTGTTGGCCAGGTCGACCGACTGCACCTCGACGTGCGCCCGGGTGATGTCGAAATGCTCGGGCTGGGTGAAGCTGGGGGAGGCCCAGGTCGCGTCGAACGCGTCGGTCAGGTTCTTCTCGTCGGCGTCGGTCCAGGTGTAGACGATGAAATTGAACGGGAACTGCACACCCGGGCAGTCGCCGTTGGACAGCGGACGCATCACGATCTCGGTCGAGGTCGTGCCGCGGGTCGGCGGCGTGTTGACCGTCCAGGTGCCGGAGACGCCGGTGCACTCGATGCGGTTGTATTCGACCCAGCCAAGCAGCCGGGTGGCGGTGTTGGGCATCACCGTGGCCGTGCGGTTGGCCTGCGCGCCAGGCGTGGTTGTGCTGGAGACGGCGGCCACGCAACGGCTGCCATCGGCGCTGCATTGCGCAAAGACGTTGGGGGACCAGGCCAGTCCGCTGCCGATGAGCAGGCACGACAAAACCCGGGCGTATGACATCGCCATGGTTGCTCCTCCCTAGACACCGTCGCCGCATGCGACAGCGAGCCCTCGTTGTAGCGGGACGCGCACCTAACGCCCAAGATTGTTTACTTGTTGTCACGATTGTTGCGAAATGATGAGGGCATAACGGGTTACATGCCCGGCTGGCAATTCCGTCAGCACAGGCCGGCATTGACGCAACACAAGGTCCGCGGACATGGCCTGCATCGGAGGCGGCACATCTTTGATACTGCTGCCAGCCGCTGGCGGCGCCGGGCTCGGAGGTTTCAGAGCAACCGCCGGACCGCCGCACCACCCCTCTGCCCCTTCATGGACAAGACACCCGTGAACCCGCAGGACCAGGCCGCCCGGCCGCTGGTCTATTCATGCTCGGGCTGTTCGAGCGCCGCCCAGCTGACGAACCACCTCGCGCTGCGCCTGGACCGCGCCGGCGTGGCGGAGATGTCGTGCATCGCCGGAGTCGGCGGCGGGGTGCCCAGCCTGGTACGGCGGGCCCAGGCGGCCGCGGCCTCAGGCCGGGCGGTGGTCGCGATCGATGGTTGCGCGCTGGCCTGCGCGAAGGCCTCGCTGCTCAGCCGCAACGTCGCGCCGACGTTGCACGTCCAGCTCGCCGAGTGCGGCGTGCGCAAGAAATATCGCGCCGACTTCGACGCGGCCCAGGCGGACGAGATCTTCACGCGCCTTGAAGCGCAGCTGCGGGCGCTGTCGGTGCCGCGGCCTGTGGCGTCGCCGACAGGCGCCTGACCGCCTGCACGAAGCGGCCGTGCTTGGCCGAGCGGGCAGCGGCCGCCCGCTGCGCTCGATCTCGAGAAACAGCGGCAACGCTGAATCGCCGGGGATGCCAAAGAGCTCGGTGGCGCCGCGGCGCATCAGCGCGTCGAGCAGCCGTTCGGTGAGGTTCTTGGCCACGGCGGTCCGATCGTGTCGAGCATGTTCTTCAGGATCGCGCGGGTGACATGTCAGGCCGGACGCAATGCCCGCCAGGCGGGCGCCGACAGCTTGAACAGGCAATGCGGTCGCAGCGCATGGCCTTCAGGCACACCGGGGTGCTCGAACACCTCGCCGGTGTCGACGAGGCCGATGCGACGCATCAACGCCTGCGAGCGAGCGTTGCTCAACGCGGTCATCGAGACGATCTCGTCGAGCCCGAGGCGCTCGAAACCGACCGCCAACGCGGCGCGCGCGGCTTCGCTGGCGAAGCCGTGGCCCCAGTGCGCATGGGCCAGGCGCCAGCCGACCTCGACGCAGGGCGAGAAGTGGAACTGGCGTTGCGGGATCGACAGGCCGGTGAAACCGATGAACTCGCCACTGTCACGCCGCTCGACCGCCCAGTTGCCCCAGCCGCGGGTGGCAAAGGCCTTGATGCAGGCGTCGACGCTGGCGTCGCTGCGTTCGCGCGGGATCAGTGCGGGGAAGTGCTCCATTACCCGCGGGTCGGCGTTCAGCGCGGCGAAGGGCTCGCGGTCCTCGGCGCGCCACAAGCGCAGGCGCAGCCGGGGTGTCTCGAGCTCGATCGGGTCGATGTCGGCCATGGGATCAGGACTCTGCCACCTTGAGGAACAGGTCGCGGTCGGGGGCGAAGTTCGCGTACAGCGGTAACAGGCCGCCGCCGATCGCACGCGCATCGGAGCCGATCGTGCCGGGCATCAGCTCGGGTCGCACCACGCCCTCCCAACTGTAGAGCGACAGCGCGCGGTCGACCTCCTTCAGCAGCGCGGCCAGCAGCGGGCGGGCCATGTTGCCGTCGATGATCACGCCGTCCAGGTCGAGCAGGCAGGCCGCACTGTTGGTGGCCAGCGCGATGGCGGTCGCGGCTTCGTGCAACCAGGCGTTGGTGTGCGGCAGCCAGGGCGCCTCGAGCGCCCGCTCGTCGCCGCTGGCGGCCGTCTCCAGGCCGGCGCCGCGGTAGCGCGCTTCCAGCGTCAGCAGCGAGGCCACGCTCAGCAGCTGCGGTGGCGGCGCGCTGCTGCCCGCACCGGCCAGGCCCAGCGGCAGCGAGCCGATCGCGCCGGCGTTGCCGTGCAGGCCGGCGCGCAGGTGGCTGTCGATCACCAGGCCACCGCCGATGAAGGTGTCGACGAAGACATACAGAAAACTCTTGACGCTGCGCCCGCGGCCGGCGACCAGCTCGGCCACGCAGGCGGCGGCGGTGTCTTTCAGCTGGGCGACCCCGAGCCCGGTCTGGCGCTCGACCTCGGCGCGCAGGTCGGTCTGGGCCCACGCCTCGGCCAGGGCCTGAGGAAAGCCGAGCAGCGACTGCCAGCCGCCCATGGACAGTGGTGCCGCGATGCCGATGCCCTGCAGGCGCTCGCGGCCCGCGTCGCCGAGGCGTCGCGTCAGGCCCTGCACGCGCAGCACGATCTCGGCCAGCACCAGCGCCGGGTCGGGGAAGTCGTAGTCGCGGGTCGAGCGTTCGCGCACCCGGCCCTCGAAATCGACCAACAGCACATCGAGGTTGCGCCGGCCGACCTTGACGCCGATCGAGTAGGCCCCGTCTGGGTTCAGCGCCAGCGGCACCGAGGGCTGGCCGACCTTGCCGCGCTGCGGCGTGCCCTTGAGCAGCAGGCCGTCGTCGAGCAGGCTCTTGGTGATCAGCGAAACGGCCTGCGCGGTCAGGTGTGTCAGCCGCGCCAGCTCGGCGCTGGGCAGCGCCCCGTGCAGACGAATGGCCTGCAGGATCACCCGCTCGTTGTACTGACGCAGCCCTCCCTGGCTCGAGCCTCGGGGGCGCAGCCGGGTGGTCTCAGCATCAGGGGTGGGGCCGTCAGGGGACAAGGGCTTCTCCGATCACGCCCTTCTTGAACAGGAAATTTCCATAGGGCTGCAACTCGCCGGTCAGCACGATGGCTTGCGCGGCGCGGACCCGATCGTAGAACGCAAAACGCTCGGTGGCCTCGCACTGGCCGGGCTTTGCATGGCCGGCCTCGTCGAGCCAGGCGAGCATGCGGCGCTGCAGTGCGCTCAGCGTGCCGGGCGGGTATTCGCTGACCTGCATGAAGGCGACCGGCTGTGCCACCGCCGCGTCGAGCGGCAGCAGCGACAACACCGCCTGGCTGGCGCGCTCGACGCCGGCGCCGGGCAGCTGCAGCACCGGCTTGCCGCGCCCGAGCGAGGCGGCGGTGAAGTTCGCGTCGGCGATGACGATCTCGTCGCCATGGCCCATCTCGGCCAGCACCTTCAGCAGCGCGGGCGTCAGCAGCGGATCGAGTCCCTTCAGCATGTCAGTGGTTCCGTGGTGTTTGGCGAAGCTTCGGAGGGCACTGGTCGTGGCGGCAGGGCGGCGGCGGTGCCCCCGTTCTCCGGCCCACGCTCGCGGGGCACCGTCGCACTAGGCGATGGGCAGCTGCGTCAACACCGTGGTGCCCTGGTGCGCTGGTGGCGACCGCGAATGGGGCCTGCGCCCGGAGGCACCACCACCACCCAGCAGGCACCGCCGGTGGCAGGGCCCGCCTAGGCAAGCCGTGGCGTGTCCTTGGTGGGTGGCTCGGGGGTGCGGGAACAGGCCCCATTCGCGGTTGCGCCAACACAGGCCCGCGCCAACGGTTCCGACCGAGAGACCGCGGCGCGCCAAAGGCGGTGCCCCGCGAGCGTGGGCCGGAGAACGCTTCCCCGGGCCACCCGCCACGCGCCAACCCTCGCAGGTGGAAACACGGCAACGAGTTGGCAGCAGACCGGCGTTGACGGTTCATGTTCAAGCCAAGCACTCCGCCGGGATCTGCTCCGGTGCCATCGCACCGGTCATCACCGCGACCGTGTCGCTCATGCTGATCTTCTTCGGATTCAGCACCGCGGCGCGCTTGCCCAACCGCGCGACGTGGATGCGGTCGGCGATCTCGAACACGTGCGGCATGTTGTGCGAGATCAGGATCACCGGCAGGCCCTTGTCGCGCACGCGGCGGATCAGCTCCAGCACCATGTTGCCCTCCTTGACGCCCAGCGCTGCGGTGGGTTCATCAAGAATCACCACGTGCTCGGCAAAGGCCGCTGCGCGCGCCACTGCCACGCACTGGCGCTGACCGCCTGACAAGGTCTCGACCGCCTGCGTCATCGAGCGGATGCCGACCTTCAGGTCTGCCATCCGCGCGACTGCCGTCTCGAGCATCTTCTTCTTGTCCAGCATGCGCAGCACATTGCCGAGGAAACCTTCGCGCCGCATCTCGCGGCCGAGGAACAGGTTCTCGGTGATCGTCATCGCCGGGGCCACCGCCAGGTCCTGGTAGCAACACTCGATGCCGGCGCGCCGCGCGTCCATCGGGTTCTTGAAGCGGATCGGTTTGCCGTCGAGCTGGATCTCGCCTTCGTCGGGGATCGTCGCGCCCGACAGCGCCTTGATCAGGCTCGACTTGCCGGCGCCGTTGTCGCCGATCACCGCCAGGATCTCACCGGCGCGCAGCTCGAAGTCAGCGCCGTCGAGTGCGGTGACCTGGCCGTAGCGCTTGACCAGGCCCTTGGCCTGCATCACGAGGTTCGCCGAGTTGTTCATTCTTGGACCTCCATGGATGCCGGACCTAACCGGCGAATTGCACCAACCGAACCAAGGGTTTGCGTGGATCCGGCTTTGCCGGTCCGCTGCAAAAGCCCCCTCGGGGGGCAGCGACCGGAAGGGAGCGTGGGGGTCGCATTCAGCGGGACGCTTTGCGCGAGAGTTGATCGACCGTGACTGCCAGGATCACCAGGATGCCGGTGACCAGCACCTGGTAGACCGACGACACGCCCATCAGCGTCAGGCCGTTGCGCAATACGCCGACCACCACCGCGCCGGCCAGCGAGCCGAGGATCACGCCGCGGCCACCGAAGAGGCTCGTGCCACCCAGCACGACCGCGGTGATCGCGTCCAGGTTTTCGGTCTGGCCGGCGTTCGGGTCGCCGACCCCCGTGCGGGCCACAGCGAGCAGAGAAGCGATGCCGTAGAACACGCCAGCCAGCACATAGACGCCGAGCAGCACCCGCTCGGTCGGGATGCCGACCAGCCGCGTCGCTTCGGGGTTGTTGCCGACCGCGTAGACGTGGCGGCCGGCACCTGTTTCGCGCAGCCAGAACCAGGCGCCCAGGTACAGCGCGATCATCAGCAGCACGCCGAACGACACGTTGGCGCTGCCCAGCGGGAAGGTGTTGCCGAGCCAGGTCATCGACTCGGGCAGCTCGGTCACCGTCTGCGCGCCCGAGTACAGCTGGGTGATCGCGAAGGCGATGTTGAAGGTGCCGAGCGTGACGATGAACGGCGGCAGCTTGATGCGCGTGACGAGCAGCCCGTTGAGCAGCCCGAACAGCGCGGTGACGCCGATGCCGGCCAGCACCGCGATCGGCACCGGCAGCCCCATGTCGGCCACCAGCTTGGTCATCACGATGCTGCCCAGCGCCATCACCATGCCGCACGAGAGGTCGATGCCGGCGGTCAGGATGATCAGCGTCTGGCCGATCGCGATCACGCCGACGACCATCACCTGCTGCAGGATCAGCGACAGGTTGTCGCCGCTGAAGAAGTGGTCGGTCGTGATCGAGAAGAAGACGCAGGCAATCAGCAGCGCGATGAAGGGGCCGAGCTGGCTGATCGGCGGGAGTTTGCTCTTCGAGGTGTCCATGCGGCGGGCGTCCTGGGCGGAGTGACAGCGTGGCTCACAGGGCCGGCGATCGGCCCGGTGCATTCGTCAACGGCTCAATGCCGTGAACTCACTTTTTGCCCCAGCACAAGTCCGTCCCAGTTTTCACGTCCTTGCTCTCGACGCCAGCCACCGCAGTCGCAGCGATCAGTGTCACGCCGGTGTCGGTGTAGCCGCTGACCTTCTTGCCGGTCTTCGCGTAGTCGACACCGGCCTCGACGCCCATCGCCGCCATCTTCAGCGGGTACTGCTGCGAGGTCGCGGCGATCACGCCCTTGCCGACGTTGGCCACGCCTTCGCAGCCGCCGTCGACCGAGACGATGACCACGCCCTTCTCTTTGCCGGCCTTCTTCAACGCGTTGTAGGCACCCGCCGCGGCAGGCTCGTTGATCGTGTAGACCACGGTCACGTCCGGCGCCTTCTGCAGGCAGTTCTCCATCGCCGTCTGGCCCTTCGCGCGGTCGCCGAAGCTGTCGGCCATGCAGACGATCGCGGCGTCCTTGCCGAGCTCGTTGGTCTTCGCGTCCGGCGCCGGCAGGCCGAAGCCTTTGAGGAAGCCGTTGTGGCGCTGCGCGCCGACCGGGTGGCCGGGGAACAGGTCGAGCATCACGATCTTGGCCGGCTTGGCGCCCAAGGCGGCCTTGGCGTACTGGCCGATCAGCACGCCGGCCTTGTAGTTGTCGGTCGCGAACAGCGCATCGGTGCCGTCGGCCGGGTCGGTCGGGCTGTCCAGCGCGATCACCATCACGCCCTTGTCGCGTGCCTTCTTGATCGCCGGCAGGATCGCCTTCGAATCGCTGGGCGTGATCAGGATCGTCTTCGCACCGCCGGCGATCATGTTTTCCATCGCGGTCACCTGACCGGCGTTGTCGCCGTCGGTCTTGCCGGCACCGGTCAGCAGCTTCGCGCCCTTGGCTTTCGCGGCCTCGGCCGCGCCTTCCTTCATTTTCACGAAGAACGGGTTGGTCTCGGTCTTCGTGATCAGGCCGATCACCGGCTCGCCGGCGGCCTCGGCGGCGAAGGCGGACGCATACAAGGCTGCTGCCAGGGCAGCCAGGCACGTGGCGGTCGGAGCGGGGTAGCGGGTCATGCGGTTGTCTCCTGCGGGCTGTTCGGTGTGGGGCGTGGGGCGGGAATGGCACTGATCGTCTCAGCGCGTGGGTGCATCGTATTAAATAAATCAAGTGGATTGATTAATGGAAAACCCCAGGCCCCATGCCCCGACCGGCGGGGCATGCTGGCGACCGCCAACGCAGCGGCTCGGCACCGCCATGGGCGGGTGACCCGCGCGGCTGCGGTCGATTGTTCAGATTCAATAAGGAAGCACTCACATGTTCGTTGTCTGCGGTGAAGCCTTGTTCGACGTGTTCGCCGCCGGCGACACGCCGAGTGGCATGGCACTCGATGGCCGGATCGGTGGCTCACCGTTCAACGTGGCGCTGGGGCTGGCCCGGCTGGCGCAGCCGGTGGCCTTTTTCGGCGGCATCTCGCAAGGCTTTCTCGGCGCGCGGCTGATGCGGGCGCTGCAAGACGAAGGCATCGCCACCGGCCTGGTGCAGCGTCTGGACGCGCCGACGACCTTGGGCCTGGTCGGGCTGGATGCGCGCGGTGTGCCCTCGTACAGCTTCTATGGTGAGGGTGGCGCCGACCGCGTCGTGCCGGTGGCCGCGGCCGATGCCGTGCCCGACACGACCCGCGCGATCCACTTCGGCTCGTACGCGATGGTGGTCGAGCCGGTCGCGTCGACCCAGCGCGCCCTGGCCGAGCGGCTGCACCAACGCTGCGTCGTCGCGTACGACCCGAACGTGCGCACCAACGTCGAACCGGCCCTGGGCCGCTGGCGCGAGACGATCGATTGGATGGCGGCGCGCACCCACCTGTTGAAAGTCAGCGACGAGGACCTGGCGCTGCTGTACCCCGGCGTGCAGCACGCCGAGCTGGCCGCGCGCTGGCGGGCTGCGGGCGTTGCGGCGGTGGTGGTCACGCTCGGTGGCGAGGGCGCGCGCGCCTACCTGCAGGACGGCGAACTGCCGATTGCGCCTGTGCCCACGACGGTGGTCGACACGGTTGGCGCCGGTGACACCTTCCAGGCCGCGATGCTGACCGGGTTGGCCGAGCGTGATGCCCTGAACCCGGCGGCTTTGAAGGTACTGCCGAGTGCGTTCTGGGCCGAGGTGCTGGGCTTTGCGGCGCGCGCTGCGGCGATCACCTGCGGTCGGCGCGGAGCTGACCTACCGCGGCGTGCGGAACTGTCTTGACGCGCCTGAGAAGGGCATTGCCCTCAGCCTGCCGAGGTCGTGGCGGCAGGGTGGTGGCGGTGCCCCCGTTCTCCGGCCCACGCTCGCGGGGCACCGTCGAGCCAAGCGATGCACAGCCGCGTCAACACCGTGGTGCCTTGGTGCGGTGGTGGCAGCCGCGAATGGGGCCTGCGCCCGGGGGCACCACCACCACCCTGCAGGCACCACCGGTGGCAGTGCACGCCCAAGCACGCCGCGGCGTGTCCTTGGTGGGTGGCTCGGGGGTGCGGGCGCAGGCCCCATTCGCGGTCGCCACGACGCAGGCAAGCACCCACGATGCAGATCGAGATACCGGCGCACGCCGAACACATTGCCCCGCGAGCGTGGGCCGGAGAACGCGCCCCCGGGCCGCCCACCACGTGCCGCGCTTCGCAGGCAGACTCAAAAAACCTTGGCGCTACCGGCCGCGTCGACCAGGCGCTGCAGCAAAGCCTCGATCTGCACCCGCGTGTCACCCGACGGCGGCGAGCCGGAGCGTGCGGTCCACAGCAGCAGGCCGTTGCCGACGTCGCTGACGCGTGTATCGGCGGCATAGACCGTGTTGGCCGTCGTGCCGCCGACAGGCACTGACACGCCCAGCCCGACCGACGTGCTGCGGCCGAAGCTGAAGCCGCCGAAGCCGATCGACAAGCCCGAACCCGACGAATTGCTGGCGTAGTTGGCCTCTGGCCCGACGCTGGCGACCCACACCGCGCGTGCACCGGCGGCGCGCGCCTCGGGCAGGTAGCGGCTGTCGTCGCGCGCCTGGGTGGCGGGCGGCGGCGCGGTGTCCGGCCGCAGCACGGGCGTCAGGCCGCGGGTGCGCAACTCGGCCGCCAGCTTGTCCAGGCAGATGCGGCCCAGCACTTCTTCCGGCGCCTCGCAGACGACCAGCACCTTGGCGCCTTGCAGCGGCGTGTTGGCCAGCTGCGGCGATGACCATTGCGCATCGACCGTGCGCGTGGCGCAAGCGGCCAACCCGGCCACGCTCGCGACGGTGGTGATCAACAGAAAGCGGTTCATGATCTCGACTCCAGCAAAGCACGTTCCTGCGGATGCAGGAGCATGCACCACCGGCGTCGACGGTGAACGGTCCTAAGGCAACACCCTCACCTTGATGTTGCGGAAGTGCACCTCGCTCTCGGGGTCATGGCCCTGCAGCGCAAAGGTGCCGCTGGCCAGCAGCCGCTGCTCCAGGCCCTTGGGCCGGGCGGGGATCGCCTCTTCGGTGTAGTCGGCGACCAGTTGCTGGTCGATCCAGGTCTGCACGTGCTTGCCGGTGACGCGGGTGGTCAGCGTGAACCACCGGCCATCGGGCGCGACGACCTTCGGATAGTCCTGGATGCCCCACAGACCGCCCGTGCGGCTGGGATCGCCGTGCGAGTTGTTGACCTGCACTTCGTAGCCCTTGCTCGGCCAGCCGATCTCTTGCCACTGGGTGTGGAAGTAGACGCCCGAGTTGGCCTTTGGGAAGGTCAGCACGTCGAGCTTCAACTCGAAGTTCTTGAAGTCATGGTTGGCGACCGGGCCGAGGTAGAACAGGTGCGACCGTGGACCGCGCACCACGATCGCGCCGTCCTTGACGCTGAACGAGCCGGGCGCGTCGCTCGCGCGCCAGCCATCGAGCGACCGCCCGTCGAACAGCAGTTGCCAGCCGGCGGCTTTCTCGTCGGCGCTGAGGGTGTTCATGTCGGCTCCGGAAGCGGTCGAAAAAGACAGGGCGAGCGCGAGGCCCAAGGCACTGGCAGCAAGGCGAGCCATCAGCTGACTCCAACGATTTTCAACACGGTGGCCGGTGGACCGGCGAACTCGGCCGACGGGGTGTTGCCGACAAAGCCCAGGTCTTTCGTGCCGGCCGGCGTGGTGTAGAAGCCGCCGGCGGTCAGGTCACGAAAACGGGCGAAGAACGTGGCCGCCTCGGCCCGCTCGGGTGCGGCCTTCTCGGCCCAGCAGATCTCGTCGCAGATCGCGCGCTGCTCGGCCTCGCTGGCTTGGTCGAAGCGGCGGCCAAAGCGGCGCTGGCTTTCGGCGTCCAGCCAGGCCAGGCCCTGCAGGATCACGGTCTTGTCCTTGGCTTGATCGGGGTACGGCGCGCTGATCCACTCGTCGATGAACAGGTGCACCTCCAGCGTCGCGGCGCTGGGCGAGTGCTCATCGGCCGGGATGATCAGCCCGCACAGTGCGGCGGCACAGCGGCGTTGCGCGGTGTTGAAGGTCAACGGCCACAACTCGCCGCTGCGGTAACTCTTCACCAGCGTCGGGTCGGTGCCGTAGCCGCGTGTGGCCTTCTTCTTCAGCGCCGGCGTCGCGCCGGCCGATGCCAGGCCGGGCAACGCGGCGGCGGCCAGCATCCATTGCAGCGAATGGCGACGGTCCATCGTCAGATCTCCTTGCGGCGCAGCTGCTCGACCAGGTGGTCGGCTGCGCGCCAGGCCAGCGCCATGATCGTCAGCGTCGGGTTCTTGTCGGCGTTCGACGCGAACGGTGCGCCGTCGGTGATGAACAGGTTCTTCACGTCCCAGGTCTGGCACCACCGGTTGGTGACCGACCGCTTCGGGTCGCTGCCCATGATCGCGCCGCCGACCTCGTGGATGATCGAGCCGCCGGCGGCGATCGCCTTGCGGCCGTCCAGTTCAGGCTTTCCGTTGACGCGGCCGCCCATCGCTTCGATCACCTCGGCAAAAGTTTTCTGCATGTGCGCGGCCTGGCGCGTCTCGTGCTCAGACCATTGCCAGTGGAAGCGCAGCACCGGGATGCCCCACTTGTCTTTCGTCTGCGGGTCGATCTCGCAGTACGACTGCTCGTTCGGGATCATCTCGCCGCGGCCGGCGAAGTAGACGAACGAGCCGTAGGTGCGTCGCACGTCCTGCTTGAAGCGCTGGCCGTAGCTGCCCTGCGTCAGCCATTCGAGCCCCGCGCCGGTGCCCAGGCTGGGCATGCGCCGGCCGGTGCTCAGCTCGATGTGATAACCGCGCGGGAAACCCAGGCCGCTGCTTTGCCACGCCTTGCCCTGTCGGCCATAGAGCCACCACGGTGCGTACAGATGTGAGCCGCCGGCGCCGTCTTCGTTGTGGGCGGGCAATCCCTCGAGCAGCGGCACCTGGCCATCGAGATCGCTGCCAACCGTGTCCATCACATAACGACCCAGCAGGCCGCTCGAATTCGCCAGCCCGTTCGGGAAAGAAGCCGACTTCGAGTTCAGCAGGATGCGCACCGACTCGCACGCGCTGGCCGCCAGCACGACCGCGCGGGCCATGACCACTTCGTGCTTGCCGGTGGTCTTGTCGACGAAGCGCACGCCCGAGGCCTTGCCGGTCTTCTTGTCCAGCGTCACCTCGTAGGCCATCGCGTTGCAGACGATGTCCAGCTTGCCGCTGGCCAGCGCCGGCGGCAGGTGCACGGCCGGGCTCTGGTAGGTCGCCTTGATCGAGCAGCCACGGCCGCAGGGTGTGGCCCAGAAGCAAGCGGCACGCTCGCGCATGGCTTGCGCGACCAGGCGCTGCGCGTTGGTGTTGCCGGGGTGCAGCTTGGCCGGCAGCGTCTGGTGGTCGAGCGTGCGTGTCAGCACCGCGCGGTGGATCGGCACCACCGGGATGCCGAGCTTGGCCGCGCGTTGCTGGACCAGTCGTTCGCCCACCCGCGCGGCCGGTGGCGGCTGCAGGCAGCCTGCGGGCGAGTCGGGCGTGTTCTCCAGCCCTTCGTTCGAGCCGTAGACGCCGATCAGCATTTCGACCTTGTCGTAGTACGGCGCGAGGTCGTCATAGCCGATCGGCCAGTCGAAGCCGAGGCCGTCGCGCGAGTACGGCTTGAAGTCGTACGGCCCGTTGCGCAGCGCGATGCGGCCCCAGTGGTTGGTGCGGCCACCCAGCATGCGGGCGCGCCACCACTCGAACTTCTGCGCCTCGTCGGTCGAGGCCTGGGTGTAGGGCTCGCCGGGCACGGCCCAGCCACCGTCGATGGTCGCGTCGTAGAAGCCGAAGGGCTTGTCCGGCGTGCCGGCACCGCGCAGCGGCGCATCGGCGTAGGTCTGGAACATCGGCGTCTCGGCGGCGAGGTCGTAGTTGCGCCCTGCTTCGAGCATCAACACCTTCACGCCTTCGAGCGCCAGCGTGTACGCGGTCTGCCCACCGGCGGCGCCGGAGCCGACCACGATCACGTCGTAGTCGCGTTGCAAGGTCCGCGGGGTCACGAATCCCATCAGCCACTCCATCCCGACAGTCGAGCGGCGGAGTTTGCCAGCGCGCCACAGCCGCTTCACCGCCGTTGCAGGGTGTTTCCGTGCGGCCGGTTTCGGGTCGAAGTTCGGCCACGGCCCGGGGTGGTCAGCGGGCTCGCTGCGTGTCCAGGCGCGGCCGCGCGCAACGATGAGCGTGCGTGTGCAGCGCTACAAGCGGCTCTTGATCCAGGCGTCGACCTGCTCGTCGAGCACCGCCAGCGGCAGCGCACCGCCGCGCAGCACCACGTCATGGAAGGCCTTCTCGGCCTCGGCGTTCCACTGCGCGCCGAGTGCCATTTGCGCCCGATCGCGCGCCGCGCGGATGCTCAGCATGCCGACCTTGTAGGCACAGGCCTGGCCCGGGTCGACGATGTAGCGCTCGATCTCGGCGACCACTTCGCCTTCGGGCATCCCCGTCTTGGCAACCATGTAGTCGATCGCCTGCTGGCGCGTCCAGCGCTGGGCATGGAGGCCGGTGTCGACCACCAGCCGCACCGCGCGGAACATCTCGGCCTGCAGCCGGCCGAGGTCGCCGAACGGGTCGTCCTTGTAGACGCCGAGTTCGGTGCCCAGCCATTCGGCGTACAGCGCCCAGCCTTCCATGTAGGCGGTGAACGGCAGCACCTTGCGGAAGGTCGGGCCGCCCTGCTGTTCGTGCGACAGCGCGATCTGGAAATGGTGGCCCGGCACGCCCTCGTGGATGGCCAGCGTGCGCATGCCGAACGTGGGCAGCGCGCCCATGTCACGCAGGTTGGCGTAGAAGACGCCGGGGCGGGAGCCGTCCATCGCCGGCGGTTGGTAGTAGGCGCCGGGCGCGGTCTTCTCCTTGAACTCCGGCACGCGTTGCACCTCGATCGGCGCCTTGGGGCTCAGGCCGATCACCGCGCGTGAGCGCTGCAGCAGCTCGGTGATCATCTGGCTGTAGGTGGCCAGCGCCGCCTTGCGGCCCTCTTCGGTATTGGGGTACAGAAACTTCGGATCCTTCGCCAGCCGGCTCAGCGCCTGTGCCGCGGTCTCGTCGCCCTGCAACTGGCCCTGCGCGGTGAGGATGGCCTTCATCTCGCTTTCGATGCGCGCCACCTCCGACCCCCCCAGCTCGTGCACCTGCTGCGGCGTCATGGTGCTGGTCGTCTCGCGGCGCACGCGGTAGGCGTAGTAGGCGTCGCCGTCGGGCAGCTTCCAGACGCCGTCGTCGGTGGTCGCCCGCGTCAGCTGGCCTTCGAAGAACGTGATCAGCTTCTGGTAGGCCGGCCGCACCACCTGGTCGACCAGCTCGGGGCAGCGGGCTTCCAGGCCCGGTTTGTCGGCCGCGCCGACATCGGTGAGCGCCTCGACCTTGGTCTTGAAGTTGACGCACAGCGGGTTCTCGGCCGATGGCTTGCCGGCAAAACCGCGCATCTCGGCCAGCACGCGCTCGATCACGAAGCGCGGCGGGACGATGCCCTTTTGTTCGCGCAGCACCAGGCCTTCTTGCACCTGGTCGAACTTGCGGCCGATCTCACCCAGGCGCGCCAGGTAGTCGTCGGCGCCGCGCCGGTCGGCGATGCGGTGCTGGTTGATCAGGAAGTCCGGTGTCTGGCTCTGCACGCCGAACAGCTGGTTGACCGGGTAGTTGTGAAGGCGAAAGCGCTCACCCTCGAGCTGGCTCTCGATGAACCAGGTCAGCACGCGTGTCGACAGGCGCTGCTCTTCGGTCTGGCGGTCCAGGTCATAGGCCTTCAGGTCGGCCAGGTTCTGGCGCCACTGCGCGAAGTCGCGCTGGGCCTTGGCGTCGGACTCGTCGTTCAGGTGTGCGTTGTGACGCCGGTAGCCGAACTGCTCGGCCACGCCCATCATCGTCAGCAGCTCGGGGTTGTCGAGCATGAAGGCAACGAAGACCTTCTCGTAGAAGTGGTTCAGGCTGAAGGGCCGGAACCAGACCAGGTTGACGACAAATATCGCAACGAGCAGCAGGGCCGCGGCGATCAGGCCAGCGAGCGTGCGGAAGATGGTTTTGCGCATGGGGGCGCAGCTTAGCGGAGCGTTGGGCCGCCACCCGCCCAACGCTGGCGCGATCAGCCGCGGCCGCATCGCGCAGCCCCGCCGGCCGGACGCCCACGGCTGCCCTCACTTCAGCAGCCCGGCGCTTTCGGCCGCGGCACGGATGCCGTTGTAGTTCTCCGGCACGGTCGGCAGGAAGCGCGTCGCACGTTGCAGCGCCAGGATCTCCTGGTGCGCCGGGTTGGCCGGGTCCAGTGTCAGGAAGGCCTTCAGCAGCTTTTCGCGCAGCGCCGGCGCCATCTCGGCGTGCACGCTCCAGTTGTAGTCGTAGTACGGCGGCGTGGTGAAGAAGACCCTGACCTGGCGCACATCGACTTTCTTGTCGGCGACGAACTTCTCCCACACCGAACCGTTCAAGGCCCCGGCATCGACCTTGCCCGAGGCGACCGCGGCGATGGTCGCGTCGTGCGCGCCGGAGAAGGCGATGCGCTTGAAATCGGCCTCCGGGTTCAGGCCGGCATCGAGCAGATAGTGGCGCGGCATCAGGTGGCCCGAGGTGCTCGACGCCGACCCGAAGCTCACGGTACGGCCCTTCAGGTCGGCCAGCTGCTTGATGCCGCTGCCGGCGTCGGTGATGAAGACCGAGCGGAACTTCGCGTCTTCTTCGCGCTGCACCAGCGGGAGCACCTTGCCGCTCGAGCGCACGCTGGCCTGCACGAAGGTGAAGCCACCGAACCAGGCCAGGTCGACCTTGCGGTTGACCAGCGCCTCGACCGCCGCCGCGTAGTCGGTCACAGGCGTCCACTCGACCTTCATGCCCAGTTGAGCCTCCAGGTAGCGGCCGAGCGGCGCGAACTTGCGCGTCAGCTCGGTCGGCGCCTCGTCGGGGATCGCGGTGACGCGCAGCACGGCCTGGCCCAGCACGGCCGGCGCGGCCGTGGCGGTGAACAGTGCGGCGGCGGCCAGCAGCCACGGGCGGCGGCCAAAGAGCGGGTTCTGAGTCATGGGCGAGGCTTCCGGTCAGCAGGGTGGCGGGATTGTGGCCGCGGTGCGGCTCGGGTGACGCTCAGGCGGTGTCGCGCATGCGCAGCGCACGCACCAGCGTGTTGCGCAGGCGGGCCGCGTCGATCGGTTTGGTCAGGAAGTCGTTCATGCCGGCGGCCAGCGCCTGGTCGCGTTCGGACACCAGCGCGGCGGCCGTCAGCGCGATCACCGGCAAGCGGTTGGCCGGGTGACGAAGCCGCAGCAGCCGGGTCGTTTCGTGGCCGCTCATGCCGGGCATCTGCACGTCCATCAGCACCATGTCGAACGGCCGGCCGTGGGCCTGCGCGCGGTCCACCGCCTCGATGGCCTCCGGGCCATCGCCGGCCTGCGAGACTTCGACGCCCCACTGCTCCAGCAGGGCGACCGCGATCATCATGTTGACCGCGTTGTCCTCGACCATTAGCACCCGCGAGCCGCTGATCGGGTCGGCGCCGAAGCCGCTGGAGCCGGAGTCCAGCGCCTCGTTGTCGCCGGCGGGCAGCGGCAGCTCGGCCCAGAAGCAGCTGCCCTGGCCAGGCACGCTGACGACGCCGACCTCGCCGCCCATCTGCTGCGCCAGCTGGCGGCAGATCGACAGGCCCAGGCCGGTGCCGCCGACGCGCCGCGTCCGCGAGACGTCGGCCTGCGAGAACGGGCGAAACAGCACCGCCTGCTGCGCCGCGTCTATGCCGGGGCCGGTGTCCGTGACCTCGAAGCGCAGGCGATGGGCGCGTGACCACAACACCGCCAGCCGGATGCGCCCGCTCTCAGTGAACTTCAGCGCGTTGTTCAGGTAGTTGCTGAGGATCTGGCGCACACGCACCGGGTCGCCGATCACGACCGGCGGCAGGTCGTCTTCCAGCTCGACCGACATCTCCAGGCCCTTCGTGTCGGCCAGCGAACCATAGGCCTGGTGCACTGTGCGCAGCAGCCCGTGCAGGTCGAACGGGATCTGGTCGATGTGCATCTTGCCGGCCTCGATCTTCGACAGATCGAGGATGTCGGACAGGATGCCGGACAGCGTCTCGGCCGAATCGCTGATCTGCTCGATGTACTGGCGCCGGCGAGATTCGTCCACACCCGGCTGTCGCGCCAGGCGGGCCAGCCCGAGCAGTGCATTCAGCGGCGTACGGATCTCGTGGCTGGTGTTGGCGAGGAACGCACTCTTGGCGCGGCTGGCCGCTTCGGCGTCGTCACGGGCCTTGGCCAGCGCCTGTTCGACCTGGCGCTTCTCGGTCACGTCCTCGGCCAGCCAGATCGTGCCGCCGCGGCCCGGGCCGGCGCCGGCCAGCGACTTGGCCAGCAACCGGCAGAGAAAGACGCTGCCGTCGCGCCGCATCATCGGCCGCTCGATCTCGATCTGTTCGCCGCGCGACAAGGCCGGCCCGACCTCGCGGCCCACCGCCTGGTGATCGCTCGGCGTCGGCCAGACCACGCTGCCGTGCTGGCCGACGACCAAACCTGGCGGCCAGCCGAACATCTGCTCGAAGCGCGGGTTGACGAGCACGAACTGCTGGTCGCGTGTCAGTGCAATGCCCATCAAGGCGTTGTCGAGGATGGCCTCGCGCTCTTGCTGGGCCTGCTCGGCGGCGGTGATGTCGCGCGCATTGATGACCAGGTAGTCGCGGCCGTCCATCGCGAACACGGCGGCCGACAGCAGCATCGTCAACAAGCGGCCATCGCGGGTGCGCATGCCGGCGGCGAAGTTCTGCACCGCACCGTGTTCCTTCAGCGCCGCGACGAGGCGACGGCGATCGTCGTGGTCGGCCCAGAGACCGAACTCGACCGAGGTGTGGCCCAACACCTCGGCGGCCGAGAAGCCGGTCACGCGCTCGAAGGCCGGGTTGACCATCGTGTAGCGGCCGGTGGCCAACTCGGTCAGCGTGATCAGGTCGGGGCTGGTCGAGACCAGGTGCGACAGGAAGGCCTCCGAGCGTTGGACGGCCTGCTCGGCTTCGCGGCGCTCGGTCTCGTCGGTGTAGATCGACAGCGTCGCGCGGCCGTCTTCCACATCCACCGGTGCGCTGCTGACCTGCACGATCAGCGGCTTGCCATGGGCCGGCTGCAGCCGGTATTCGCTGGCCGGCAGCGTCTGTCCGAGCGGCATGCCTTCGACCTGCCGCAGTCGGGCGCGCGCGCGTTCGCGGTCGTCGCCTTCGACATAGCACTGCAGCAGGTTGCTGCCCAGCATCGAATGCAGATCCTGGTGGCCGAACAGCGCCACCGCGGCCGGGTTCGCGTCCAGCACGATGCCTTCGCGGTGCAGCACCAGCGGCTGCGGAATGCGGCGGAACAGGTCGTGAAAGCGTGTCTCGGTGGCCTTCAGCGCGTCGCGGGTGTGCACCTCGGCCCGACGATCGCGCAGCAGCACCCAATGGCCGATGAAGCGGCCGAGCGCGTCGAAACGCGGCACGCCGCATAGGCTCAACGGGCGCAGGCCGCCGCGGCCGTCGGCCCAGTCGAGCTCGATCTCGGGCCAGGCCTCGCGTGCCTGCACCGCGTGGCGCAACCGTTTGGCGATCTCGGGCGCGAGCTGGGCCTGCGCCAGCTCCCACAGCGCCTGGCCGACGTGCGGCGGTTCGGCGCCGAACAGCGAATGCTCGCCGTGCGAGGTCGATTCGAGCACCTGGCCGCGATCGTTCAACTCGATGTAGGCGTGGGCGGTGACGTCCAGCCAGGCGGCGAGGTGTTTGTTGGCGCTGGCCGCAGCGGTGCCGCTGGCCGACACGGCGCGCCACAACGGCCATGCCGCGGCGCATAACGCGAGCAGTGAGGTGCCGGCCAGCGTCGCGGCGCGCGCGGCGGAGCTCCAGGCTTCGGGCAGCACCCAGGCCAGCGCGCCGATGGCCGCGGCGGCAAGACCCGCCCTGACCAGGAAGCGCTGCCGAGCGGTCGACGCGAATTCCGCGGCGGAACGAACGCCCGCCGCTGGAACCGCCGTGGGATGGAACTGGGGAACGGTCGAGTGCGCGCCAAAACCCGAGAAGCCCGAGAGAGGGCTTCCCTCGGGAGTGCGGGGATCAGCCGCGGGCGGCATCCAGCTCGCGCCGGGTCGCATCGGCCACCGCGCGGGCGCGGTTGGCGAAATCGTCGCCGGTTC
This sequence comes from Ideonella sp., assembly GCF_036277275.1. Taxonomy (GTDB): domain Bacteria; phylum Pseudomonadota; class Gammaproteobacteria; order Burkholderiales; family Burkholderiaceae_C; genus Ideonella. Next base: position 16,441 of record NZ_DASUNH010000165.1, on the reverse strand, counting down.
CGGCGTACAGCACGGCGCGCGACGAGTTGACGATGATCGGCGCATCAGGCCGCCAGGCAGCTTTCACCGTTTCGGCCGCATCGCCGCCTTGCGCGCCGACACCAGGGATCAGCAGCGGCAAGGTCGGCGCCAGCTCGCGCACCCGGGCCAGCTCGCGTGGGAAGGTCGCACCGACGACCAGGCCGAGCCGGCCGTCGCGATTCCACGCGCCGGCGGCGAGCTTGGCGACGTGTTCGTACAGGTGATCGCCGTTGGCCAGCATCTGCGCCTGCAGGTCGCTGCCGCCGGGGTTCGACGTGCGGCACAGCAGGATCAGGCCCTTGCCGTCGTACTTCAGGTAAGGCTCGATCGAGTCCTGGCCCATGAACGGCGACAAGGTCACCGCATCGGCCTGGTAGCGCTCGAAAGCCTCGCGGGCGTACTGCGTGGCGGTCGGGCCGATGTCGCCGCGCTTGGCGTCCAGGATCACCGGCACCTCGGGCGCGACGCGGCGGATGTAGGCCATCAGCCGCTCGAGCTGGTCTTCGGCGCGGTGCGCGGCGAAGTAGGCGATCTGCGGCTTGAAGGCACACACCAGGTCCTTGGTGGCGTCGACGATGCGGGCGCAGAAATCGTGGATGCGGCTGGCATCGCCTTGCCACGGGGCCGGGAATTTCGCCGGGTCCGGGTCGAGCCCGACGCACAGCAGCGACTGGTGGCGCGCACTGGCCTCGGCCAGCATCTTAGGGAAGTGCATGTCCCGCATTTTAGGGAGACGGGTTGGGGCGGCCCTGACTATGCTGGGGCCGTGGACGATTCATCCGTGATCGAAGACCCGCCACTGACCGAGTGGATCCAACGCGCCGCCCAGGGCGAACCGGGCGCGTTCGACCGCGTGTTCGCGCGCCTGTACCCCGAGCTGCGGCGCATCGCCCATGCGCGGCTGTTCGCGGCCGGCACCGGGGGCGCCTCGATGTCGACCACCGAGCTGGTGCACGAGAGCTTCCTGCGCTTTGTTCGCACCCCGGGGCTGGCGCTTGCCGATCGGCGGCACTTCTTCACCTATGCCGCGACGGTGATGCGCCACGTCGTGATCGACCTGGCGCGGGCGCATTGGGCGCAGCGTCGCGGCGGCGGTGCGGCTCACGTGGCGCTTGACGATCTGGCGCCGGCCGAAGAGCCACTGGCCGGCGGCGACGTCGGCAACGACGAGCTCTTGCTGCGCATCCACGACGCGTTGGCCGAACTGGAGCAGCTGGATCCGGCGCTCGCGCGCATCGTCGAGATGCAGTACTTCGCCGGCTACAGCCAGCGCCAGATCGGCGAGCTGGTCGATGCGTCCGAACGCACGGTGCGCCGCCAGTGGGACAAGGCGCGCGCCTTCCTGCTCGACCGCTTGCGCGCCTGAAATCACGGGGGCGTGCATGACCACACTGGCCGCGCCCTTCGATGCGGTGCCCGCACCGCAGCGCTGGGCTCGCGTCAGCGCGCTGCTGGACGAGGCCCTGGACTTGGCGGCCGACGCGCGAGACGCCTGGTTGGCGGCACTGATGCAGCGCGAGCCGACGCTGGCACCCGAGCTGACGCGGCTGCTGCAAGCCCATGCGACCTGCGGCGATCACGACCCATTGGCCCACTTGCCTTCACTGGGGCGGCACCATGGCGACGCGACCAGCGGCTTCGATGCGGGCCGCGCCCTGCAGGCCGGCCAGTGCATCGGGCCGTGGCGGCTGGCCGAGCCGTTGGGTGCCGGCGGCATGGCCGTGGTCTGGCGGGCAGAGCGGGCGGACGGCGCGTACGCGCGCCAGGTGGCATTGAAGCTGCCGCAGCGTCTGCCCTGGCGCGGCGACCTGGCCGCGCGGCTGGGGCGCGAGCGTGACATCCTCGCGCGGCTCGAACATCCGCACGTCGCACGCCTGTACGACGCCGGCGTGGACCAAGGCCTGCCGTGGCTGGCGATGGAGCTGGTCGACCAGGCGCAGCCGCTGACCGACTGGTGCGATGCCCGCGCGCTCGGCCTGCGGGCGCGGGTGAAGCTGTTCCTGCAGGTGCTGGACGCGGTGGCCCACGCCCACGCGGCGCTGGTGCTGCACCGCGACCTGAAACCGAGCAACATCCTGGTCGACCGGCGGGGGCAGGTCAAGCTGCTCGATTTCGGCATCGCCAAGTTGCTCGACGAAGAGCTCGGGCGCACCACCGACACGCAGCTGACGCAGTTCTGCGGTCGCTTGCTGACGCCCGACTACGCCAGCCCCGAACAGCTGCGCGGCGAGCCGCTGACCACCGCCAGCGATGTCTATGCGCTCGGTGTGCTGCTGTACGAGCTGCTGTGCGGTGAACGCCCGCATCGCCTGAAACAGGCCAGCCCGGCCCAGCGTGAGACGGCAGTGCTCCAGACCCCGCCCACCCGGCCCAGCGCGAAGCCGCTGGCCGCGGCAGCGCGGGCCCGTGGCTTGACGCCGCGCCGGCTGGCGCATGCGCTGCGCGGCGAGTTGGACGCGATCGTGCTCGCGGCGCTGCGCAAGTCGCCCCTGGAGCGCACCGCCAGCGTGGCGGCGCTGCGCGAGGACCTGCAGCGCTGGTTGGACGGCTTGCCGGTGCGGGCGCGGCCCGACTCACGCTGGGTCCGGCTGCGCAGCTTCGTGCGCCGGCACCACACCGCCGTCGCGATGGGGGCACTGCTGGCCGGCACACTGATCGTCACCACCGCGGTGTCGGTGCGCCAGGGGCTGCTGGCCGAACGCGAGGCGCGCCGTGCGGCGGCGACGCGAGACTTCCTGTTGGCGCTGTACAAGCCGGTGTCGTGGCTCGATGCCAACCCGGCACGCGGGGCGAAGGTCAGCGCGCGCGAACTGCTCGACCTGTCGGCCCAGCGCCTGCGCGATCACCCGGTGGCCGATCCCGAGGTGCAGCATGACGTGCTGGCGACGCTGGCCGACCTGTATGGCGACGTCGACGACGACGCGCGCCAGCGCGAGGTGACGACCGAGCTGGCCGGTTTCACCGCGCGTGCCTTCGGCGCGCGTTCGCCGGAGCACTTCGATGCGCTGGTGCGGCAGAGCCTGGCTGCCGCCAGCAGTGACCAGGCCGAGGCGAGACGGCTGCTCGACCGGGCCGCGACGCTGTTGGCGCAGGTGCCGCGCACCGCGCTGGGCGCCTTGGCGCGCTACTGGTTGGCGCGCGGCAACCTGAGCGAGGACCACGACCCGGCTGAGGCCGAGCAGGCCTTTGGCCAAGCCATCGCGTTGCTGCAGGGCCAGCCCGCACAGGCGCCGTACTTCAGCCGCGCGCTGATCGGTCTGGCGCGTGTGCGCTGGATGAGCCAGAACCGCCTGGCCGATGCCCGCGGCCTGTACGAACGGGCGCTGGCGGTGTTGCGCGCCGATCCGGCCACGCCGGCGTTTGCGTTGACCAAGCCGCAAGCCGAGCTGGCCGACGTGCTGTCACGCCTGGGCGAGCTGCCCGCTGCGCGGGCCTTGTACCAGGAGGCCCACGCGCGCAGCCGCGACGGGCTCGGCCCGGCCCATGTCGACAGCCTGCAGACGGGGCTGCGGCTGGCCCGCGCGCAGCGCGACGCCGGCCGACCGCAGCAGGCCCTGGCGCTGCTGTCGCCGCTGCGTGACACGTTGGTCGCCACCAGTGGCCGGGACGAGGCCTACACGTTGCCGTCGATTGAGCGCGAGCTGGCCGAGGCCCATGCGGTGCTGGGCCAGTGGGACGAGGCGCAGCGGGATTTCGAGCAAGCACTGGCTGGCCTGGCGCGCCGCGCCAGGCAGGCGGTGGCCACCGGCACCGACACCAGCGCGATCTGGTGGGCCGGACTGGCGGCGCTGCGCGCCGAAGCCGGCGATTCGGCGGCTGCGCAGGCCGCGCTGCAGCGGGCCCGCACCGTGCCCGCGGCGGTGGCACACGTGCCGCGCGTGCAGCTGGCCCTGGCGCGTGCCGAGGCCATCGCTGCGGTGATGACGCTGGCCACGCAGCCTCAGGCTCGCAGCGAGGCCGACACGAAGCTGGCGGCCTGGCAGGTGCAAGCGCAGCAGCAGGTCGCTGATGCGCATCGGGTGTTGCGGGCGCGTGTCGAGGCCGAGCTGGCCTTGTGGCGGGCCCGTGCTGCACTGTGGGCCGGCCAACCGGCGCTGGCGGCGCGCACCGCTCAGGCCGGGCTCGCAGCGGTCGACGACGAGGTGCTGGCGCGCGTCGGGCCCATCGAGCAGGGCCAACTGCGGGCAGTCTGGGCCGAGGCCTTGTTGGCCACGACCGGCGACCGCGACCAGGCCTGCCGAGTGGCGGCCGGTGCAGCGCTCGACCTGGTGGCCGCGGTGCCGACGGCGCCCGAAACCTGGCTGGCCAGCCGCATCGACGCCCGCTGTCGGGGCGTGGCGTTGCCGACAGGAGCAGTGCACCGGCGGCTGCAGGCCGTGCCGGCCTGGCAGCAGCGCGATCTGGCGGCGGCCCGCGCGTTCGCGCGTTGAGCGGGCCTCGCGCGGAACCCCCACTGGCGCACCGGCCCGGTGCAATCTTGTGCGCCAAGTCACGCCGATTGACGCATTTGTGTAACAGCTGCCGTCCAGTGTCCGGTTTGGCGGCTGGTTTGCGTATGTGTGGTTATGGCCGTCCTGAACGGACGGGCCGCCCATCCGCCACCTGTCCCCCGGAACCCAGATGCGAAACCTCTTGCAAGACATGCCCCGCCGCTTGGTGCTGTGGCTGACCTGGTCGCCGCTGCTGATGTTGGGCGGCTCGGTGATCGCCTCGGTCATGCTGATCAGCGTCTGCATGTCGGTGATGTCGCCCGAGGCCGAGGCCCCGGCTCAGGGCAGCCTCGGCGCCGTCCGGCCTTCGCCGGTGGTGGTGGCCGCTCGCTGAGCGGCCCGGCCGCCGCGGCGGCCGGCCGTCAGCGCACCGCGTCGGCGTCGCGGAAGACGCGCGTGCGCTCGGCGTCGGCCGGATGGTCGGCCACCGCGATCGGCAACTCGGTCAGCTGCGTCTCACCCTGGCGCCGGCGCCAATCGGCCAGGCGTTCGAACAGCACCACCATCTGGCTCGGCCGCACGCCGTTGGCCCGCAGCACGGCGATCGCTTCCTGGTCGGCCTGGCGCTCGAAATCGCGTGCATAGGCCTGTTGACCCAGCACGGCCGGCACGGCGGCGAGCACACTGGAAAAGTCGCCGACGACGAGGCCGGCCAAGCCGGCCAGCAAGCCGGCCTGGACCACGGTGCGCATGCCGTGGCGGTGTCGCACGTGGCCCAGTTCGTGGGCCAGCACGCCGGTGATCACATCGGGCGTGGCGACCAGCAGCTCGGCCAGCTCGTCAGTCAGCACCATCAGCCCGCCCGGCAGCGCGAACGCGTTCGGGCCGATCTTCATGCGCCCACTGCTGCGAAAGTGCAGCGTGTACGCGGGCCGCTCGGCCGCCGGGTAGGCCCGCTCGACCGCGGCGGCGAACGCCCGCCGGATCGCCGCCTGTTGCTCGGCGCCGAGCCGGCTCGGGCTCAAACCCTCACGATCAAATGAAGCGAGCGCTTGCTCGCCAACCGTCTGGTCGACAGAGGCCGGGATCGCCGCCACCACGGCGTGGCCGGCCCAGGGCACGCCCCATTGCCAGATCGCCCCCGCCAGCATCACACAGGCCAGCAGCGCCCACAGCACGCCGCGCCAGCTTTGCATCCAGCGCACGACCCAGGGGTCGCGCAGGCCCTGGCTGCGGGCCCAGGCGTCCCAGCCGGCGCCATCGGCATGGCTGATCAGGCCGTGTTGCGGCAGGTACATCAGCCGGGCGCCATGGCGCTGACGCTCGGGCCAGCGCAACTGGCGGCGTGGCACGCGACGGCTGACGCCAGCGCCTTCGATCAACAGGTCTCCGCCGTCAATGCGCAGCGTGACCGCCTGGGCGACTGGGCGCTGGCCATCGAAATACTCGGTGGCCAGCGTCGGGTGCGAAGTGGGGAAGTCGTTGGTGCTCACAGGCCCATGTCGATGCCGAAGAAGTCACCGGCAGCATCGCCGGTGGCGTCATTCTGGCCCCCCGCGGCGCTGGCCCGCCATTGAGACAGGTCGCCGTCGAGTTCGACGCTGATCGCCGACAGGCGCAGGCGTGCCATGGCCACCGCCGCGAACGGCCAGTACAGGCCCAGCGTGACGATGACCAGCAGCAGGTTCTTCAGCGTCAGCGTGCCCATCGGCCAGAGCTTCAACTGGCTGTGGCACCGCAGGGCTTGCGACCGGGTGTGGCCCCAGACCAGGTTCTGCAGGCGGGACTGTGCAAACGGCATCACGAGCGCGAAGTAGATCGCGTACATGCTGAGCGAGCCCAAGATCATGACCGGCATGAACCAAGGCGGCATCGCGCTGCCGCGCGTGTGGCTCGCAAGGGTCACGGTCATCAAGGTGGCAAAGACGGCGCCCGCCACGGCCAACGCCAGCAACGAAACGCCCAGGATCTTCAGCGCGAAGATGTAGAAACGGCCGGTGCCGACGTCCAGCCTGGTTTGCTCGCCGGCGTAGTGGTAGTGGCCATGCTGGTAGCGTTTGACCCACGCCAGCGACAAGGGAAACAGCACCGCCGCGGCCACGAACGAGGCGCCCAGCAATGCCATCAGCCCTGGTGGCGGCGCGACCGGTGCCGCACCGTCGGCGTCCGGCCGGGGCATCAACAGGCCAAAGGCGAGGAAACCGAGCCACGGCAGGAAAGCCGGCAGCATCGCGACATAGGCGTCACCGAGGCTGCCGCCGAAACTGAAACGCACGCCACGCCAGCTGGTGTTGGCCAGGCGGAACTGCAACGAGGCCCGCCACAGTGCCGGCCACAGCAGCGCGCCACACACGATCGCCGCGCCGGCGGCCATCGGGGAAAAGCGCCCCGAGGTGAAGTAGACGGCGCCGAACGCCAGCATCAGCAGGTAGCCGCGCAGCATCTTCCACGGGTTGCCGTGAAAGCCCAGCGGCTGGCCGCCGACGAGGGTGTTGCCGTGGAAGTAGGCCAGCCGGCGGGCCTTGGCGAACGGGCGGTACAGGCTGAGCGTGACGATGCTCAGCAGCAGGTTGACCAGCCAGATGCGGAAGTACTCGCTGCCCGAGCCGGTGAACTCAACGCTCAATCGTTGCGGGCTGGTGGGCGACTCGTCCAGCGTGCTGGGTTGCGTCGCGGCGAACATCGTTGCGGACGCGTCTGCGTCGCCGCCGTGTTCGGTGGTGTCGTGGTGCATGGAGACCTCCCTCGGTGCGCACATTTTTTGGTGCGCCCGAGTGTAGGGAGGTCTCGACCAGCCGCCCTCAGTGTTTTGCGCAATTCACGACGGGGGCTGCGAAAGATCACCGCCTTTGGAGGCGTGTCGATCGGTCAGCCGATGCGCTGCGCGAGCGTGGCGGCCAGGCCGGTGTAGTCGGCCGGGGTCATCGCCAGCAGGCGCGCTTTCTCGTCAGCCGGCAGCTTCAGCGCCGGGTCGTTGATGAAGCCTTGCATCAGCTCGCGTGTCATCGGCTTGCCACGCGTGAAGGCTTTCAACTGCTCGTAGGGCTGCGGCACGCCGTGGCGGCGCATCACCGTCTGGATCGCCTCGGCCAGCACTTCCCACGCGCCGTCCAGGTCGGCCGCCAGCGCCTCGGTGTTCAGCTCGAGCTTGTCCAGCCCGCGCGCCAACGAGTCGTAGCCCAGCACCGCGTAGCCCAGCGCGACGCCCATGTTGCGCAGCACGGTGGAGTCGGTCAGGTCACGCTGCCAACGGCTGATCGGCAGCTTTTGCGACAGATGGGTCAGCAGCGCATTGGCCAGACCGAAGTTGCCCTCGGCATTCTCGAAATCGATCGGGTTGACCTTGTGCGGCATCGCCGACGAACCGACCTCGCCTTCCTTCAGGCGCTGCTTGAAGAACCCGAGCGAGATGTAGCCCCAGACATCGCGCGACCAGTCGATCAGGATCGTGTTGGTGCGCGTGACCGCATCGAACAGCTCGGCCATGTAGTCGTGCGGCTCGATCTGGATCGTGTAGGGGTTGAAGACCAGGCCCAGACGCTGCTCGACGACCTGGCGCGAGAAAGCCTCCCAGTCCTTCGTTGGGTAGGCGACCAGATGGGCGTTGTAGTTGCCCACCGCGCCGTTCATCTTGGCCAGCAGCTTGACGTCCGCGATGCGGGCACGCGCGGTGTGCAGGCGCGCCACGACGTTGGCGATTTCCTTGCCGACCGTCGTCGGGCTGGCCGTCTGGCCATGCGTGCGCGACAGCATCGGCACGGTGGCAAAGGCCCTCGCCATCTCGGTCAGCTTGGTGACGATCTTGTCGATGGCCGGCAGCACCACGTCGGTGCGCGCGGCCTTCAGCATCAGCGCGTGGCTGGTGTTGTTGATGTCTTCGCTGGTGCAGGCGAAATGCACGAATTCGGACGCGGCCTTCAATTCGGCCTGGTTTTCCAGCCGCGATTTCAGCCAGTATTCGACCGCCTTCACATCGTGGTTGGTGGTCTTCTCGATGTCCTTGATCGCCGACGCGTCGACCTCCGAAAAACGCACCACCAGACCGCGCAGCAAGCCGCGAGCGGCTTCGGAAAAAGGCGCGAAACCTTCCAGACCGGCATCGGACAAGGCGATGAACCACTCCACTTCCACCTGCACGCGGCGGTGCATCAGCCCAAATTCGGACAGCAACGGACGCAGCGGCGCCACCTTCGGCGCGTAGCGCCCATCGAGCGGAGACAGGGCCATCAGGGTCGAGAGAGGATTCGGCATGGCCTTAGCTCCAGCAGGTCGTTCGATCGTTGTGGTGCGGCACAGACGAGGTCTCGCCGCAGTCGAGGCAGTCCGTCATTTTAGGGGGGCACCCCGCCTGGCGAAGCCCCATGGCGCAGGGGGTGCTTCGATAGAATCGTTCATCAAGGGAAGACCACACAGCTCATGAAACTGATCGGCTCCTACACCAGCCCCTATGTGCGCAAGGTCCGAATCGTGCTGGCCGAAAAGAAGCTCGACTACCAGTTCGCGCTGGAAGACGTCTGGGACAGCGAGGCCATCCTGGCGGCCAACCCCCTCGGCAAGGTGCCCTGCCTGGTGATGGAAGGCGGCGAGGCCGTTTTCGACTCACGCGTCATCGTCGAATACGTCGACACGCTGTCGCCTGTGGGCAAGCTGATTCCCGCCAGCGGCCGCGAGCGGGTCGAAGTTCGCACCTGGGAAGCGTTGGCCGACGGCCTGCTCGACGCCAGCGTCCTGGCCCGGCTCGAGATGCACTGGCCCGGCCGCACCGAGGCCCAACGCTGCCAGGCGTGGGCCGACCGTCAGATGACCCGCGTCGACGCCGCGCTGAAGGCCATGAGCCGTGGCCTGGGCGACAAGCCGCACTGCACCGGCATCCATTTCACGCTGGCCGACATCGCCGTCGGCTGTGCGCTCGGCTACCTCGACTTCCGCTACCCGGCCATCGACTGGCGCAGCGAACACCCCAACCTGCACAAGCTCCATGACAAGCTGGCCGCGCGGCCGAGCTTCGTCGACACGCTGCCGCCGGCCGCGTGAGGTGTCGGCGCGTCGCGCGCATTGATGCACGACAAGGCGCTCGGCAACGCATTCGCCTAGGGCGCGCCCGCAGCGCGAGGCCACATGGCCCCGCCTACACTGCCGAGCCACCAAGGAGGAGAACACACCATGCCCGCCCGTCAGCCCAAGACCCTTCAGCGCCCGACCGGTGCTTTCATCGGCGCCTCATGGGCCGCGCTGTTCGTCGGCGCGGCGACCTACCTCTTCGGCTTGTGGAACGCCGCGATGGCGCTCAACGAGAAGGGCTACTACTTCACGCTGCTGATGTATGGCCTGTTCTCGGCCGTGTCGCTGCAGAAGTCGGTGCGCGACCGACTCGAAGGCATCCCCGTCACCGGTATCTATTTCGGCCTGTGCTGGTTCTCGCTGGGCCTGTCGGTCGCATTGCTGGGCATCGGCCTGTGGAACGCGACCCTCAGCGCCAGCGAAAAAGGCTTCTATGCGATGGGCTTCTTGATGAGCCTGTTCGCGGCGGTGGCGGTGCAGAAAAACGTGCGGGATGTGGCTTTGCTGGCGGGCGCCGCAGACGACAACGGCGACACGGTAGGCTCTTGACGGTAGCTCGTCGCGTGAGCCTGAACAAACGGTTGATCTCCCCCCGCAGGGCCGGCCGGGCTGGTTGATCGTGACGACCCGTCACAAGGCGCCGTGGCAACCCGAGCGCAGCATTGGCGACCCTGATTTCGCGACAGCAAATCGGCGTGGTTGCCTGGCGGCGGCACAACTGGTCGATGCCATGGCCGCGTTCCGCGCCGGAGCTGCGAGCGGCGAGCCGCTGCACGATCGGGGGGATTGGTTGACGGCGCGCGCCCTGATCGCCATGCCAACCGCACTGGTGTAGCCGGCAGAGTCGACAAGGGCTCCGACCGCTGCGTGAGCGGTCGACCCTTGCTCGCTTTCACACGACCACGGCTGACCGGCGATGTGTCGGCAGCGACCGTCAGTGACTTGTCGATAATCGCCCCACACCATGCCCGATCCGATCTCGCGCCGGCAGCAAGTGCCGGCTTCTCGACGTGTGCAACGCGGCGCCCTGCGCTGGCCCACCTGGGCCGACTGGCGTGGCGGGCGCGATTGGCGCGCGTGGGCGCTGGTCAGTGGCATCACCTTCGCCTCGGGCCTGCTCGTGCTCGGCATCGCCGTTGCACTGACATTGCCCAACCTGCCATCACTCGACCGCGTCACCGATTACCAGCCGCGCCAGCCGCTGACGGTGTTGACGCGCGACGGCGTCGAGATCGCGCAGTTCGGCGCGGAGCGGCGCATTTACTTGCCGCTGGCGCAGATCCCGAAGAGTTTTCAGGATGCGGTGGTCGCGGTCGAGGACAAGCGGTTTCGCCGGCACTTCGGCATCGATCTCATCGGCGTCGCCCGCGCCGTGGTCGTCAAGCTCGGTGGTGGTCGGTGGCAAGGCGCATCGACCATCACGCAGCAGGTGGCGCGCAATTTCTTTCTGTCGCAGCGCCGCACCCTGGAGCGCAAGTTCAAGGAGGCACTGCTGGCATTGAAGATCGAGCAGGCGCTCAGCAAGGACGAGATCCTCGAGCTGTACCTGAACCAGATCTACCTTGGCCAACGCGCCTATGGCTTCGGTGCGGCGGCGCGCACTTATTTCGGCAAGCCGCTGGATCAGCTCACGCAGGCTGAGACTGCCGTGCTGGTGGGGTTGCCCAAGAACCCGAACTTCGCCAACCCCATCGTCAACCTGCCCCGGGCGCAAGAGCGTCAGCGTGTCGTCTTGGCGGTGCTGCGCGATCAGGGGCTGCTCAGCGCCGCCGAACACGACGCCGCGCGTGAGCAAAAGCTGAGCATTCATTCGCAGCTCGCCGTCGAGGTCCACGCCGAGCATGTGGCCGAGATGGCGCGCCGTGCGGTCGTCGAGCGTTTCGGCGAGCAGGCCTACACCCGCGGCTACAAGGTCGTGACCTCGCTGGTCGCTGCCGAGCAGCAGGCCGCGTGGGCCGGTGTTCGGCGCAGCCTGATCGAACACGAGCGCCGCCAGCCCTGGCGTGGGCCGGAAGACCATGAGGATCTGCCCGACGAGGACAGCGACGCCGGTGAGTTGGAGCGTGCCGCCGCGCAGGCGCTGAAGGACCATCGCGACGACGAAGAGCTGCGCGTCGCGATCGTGCTCCATGCGGCGCCGAAGGAGCTGAAGCTGCAGCTGGCCAGCGGCGAGCAGGTCAAGCTCAGCGGCACGGGCCTGCGCTGGGCGCTGCCGGCGCTGTCGCCCAAGGCCAAGGCGTCACTCGCGATCAAGCGTGGCGCGATCGTGCGGCTGCAAAAACTCGACAAGGTCGGCTGGGCGATCGCGCAGTGGCCGGCGGCCGAGGCGGCCTTCGTCGCGATGGAGCCTGTCAGCGGCCGCGTGCGCGCGCTGGTCGGCGGGTTCGATTTCGCGCGTCAGCCGTTCAACCACGCGACGCAGGCGTGGCGCCAACCGGGCTCCAGCTTCAAGCCCTTCCTCTACTCGGCGGCGCTCGAGCACGGCGTGATGCCGTCTACGCTGATCAATGACACCGAGCTGGCGCTGCCCGATGCGACCGGGCCGACCGGTTGGCGGCCGCAGAACTCCGACGGCCAGTTCGACGGCCCGCTGACGCTGCGCCAGGCGTTGGCACGCTCGAAGAATTCGGTCAGCATCCGCTTGTTGCAGCACATCGGCATCGACACGACGCGCGCCTGGGCCGCGAACTTCGGGATCGACCCCGACAAGCAACCCGACAACCTGACGCTGGCACTGGGCGCCGGCAGCACCACGCCGCTGCAACTGGCCGGTGCCTACGCGATGCTGGCCAACGGCGGCTGGCACGTCATGCCGCAGGTCATCGAGCGCATCACCGATGCCGACGGCAAGCTGGTCTACGAGGCCCCGGCTGCGCCGACACTGGAAGAAAACAGCCGGGTACTGCCGGCACGCAACAGCTTCATCACCCGCCGGCTGCTGCACGATGTGGTCACCAGCGGCACTGCGGCGCGCGTCCACGCGGCGTTGCCGCGAGACGATCTGTACGGCAAGACCGGCACCACCAACGATGCGGTCGATGCCTGGTTCGCAGGCTTCCAGCCGGGCCTGGTCGGGGTGGCCTGGGTCGGCTACGACGACCCCAGGAGCCTGGGCAGCCGCGAGTCCGGCGGCGGCCTGGCGCTGCCGATCTGGCTGGACTACATGCGCGTCGCGCTGGCCCGCGTGCCGGTGGTGGCCGATCCGGCGCCCGAAGGCGTGACACAGCGCGATGGCGAGTGGGTCTACAGCGAATGGGCCGAAGGCGGTGCCGTCGAACGCATCGGCTTCGAGGCGGAGGCCTCGGTGCCGGCTGCTTCGGCCTCGGCGCCACCAGCGCCGAACGCCGTGCCGGTGTTCAGCCCTTGAGGCGACGGAACCAATCCGGCTCGGCGGGCGTCTGTCGCATCAGAGGCCAGCGCCCGACAGGGGCGCACGCCGGGATGCCGACACCCTTCACCCCAACCAGTCCACCTGCCATGCAACGACGCCTTTTTGCCTTGACCGCGTTGGCTTCGCTGATCGGGTTGAGTGCCTGTCAGAAGCAGGCCGACACGACAGCCTCATCGACGACCTCTTCTCCCGCTTCAGCCGGCGCGCCCGCCCCCACGCCCGCCGGGGCCGGTGGCACCGAGAGCCCGGCTGCTACGGCAATCAGCACCGCGCAAGACGCCTACGTGCTCGCCGCCACCGGCAACGGCTTCAGCACTGGCCCGATCATGTCGGCGCACACGGTCTACGTGTTCTTCGACACCACCTGCCCGCACTGTGCCCACCTGTGGCAGGCGGCGAAGACGGTGACCGGCCAGCTGAAGGTCGTCTGGATCCCGGTGGCCTTCTTGCGCCCGCAGTCGCTGCCACAGGGGGCGACGATCCTGGGCGCCGCCGACCCGATCGCGGCGATGGACGAGAACGAGGCCAGCGTGGCCCACCGCGGCAACGGCATCACGGCATCGACCTCGCTCGACGATGCCGTGATTGCGAAGGTCAAGGCCAACACCTCGATGTTCAAGCAGCTCAATTCGGACAGCGTGCCGCTGATCGTCTACCGCAACGGCAAGACCGGCCAGGTGGGCCAGCACGCCGGCGCCGTCACGGCCGCCGAGCTGTTGGCGTTCGCCGGCCTATAAAGAGAGCCCCCACGCCCTCGTCGGGGCTGCGCCAGGCCTGAGACCCGTCGCCTCGGCAAGCGCGACCGGTCCTCAGGCCGTTGCCATGGTTGCTTCGTTGATCACGCCGCCACCCAGGCACACATCACCGTCGTACAGCACGGCAGACTGGCCCGGCGTCACGGCCCACTGCAACGCCTCTGGCGCGAAATCGAGCCGCATACCGATGGCCGAGGCGCCGGCCAGCGTGCATGGCGCGTCGGCCTGGCGGTATCGCGTCTTGGCGGCCAAGGCGCCGGGCGCCGGGGCCGTGCCGGCGATCCAGCTCAGGTCGTCGGCCTGCAACGATCGGTACTGCAGCCACGGATGCTCGTGGCCTTGTACGACGACCAGCGTGTTGGTGTCGAGGTCCTTGCGTGCCACATACCAGGGCGCGTGCTCGCCGCCACCCCGGGCGGCCTTCTTGTCTTTCACGCCACCGATGCCCAGGCCCTGGCGCTGACCTAGCGTGTAGAAGCTCAGGCCCACGTGCTCGCCGAGCTTGCGGCCGCGGTCGTCCTTGATCGGGCCGGGCGCGTGGCTGAGGTAGCGGTTCAGGAACTCACGGAACGGCCGCTCGCCGATGAAGCAGATGCCGGTCGAATCTTTCTTCTTCGCGTTCGGCAGGCCGATCTCGGCCGCCAAGCGTCGCACCTCGGTCTTCGGCAATTCGCCGACGGGGAACAGCGTCTTGGCCAGCTGCGCTTGTGTGAGCCGGTGCAGGAAGTAGCTCTGGTCCTTCAGCGGGTCGAGGCCCTTCAGCAACTGCACCGCGTTCCCGTGTTCGCGCACGCGGGCGTAGTGCCCAGTGGCAATCTTCTCGGCGCCGAGCCGCATCGCGTGGTCGAGGAAGGCCTTGAACTTGATCTCGGCGTTGCACAGCACGTCGGGGTTCGGCGTGCGGCCGGCCTGGTATTCGCGCAGGAACTCGGCGAACACGCGGTCCTTGTATTCGGCCGCGAAGTTGACGTGCTCGATCTCGATGCCGATCACGTCGGCCACCGAGGCGGCGTCGAGAAAGTCCTGCCGCGACGAGCAGTACTCGTCGTTGTCGTCGTCTTCCCAGTTCTTCATGAAGATGCCGACGACGTCGTGGCCTTGCTGCTTCAACAGCCAGGCGCTGACGGCCGAGTCGACCCCGCCGGACAGGCCCACGACCACGCGCTGCTTTTGCTGATTCACCTTCACACCCGAGCTGGACAACCACCGGATTGTCCGCCGAAGGCCTTGGCCTCATGCGGCCCGGGGCGCTTGTCGGGGCAGTCAGGTGGCGGTGTGGCCGTACAGGCTGGGGTCGGCGTGCAGCAGCGACAGCGGCGCCCGCACGCCGGCCAGGTGGTGCGCGATGCATTGCATCACCAGGGGGCTGCGGTGGCGTTCAGGGCAGGCGCGCAACTCGGCCGGTGTCATCCACAGCGTGCGTTGCACCGGTGCGTCAAGGGCCCGGCCCGCAATCGCCTCGCCGACTTCGCCGCAGATCGCGAAGCGCAGGTAGCTGATGTCCTCGCCGCTGCGCGCGTGGCGAAAGCGTGCGAGGTAGGCGCCGACCAGCGCTTCGGGGTGGAACGGGCGGGCCGTTTCTTCCAGCACCTCACGCACGACCGCATCGAGCAGCGACTCGCCCGGGTCCAGGTGGCCGGCCGGGTTGTTCAGCTTCAGGCCCTCGGCGGTCATCTCTTCGACCAGCAGGTAGCGGCCGCCCTGCGAGACGACGGCGGCGACGGTGACGCTGGGTTTCCAGCGGACGTGGTTGTCTCCCATGCGACGATCTTAGAGCCTGTCCCCAAGCCATCATGTCGGTTTCGGCTGGTAAGCTCGCCGCCGGACAGTCACGTGGCCTGCCATGACGGGCCGCTTCCCGGGTCAAGAGGAGAGTTCCATGCTGATCGGCGTTCCGCTCGAGACGGCGGCGGGCGAGTCCCGCGTTGCCGTCACCCCCGAGACGGCGAAGAAGTACGTGGCCCAGGGCCATGCCGTGAGGGTCCAGTCGGGTGCCGGTGTCGCCGCCAGCGCCACCGATGCAGCCTACGAAGCCGTGGGCGCGCAGATCGTCGACCGCGCTGCGGCTTTCGCGGCCGAACTGGTGCTGAAGGTGCAGCGTCCGTCGGCCGACGAGCTGGCGCTGATGAAGCCGGGCACCGCGCTGGTCGGCATGCTGAACCCGTTCGACAAGGACGGCCTTGCTCAGATGGCCGCGGCTGGCCTGACCAGCTTCGCGCTCGAAGCGGCGCCACGCACGACCCGCGCGCAAAGCATGGACGTGCTGAGCAGCCAGGCCAACATCGCCGGCTACAAGGCGGTGATCATGGCCGCCGACAAGTACCAGAAGTTCTTCCCGATGCTGATGACGGCGGCGGGTACGGTCAAGGCCGCACGCGTCGTGATCCTCGGTGTCGGCGTCGCCGGCCTGCAGGCCATTGCCACCGCCAAGCGCCTGGGCGCGGTGATCGAAGCGTCCGACGTGCGGCCCTCGGTGAAGGAGCAGGTCGAGTCGCTGGGCGGCAAGTTCATCGACGTGCCGTATGAGACGGCCGAAGAAAGGGAAGCCGCGGAAGGTGTGGGCGGCTATGCGCGGCCGATGCCGCCCAGCTGGCTCGAGCGGCAGAAGGTCGAGGTGGCCAAGCGCGTTGCGATGGCCGACGTGGTGATCTCGACTGCGCTGATCCCGGGCCGTGCGGCGCCGGTGCTGGTGACCGAAGAGATGGTCAAGTCGATGAAGCCGGGTTCGGTGATCATCGACATCGCCGCCGGCAAGGGCCCGACCGGCCCGAACGGTGAAGCCG
>NZ_DASUNH010000164.1:0-32992 GCF_036277275.1 Ideonella sp. | reverse complement strand
CAGGCCCTTGAGAATCTCCACGGTCTGCTCGACGCTGGGTTCGACCACGTCGACCTTCTGGAAGCGCCGCGACAGGGCCGCGTCCTTCTCGAAGATGCCGCGGTACTCGGTGAAGGTGGTGGCGCCGATGCACTTGAGGTTGCCCGAGGACAGCGCCGGCTTGAGCAGGTTGCTGGCATCGAGCGTGCCGCCCGAGGCGGCGCCCGCACCGATCAGCGTATGGATCTCGTCGATGAACAGGATCGAGCCCGGCTGGTCCTTCAGTGCCTTCAACACGCCCTTCAGGCGCTGCTCGAAGTCGCCGCGGTACTTGGTGCCGGCCAGCAGCGCCCCCATGTCCAGCGAATACACGGTGGCGTCGGCCAGCACCTCGGGCACGTCGCTCTCGGTGATGCGCCAGGCCAGGCCTTCGGCGATCGCGGTCTTGCCGACGCCGGCCTCACCGACGAGCAGCGGGTTGTTCTTGCGCCGACGGCACAGCACCTGGATCACGCGCTCGACCTCGAGCTCGCGGCCGATCAGCGGGTCGATCTTGCCGTCGCGGGCGAGCTGGTTCAGGTTCTGCGTGAACTGCTCCAGCGGCGAGCCCTTGCCCTCGGGCGCGGCTTCTTCCTTCTCGCCTTCGCTGCCGCTGCTGTCGGCGGCCTTGCTGGGCTCGGGCGGGTCGGACTTCTTGATGCCGTGGGCGATGAAGTTGACGACGTCCAGCCTTGTGACGCCCTGCTGGTGCAGGTAGTAGACAGCGTGCGAGTCCTTCTCGCCGAAGATCGCCACCAGCACGTTGGCGCCGGTCACTTCCTTCTTGCCGCTGCCGGTGGACTGCACGTGCATGATCGCGCGCTGGATCACGCGCTGGAAACCGAGCGTCGGCTGGGTGTCGACCTCTTCGGTGCCACCCACCGTGGGGGTGTTTTCGCGGATGAACGCGACCAGGCTCTTGCGCAGGTCCTCGATGTTCGCCGCGCAGGCGCGCAGCACTTCGGCCGCAGAAGGGTTGTCCAACAACGCGAGCAGCAGGTGCTCGACGGTGATGAACTCGTGCCGCTGCTGGCGCGCCTCGACGAACGCCATGTGCAGGCTGACTTCAAGTTCCTGGGCAATCATGCGGCCTCCATAATGCATTGAAGCGGGTGTCCCGAGCGACGCGCAGCGGCGAGCACCAGCTCGACCTTGGTGGCCGCGACGTCTTTGGAGAAGACGCCGCAGACGGCCCGACCCTCATGGTGAATCTTCAACATGATGAGGGTGGCGGCTTCAAGATCAAGCCTGAAATATTCCTGCAGCACCATCACGACGAATTCCATCGGCGTGAAGTCGTCGTTGAGCATGACGACCTGGTACATCCGGGGTGGTTTGGTCCGTGCTGCTTTCTTCTCGGCGACAACCGAGCCGTCACCCTCGTCCGGCCGTGTGACCGAGGGCGGCAAAGCAGGCGGCTTGGGCGCTTTTGAAGGCATGAATTCAGTATAGCCAGTTGACCTTGGCAGCACAGGATCGCGCTCATCTTCGCCGCAAACGACGGCGGGCCATTGAGTGAAAAACCGCCGTCGCCGACCCCTTATCTAGGGGTGTCAACGTTGCCTGCCTGCTGAACGCATGATGGACATGACGTCACGCCATTGACATCGCCGATCCGAGCCCACAAAAATAGCTGCACAAGCCCCTCCACAAAGGGCGTCGGGGAGAGTGATATGGACTTGATGGGTACCGTCAAATGGTTCAATGACGCCAAAGGCTTTGGCTTCATCGAACCCCAGGGCGGAGGCGATGACGTTTTCGCTCATTTTTCAGCCATCCAGATGGACGGCTTTCGCACCTTGAAGCAGGGCAGCCAGGTCGCTTTCGAGCTGGTGCAAGGCCCCAAAGGCCATTTGGCTCAGAACATCCGGGCGGTCGACGCCGCGGCGGCGCCCGAAGAGCGACCGAGCTGAGCCATCGCGTCGCAGGCTGCGTGGTGGGGCGGCCGGCAGACGCGTTTCGAGCCAATAACAACACTTGGCAGCGCGGTGGGCGCCGCCAAGGCATTGCTTTTGCCGAAAGGTTTTCGCATTCCAGGCTCTGAGCAAGCGCTGGCGCTGAACCCTGCGCCGGTGCTGGAGGCGAAAGCGATGAACAGTCTTGAAGATGCCCTGCGCGCGGCGCTGATGTACGGCCTGGTACCGCTCTGGGCAGTCGCCGGTGTGGGCGACTGGTTTTGTCATCGGTGGCAGCGCATCGAGCACAGCACGGGCGTGGGCGAATCGCTGTTGCATCTGTTGATGCTGTCCATCCTGGCGCCGGCAACGCTGGCCGTGATGTGGCTCGAAGTGAACACCCTGCTGCTGCTGCTGGCGCTGGTCGCCTGCGTGGCGCATGAACTCGTCTTCTGGGCCGACCTCGTCTATGCCAGCCGCCGACGCGTGATCCCGCCGATCGAGCAATGGGTTCACAGTGTGCAGTTCGCCGTCCCGTGGGTGGGCCTGGCCGGGCTCGCACTGTTGCACCGCGATCAAATGTCGGTCCTGTGGCACGCGCCGGGCGCGCCAACCCTGCAGTGGACGCTGCACTCCAAGGTTCATCCACTGCCACCCGACTACCTGATGGTGGTCATGTTGGGCGGCGCCGTGGTCATCGGTTTGCCTTTCGTTCAGGAGCTTTGGCGCTGCTGGCGCGCCCGCCCGCGTACGCACGCGACCCACCCGGCTCCGATTCCCCACGACGCCGCGACTGCGGTCAGGTAGCGGGATGGCACCAAGCACGGGAACGCAGCTTGCTCCAGCGCCACGAGCCGCCAATCGACCCCGGAGTTCTGAACGATGACGAGCATTCGCCAAAGCCTTCGCAGCCGCGCCGGCAGTGTCTTGCCACTGGGCGCCATGGCCAGCCTGCTGTCGATGGCGGCGCTGGCGCTGCGCGGCCATGCCGAAACCGGCAGCGCAGCGTCCCCGTTCAACGCGGTCAGCCACCGGTTGCGCAGCGGGCGAGCCCTGCGGCTGGATACGGCCGACCTGCGCCACACCGCTTTGGGCGCGGCCGTGCATGCCGGCAGCTCGGTGTTCTGGGCTGCTCTCTATGACGAGGCGGTGTGCCGGCGCCAGCCGGCGCCCTCGCCTGCCGGTCTGGTGGCGGGCGCCGCGGGCGTCGCGGCATTGGCCGCGGCTGCCGATTTCGCGCTGGTGCCCGACCGCCCGACGCCCGGCGTGCAGCGCCGCCTGTCTCAGCGCAGCTTGGTGCTCACCTACACGTTGTTCGCTGCCGGCCTGGCGCTGGGCGGGTTGGCCGCGCGCCGCTGGCGCTGAATCTCGGCGCGGGCTGCGCGCTTGCATCGTCTCAGCTCGGGCCGAGGCTGGCCGAGCGGCCCCCGGTTTCAGCCGCGACCCTTGCGCAGGTCAGCCCCGTTGGTTCGACGCGACAGATTCTCAAATTCCGGGCAACGCAAGGCCTGACGCAAGGTGACAACCTCGACGCGACGCGACGCGACGTCACGCCCCGTCCTTGACGCACCGAAACCCAAGGGTCCCGGCGCGGTCCTTCGAGGGCGCCATCAACAGGTACTTGCCGTGCTCGGTCAGTTTGCGCGTCAGCGGGAAGTACCAGCTCGAGCCTTGGGGCTGGTAGTGGCTGCCGCCGCGCACGATCGCGGCGCGGGTGTGTTCATCGTGGTACTCGTCGGTCCACTGCCACACGTGCCCCACCAGGTCCTCGACACCGAACGGACTGGCCGCTTGCGGGTACTGGCCCACCGGCGGTGGTGGTGGCAGGTCTCGGCCCGTGGCGAGCGCAGGCACGAGTTCGGCCTGCCACGTATTGCCCCAGGGATAGAGACGGCCGTCGGTACCCTGGGCGGCGTACTGCCACTCCCACTCATGCGGCAGGCGCTTGCCGGCCCAGCGGCAATACGCGCGGGCATCCTCGATCGACACCCAGGTCACGGGCCGGTTGCCGTCGCCCGCGCGCGGCGCGCCGCCCACCCAATGCCGCAGGAAGTTGTGATCGTCGGCTGGCCGGTAGGCCGCTTCATCGACGAAGCGCTTGTACTGGGCGTTGGTGACCGGGTGCTTGTCGATGTGGAAGGCGGTCAGCGCCATGCGGCGCAGGTGCTCGCGCCGCGGCACCTCTTCCCAGGGGTACTGCACATCCAGGCCCGGCCGGTTCTCGCCTTCGATCTCGACACCGGTCACCTGGAACAGGTACTCGCCAGCCGGGATGCGGACCATGCCCGGCGGCGGCGAAGCGACCGGCCCGGTCGCGGCCACCGGCACCTGGACTTGCGGCAGCGGCTTCCATACCACCGAATGGCTGGCCAGCGGCGCGGCCGCCAACTCGCGCATGCCTGCCAGGAAGGCCCGTAGGCGGGCCGCGTCGACACGGTCGTCCACCTGCAGCAACGCACCGAAGCCGCGCGCCTCCAGGGAAATGTCGATCGACACCTCGCCCTCGCCGGCCGGCCTGGGCTGCAGCTCCACACCGTTCCACGCGTCAAAGTAGCGTTGCCCGGCGCGGTGCGCCACGCGCAAGACGCCTTGGTCAAGCCCGAAGTCGTTGCGGTTGACCACCGTCCACAGGGTCTCGTGCGCAGACGGGAACCGGCTCGCGTACACACCGTAGTGCCCGGTGGTCACATGGGGCGTCCAGTCGGTGCTGGTCAGCAACTCGGGCCACGCCCGGTAGAGCCTGCCGATGCGCCGAAACACCTCGCCGTCACGGGCCGTGATGCCGTTCCACCAGCCCCAGACGTTCTCCCAGCTTTGGATGCCGGTGCCGTTGAAAAACGCTGCCTGCAGGATCTGGTGCCGATCGGTGGCCCAACGGTCGGCCACATGCACCATGTGGCGCGGCTCCAGCCATTTCCACTTGCTGACCAGGGGCACGAACGGCGTTTCCCAGTAGCCCCAACTCAGCTGGTTGTAGGCCAGCATGCCGTCGTCGCGCAGCGCCAACTCGGGCTCCAGCGCCAAGGCCCGCCCGCTGGCGTCCGACGCATCGCGATAGGCCCGCGGCAGGCCGTCCATCGTGTCGCCGTTGATGCCGTCGGCGCCCAACTCGGCCACCAGCTTCGCCGCAGCGTCGGCCAGCGGCGCGCCCTCGTCGCGGGTGCCGGTGTCCCACGGCATGACCGGGAAGAACACCCGCACGCCGCGACGATGAAAGTCGTCGACCATGCGCCGCACCGCCGGCAGCCCGCCGGGCAGATCGCGCACCATGTCCAGCTGGTTGCGGTTGTCGATGCCGATGTTGGGGTAGACCGGCCAGATCAGCACGCTGTCGATACCGCCGTAGCGCCGGTCGAGATCGTCCAGGTACCGATCGACGGTGTAGCGGCGAAGCACCGGGTCGTAGAGGTAGCGGTCTTCGACCATGGCCTGCGGCTGCACGAAGCTGCGCTGCGTCCACAGCAGTTCAGGGCGCTGGTATCGCGCGCCGTCGTAGCCCAGCTTCTGCCATTGTTCGCTGCGCCAGGCCTGCATGGCCGCGAGCCAGGCTGATCGGGCACCCGCGACGTCGCGCTTCCAGTTGTTCAGGCGTGCCATCCAGTCCGGCTCGCCCTGGTCTTGCTGCGCCGGCCCGCCGATCTGGCTGCCGCGTACCTCGATCTTGACGTCTTGCGCCTGCGCCACGGCAGTCCCGGTGACCATCAACACGACCCCCAGAGCCCTCGAGCCAAGCGTCGCAGGTCGGGCCTGGCGACGCGGGCAGCCTGCTCGATGTTTTGAAAGCGATTTCACAACCGCAGTATCCAGCCGCGGCGGCGAGCGATGAAGGGTGGTTTCACCAAGGCTTCGTGATGGACGAATCCGTGGACCGGCGCCCCCCGCACCGCACCCGCTGTGGCCCCGACAACGACGTTGCCGGCGGGCCGGGCGGCGCCGCGGCACCGCCAATCGTTCACCAGAGTAAACCGTTAGCTGTTGGCCCGGATCTTCTTTCGCCGGGATCGCTGACGGGCCCGCTGAGACACCACAGCACAGTCAGAGTCACCAGACATTGAGCTGCCTCATCACGCCGCGCCGCATCTTCATCAAGGTTGAGGATGCGAGGAAGAAACCTGCGCGCCAACGTGCAGTGACCAGATCGACGTGCGCGGCGCCGGACTCATTCGATGGCCTTGCATGTCGGCAGCACGTTCAGGCACAGGCCGGCAACGGCGATTCACGACAGGGGTGACACATGACGCAGCTGAAGATGAGCATGGCCATCGCCGTGGCCGGCGGACCGACCTGGAGCATCAACCGCACCGAAGACGTCGAGGCCTACGACGTGGTATCGGTGGCCATCCCCGCCGGCGCCACCGACACCGAGGTCCAGATTCAACCTGGCGAATCGGCACAGATCATCGTGCTCGCCATCCAGTCCAGCCTGTATGGCGAGGACATCACCTACAAGGCGAGCGACGGGACGACCGATTCCGACGCGCTGGCGCTGTACGGCCCGCAGCTGTTCGGGCGTGGCGTCACAGGCCTGTTCGGGCTGGACGTGAAAACGCTGAAATTCAGCAACGCGCTGGCCGACGGCACCGCGACGATCCAGGTGTTGGTCGGCCGCGACGCGACGGCCTGACCCCGACCCGCCACCGACCGAGGTTCCCCATGCCCAGCTACCTGCACCCTGGCGTCTACATCGAGGAACTGCCCAGCGGCAACCGCCCCATCGAAGGCGTCGGCACCTCGACCGCCTGCTTCATCGGCTACTGCCGCCAGGGGCCGCTGAACGTCCCCACGCTGATCAACAACTGGGACGCCTACGAGCGCACTTTCGGCGGCCTGCAGACCGACACCACCGTCGTCGCGGGCGCCGCCGCGCCGCTGGGTGACCCGATGGGCCACGGCGTCAACGCCTTCTTCATGAACGGCGGCACGGCGGCCTACATCGTGCGCCTGGCCCTTGGCGCGAGCGCCGCCAGCGGCACGATCAACGACGGCGGCCTGCTGCTCACCGTCACCGCGGCCAACCCGGGTCGCTGGGCCAACGCGCTGGTGTTGCGCCTGGCGCTGAAGCAGGACGACGACGGCAACAACGTCTTCCTCGCGACGGTGGGCGAAGGCAGCGGCAGCGCCTTCGTCGCGCTCGAGCCGCCGCAAGAGGTGGTGCCTGAGACCGGCCAGCCCACGTCGATGCAGGCCACGATCAATGCCAGCTCGAAACTCGTGCAGGTCACCCTGCCAGCCGGCCAGGAAGCCGCGCTGCGCGCGCACCTGGAGGGCGCGGCGGGCGGCCTCACCGAGGTGACGATGACCACCGCCGGCCTCGACGGCAATGCGCCCGGCGCGAACGAGTACCAGGACGCGTTCCCGCCGCTGGTGAAGATCCGCGACATCAACATCCTGCTGCTGCCCGGCCAGACCTGGGACGGCGGCACCGGCCAGTCGATCCTGAACCAGGCCGTGGCGCATTGCGAGGCCACGCGCAACCGCATGCTGGTCTTCGACCTGCCGCCGGGCCTGTTCCTCGACAACGAATCCACCGTGCAGGGCCTGGGCCTGCCGACCTCGACCTACGCAGTCACCTACTACCCCTGGACGCTGGTGGCCAACCCCTTCTACAGCCCCGACTCGAACCCCGCGGCGCCGCGCTCGGTGATGGTCTCGCCCGCATCGATGACCGCGGGCCTGTGGGCCAAGACCGACTCGCGGCGCGGCGTGTGGAAGGCGCCGGCGGGCATCGAGTTCCCGCTGCTCGGCGTCTCGGGACTCGCGTTCCAAGTCGCCAACGAGGAGCAGGACTACCTCAACCCTCAAGGCGTGAACGCGCTGCGCCGCATGCCGGGCTTCGGGCCGGTCGTCTGGGGCACGCGCACGCGCTCCACCCGCGCGAACCCCGAATGGCGCTACGTGCCCGTGCGGCGCACCGCGATCTTCATCGAGGAGTCGATCTACAGCGGCATTCAGTGGGCCGTCTTCGAGCCCAACGACCACCGGCTGTGGTCGTCGCTGCGCACGAACATCGACTCGTTCATGAACGGCCTGTTCCGTGCCGGCGCCTTCCAGGGCGAGATGGCCAACGACGCGTACTTCGTGCGCTGCGGGCTGGGCCAGACGATGACGCAGGACGACATCGACCGCGGCATGGTGATCGTGCTGGTGGCTTTCGCGCCACTGAAGCCGGCCGAATTCGTCATCGTGCGCATCCAGCAGAAGGTCGGACAGCAGTAATCCCTGAGAAGCCCCGCTTGCCGAGGAGAGCCCCATGGCCGCCCCGTTGTTTCCGGTGAACACGCATCGCTACGACCCGTACCGCACCTTCAAATTCCAGGTCCTCATCGACGGCAAGCCGGTGGCCGGCCTGAAGAAGATGAGCGCGCTCAAGCGCAAGACCGAACCCATCAAGTGGCGCGCCGCCGGCGACCCGAGCAGCGAACGAATCCTGCCCGGCGCCACGACCTACGAGCCGATCACGCTCGAGCAGGGCCTCTCGCATGATCCGGTGTTCGAGAACTGGGCGGCGCTGGTCAACAACATCGCCGGCGATGCGGCGATGTCGCTGAAGAACTTCCGCAAGGACATCGTCATCAACGTGCTCAATCTGCAAGGCAAGGTGGCGCTTTCGTACAAGGTCTTCCGCGCCTGGGTCTCTGATTTCCAGGCGCTGCCGGACCTCGACGCGGGAACGACCAACGCGGTGGGCATCCAGACGATGACATTGCAGCACGAGGGTTGGCAGCGCGACACCAGCGTCGCCGAGCCGCTCGAAACCTGAGGCTCCGATGACCGCGCTCCGCAGCGAAGGTCTCCTGCCCGGCGGCCTCGTCGAGGGCGGGGCACGCACGCGCACCTATGCGTTCCGCCCGCTGGACGGCGCGGTGGAGCTCGCGCTGGGCGAGGTGGTGGTCGACGCGCCGTCGCTGCCTGTGGCCGTCACGCGCGCCCTGTGCGCCACGCTCGCCACGCTCGGCGATGCGCCCGCCAGCGCCGAGCGCGTCGATGCGCTGTGCGTGGCGGATCGCCAGTTCCTGATGCGTGAGCTGCAGTGCCTGTGCGACGCCTCGACGCGCTGGCTGGTCGCGACCTGTGCCGTCTGCGGCGAGCGCTTCGACCTCGAAGTGGACCTGCGCGCACTGCCTGTCACGCCCGCACCAGCGCCGTTCCCACTGGCCAGCGGCACGCACGACGGCCGCGTCTGGCATGCGCGGTTGCCCACGGGGGCGGACCAAGCCTGGCTCGCGCGCGCCGACGCCGCCAGCCTTGGCAATGACGATGTCGGTGGTGACGACAAGGACATCGCAGACCTCGAAACCCGCCTGATGCAGCGCCTGCTGCTCGACGGCACCGACCCGCACCTGAGCGAGAACCCAGCGACGCCCGGCCTGCGCGAAGCGGTCGAGGCCGCGCTGGACGCCGTCGCCCCCGGTGTCGTGACGACCCTCGGTGCGCCCTGCCCCGTCTGCGGCCAGGTGAACGCCGTCACGACCGACCCCTACGAGCGCCTGGGCACCGGGCTCGACGACCTGCTGCGCCAGGTGTACGCGCTGGCCTCGCACTACCACTGGAGCGAGGCCGACATCCTGCGGCTGCCGCGCTCGCGCCGCCACGCCTACCTCGCGCTGCTCGACACGGCCGTCGAGACCGCCTGACCCACCGCCCGCGAGCGCTGCATGGGCCTGTTCTCCGACACCATTCGCGACGCCCGCCGGCCCCTGCCCGGCAGCGCGACGTGGCTGCGCCGCGCCGCCGTCGACGACGCGCCGATCGAGGTCGACGAGCCCGCCGATCCGGCCGCGTTGACCGTGTTCCGTCTCCAGAAGGAGGGGGGTGGTTCGCCACCGCCCATGGCGCCTGTCCGCCAGCCGGAAGCGGCCGCGCGGACGTGGCCTTCGACCGGCTCCCGGGCGCCGAAGGGTGGCGCGCCGGGTGACGGACCCGCCACACGAGCAAGCCTGAGGCAAGCTCTCCCGTCAGTCGAAACAGAGAAGGCGAGCGAGCAACACGAGTCGCAATTCATCGTCCAGGAAGCGTCGTCATCGAAGCCGTTCTCGCGGGGAATTCCGTCACCGAAGGGTGTGGATACGTCGCGGTCGCTCTCGGGACCCCAGTCTTCCAGTCATGGACGAGATAGCCAAAGTGAAGCAGACGGACCAACCGAGGATCGCTACAGGTGGAGGCGTGAGGCCCGAGGCGCCCCTTCTGGAGACCCATTGACCGGGCGCGACGAAGCGCCCGCCGCCGCAACGCCGCCGCCGGTCACTCTGCCTGGCAGGCGCGACGAGCCCGATGTCGCCGCGTCGCACGAAGCCGCACCGATCGAGCCCGACGTCGCCGCGTCGCATGAGTCCGTATCGATGGCGACGACGGCTCATACCGCCGCCGGGCCGGCGTCCACCGCCGCTGCGGCGGTCATCGCTGCGGTGCCCGGTGCCATGCGCGCTGACCCGCCCAACGCCACGGCCTCCAACTGGGCGGCCCACGGACGGCCGGATTCCGGCTGGGCAGCCCCGTCTGCGCGGCCCGCACCCGCCGGCCCCGCGCCCCGCACGCTGACGGCGAGCGCAGGATCGCGCGCCATGGCGCCGCCGCCCGCCGCGCCGCCAGCGCCCTCGCCCCCGTCGCTGCGCATCGGCCGCATCGACGTCACCGTGCTTGCTGAAGGCCCGCGCGCCGCGCACCGCGCCGACGCGGGTGGGCTCGACCCGCACTTCCTCAGCCGCCACTACCTGCGCAGGACCTGACGCCATGGCCGTCGCCACCTCCTCGTTGTCGCAGGTGTGCCGGGCCGTGGGCCAGCTCGTCGGCACCGGCATCAACCAGTCGGCGCACTCGCGCATCAACGTCGTCATCGGCACGCCGGCCGTCGGGGCGCAGGTGGACAGCGACTCCGGCCATCGCCTGAACCTGTTCTTCTTTCGCTTCGAGCCCTCGGGCTTCTTCCCCGACAACCTGCCGGGCGACCCATGGCTCGTGCGCGCGCACTGCCTGATGACGCCTTTCTGCCTCGACGACGACACCATCGCCGCCGGCGAGAACGACCTGCGCGTGCTCGGTGAGGTGATGCGCTTCTTCCACGAAAGCCCCGAGTTCGACGTCGATGTGGACGGCGAGCCGTGGCGGCTGCAGGCGGTCTTCCTCACGCTCGGCCTCGACCAGCTCAACCAGCTCTGGTCGACGCAGGGTGACGCCGTCTACCGGCCGTCGGTGCTGTTCGAGCTGTCGCTCGCGCCGGTGCTGCCGCGCACGCCCACGATCCCCGCGCCGCGCGTCGGCGGCCTTGGCTTCGAAGCCCGCGGCACGATGGCCGGGCGGCACGCGGGCCCGACCGTGGCGATGCGCACGGCGGTGCCGATGGTCGGTCTCATGCGGCCCGACACCGGCCCCGAGACCTGGGCGCCGGCACTGTGCCTGGTCGACGACACCTCGTGTCTGTTGTCGGTCTCGTTCACCCTCGGCAGCCCGGAACTCGCCGCCTTCGCGCCTGAAGCCTGGATCGCCGGCGCGCCGGGCAGCAGCGCACAACTGCGCTGGGAAACCTGGGAGGCCACCGCCGGCTGGCAGACCCAGACGCCAGGCGGGCCGCTGCTGATTGCCGATGCCGCGCTCGACCCCACCGCGGTCGGCTCGGCAACAACGCGCGCCACCACGCTGCCGTTCGACGACCGCCCAGGCCAGCTCGCGCTCTATGCCGAGCGGCTGGTCTCGCGCGCAGCCGACGGCGTGCAGGTCACCGTGCGCAGCAACCCCGTGCTCGTCACGCTGCACGCATGAACGCCCCCCGCGTCGACCTGTCGCCCGCCGCCCTGCTCGAGCCCGAGTGGGAGCGTCTGCTGCTGCTGGCCTACTGCCTGATGCAAACCCGCCAGGGCCACGCACTGGCCGACGAAGACCTGCAGCAGCTGGCGCGACTGAAGACCCTGGTCGACACGCTGCGGGCGCCCGACGGCGCGTGGACGCAGGTACTGGGCAATGCCGGCACGGACGCGCCCGCGGCGTCCGGCCCCGAGTTCGACGTGCTGGCCGCGGTGGCGGCGCCGGAGTTCGAACCACGCCTGGGCGGCGCCTTCCAGCAGTTGCAGACCAATGCCGGCGGCAACGCGTCGCCGTACCCAAGCCGCGCGCTGCTGCAAGAGCTGCTCGCGCTCGACGCGGGCCGCGCGCACCTGCTGTCGGACGCGCTCGCGCCTCAGGGGCTGCCGCGCCGGCAACGGCTGGTACGGATCGAGCAGGAAGGGGCGTACCAACCATTGCTGCCCGAGCCGGCGCTGCTCGCGCGCCTGGCCGGCCGCGACTGGACGCCGCCGCCACCGCCCGGCGCCGAACTGGTGCCGCTGCAAGCCGGTTGGGACGACCTGGTGCTGCCGCCCGACCGCCGCGCGATGCTGCACGAGTACCTGCTGTGGGTGCGCCACCGCGCGACGGTGGTGGACCGCTGGGGCGGTGCCTCGGTGGGCGGGCCGGTCGCGCTGTTCTCGGGCCCGTCGGGCACCGGCAAGACGCTGGCCGCCAGCGTGGTGGCCAACTGCCTGGGCCATTGGCCGCTGTACCGCGTCGACCTGGGCCGCGTGGTCAGCAAGTACGTCGGCGAAACCGAAGAGAACCTCAACCGCCTGTTCGAAGCCGCGCACGGCCGGCCGATGGTGCTGCAGTTCGACGAAGCCGACGCGCTGTTCGCGAAGCGCGGCGAGGTGAAAGAGGCGCGCGACCGCTACGCCAACATGGAGGTGAGCCACCTGCTCTCGCGCATCGAGACGCACCAGGGCCCGTGCATCCTCACCACCAACCTGCGACGCCAGCTCGACTCGGCCTTCACGCGCCGGCTGCAGGTGGTGATCGAGTTTCCGCGGCCCGACATCACCGCCCGCGCCGCGCTGTGGCAGCGGTTGCTGCCGCCGCGGGCGCCGCGCGAGCCCGGCGTCGACCCGGCCTGGCTGGCCGAATGCGCCGCGCTCACCGGCGGCCAGATCCGCAATGCCGCGCTGCACGCGGCCTACCTCGCCGCCGGCGCCGACACGCCGATCGGCCTGCCGCACGTGGCGTTGGGCGTGTGGCGCGAGCTGTCGAAAGACGGCCGCGAGGTGGCGCGCACCGAGCTCGGCGCGCTGGCGCCATACCTGCCGGAGGAGATGGCCCGTGCTTGAAATCGACCACCTGTCACTGACGCTTCCCGCCGGTTTCGGGCCCCGCGCCGCGCGCATCGCACGCCTGACCGCGCAGGCGCTGGCCGCGCACGGGCTGGGCGGCAACGGCGCCGTGACCCAGCTGCAGGCGGCGCCGCTGCGTGTGGACGCGGCGCGCTCGGACCACCACATCGCACGCCAGATCGCCGCCCACGTTGCAGCGCTGGTCACGCCACACACCGGTGACACAGGAGACGGCTCATGCTGAACGAGAGCCGCGGCTTCCTGGTCGAGTACGCGCTGGCGCTGCCGCCGCTGGTGCTGGCGTTCGAGTTCAACCCGCAGCAGATCACGCGCAACCGCGCCGTCACGATCACGCTCGGCAACACACCGGCCACGCGCGGCGGCTACGACTTCACGCTGCCCACCGAGACCGCTCGCGTCGCGCAGGGCGTGTCGATCGAGCCCGAAAGCTTCGATGTCGAGATCCTGCTGGACGCCACCGACCGCATGAACGCGAACGAGCCGGTGGCGCGCGACTTCGGCATCGAGCCCGAGCTGGACACGCTGCGCAGCATGGTCGAGCCCAAGACCCAAGGCCCGGGTGGCCTGCAGATGCTCGCCAGCCTCGGCCAGGGGGGCGCGCGTGCCTTTCAGCGCAACCTCACGGCCTCGGTGCTGCTGTTCGTCTGGGGCACGCACGTGCTGCCGGTGTTCCTGAAGGCGGTGGACGTCACCGAGTCGGCGCACCTGCCCTCGCTGGTGCCCTACCGCGCCACCGTCAAGCTGACGCTGCAGGTCATCGAAGGCAACAACCCGTTCTACGCGGCCGAGAAACTGCGCCAGACGATGTCGGCCGCGCTCAACACCGGCCGCACCGCGGCCGCCGCGATCGGAGGGCTGTTCTGATGTTCCTGAAGGACTCGCGCTACCTGCCCGCCCACCGCTTCGAGCCGCTGCCGGACGGCAGCATGCCGTTCAAGGGCGTGCGCCCGCGCTGGATCGGCCCGGCCACCGGCGTGCTGGAGCATGGCCTGCAACCGGGCGAGCGCCTGGACTGGCTCGCGACGCACTACTTCAACGACAGCCGCCTGTGGTGGCGGATCGTCGATGCCAACTCGGACCTGCTGTGCGCCCTCGAACTCGAGGCCCCGGGCCTGCGCCCGCCACCCGGTGCCGGCGGCACCGAAGACCCGTCGCCCACCGCCGACGACTTCGGCGTCGTGGCGCTGATCCCGCGCGCCCGCGAGTGAGCGGCGGCCACCAAGGAGCGGCATCTTGGGCTTCGATCTCGGCGGACTTCTCTCCGGCAAGGAACGCGCGCCGGCCGAGTGCATGGTCGAGGTCGACCAGCAGCCGATCGACGACCTGTACCCGTTCCTGATCGAGGTGCAGGTCGAGACGAGCCGCACCGAGCCCGCCACCGCCACGCTGACCTTCGAGACCCGGCGCGACGAGCAGGGCCGCTGGCTGGTGCAGGACGCTGCCTCGTCGACCTTCGGCGGCGACGATCCGGTGTTGGTCGAGTGGAAGCCGATCCGCCTGGCGGCGGCGTTCGGCGCGCGTGAAGAAGAGGTCTTTCGCGGCTTCATCCGCCAGGTGCGCGCCGAGTACCCCGAGGACGCCGGCAGCGCGCGCCTGGTCGTCGAATGCCAGGACGACTCGCTGCAGATGGACCGCGAGCACAAGCGCCGCACCTGGGGCACCGAGCAGGTGCCCGCGTCCGATGCGAGCCTGCTGTCGGAGCTGGTGTCGGCGTATTCGCCGCTGTCCACCACGCCTGACTGCGGCACCGGCCAGTCGGGCCTGGTGAACCTCAACCAGGACGGCACCGACATCGAGTTCCTGAAGGCACGTGCCGAGGCCAACGGCTACGAGCTGATGTTTCGCGAGGGCGCGGTCTACTTCGGCCCGATGCGCCTGCAGGGCCAGCCGCAGGAGACCTTGATGGTCTACGCCGGCGCCGACACCAATTGCCTGTCGCTGACCGCCACCACCGACTCGCACCAGGCCGACGCGGTGGCCTACGACGCCCCCGCGGCCACCGGCGACCAGCCCACCCAGGAAACGGTCGACCCCAACCTGCCGTGGCTGGGCAAGACCCACGCGACGAGCGCCGACCGCGGCCTGGCGCCCTTTGTCTGGCGCCTGTCCGGCGAGGCCGGTGCCGACGCCTCGCGCTTGCGCGATGTGGCGCAACGCAAGGCCAACGACTTCGACATCCACAAGATCCAGGCCGAGGGCGAGCTCGACGGCACGCTCTATGGTCACGTGCTGCTGGCCGGCGGCACCGTGGGTGTGGACGGGCTGGGCAGCCGCTTCTCGGGCATCTGGTACGTCGACACCGTGACGCACGCCTTCACGTCGCAGGGCTATCGCCAGCGCTTCAAGCTGCTGCGCAATGCCTGGGGCGACAACCTCGGCGAAGCGGCACCGATCGGCGCCTCGCTCGCGGCCATCTTCTGAGGGCCACGCCATGTCCGGCATCGACGAACGACTGGCCCAGGTGTTGCGCGACCGCCGCGCCTACGGCAAATACCGTGGCGCCGTGGTCGACAACCAGGACCCGGACAAGCGCGGCCGCGTCAAGGTCTCGGTGCCCGCGCTGCTGGGCGACCAGACCTCGGACTGGGCGCTGCCGTGCTTCCCCTGCGGTGGGCTGCAAGCCACCGGCTGGTTCTGGGTGCCGCAGGTCGGCGCCCAGGTCTGGGTCGAGTTCGAAGGCGGCGACGTGAACTACCCGGTATGGACCGGCACCTTCTGGCAGCAGGCGTCCGACGTGCCCTCCGAGGTGCTGGACCCGCCCACCACGACGCTGATGAAGACACCCAAGGGCCACGCTTTCGTGCTGGAGGACAAAGACGACGACGAGCACCTGTCGCTGACCCACAGCGGCGGCGCGCAGATGCTGATCGACAAGGACGGCAACCTCGCGCTCACCGACCAGGCCGGCGGCAAGGTCACGCTCGACGCGAAGAACGGCCAGATCCTGATCGAGGACACCAACGGCAACAGCGTGACGATGTCGTCGTCGGGCACCACCGTCGAAGACGGCAACGGCAACAAGATCGAGATGACCTCGTCGGGCATCAACGTCAAGGGAACGCAGGTCGTCGTCGAAGGACAGCAGGTGATGCTGGGTGGCTCCGGCGGCGAGCCCGTCATCAAGGGCCAGAGCTTTCTCACGCTGTTCGCCACGCACGTGCACACCTGCACCGCGCCGGGCAGCCCCACCTCGCCGGCGATCCCGCAAGGCGAGATGAGCACGCTGTCGATGAAGGTCATGACGGCCTGATCATGAACCTCGAAAGACCCGCATGACACTCACCGCCCGCCTTGTCCAGCGCCGCCTGGCCGACCCTCCCTACCTCGCGTTCCCGTTCACCGTCGACCCCGTGCCGGGCGGTGCCGGCCCGCACCTGGCCGACCGGGCGGCCCATGTACGGGCACAAATCGAGCAGGTGCTGTTCACGCTCGCGCGAGAGCGTGCCCACCGGCCCGAGTTCGGTGCCGGCGCCAAGGCCTTGCTGTTCGAGCCCAACGCCTCGCCGTTGTGGCAGGTCACGCAGCGGCGGCTGTCGTCCGCGCTGGCCGAGGCGCTCAAGGGCGAGGTCGACCCGAAGTCGCTGGCGGTCGAGGTCGGGCTGGACGAGGTCGACGAGGGCGCGGCGCCGCCGGACGCGTCGCGGCTGGTGATCCGCGTGTCGTATGCGCTGGCCGCCGTGAACCAGCGTGAGGAGGCGCGCTTCCGCCTCTGAGCGAAGCACGACCGAAAACACCATGGCCCAACTGCCCGACCCCGTGCTCAGCTTCCCCGGCGGCTGCCCCGATTGCGGCCGCCGCGAGGTGGCGCTGCCGCCCGTGCTGCCCGAGGTCGGCGACGATTTCGACTGGGACGTGCGCGACTTCGACGGCTTCCGCCTGTTCATGCTGCAGGACCTGGCCGCGCGGTTCCCGGCCCGCACGCGCTGGACGCCGGCCGACCTGGAGGTGATGCTGGTCGAGCTGCTGGCCACGCAGTACGACAAGCTGTCCGACATGCTGGACCGCATCGCCGGCGAGTTCGCCCTCGAGACCGCGCGCCGGCCCGAGACCGTGCGCCGGCTGCTGAAGCTGATCGGCCACGACGTGCTGCGCCGCAGCCAGGACCTGGGGCTGCCGCCGTTCGACCACGCGCCCAAGCCGGGCGATATGCGCAGCGACGTCGAGCGCCTCGAGCAGTACTGGCTCGACTACCCCGACAAGATGGACCAGGAGCGCCTGGCCGGCCCGCGGCTGATCCGCACGCAGCGCCGCATGGTCACGCTCGAAGACCACGAGCTGCGGCTGGTCGAACACCCGCTGGTCGAGCGCGCGCATGCGTGGTCGGCCTGGGGCGGCTCGTGGCTCGTCGTGCACGTGGCCGTGATCGCGAAAGAC
The DNA here is from genome assembly GCF_036277275.1 of Ideonella sp. Taxonomy (GTDB): domain Bacteria; phylum Pseudomonadota; class Gammaproteobacteria; order Burkholderiales; family Burkholderiaceae_C; genus Ideonella. The sequence continues at coordinate 15,555 of NZ_DASUNH010000164.1, read as the reverse complement.
CGGCGCCGGCTCGACCCGCCGGGCGTCTACCCGGATGCGCTGTGGCAGCAGGTGGTCGACTTCCACCACGAGCGCGAGATCGGCCTGCCCGACCGCCTGGCGCAACCCAGTGTGCGGGCGGTGTTGACGCCGCTGGTCGAGTCGCTGCGCCTGGCCGGCCAGGCGGTCGAGGTGGCCGATGCCGTCGAGGTCGGCGTGGTGATGCGGCTGGCGGTGCAGGTCTCGCCGCACCACTTCCAGTCCGAGGTACGCCACGCGGTCGAGCAGGCGCTGGGCACCGGCCCCGGTGGCTTCTTCGAACCCGGCCGCCTGCGCTTTGGCGAAGACCTGTGGGCCAGCGACATCGTGCAGGCGCTGATGGCGTTGGACGGCGTCGAGCACGTCTGCCTGAACAGATTCAAGCGCCTCGGCGACCGTTTCCCCGACCAGGCGGCCTCGGGCCGCATCGAGCTCGAAGGCCTGGAGGTGGCCGTCTGCGACAACGACCCGACCCACCCGTCGCGCGGCTTCTACCGCCTCGCGCTGCACGGCGGCCGCAAAGGCTAAGGAAGCTGTGAACGAACCCGTCAAACCCGCTCGTGGCGCTCAGGACGCGCCACTCTTCGTTGCAAATGCGCGCCATAGCCCGAGCTATGGCTGTGCTTTGCGCCTCGATTGCCGTGCCCTGAACGCCCCGCTCGGGCTCGCCGGGTCCATTCAGAGCTTCCACCGATGAGCACGCCGCTGCCCCCCGACCTGACGCGCTGGAACCGCGCCGGCCTGACGCGCGTGCAGTACGTGGACGGCAACGCCGCCGTCTTCCTCGAGCGCTTGCGCGGGCAACTGGCTGAGGCGTTCCCCGGCTGGGGTACCCCGCAGGCCACGCCGCCCGCCGCAGCCGAAGAGAGCGCGCGCAAGGCCTTCCTGGAGGGCGTGTACCGCCAGAACCCGGACGACCTGCTGTGGCACCTGATGCGCGCCCATGCACGCGCCGCACACGTGCTGGCGGGCACGCTCGACGCCTACGCGAACGAGGGCTGGATCGGCACCGCCACGCAGTGGGAAAGCGTGCGCCGGCTGGTGGCGATGCTCGATTACGCGCCCCACCCGCCCGGCTCTGCGTCGACCGCGCTGGCGCTGCTGCACAAGCCCGGCACCGCCGCCGGCAAGGTGTTGGCCGGCCTGCAGGTGAAATACGCGCCGCCCGACGGCCGCCCCCCGGTGGTCTTCGAGACGCTGGCCGACCTCGGCGCCGACCCCGCGCTCGACACGCTCTTCGCACTCGACCACGACCGCAACCCGGCGCCGCTGGCCGGCACCACCTTCGTGCTCGACGGCGAGCACGACGCGCTGAAGCTCGGCGAGCCACTGGTGTTCGAACGCGAGGGCGACGGCCTGTTGAGCGCCCACGTGCTGACCGGCCTGCTGTCGGTCGTCGACGCGGGCGGCAAGAGCGCCACGCAGGTCACCATCGCGCCACCGCTCGCGCACGCGGCGGGTTTCGTCGTCGGGCGCACCTGGGTCCATGCGGAGCCGAAAGAGGGGCTGAAGCTCATCGGGCCCGTCGCGAGCGCCGCCGGGGTCGACCGTGCGCTCGAACTCGCCGACGGCTGCGGCGACCTGGCCGCGGGCGAGATCGTCGCCATCGGCCGCCTGGGCGCCAAGCCGTTCTACCGGCGCCTGAAACGCGTTTCGCCGCAGCGCCTCGTGCTGCACGAGCCGCTGGGCACGCTGGACCTGCTGCATGCGTTCGTCGGCCGACCGGTCACGGTGCCGATCTCGCGCCTGCAGGGCGGCCGCGGCCAGGCCGCCGACGGGCGCCGGCTGCAGGCGCTGCAGGTTGCCGGCGACTGGCGCTGGCTGTATGGGCAATGGCTGGCCGACGTGCGCAAGGTCGAGGGCCGCGAGGTGCTGCCGGTCTACGAGTGCATCCGCGCCGAGTACACCCCGGTCTCCGGCCAGAAAGACGCAGAAGCTTCGAAAGCCGCCGGCGAAGGCTGCACGACGATCGGCCTCGCGTGGGAGGCCGCCACTGACCGCGTGGTGCTCACGCCCTGGGGCGAGCCGCAGCTCGACCTCGTCAACCCGCAGGCGCTGCTGGCGCCGCCGCGCGCGATCACCACCGTGCGGCCCGACCCCTTCCTGCAGGAAAGCGTGGACAGCCGCCTGCTCGAGCCGCTGGTCGGCGCGGTGCCGAAGAAGATCTCGGCCGGCGACCTGGCCGTCGTGCAGCGCGGCCATCGCGTGGCGTGGGGCCGGCTCGGCGGTGTCGCGAGCGACGCCTCGGCCGGCGAGGCGCGCTTCACCACAGCCGAGGGTTTCACCGACCGCGGGGGGGCCCCGTTCTTCCTGCACGGCACCAAGCTTTTCGGCCATTTCGGCACGACCACGCGGCTGTCGGGTTGGCAGCGCAACGACACGCCGCTGTCGGGCAGCGTGGTCGCGCTCGAAGCGTTGCCGGCCACGCTGGCCGCGGGCCGCACGGTCATCGCATCCAACGGCCAGGCGGCCGTGCGCACACGCGTGAAGCTGGTCTCGGCACCGGGCACGGCGCCGTCGGTCACGCTGCGCGACCCGCTGCCCGCCCGCACCACCGCCGCCTCGCTCGTGCTGTACGGCAACGTGGTCGACGCGGGCCACGGCCAGACCCGCGCCGCACGTGTGCTGGGCAGTGGCGACGGCACGCGCAGCCACCAGGCTTTCGTGCTGGCAGTGGCCGACGCCAGCTTCGTGGCCGATTCGGCGATGCCCTCGGGCGTGCGGGCGGACCTGCAGGTCGAGGTTGCCGGCGAACGCTGGACCCAGGTGGCGCGCCTGAACGAATCGGGGCCGACCGATGCGCACTACCAGGTGCGGCAACAGGAAGACGGCACGCTGCGTATCGCCTTCGGCGACGGCACGCATGGCCGGCGGCTGCCCACCGGCGCCAACAACGTGCGCGTCACCTACCGGCAAGACAACGGCCCGGCCGGCAACCTGGCGCCCTTTTCGCTCGCCAAGCTGGCGCGGCCGCACCCGCAGGTGGCCGCGGCCGTGCAGCCGATCGCAGCCACCGGCGGCGGCGAGCGCGAATCCACCGACGCGATGCGCACCAACGCCGCCGGCACGCTGCTGGCGCTCGAACGCGCCGTCTCGCTGACCGACTTCTCGTACCTGGCGCGCAGCCGGTCCGACGTGGCGCAGGCCCAGGCCTTTGCGCTGCCGCCCGGCCGCGGCCAGCGCGAGCGGCTGGAGCTGCGCGTGATCCCGGCCGGCGGCGGCAAGTTCACGCCCGACCTGGGCCAACGGGTGAAGGACTTCCTGATGGCGCACGCGATGCCGGGTGTTGACGTCAACGTGCTGAGTTATGTGCCGCTGATCGTCGGCCTGCAGGTCGTCGTCCGCGTGCGCACCGACGCCTTCGACGGCGACACCGTGATCGCCAATGTGCGCACCGCGCTGATCGCGGCCTTCGGCATCGCGCAGCGCCGACTCGGCCAGCCGCTGTTCAGCGGCGAGGTCTTCGCGGTCGTCGAGGCGGTGCAAGGCGTCGAGAACAGCGACTGCGCGCTGCTGATCGCCCCGGCCATAGCCGCGCTGGCCGAGCGGATCTCGCGCAACGCCGATGGCGGCATCGTCGCGATCCGGCCGCAGCCCGAGCAGTGCGCCCATGTGGATCCGCGCCAGCCCGCGGTGACCGTCACCTTCCAGCCCTACCAGCTCTGAGCCCACCACCATGACCCCCGTCGACCTCGCGAGCGTGCTGTACCGGCAGATGCCGGAGGTCCACCGCGACCGCGACAACCCGCGCCGCGACCCCAGCGGCACGGACATCGCGCCGGGCGACATGGCGCGGCTGCTGCTCGTCGCGGGCGACCTGCAGCAGGCGCTGTACCGCACGCTGCGCCAGCGCTACCAGGACCTGTTCCCCGACCAAGAGGGGCAGGACGAATTCGGCATGTGGCGCGGCTGCCAGCCCTGGGTTCTGCCCTACCTGGCGCAGTTGCTGGACGTGGTGCCGATGTCGCCGCTCGAAGCGGGCCAGCGCGCCGAGATCGCCAATGCGGTGCCATGGCGGCAACGCAAGGGCACGACGGCCGCGACCGAGCAGATCGCCGCCGCCGTGTCGCGCCTCACCGTCGAAACCCAGGAGGGCTGGCGCCTGGTGGCCGCCACGCCGCGCGCCGGCTTCGCGCGATTGCCGGCGGCGAGCTTCAGCGAAGCCGAGCCGCGCGAGGCATCGATCGCGATGAAGAACCGCCCCGGCCTCGGGCCGCTGTACGCCACGCACCCGGGTTTGCCCAACGGCACGGTGGACCTGCGCCGCCACTCGCGCGCGGTGCGCGTAGCCCCCGGCACCGCGGGCGCCGAGACCACGACCTACGGCAACGACGAGGTGTCGTGGCGCCAGGCCTCGCGCCACGGCACGCCCTGCCTGCCCGACAGTTACCAGGACCTGTCCGCGCGCAGCGCCGACCTGCGCACGCCGGACTGGCGGCGCGGCCACGTGCACCCGCGCCGCGTCGTGCTGCACGCCGCCCCCTTCGACGGCTTCTTCGACCCGCAGGCGGCCTCGGTCAACTGGACGGCGATCCAGAACGCCGTGACCGGCACCGCGGCGCTGCCGCCGGGCCTGCCGCTCTCGCTCGTGCGCGGCGACGACGGCGGCGTCACGCTGCGCGGGACCACCCCCGCGCCGGTGAAGGTGCGCGGTGTCGCTCGGCTCGAAGACGCGCACCCGTGGACCTTCGAGAACCTGTGGTTCGACAACGAGCTGCAGGTGGTGGCCGGGTCGGTGCGCCTGGTCGGTTGCGCGCTGCGCCGGTTGCACCTGATGCTGCCCACCTCCCACCCGGTGACGGTGGACGCCCGGGCGTGCCTCTTCAAGGATCTGCTCGCGCCGCGCGCTGCGGTGGCGCTGGAATACGTGACCGTGCTCGAACGCCTGGTGGCCGAGCGGCTCACCGCCAGCGACAGCCTCCTGATGCAGTTCCCGCGCAAGGACCTGCCGCTGGCCGACACCGACGTGCCGCGCTCGGGCTGCGTGCGCTTCAGCCGCGTGCCCGCCGGGCCGCCCGCGCCCTGGCAATCGGACGGGAGCGACTCGGACTTCCGTGTGACATCCACCTGCACCGACGCGGCACCGGTGTTCGTCGCCACGACCTTCGGCACGCCAGGCTGCGCCGTGCTGCACCCGGCCACGCCCGCCTCGCTGCGCTTCGGCGCCGAGGACGGCGGCGAACAGGGCGCCTGCCACGACCTGCGCTACACGCTGCGCGAGCAAGCCGTGATCGACAAGTTGCGCGACTTCATGCCGGTCGGCATGGAACCCGTGCTGGTGCCCGACGCGTCGCTGCGCTGCCCCCCGCCGAAGCCGCGTTGACCCCTTTCAGGTTCGAGGCCACCCCATGAAAACCCAGATCTCCCGCGACACCTTCGACAGCTCCAAGCGCTATTCCGGCGTGTACCTGCAGCAAGGCCGGATGATCGTTGACGCCGATGTCAACGAAGCCGCCGACATCGCGAAGACGCGGCTGGACGCCGCGCTCGGCGACGTGGTGGCCTCCGGCGCGCCGCGCGTCGGGGCGCTGTCGGTGGCGCGCAGCGGCTCGACACTGGTCGTCAACCCGGGCCGCCTGTATGTCGAAGGCGTGCCCGCGCGCCTGGACGCGGCCGGCCCGCTCACCATCACCGCGCAACCGGACTACCGCAACCCCCCCGCGTTCGCGCTCGGCCCGCTGAAGATCTACGCGGACGTCTGGGAGCGCCCCGTCTCATCACTGGAAGACCCTGCCGTGCAGGACGCCGGCCTGCACGGCGCCGACACGGCCACCCGCACGCGCACGATGCTGCAGGTCAAGTGGTGCACAGGCGACCTGAACCCGCTCGATCCGTTGCTGAATCCATCGCTGGGCGATGCCAGGCTGACGCTGAAACTGATCTCCACGCTCGGCGAGCCCGACGCCTGCGACCCCTGCGCGGACGAGGTGAGCGTCGACGAACGCATCGGCAACTACCTCTTCCGCACCGAGGTGCACGAGGTCTTCGTCGACAACGGCCAGACCCACGTGGTGCTGAAGTGGTCGCGCGACAACGGTGCCGAGGCCTACCCATGGAACGCCTTCCCGGCCGGCTTCGACCAGGGCGACTGGGTCTGGGAGTGGTTCGACAGCGACACCGAGAACCTCGCCGGCCAGCACTTCCCACCGGCCGAGCGCCGGCGCCGCGGGCTGCTGCAGGACAGCTTCCTCCGCCCTGCCAGCCCTGCCCCCAATGCCTTCGTGCGGCAGTGGGACGGCTACGCCGAGATCAACCTCACCACGCAGACCCTGGTGGCCGGCCGTTGCGTGGACCGCGGCACGGCGCTGTCGACCGCGCTCGACGCGTCTTCGCACGGCTACGTTCATTTCGACACCACCACCGGGGTGGTGCTGATGCGGCTGGACCTGATGGAGCTGCAGCTCGGCTACCGCAACGGCGGCGCGCTGCGCCACTTCCTGGCCGGCGACTACTGGCAGGCGGCGGTGCGCGAGGCGGTGGACAAGAGCGGTGACATCGTGCTCGGCAAGATCGCCCCCGAGGCGCCGCGCGGCGTGCGCCACCACTACCTGCTGCTCGCCGAGACCGACAACGCCGGCAACGTGCAGCCTTTCACCGACGCGCGGCGCCGGCAGATGGGCTTCCCGCCGCTGACCGACCTGCACGCGGCCGACGTCGGCTTTACCGACCACTGCATCGGCCTGTTCGGCGGAGCCGAGAACGTGCAGGCGGCGCTCGACGCGCTGTGCGACCTGGGGGCTGAAGACGTGGGCTACACGGTGCCGGGCTGCGGCACGCCCTCGGCGCCGAGCGTCGCATCGCTGATGACGACCACGCTGCCGGGCTTTCCCGACCTCGACGGCCTGCCGAAAAGCCCGTCGGTCAAAGACATCCTCGACGCGCTGATGTGCCACCTGAACGCGGCGCGGCTGCCCTACGCGCCGGCCACGCTCGCGGCGCGCTGGAACGACATCCAGGAAGGCGGCGCCGCACCCTTGACCGTGCAACAGGCGCTCGACGCCCTCGCCGGCAACCTGGACGCGGGCGACATCATGGACAACGTGGACGCCTGCGTCGACGGCACCAACTCGGGCTCGCGCACGCTGCGCGAGCTGATGGCCATCACGCCCGGCCTGCACAAGGTGCAGGAGCTGCTGGGCCTGCTGCTGTGCGACCTGCGCGCCACCCACCTGCCGCTGGACCGCTCGCGCATCAGCTGCAACGAGATCAAGACCGACCCCAACGTGGTCACCGTGCAGGACGCGATCGACAAGCTGTGCCAGATCTCGGGCCAGGGCTGCGAGATCATCGTGGCGCCCGGCCAGTTGCAGAAGGTGCTGACGGACTTCGCGGCGTCGACCTCGCTCGACATCTCGCTGTGCCTGATGCCGGGCGACCACCCGCTGCCCACGGACCTGGCCGTCACCGACAAACATGGCATCCGCATGCGTGGCCACGCGGCCGCCAGCGTGCAGGTCTTGCTGTCGGGGGTGCTGACCCTGGCCGCGAACGAGGTGGTGCTGGACGGGCTGACCTTCGCGATGGCCGGTGCCATCTACGACCAACCATTCCAGGGCGCGCAACTGGACCTGCGATCGAACCACATCCGCAGCACGGGCTGCAGCTACGGCCGCGTTTCTTCGACCTTCACGTTGCGCTCGATGGTGCTGTTCGAGCCGAGTAGCGACAACGCCCGCGTCGACTGGCAGGACAACACGATGATCGACTTCGTGCTCTACGTCGGCGATCAATCGGGGCCGGGCCCGGAAACCGGGGGCGCCACCGACACGGAGCTGGTGCGACCATCGGATGACCTGCTGGACAAGATACGCGACCGGCCGCGCTTCGACTCCGACGTGGCCGACCTGATCCTCAAACTGCCCGAGCCCGACCGCGTCGACCTTGGCATGGCGATCGCCAAGGGAACGCCGCCGGCCATCGCGGCGCGCAAGGCCAGGACGGCCCCGACGCTGAAGGCAGTGCCCAAGGGTTCCATCCCCGGACAGGCGCAGGACGCGACGCCGGCCGCGGCCAAAGCCGCCACCAAACCCGCGGCGAAGGCGACAAAGTCCGCCAACGCGGCGAAGACATCTACCAAGGCCACGGCCTCGACCCGGGTGAAAGCCGCCGCGCCCGCGCCCGCGGAGGCCGAGGCGGCGCGTGTGGTCGCCAGCCGGATCACCAAGCCCTCGCCCGTCGATCTGGCGAAGATGGACAAGCTCGGCCGGCTGGTGGCGAGCAAGGACCTCACGCACGAGGCCCTCACCGCCCAACTGAAGGAAAGCCCGATCGGCTGGGGCTTTTCCATCTACCCCAACCTGGCACTGGGCGTGGCGTCGCACCGCATGACCGTCTCGTTGCGCGGCAACCTGCTGGGCGGCCTGGTGCTGTTCATGAACGAGCTCGAGCTCTGGGACACTGGCACGCTGCCGACGACGGACCTGCACGTGGACAAGACCACCGACCTGGTCGCCACCGGCGGCGGCGCCTTGACGATCGAAGGCAACCTGATCATCCGGCTGCTCAGCCTGGTGCCCAATTCGCCCGAAGGAGACCTGCCCAGCGGCATTGCCGGCGCATCGAGCGCGACCCTGTCGGGCAACACACTGACGGACAGCAGCCACTCGCTCGTCGCGCGCAAGCTCGCGGTGCAGGGCAACCAGTTCACTGCCGACGCGACCCAGTACGTGGAGACGCCGCTGGCCCTGCTGATGGTCAACCAGGTGAGTGTCGTCGGCAACGTCGGCGACGAGGTCTACGTGCGCGACGACAAGGGCGACATCATCGGAATCCAGTCGCTGCCGGACATCAAGGTGAGCACCGTCCACATGCGCGCGTCGAGCAATTTCATGTCGGTGTCGCAAATCTGACGGCCCCCACTGAACGGGAGGATGTGCCATGAAGCTCCAGCTCCGCTCCCGCCGCATCCCGGCCCGCGTGGCCCGCACCGCGCCGCGGCGCGTCGTCGCGCCCGAGACGGCCGAACAGAACCGTCAGGCCGTGGCCCATGTGCTGGGCCATGCGGTCCAACCGAAGCTCGTGCTCGGCCGCACCGACGACCCGCAGGAGGCCCAGGCCGACCGCGTGGCCGCGCAGGTGATGAGCGCGGCCACACCCGAGCGCGTGGCGCCGTCACCCGAGCGCGTGCAGCGTGAGTGCAAGGAGTGCGAGGAAGAAGAGCAACGCAAGAAGAAGCCGGAGGACGAAGCGCCGGTGCAGCGCCGCGCGACGGATGCCCCCTCGCCCACCGCCGCAACCAGCACGGCCGCGGAAGGCGGCGCGTTGCCATCAACCACCGCCTCGCGCATTGGCCACCTGCGCGGCGCGGGCGCCCCGTTGCCGGCGGCCGAGCAGAGCTTCTTCGAGCCCCGGCTGGCCGCGCCGCTGCACGCCGTGCGTGTGCACGCGGACAGCGAGAGCGCAGGCCTGTCGACGGCGCTACAGGCGCGCGCCTTCACCGTCGGCCACGACATCTTCTTCGGCGCCGGCGAGTGGAAGCCCGGCACGGCGGATGGCCGCCACCTGCTGGCGCACGAGCTCGCCCATGTGATGCAGCAAGCCGGCTCCACGCCCTTCGGCACCGACAGCCTGGCGCCGGTGCGGCGCTGGCGCCTCGGCACCGCACCGGCGCCGGCCGGCCTGAGTGTCGTGACCGATGCCGAGCAGCGAAGGCGCCTCGACCAGGCCGAGGGCATCGTCCGCGCGGTCGTCGGCTCGACGCGCTGTCGCAACTACTTCAACGACAACTGCACCAACGGGGCCGGCGCCAACGCGCTGCAGCGGGCCTTCGACAACGCGCGCATCTACCTGCTGCCGCAGGACGACGCCGACTACGGCCTGCAGCCCGACCCGAACCAGCCCAACATCGCCTTCAACCTGCGGGCCTTCCGCATCGGTCGCTACATGATGGCCTCGACGCTGCTGCACGAGATGTTCCACACCTGCGACCCGACCACCGTAGGCCAGGCCGCCGAGCGCCTGGCCGAGGATGCGCTGGAACGCTGCCGCGCATACACGCCGTGGATCGAGAGCGTCACGCCCAACCGCGTCGCCGCCGGCGGGCAGGTCACCGTACGTGGCGTCGGCCTGGGCAGCGCCCGCAACGCCGGCGACGAGGTGCGGCTGAACGGCAGGCCGCTGGCGATCACCAGCTGGGCCTTCGCGGGCGACGGGTCGTCGGCGGTGGAGATCGTCGCCACGGTGCCGGCGGGCGCAACCTCGGGCACGCTGGTCGTCGTCAACAACGGCGTGCGCAGCAACACGGCGTCGCTCACGGTGACCTGATCGTCGGGCCCGCGCCGTGCTCGCCAACGCTCATGCACCACAGCGCACGAACGCGGGCCCGGCGCGGGCGCCGCCCGGCGTGGCGGCACGCGCACGCGCTGTCGTGCTGCCCTTTCTCAAGCCGAAGCTGAAGCTGGGCCGCGCCGACGCCAGCGCCGAGGTGCACGCCGACCGCATGGCGGCGCGCGCGCTGGCCGTGCCGCGGCAGGTGGTGCAGGCGGCTTCGCGGCAGGCCGTCCGCGCGGTGCTGGGCCATGGCAGCGGCGAGAAAGGCGCACCCGGCGCGGCCATCGACACGCCCATCCCCGAGTTGCCGCGCGAACTCGGCCTGCTGCGCGCCGACGAAGCCGAGGCGGGCCTGGCGCTGCCGCCCTCGTTGGCGGACCGGCTCGCCCGCCTGGGCGCGGGTGGCTCGCCGCTGCCGATCGAGGTCCGCCGCGAGATGGAGGCCCGCTTCGGCCTCGACTTCTCGCGCGTGCGCATCCACCACGATCACGAGGCCGGCGCGCTCGCCACGCAGCTGCACGCGCACGCGTTCGCGCTCGGCGAGCACATCGTGTTCGACCACGGCGCCTATGCACCGTCGAGCGACGCCGGCCGTGCGCTGCTGGCGCACGAGCTGGCCCACGTCGCGCAGCACCAGGCGCAGCGCAGCCAGATGCAGGCTGCAGGCCCTGTCGGCAGCCCGGGCCCGGATGCCACGCTGCACCGCGCCGGCGGCAACGACGCGGGCTTGCTCGCGGGCTTGTTCGACAGCGCCGGCCGCTTCCTGGCCGGCCAGGGCTGGCGCGTGCTGCGCCGCTACGCGCCTCGGCTGGAGCCGATCGTTCGCGAAGGGCCGGTGAACTGGCTCAAAGGCCAGCTCGGCCGCGTGTTCGACGGCTTGACCGGCACGCTGAACCGCCTCAACCCGGCCGGCGCGATCGACACGCTGTCTTCCGTCTTCGGCGGCCTGGTGGCGCGGGCGCAGCCGATCATCGCGGCGCTGGCCTCGGGTGATTGCGAGCCGCTGTTCCGGGCGGTGCGCGAGCTGCGCACCTTCCTGGCCGACACGGCCGGCGCCGCCTGGGCACGGTTGACCGATTTCCTGCAACCGGTAGGCGACTTCTTCTCGCGCATCTGGGCCGGCTATGGCGCGCCCGCGGTGCAATGGCTGCAAGAGACGGCGGGCGACGTCTGGGCGTGGCTGCAGGAACTGGGGCGCGACATCTGGGACTGGACCCAGCCGGTGCGCGACGATCTCGGCGCCGCGTGGGACTGGATCCAGGAGCAGCTGTTCGGCACCGAGCCGACCGACGCCAACGCGGGCGCGAACCGCGAAGGGCTGATCGGCTGGATCTCGCGCAAGGCGGGCGAAGCCTGGGACGCGATCAAGGAGCAGACGCGGCCGGTGTGGCAGCCGGTGGCAAGCGCAGCCGAGCGGATCGCGGCGCTGATCCCGCCACCGTTCGTCGCCCGCATGGGCGAGCAGATGCAGCAACTGGCCGGGCAGCTCGGCGACACGGCCTCGCAGATGGAAAGCCAGTCCGGCGGCCGCCCGGTGGCCGAGAACCGGCAGGCGATCGCCGGCGCGCTGCCGTCGGTCATGCAGGTGATCACCGGGGTGCGCGGCCTGATCGTCGACGCCGGCCAGTGGCTGGGCGAACGGCTCGGCGAGCTCGCCACCGGCATCGGCGACTGGATGGGCCGCCTGCGGGCCAGCCCCCTGCTGTCGATGCTGGCGGGCGCGCTCGGTTGGCTGCACGACGCGGCGCAGCGGCTGCTGGCCTGGGCGCGTGATCAGGTGGGCGCGCTGTTCACCTGGCTGGTCCAGGGCTTCGACCGGCTCACGCCGTTCTTCCGCACCGTGCTCGAAACGGTGAACCGGCTGATCGGCGTGGTGACCGATCTGATGATGCTGCCCCAGCTGGTGCTGTCGGGCGTGTGGCGGCGGATCCCCGCCTGCATCCGCGACCCGGTGCGCGACTTCCTGTTCACGCAGATCCTGTCGCGCATCCCGGTGTTCGGCGCCTTCTTCTCGAACCCCGAGCTGTGGCAGCGGGTGCAGGAAACGGCGCTGGAGATCCTGCGCCAGGCCTTCGTCGACGGCAACCTCGCGCGGGCGGCGTGGACCTTCTTCCAGGCCGTGCTGCGGGTGCTGGGCCTGCCGCCCGAACTGGTCGTGCGCATCCTGGCCAAGGCGGCACAGGCCATCGGCGACGTGCTGGCCAACCCGCTCGCCTTCCTCGGCAACCTGCTGCGCGCGATGCGCGCAGGCTTCGGCCGCTTTTTCGACAACGTCGGCACGCACCTGTTGAACGGCATCGCGTCCTGGCTCTTCGGCGCGGCCCGCGAGGCGGGCATCGAACCGCCGGCCGACTTCTCGTTGCGCGGCGTGCTGGGCTTCGTGCTGCAAGTGCTGGGCGTCACCGTCGACAACGTGTTCCGGCGACTGGCCGAGCGCGTGGGCCAGGGCATCGCAGACCGGCTTCGCCAGATGCTGGACATCGCCACCGGCGTCTGGAGCTTCGTCTCCATCCTCGTCAACGAGGGCCCGGCGGGGCTGTGGCGCGAAGTGCAACAGCGGCTGTCCAACCTGTGGGACTCGGTGGTGCAAGGCGTGATCGGCTGGGTCACCGAACGCATCATCTCGGTCGCGACGCGCTGGTTGCTGTCGCTGCTGGATGTCACCGGCATCATGCCGATCGTCAACGCGCTGATCGCCATCTACAACGCGATCGAATCGTTCATCCAGTACCTGCGCGAGCTGCTGGAGATCGTCTCGACCGTGCTCGATGGGGTGCTCGGCATCGCCCGCGGGCAGATCGACCAGGCGGCGGGCTTCCTCGAAGGCGCGCTTGCGCGGGCGCTGCCGGTGGCCATCGGTTTCCTCGCCAACCAGTTCGGCTTCGGCCGCATCGCGCACCGGTTGGCCGAGATCCTCGATGCGCTGCGCGCGCGCGTCGACGCGGCCATCGACTGGGTGATCGACCGCGCGATTCGCCTCGGCCGGGCGGTGATCGACATGGCCCGGCGCGGCGTGGCCGCGGTGCGCGACTGGTGGCGCGCGCGCGTGGCCTTCCGCTCGAGTAACGGCGAGCGGCACCAGATGTACTTCCGCGGCGATGGGCGCCAGGCTGCGCTGATCCTCGAATCCGACCCCGAGCCGTTCCGCGACTTCGTCGCCCGGCAACCCGACAGCGCCGACAAGACCGAAGCGCTGCGGCTGTACAACCTGCTGCGCCAGAAGCAGGACGAAGCCGTGTCCGCCGGCGCGGCCTCGGGGGGCGCGCGACACACCGCGGCACCCGCTGCCGGCAGCGCCGCCGCGGCGCCGGCAGCGCAGATCGACGCGCTGTTGAACCAGCTCTCTGTGGTGACAGCCCGGCTGCTGGGCAATGCCCCGGCCTCGGGCGAGCGGCCCGCCTGGGGCCCGCCAGCGGCCGACAGCTACGGCAGCGACGTGTCGGCCCCGGTGATCACGCGGGCGGCGCTGACCGTCTGGCCACGCGGCAGCACGCCGTCAGACTCCACCGCCACGCTGCGCGCATGGCGGCGCCTGATCAAGCGCCGCAACGACCAGACCGGGGCGTCGTCGTACTACGTGCGTGGCCACCTGCTGAACCACAACATCGGCGGCCCCGGCGACGATTGGAAGAACCTCACGCCGCTCGCGCAGGAGAGCAACAACCGTGCGGCCGACTCGATGCTGTACCGCTTCGAGCGGCCGGTGAAGGATGCGGTGGACGCGGGTTCGACCGTGCGCAATTTCCATGTGCGGCCCACCTACGGCACGGCCGACCGCTCGGGCCAGCTGGCCCAGATCGACACCGAGATCGCCGTTGCCCGCGGGACGAGCACCGCGCCGCGGCGCGCACCGGGCCGCACGGTCGCCCAGTTGCAGGCCATCCGCGACGTCGTGGAGACCGAGCAGCACGTGGCCACCTCCATCACCTGCAGCGCCGTCATCGAGAGCGCCAACGGCGCCCGCCGGGCGCTCAACGAAGTCATCGACAACCGCCCGACGCTGACCCAGGCCGACGGCTGGACGCGCTACGAGGTCAATGCCAATGCATGAGGTGCATCAACGTTGCCGGTACTGCCAACCTCGCGCGCGACATGCGGTGCGGCGAGAGCCTCGGGCCGTCACCGCCTGCGATGCGTGATCTGCTGCCACACCAGGCAACAAAAAACCCCAGGCATTTCCATGCGCTGGGGCTTCTTTGCGTCAGCAGGCACTGCCTGCGCCAGCTTTACATGTGCTCGATCATCACCTGGCCGAAGCCCGAGCACGAGACCTGCGTCGCGCCGTCCATCAGGCGGGCGAAGTCGTAGGTGACCTTCTTGCTCTGGATGGCTTTTTCCATCGAGCTGATGATCAGGTCGGCGGCTTCGGTCCAGCCCATGTGACGCAGCATCATCTCGGCCGAGAGGATCTCGGAGCCGGGGTTGACGTAGTCCTTGCCGGCGTACTTGGGCGCGGTGCCGTGGGTGGCTTCGAAGCAGGCCACCGAATCGGACATGTTGGCGCCCGGGGCGATGCCGATGCCACCCACCTGCGCGGCCAGTGCGTCGGAGATGTAGTCGCCGTTCAGGTTCAGCGTTGCGATCACCGAGTACTCGGCCGGGCGCAGCAGGATCTGCTGCAGGAACGCGTCGGCGATCGAGTCCTTCACCACGATGTCCTTGCCGGTCTTCGGGTTCTTGAACTTGCACCACGGGCCGCCGTCGATCAGCTCGGCACCGAACTCGCGCTGGGCCAGCGCGTAGCCCCAGTCACGGAAGCCACCTTCGGTGTACTTCATGATGTTGCCCTTGTGCACCAGCGTGACGTTGGGCTTGTCGTTGTCGATCGCGTACTGCAGCGCCTTGCGCACCAGGCGCTCGGTGCCCTCGCGCGAGACCGGCTTGACGCCGATGCCCGAGGTGTCGGGGAAACGGATCTTCTTGACGCCCATTTCCTCGATCAGGAACTTGATAACCTTCTTGGCCTTCTCGCTCTCGGCTTCCCATTCGACGCCTGCGTAGATGTCTTCCGAGTTCTCGCGGAAGATCACCATGTCGGTCTTCTCGGGTTCCTTCACGGGCGACGGCACGCCGGCGAAGTAGCGCACGGGACGCAGGCAGACGTAGAGGTCGAGTTCCTGCCGGAGCGCGACGTTGAGCGACCGGATCCCCCCGCCGACCGGGGTCGTCAGCGGGCCCTTGATCGACACCACGTAGTCGCGCAGCACCGTGAGCGTCTCTTCGGGCAGCCAGACGTCGGGGCCATAGACCTTGGTCGACTTCTCGCCG
>NZ_DASUNH010000163.1:0-22986 GCF_036277275.1 Ideonella sp. | reverse complement strand
CTCGGGCCGCGAACATAGAGATCGCCAGTGTCGCCATCGGGCACCGCGCGGCCATCGTCACCACGCAGCTCAATCTCGTAGCCCGGCACCGGCCATCCGGTGGTGCCGTAGCGGACTTGGCCCGGCCGGTTGCTGAGGTAGATGTGCAGCATCTCGGTCGAGCCGATGCCGTCGACGATCTCGCAGCCGAAGTGGGCGGTGAAGCGTTCGCCGATGTCGGCCGGCAACGCCTCGCCAGCGGAGGAGCACAGGCGCAGCGCGACCGCCTCGCGTGGCGGCAGGTTCGGCGACGCCAGCATGCCGGCATAGCCGGTCGGCGCGCCGAAGAACACCGTCGGGCGGTGCGCGTCGCGGGCCCAGCGTTTGAAGGTCGCATCGGGCGTCGGCCGTTCGGCCATCAGCACCGTTGTCGCGCCGACGCTCAACGGAAAGCTCAGCGCATTGCCCAAGCCATAGGCGAAGAACAGCTTGGCGGCCGAGAAGCAGACGTCGCGCTCGCTCAGGCCGAGCACCGGTGCGCCATACAGCTCGGCCGTCCAGTACGGGTTGGCCTGCGTGTGCAGCGTGCCTTTCGGCCGGCCGGTGGAGCCGGATGAATAGAGCCAGAAGCCCGGATCGTCGGGCCCGGTGCTTGCCGGCACGGGCTGCGGTGCGTGTGACTCGAGCAAGGTATCGAACGCCTGACACCCCGCCGGCAGCTCAGCCGCGGCACGCGACACGATCACCGCCTGGACCTCATGGCCGCCCTCACCCGCCGCCTTGTCCAAAGCGGCCTGCAGCGTCGCCAGCAGCGCAGCCGACACCAGCACCGCCTGCGCGCGGCTGTGCCGCAGCATGTAGGCGTAGTCGTCAGCGGTCAGCAGCGTGTTGACCGCCACCGGCACGATGCCGGCGTACAGCGCACCCAGAAAGCTCACCGGCCAGTCGATGCAGTCGTGCATCAGCAGCAGCACGCGCTCTTCGCGCCGCACGCCGAGCGCCGTCAATCCAGCCGCCAGGCGCTGGATGCGCTCGGCGAGCGCCGTGTAGCTGAGGTTGCCGATATCGTCGACATAGGCCAGCTTCGCGCCACGGCTGGCGTTGCGTTCGATCAGGTGCTGGGCGAAGTTGAAGCGCGGGCCAGGGGCGGCCACATCGGTGCTCATCGTGAGACCTCCGCGGGGTTCGGGTGGGGAAAGGTCAGCGGGTGAAGTCGATCCGACCGTCGGGCAGCAAATAGAGAACCAACGCGCGGCCGCGGCTGACTGTGGGTCGGTGTGCACTGCCGGGCGGATAGACGCACCAACCGGCCGGTCGCCCGTCGAACAGCGCGTCGCCATCGAGCGGCATGATCAGGTCGATCTCGCCGTGAGGGTGGCGGTGGTGCGGCCCGGCAATGTCGTTCATGTCGACCACGTCGACCGAGAAACCGTGCAATTCGGGTCCCGGCTTGAAGATGCGGCCGTAGCGGATGCCGCCGTGCTCACGTTCGCACAGCCAGCCTTCGGCCACGCCAGCCTCGCACGCCGCCTTCAGCGCCACGAAAGTCGCCGAAGACGGCCCGCATTCGGTGTTCAGCCAATCGTCCAGCGCCGCATCGAGCGGCCGGCCGGCGATGCGGGCCGTGGTCTGCGCCAAGAGGTCTCGAAATCCGTTCGGCGACATCGGCAGTCTCCTTGCGCATCCCTTGCGTTCACGGCCTTGCGAAGCCAGGGAGGATGAACTATTGTGCGTATAGGAACTCTAGATCCGCCCAATCAACATGTCAAGCACTATATTGCATCCGCGCGAGCCTGCCGACGATCTGGAAAGCGCCAGCCCGGGTGCCGGCAGCGACGCTGGCCCAGGCGATGACAAGAACCCGTTTCTGGTCGCCTTGGGCGAGCGCGTGCGCTCGCTGCGCTCGCGCCGCGGCATGACACGCAAGGCCGTGGCGCTGGCCGCCGAGGTGTCCGAGCGCCACCTGGCCAATCTCGAATACGGCACCGGCAACGCGTCGATCCTGGTGCTGCTGCAGGTGGCCGGCGCGCTGCAATGCTCGCTGGCGGAGTTGATCGGCGACGTGACCACCTCCTCGCCTGAGTGGCTGATGATCCGCGAGCTGCTGGAGCACCGCGACGAAGCCAGCCTGCACCGCGTGCGGGTGGCCATCGGTGAACTGCTGGGCACCGGCGGCGCACATGGCCAGGGCAGCGCCCAGCGCAGCTCGCGCATCGCGCTGGTCGGCCTGCGCGGGGCCGGCAAGTCGACGCTGGGCCAGATGCTGGCCGATGACCTGGGCTTCCCGTTCGTCGAGCTGAGCCGCGAGATCGAGAAGTTTGCCGGCTGCAGCATCTCGGAAATCCAGGCCCTGTACGGCATGAACGCCTACCGGCGCTACGAGCGTCGCGCACTTGAAGAGGCGGTGCAGATCTATCCCGAGGCGGTGATCGCCACGCCCGGCGGGCTGGTCTCGGACGCCGCCACCTTCAACCAGCTGCTGGCCCACTGCACGACCGTCTGGCTGCAGGCCGACGCAGAGGACCACATGACGCGCGTCACGGCCCAGGGCGACCTGCGGCCGATGGCCGCCAGCAAGGAAGCCATGGAGGACCTGAAGCGCATCCTCGCCGGCCGCGCCGCCTTCTATTCCAAGGCCGAGCTGAAGCTCGACACCAGTGCCCAGCCGCTGGATGCGACCTTCGTGGCGCTGCGCGCGCTGGTGCGGCAGGCTCTGAAACTGCCGTTGTGACGAACACAAGCAAAATAATGCATTAAAGTGCTTGCGTGCATTTTGATTGATGCACTATGATTCCTACGTTGCGCGGCAGCCGTCTGTTGCGCCTGAAGGAGATCGACCATGAGCACCCCTGATCGCGTCGACTACCAGACCGACCCGTCGCGCTACCGCCACTGGCGGCTCAGCTTCGAAGGCCCGGTCGCCACGCTGGCCTGCGACATCGACGAGAACGCCGGCTTGGCGCCCGGCTACAAGCTCAAGCTCAACAGCTACGACCTGGGCGTCGACATCGAGCTGAACGACGCCGTCAACCGCATCCGCTTCGAGCACCCCGAAGTGCGCACGGTGGTGGTCACGAGTGCCAAGGACAAGGTGTTCTGCTCGGGCGCCAACATCTTCATGCTCGGGGTGTCAAGCCACGCGTGGAAGGTGAACTTCTGCAAGTTCACCAACGAGACGCGCAATGGCTTTGAAGACTCTTCCGCGCACTCGGGCCTGAAATTCCTGGCTGCCGTCAACGGCGCCTGCGCCGGCGGTGGCTACGAGCTGGCGCTGGCCTGCGACGAGATCATCCTGGTCGATGACCGCTCCAGCGCCGTCAGCCTGCCCGAGGTGCCGCTGCTGGGTGTGTTGCCCGGCACCGGCGGCCTGACGCGCCTGACCGACAAGCGCAAGGTCCGCCACGACCTGGCCGACATCTTCTGCACCACCACCGAAGGCGTGCGTGGCCAGAAGGCCAAGGCCTGGCGGCTGGTCGACGAAATCGCCAAGCCGGCGCAGTTCGCCGCCAAGGTGCAGGAGCGCGCGCTGCAGCTGGCTGCGACCAGCGATCGCCCGGCCGATGCGAAAGGTGTGGCGTTGACGCCGCTGGAGCGCACGATCGAAGCCGGTGCCTTGCGCTACCCGCACGTCACGGTCGAGATCAACCGCGCACAGCGCACGGCCAGCTTCACGGTCAAAGGCCCGCAGGGTGCGCAGCCGAACGATGTCGCCGCGATCGAATCCGCGGGCGCCGCCTGGTACCCCCTCGCACTGGCCCGCCAACTCGACGATGCGATCCTCGAGATGCGCACCAACGAGCCCGAGATCGGCACCTGGCTGGTCAAGACCCAGGGCGACGTGGCGGCGGTGCTGGCGATGGACGCCACGCTCACCGCACACGCCGGCCACTGGCTGGTGCGCGAAACCATCGGCCACCTGCGCCGCACCTTCAGCCGGCTCGATGTGTCGTCGCGCAGCCTGTTCGCGCTGATCGAGCCCGGCTCGTGCTTCGCTGGCAGCCTGCTCGAACTCGCGCTGGCCTGCGACCGCAGTTACCACCTGGCATTGCCGGACGACGAAGCCCAGGCGCCGAAGATCAGCGTCAGCGAAACCAATTTCTGCCTGTACCCAATGGCCACCGGCCAGAGCCGCCTGCAACGCCGCTTCTACGGCGAAGAAGATCCGCTCGCCGCGATCCGTGCCAAGCTGAACGAGCCGCTCGACGCCGACGCTGCCTTCGCGCTGGGTCTGGTCACCAGCAACCCCGACGACATCGACTGGCCCGACGAGACGCGCATCGCGATCGAAGAGCGCGTGTCGATGAGCCCGGACGCCTTGACCGGCATGGAAGCCAACCTGCGCTTCAACGGCCCCGAGAACATGTTCACCCGCGTCTTCGGCCGCCTGACCGCGTGGCAGAACTGGATCTTCCAACGCCCGAACGCTGTCGGCGAAAAGGGCGCACTGAAGGTTTACGGCAAAGGCGACAAGGCCGCGTTCGACTGGCATCGGGTCTGATCGACGCCATGCACTTCGACAGGCTCAGTGCGAACGGGTGGGGGCGCCGCCTTGCCACGCATGGCCATGCCCCCACCCGTTCAGGCTGAGCCTGTCGAAGCCCTACCACCTCACCGGATCTCACCATCATGAGCAGCATCGACTACAGCGAGAAGATCCCCAACAACGTCAACCTGGCCGACGACCGCACGCTCAAGCGCGCGCTCGAACAATGGCAGCCCAACTTCTTGAGCTGGTGGGACGACATGGGCCCGGACGGCTCGCAGAACTTCGACGTCTACCTGCGCACCGCCACCAGCGTCGACCCGCAAGGCTGGGCCCAGTTCGGCCACGTCAAGATGCCGGACTACCGCTGGGGCATCTTCCTGAACCCCGCCGAACAAGGCCGCAAGATCCACTTCGGCGACCACAAGGGCGAAGACGCCTGGCAAGATATCCCCGGCGAGTACCGCGCCAACCTGCGCCGCATCATCGTCACGCAAGGCGACACCGAACCGGCGTCGGTCGAGCAGCAGCGTCACCTGGGGCTCACCGCGCCCAGCATGTACGACCTGCGCAACCTGTTCCAGGTCAACGTCGAGGAAGGCCGACACCTGTGGGCGATGGTCTACCTGCTGCACAAGTACTTCGGCCGCGACGGCCGCGAGGAAGGCGAAGCGCTGCTCGAACGCCGCAGCGGCCAGCAGGACAACCCGCGCATCCTGCAGGCCTTCAACGAGCAGACGCCCGACTGGCTGGCGTTCTTCATGTTCACCTACTTCACCGACCGCGACGGCAAGTTCCAGCTCTGCGCGTTGGCCGAAAGCTCGTTCGACCCGCTGGCCCGCACGACCAAGTTCATGCTGACCGAGGAAGCGCACCACATGTTCGTCGGCGAGTCGGGCGTGTCGCGGGTCATCCAGCGCACCTGCCAGGTCATGAACGAGCTGAAGACCGACGACTCGGCCAAGCTCCGTGCCGCCGGCGTGATCGATTTGCCCACGCTGCAGCGCTACCTGAACTTCCATTTCTCGGTCACGATCGACCTCTTCGGCGCCGACGAATCCAGCAACGCCGCCACCTTCTACTCGACCGGCCTGAAGGGCCGCTACGAAGAAGGCAAGCGCCAGGACGACCACCTGCTGAAGGGCCAGACCTACCGCGTGCTGCAGGCCAAGGACGGCGCGCTGATCGAGAAAGACGTGCCGATGCTCAACGCACTGAACGAGGTGCTGCGCGACGACTTCATCAAGGACTCGGTCGCCGGTGTCGAGCGCTGGAACAAGGTGATCGAAAAGGCTGGCATCCCGTTCCGGCTGAAGACGCCGCACAAGGCTTTCCACCGCAACATCGGCGCACTGGCGGGCATCAACGTGTCGCCGGACGGCCGCGTGCTGAACGCAGCAGAATGGGCGGCCAGCGTCGACCAGTGGCTGCCGACACCGGGTGACCGCGCCTTCGTCGCCGGGCTGATGGGCCGCGTGGTCGAGCCGGGCAAGTTCGCCAACTGGATCGCCCCGCCGGTGATGGGCATCAACCGCCAGCCGGTGGATTTCGAATACATCCGCTTCAACTAAAGCACCACCATGAACGCCCCGGCCGAGCTCGGCCTGATCAAGCAGCACCTGATCGACCCCGAGATCTGCATCCGCTGCAACACCTGCGAGACGATGTGCCCGACGGGTGCGATCACGCACGATTCGCGCAACTACGTCGTCGACGTCAGCAAGTGCAACTGGTGCAATGACTGCATTTCGCCCTGCCCGACCGGCAGCATCGACAACTACCGTCGGGTGCCCAAGGTCAAGGCCTACAGCGTCGAAGAGCAACTCGGCTGGGATGCGCTGCCCGCGGAGGTGAGCCGCGATCAGTGGGCCGCGCTGGTCGGTGGTGATGCCGAAACCGCTGCCCCCGCCGCCGAGCCCACGGCCGCCAGCGCCGCGCAGCTCACCACCGTCGACGCGTCCGCCTTCAACGCCACGCAGTACGGTGCGACGCTGCCGCCCTGGTCAGCCGCGCACGCCTACACCAACCTCTACGGCCCGAAGTCCGCGGAGAAGTCGGTGACGGCCACCGTGACCGGCAACGTGCGTGTCACCCAGGTCGGCAAGGAGTACGACACCCATCACATCGTGCTCGACTTCGGCGCGATGCCCTTCCCGGTGCTCGAAGGCCAGTCGATCGGCGTGCTGCCGCCGGGCACCGACGAAGCAGGCCGGCCACACCACGCGCGCCAGTACTCGATCGCCAGCCCACGCAACGGCGAGCGGCCCGGCTACAACAACGTCTCGCTGACGATCAAGCGCGTGCTCGAAGACCACCAGGGTCGGCCGGTGCGCGGCGTCGCCAGCAACTACATGTGCGACCTGCAGGTCGGCGACACGGTGCAGGTGATCGGCCCGTTCGGCACCAGCTTCCTGATGCCGAACCACGCGAAGAGCCACATCGTGATGATCTGCACCGGTACCGGCTCGGCGCCGATGCGGGCGATGACGGAGTGGCGGCGGCGGCTCAGGCGTGCCGGCGACGGGCCGCCCCTAGACGGCATGTCCCCCTCGGGGGGCGGACGCGGCAACGCCGCGGCCTGGGGGCCCGCGTCCGGCAAATTCGAAGGCGGCAAGCTGCTGCTGTTTTTCGGCGCCCGCAGCCAGGAAGAACTGCCCTACTTCGGTCCGTTGCAGAACCTGCCGAAGGACTTCATCGACATCAACCTCGCGTTCAGCCGCACGGCCGGCCAGCCGAAGCGCTATGTGCAAGACCTGATGCATGAGCGCGCAGCCGACCTGGCGCCGCTGCTGTCAGACCCGAACGCTTACTTCTACGTCTGCGGGTTGAAGGCGATGGAAGAAGGGGTGGTGCTGACGCTGCGCGATGTGGCGCAGCAAGCCGGTTTGAACTGGGAACAGATCGCCGTTGCGCTGAAGCAGCAGGGCCGGCTGCACCTGGAAACCTACTGACCCGCAGCGATCGCGGACCAGGCTGCGACAAAGGCCTGTGCCCGCTCGCGCAACACGGCGAGCGAGACACCCGGCCTGTACAGCGCACCACCGATGCCGAAGCCGGTCGCGCCATGGCGGCGCCAGTTCGCCATGCTTTCGGGCGTGACGCCCCCGACCGGCCACAGCTCGGTGCCGGGAGGCAGCACACTGGCTAACGCCTGCAGGCCGGCCGGCGGCATGGCTTCAGCCGGGAAGAGTTTCAGCGCGTCGGCACCTGCACGCAATGCCGCAAACGCCTCGCTGGCGGTGAAGACACCGGGCACGCTGCGCAGTCCCAATTCACACGCATGCGCCACGACCGCCAAGTCCAGGTGCGGCGACACGATCAGGTTCGCGCCGGTCGCGGCCACCGCATCGACCTGCGCCGCGTGAGTGACGGTGCCGGCACCGACGGCCACGTCGGCGGGCACAAGTTTCACCAGTTGCGCGATGCTCTCCAGCGCGCCATCACGGTTCAGCGGCACTTCCAATGCCTGAAAGCCGGCGTCGAGCAAGACCCGACCGACATCGGTCGCGTCGGCCGGCGTCAGGCCACGAAGAATGGCCACCAGCGGCGGCTGGGGCGGCCAGGTGGTCGAGACATGGGTTGTCATCAGCGGATCTCCATCGATGCACGCAGGGCCTGCCAGGCCGCCAGTTGTACCGCTCGGGCGTCCAGCAGTTCGACCTTGCGACCCAGTTGGGCGGCGCACTGTGCGTGCAGCCGCGCCAGGGCCGGCTCGCCGATCACGCGCACCACGCCGCCCCGACTGGCGTCAAGGCGCACGTACTCATGCCACTCGCTGCCGAGCAACAGGCCGCTGACGTAAGCGGCGGCTTCTTCGGCCGGCATCGCACCGGTGACCACCCGCGCCCGCGCGCCGAACAAGGTGTGGCTCAACACGCCGTCTGCCGCATCGGCGATGCCGCGCGCGAACGCCACCCCGTCCGGCACGGCTTCGACCGGTGTGGTTTTCATCGCGCCAGATAAGGTGCCGCGTTCGCGCAACAGCGCGAAGAGCTCGCCGCTCATGCAGGTGCGCAGGCTGGCCACTGCACCACCACGCAACCGCACCCATTTGCTGTGGGTGCCGGGCAGCAGGTAACAGCCTTCATCGCCTGCGGTGCCCAGCTGTTGCAGGGCACCGAGCAGCTGGGTTTCTTCGCCGCGCATCACATCGACGCTGCCATGCTCGCCGCGCCAGCACACGCCGGGCACGATGGCCCAGCGCCGGCCGGCAGGCGCATCACGCACAGGGGCCAGTCGTGCCCCCAACTGGCGCAGCGGCGCTGCCGCGTCGACATAGGGCACCTCTTGCCAGCCCAACGCCGAGCCGACCATGCCGGCCATCACCACCGGTACGTCGTTGTCAGCCTCGGGCCACTGCGCGAGCAAGGTCTGCAGCGACTCGCCGAAGCGGCCGGCGCAGGCCAGCGCGCCCTGGTCGTCGTGCTGCTGCGCGAGCAGTGCACCATCGCTCGCCAGCAGGCTGGCGCGGCGGTGGGTGGTTCCCCAATCGATCCCGATGAAGGCAGGTGGCATGGTCGATGTGCGTGATGTCGTGCGGCACACGTTGGCGGCAAGCGCCCGGCTTGTCAAACCGATCGCCGCCGATCCAGGGTCAATCCGGTCAGAACCAGATCTCGACCTGCGCGCCGTAGCTGGTGCCCGACTCCTTGCCGTCGAACGCGCTCTCGCCGGTGACGACCGCGCCATTGACGCCGCTCCACTTGGCGTGGGTCACGTACAGCCGCAGCTCCGGCCGGTTCCAGAAGCCCGGCCCCGTCGCCAGCGTCGGCGCGAAGGTGAACTTGGTCAGCCGCTGCGTGTCCTGGCCTTCGGGCTTGACCTGCGACAGGCCCAGCTCGCCGAGCAGCTTGAAGTTCTTCGTCACCGCGTACGACACCCGGCCGCCGAGCGACATCGAGGTCGTCTTCAGGCTGTCGCCGGTCACGGCATCGGGCGCCTGCTGCTGCGACCACAACGCGATCGCCTGGCCACCGAAGTTGCCCTGCTGCCAGTGGATGCTTTCGACCACGCGCCAGGCCTTGGTGCGGCGATCGGCCAGCAGGTCGCCGAAGTTGCTGTTCAGCGCCGCCGTGCCCTGCGCGTACTGCAGCCAGAGGCTGTTCGCGCCGCCGAGGACACCGTCTTGCACGTGGCGCACCGACAGCGCACCGCCCTTGGCGCCTTCCGTGGCTTTGGTCAAGGTGCCGACGAGGCTCAACTTGCCGCCCGGGTTGACGCCCCAGTCGTAGAACTCGGCATTCAGCCGGTGGCCGGCGTTGACCTCGTCGCCGTCGGTCTTGTAGTAGGCGACACCGAGCTTGCCGGGACCAGCGCCGATTTCTTTCGCGCCGGCGCCGACACCCTTCATCTCGGTGAAGAAGGTGTCGACGATGTGCACGTCGCCGCGGCGGCCGCGCTCCTTGCCGATCCAGAAGACGGTCGTCGGCGAGATGTCGACGCCCTTGATCTCGGCGTACATCTGCTCGATGCCGAGGTCCTCGTCGCCCGAGTCGGTGGCGTTGTTGTAGAAATTGGTCATCAGCACGCCGCGCACGTCGATGCCCTCGACCTTCGCGTCATGGCCGAGCGTGAACTCGCCGTAGATGTCGCATTCGTTGCCCAGGCGGTACTTCAGGCCCGGGCCCGACAGGCCATAGCAGGCGCGCGAGACGTTTTTTTCGGTGGTCGCCCCAGGGCCGGCGCGGAAATAGCCGCTGTAGTCGAAAGCGTGGGCGGCAGGCGCGAGCAGCAGTGCGGCCGCGCAGGTCATCAATCGGGTCATCGCTTTTGTCTCCGTCATTGGTTTGTGAAAACGCGCAGGCGTGCGTTGCCCTGCGTCGGGAAAAGTCCCTCGCATCAGCCAGGTCAGTGAACGAGTGGGAAGCGGGCTCAGCCCGCCGGCGGGCCAGTCATGGCGGCGAGCGGCCGCGGCCGGCTTCGAACAGGCGTTGAAGCAGGCAGAAGGCGAACAGCAGCGCACCGATGACGATGCGCGTCCACCAGGAACTCAGGGTCCCGTCGAAGCTGATCAGCGTCTGGATCACGCCGAGGATCAGCACACCGAACAGCGTGCCAGCGACATAACCGACACCGCCCGTCAGCAAGGTACCGCCGATGACCACCGCGGCGATCGTGTCCAGCTCCAGCCCCATTGCATGCAGGCCGTAGCCCGACAGCATGTAGAACGCGAACACCACGCCGGCCAACGCCGAGCAGAAACCGCTGAGCGCATAGACCCGCACCGTGGTGCGGGCGACCGGCAAGCCCATCAGCAGCGCCGACTGCTCGTTGCCGCCGATCGCGTAGACCGTGCGGCCGAACGCCGTGCCGTGCGCGAGGTAGATGCCGACCGCGACGACCGCCAGCGCGATCAGCGCGCCAACCGACAGCGAAGCGCCATCCCACAGCTCGAAGCGCAGTTGTGCCAGCTCGGAGAAACCTTCGTTGCCAATGCTGATCGAATCGATGCTGATCAGATAGCACAGCCCGCGCGCGAGGAACATGCCGGCCAGCGTGACGATGAAAGGCTGCAGGCGGAAGCGCTGGATCAGCAGGCCCTGGAAGGCGCCGAACAAGGTGCCCAGCAACAGCACCGCGGGAATGGCGCCTGCCGCCGTCCAGCCATGGCGCTCGACCAGCGTCGCCAGGATCATCGTGGTCAACGCAATCACCGAGCCGACCGACAGGTCGATGCCGCCTGACAGGATCACGAAGGTCATGCCGACCGCGACGATGACGAGGAACGCGTTGTCGATCAGCAGGTTCAGAAAGACCTGGGCCGAGAAGAAGCCTTCATACGCGAACGAGCCGTACGACGCCATCGCGGTGAACAGCATCACCGTCAGCGCCAGCGGCCACTGCGCCGCGCTGAGGCCGCGCGCAGCCGGCCGGGTAGGTGCGGCAGAGGGAGGTGGCATGGCCATGATCTTCGCAGGCGTCATGATGCCGCCCCCGGTTGAACCGGTGCAGGCCGGAACACCAGCCGGTGTGCCTGGCGGCGGAATTCGGGCGACTGCAGCAGCATCACGACGAAGACCACCGCGGCCTTGACGACCAGGTTCACCTCGGGCGGCACGCCGATCGAGTAGATCGTCGAGGTCAGCGTCTGGATCACCAGCGCACCGATCACGCTGCCGGCCAGGCTGAAGCGGCCACCGGTCAGCAAGGTACCGCCCAAGGTCACCGCGAGGATCGCGTCCAGCTCCATCAACGACCCGGCGTTGTTGCCGTCTGCGCTCTTGACGTTCGAACTGAGCAGCAAGCCGGCCACGCCCGCGGCCAGGCCGCAGAAGCCGTAGACACAAACCGTGATCAGCCGCTGCCGCACACCGGCCATGCGCGCGGCCGCCGGGTTGACGCCGATGGCCTGGATGAACAAGCCCAGCGCGGTGCGCGACAGCGCCTGCTGCAGCAGCAGCCACATTGCGCCGACGATGAACAGCGAGAACGGCAAGCCGAACAGGAAACCGCCGCCGATGAAAAAGAACGGCGGATAGTAGACCGTGATGATCTGGCCCTCGGTGACCAGCTGCGCGATGCCGCGCCCGGCGACCATCAGGATCAGCGTCGCGATGATCGGCTGGATGCCGGCACCGGCGACCAGCAGGCCGTTCCACAGCCCTGCCAGCAGTGCGACCCCGAGCGCGCAGGCCAACGCCAGACTCATTGGGAAGCGGCTGGCGTAGACCTGCGCACCATCCTGCATCACCAGCTGGCCGCCGATCATCCAGGCCGCGACCGCGGCGCTGATCGCGACCACCGCGCCAACTGAGATGTCGATGCCGCGCGTCGCGATCACCAGCGTCATGCCGAGCGAGACGATGGCCAGCGGTGCGGCGCGGTTCAGGATGTCGATCACGCTGCCGTACAGGTGGCCGTCGCGCCAATGCAGCTGCCAGAAGCCCGGGTTGAAGCTGGCGTTGACGGCCAGCATCAGCAGCAAGGTGACCAATGGCCAGAACAGGCGATGCGCCATCAGCCTCTTCATCATGCCGCGGCCCCCGCAATCACGGCGCAGATCGCCGCCTCGCTGCTGCCACCGGGCAGCTCGCCGGCCTTGCGCCGCTCGCGCATCACCACCACGCGATCGGACAGCCGCGCCACCTCGTCCAGCTCGGACGAGATGAACAACACCGACAGGCCACCGCCTGCCAACGCTCGGATCTGGTCCATGATGTCTTGCTTGGCGGCGACATCGATGCCGCGCGTCGGCTCGTCCAGGATCAGCAGCGCCGGCTCGGTGGCCAGCCAGCGCGCCAGCAAAGCCTTCTGCTGGTTGCCGCCAGACAGCTGGCCGATCGGCATGTCGGCATCCGACGCCTTGATCCCCAGCTGCTGGATGAAGCGCTCGGCCAGTGCCTGCTGTTTCTGCGGGCTCATGCAACGCCAGACCCCGAG
This sequence comes from Ideonella sp., assembly GCF_036277275.1. Lineage (GTDB taxonomy): Bacteria > Pseudomonadota > Gammaproteobacteria > Burkholderiales > Burkholderiaceae_C > Ideonella. The sequence goes on along the minus strand of NZ_DASUNH010000163.1, from coordinate 10,145 downwards.
CCGCGCCTGCAACGCCAATGCGATGTTCTCGCGCAGCGACAAGTCGGCGACGATGCCTTCGGCCTTGCGGTCTTCCGGGCACATCGCCAGCCCGTGGCGCACGGCCTGGGTTGGCGTGGGCAGCTTCAGCGCCTGGCCGCGCAGGCGCAGTTCGCCAGCGTCGGGCTTGTCCATGCCGAACAGCAGCCGGGCCAGCTCGGTGCGGCCCGAGCCCAGCAGCCCGGCCAGGCCCAGCACCTCGCCGGCGCGCAGCTCGATGTCCAGCGGTTCGATCGCGCCGCGGCGCGCCAGGCCGGTCGCTTCCAGCAACGGCTCGCGAGCGATGCCATCGGTCGCCGTCAGGACCGCCGTGCTGGCGTGGAACTCGCGGCCGATCATGGCGCTGATCAGCGCGGGTGCGTTCAACTCACTCGTCAGGTATTCGCCGACACGCTCGCCGTTGCGCAGCACCGTGATACGGTCGGCAATCTCGTAGACCTCGTCGAGGAAGTGGGTCACGAACAGGATCGCCAACCCCTCGCTGCGCAGCTGGCGCAACAATGCGAACAGGCGTGCCACTTCGTCCGCGTCCAGACTCGACGTCGGTTCGTCGAGGATCAGCACCCGCGATTTGGCCAGCAATGCACGGGCGATCGCGACCATCTGCTGCACCGCGACCGGGTAGGTGCCGAGCAACCGCGTCACGTCGATCTCGAGGTTCAGCCGTGCCAGCAAGACTCGCGCGTCGGCATTCACCTTCTTCCAGTCGATGCGCCAGCCGCCGGCCAAGCCATGGCGCGGGAAGCGCCCAGCGAAGATGTTCTCGGCCACTGACAGGTTCGGGCAGAGGTTGACCTCCTGGTAGACGGTCGACAGGCCGATGGCCTGCGCCTGCAGCGGCGACGCCGGGCGGATCGGTTCACCGCCCAGCCGCATCTCGCCGGCATCTGCGGTATGCACACCCGTCAGCACCTTGATCAGCGTCGACTTGCCGGCACCGTTCTGGCCCATCAACGCATGCACCTCACCGGCGCGCAGGCTCAACGCGACGTCCCGCAATGCCTGAACGCCGGCAAACCGCTTGCTGATGCCGATCAACTCGAGTACCGGGGTGCCGTGCTTGCTCATCGCCTACTTGTTCTTGTTGTAGACGTCAACACAAACGGCCGCGAGCAGCACCAGGCCCTTGATGACCTGCTGGTAGTCGATGCCGATGCCGAGGATGGACATGCCATTGTTCATCACGCCCATCACGAACGCACCGATGACCGCGCCCATCACGCGGCCGACGCCACCCGAGGCCGACGCGCCACCGATGAAACAGGCCGCGATCACATCGAGCTCGAAGCCCAGGCCGGCCTTCGGCGTTGCGGTGTTCAGCCGCGCGGCGAACACCAGCCCCGCCAATGCAGCCAGAACGCCCATGTTGACGAAGGTCATGAAGGCCAGCCGCTCGGTCTTGATGCCGGACAGCCGCGCGGCTTTTTCGTTGCCGCCCAGCGCATAGATGCGGCGGCCGATGGTCGTGCGGCTGGTGACGAACTCGTAGGCCACCATCAGCACGAACATGATGACCAGCACGTTCGGCAGGCCCTTGTACGAGGCCATCAACCAGCTCAGCGCGACAAGGATGGCGGCAAAGGCCGTGTTGCGCGCCACGAACAACACCGTGGGCTCCACCTCCATGCCGTGCAGCTTGTGCCGGCCGCGCTCGCGCCAGGCCACCGCCGCTATCGCGAGGGCCACCGCCACGCCCAGCAGCAGCGAGGTCCACCTCATCTCGCTGCCGTCCAGCAGATCGGGGATGAAGCCGGAGCTGAGCTTCTGGAATTCTTCCGGGAACGGCCCGACCGACTGGCCTTGCAGCAACGCCAGCGCCAGGCCCTTGAAGACCAGCATGCCGGCCAGCGTGACGATGAACGACGGGATCTTGAAGTAGGCGACGAACCAGCCCTGCGCCGCGCCGATGACGCCGCCGGCCACCAGACAGACCAGCGCCGCGGGCAGGAAGTGCCAGCCGTACTCGACCATCAGCACCGCGGCCAGTGCGCCGATGAAGCCGCAGACCGAGCCGACCGACAGGTCGATGTGGCCCGACACGATGACCAGCAGCATGCCCAGCGCCATGATGACGATGTAGCTGTTCTGCAGCACCAGGTTGGTCAGGTTCAGCGGCTGCAGCAGCGTGCCCTCGGTCATGACCTGGAAGAAGCCCATGATCGCGATCAGCGACAGCAACATGCCGTACTCGCGCAGGTTCTGCTTCAGGAAGCGCGCTGCCGATGGCGATGAAGAGGCGGCGCCGCTGCGTGCGCCGGGTTCGGTTTCAGACACTGCACTCATTTCCGGCATTCACGATGGCATGCATGATCTTCTGCTGCGAGGCTTCGGCCGCATCGAACTCGGCGACGAACTCGCCCTCGTTCATCACGTAGATGCGGTCGCACAGGCCCAGCAGCTCGGGCATCTCCGAAGAGATCACCAGGATGGAGCGGCCCTCTTCGGCCAGTTGCGCGATCAGGCTGTAGATCTCGAACTTGGCGCCGACGTCGATGCCACGCGTCGGCTCGTCGAGGATCAGCAGCGTCGGGTTGGCGAACAGCCACTTGGCCAGCACCACCTTCTGCTGGTTGCCGCCCGACAGGTTGACCACCTGCTGCTGCACGCCCGAGCAACGGGTGGCCAGCTTGCGCCGGTAATCGGTGGCGACCGCGAACTCGCGGCCCTCGTCGATCACGCCCGCACGCGCCACGCCCGGCAGGTTGGCCAGCGAGGTGTTGCGAGCGATGCTGTCACCCATCACCAGGCCGAGCGACTTGCGGTCTTCGGTGACGTAGGCGATGCCGTGCGCCACCGCCTTCTGCACCGTGCTGACATCGATCTCGCGGCCATTCATCAGCGCCTGGCCGCTGATGCGGCGGCCCCAGGAACGGCCGAACACGCTCATCGCCAACTCGGTGCGGCCGGCGCCCATCAGGCCGGCGATGCCGACGATCTCGCCGCGCCGCACGGCCAGGTCGACACCTTTGATGACCTCACGTTCAGCGTGCTGCGGGTGGTGCACACGCCAGTTGCGCAACTCGAACACCGTCTCGCCGATCTTCGGCGTGCGGCGCGGGTAGCGGTCGGCCATCTCGCGGCCGACCATGTGGTTGATGATGACGTTCTGCTGCGGCGCTCCGCCACGGCAGTCCATGCTGGCCACGGTCGAGCCGTCGCGCAGCACGGTGATCGAATCCGCCACCTTGGCGATCTCGTTCAGCTTGTGCGAGATCAGGATGCAGGCGATGCCCTGGCGCTTGAGCTCGAGTAGCAGCTCGAGCAGTGCATCGCTGTCGGTCTCGTTCAGGCTCGCGGTCGGCTCGTCGAGGATCAGCAACCGCACCTGCTTGGACAAGGCCTTGGCGATCTCGACCAGCTGCTGCTTGCCGACCCCGAGGTCGCTGATCAGCGCGGTGGTCGGCTCTTTCAGGCCGACCTTGGCCAACAGCTCACGCGAGCGACGGTGCGCTTCGGTCCAGTCGATCACGCCGCGCCGCGCCGGCTCGTTGCCGAGAAAGATGTTCTCGGCGATCGACAGGCCGGGCACGAGCGCCAGCTCCTGGTGGATGATGATGATGCCCAGGTGCTCGCTGTCGGCGATGCCGCCGAACCGGCGCTCGACGCCGTCGAAGTGGATCTCGCCTTCGTACGAGCCATGCGGGTAGACGCCGCTCAGCACCTTCATCAGCGTCGACTTGCCGGCGCCGTTCTCGCCGACGACCGCGTGGATCTCGCCGGCCCGCACGCTCAGGTTGACGTTGTCGAGTGCGACCACGCCCGGAAAGGTCTTCCGGATGTGGCGCATCTGCAGGAGCGTGCTCATGAGCGGATAGGTGGACCGGCGGGTACTGCTTCGATCGCAAAGCTCAGCGCAGCTGGCTTTCCTTGTAGTAGCCGCTGTCGACCAGGGCTGCCTTCCAGTTGCTTGAGTCCACCGAGATCGGTTTGAGCAGGTACGACGGCACGACCTTGACGCCATTGTTGTACGTCTTGGTGTCGTTGACCTCGGGCGCCTTGCCGCTCAGCATGGCATCGACCATGCCGACTGTCACCTTGGCCAGTTCACGCGTGTCCTTGAACACGGTCGAGCTCTGTTCGTTGCGCAGCATCGACTTGACCGACGGCACCTCGGCGTCCTGACCTGAGACGACCGGGCACGGCTGCTGCGCGGTGCAGTAGCCCACGCCCTTCAGCGACGACAGGATGCCGATCGACAGCCCGTCGTACGGCGACAGCACGGCGTGCACCTTTTCTTTGCCGTAGAAGGCCGACAGCAGGTTGTCCATCCGCGCCTGCGCGACAGCGCCGTCCCAGCGCAGCGTGCCGACCTTGTCCATGCCCATCTGCTTGCTGCGCACGACCAGCTTGCCCGAGTCGATGTAGGGCTTGAGCACGCTCATCGCGCCGTCGTAGAAGAAGAAGGCGTTGTTGTCATCGGGCGAGCCGCCGAACAGCTCGATGTTGAACGGGCCCTTGCCGGCCTTCAGGCCGAGCTTGTCGACGATCGAGCTGGCCTGCAGCACGCCGACCTGGAAGTTGTCGAAGGTGGCGTAGTAGTCGACGTTCTTCGAGCCGCGGATCAGGCGGTCGTAGGCGATGACCTTGACGCCCTTGTCCGCTGCCTTCTGCAGCGCGTTGGACAGCGTGGTGCCGTCGATCGCGGCGATCACCAGCACCTTGGCGCCCTTGGTGATCATGTTCTCGACCTGCGCCAGCTGGTTCGGGATGTCGTCGTCGGCGTACTGCAGGTCGGTCTTGTAGCCCTTGTCCTTGAAGTACTTGACCATGTTGTCGCCATCGGCGATCCAACGGGCCGAGGACTTGGTCGGCATCGAGATGCCGACCGGGCCCTTGTCTTGCGCGAAGGCAGAGGGCAACAACACGGCAAACGCCAGCGCGGCGCCTGTCAGCAACTTGGTGATCGTCGTCTTCAATTCATGTCTCCTACAGTGATCTTTGCGGTGCTCGCTGCCTTGCCCCAGGGTTTGCGCGAGCCGAGGGAGCCGGGCAACCGGCTGCGCTCATGTCCTCCGGACCGGGCTTTGCCCGGCCCTCCCCCTTTACTTCGCTTCGCCGGTCACCCGGCCCCCTCGGCCATCCGCGGCGTCTGCTGGTCCGGGTTGCGAAGACCGTGCCTGACCAGGCCGGCGGGGTGTTCTGCGAAGCGAAGTAAAGGAGGAGCCGGCGGTCGAAGACCGACGGCGGGGGACATGAGCGCAGCAGAGCGCCCCGTCGGCCTGGTCTTGCGCGGCCCGTTGTTCGGTCAGTACTTGCGATTCGGAAATTCTTTCGCCGCCACTTCCATCGGGAACACCGATTCCTCGGTGACGATGCGCTTGGGCAGTGTCTTGCCGGCCTTCAGGTCTTTCACCGCCGACATCAGTTGCGGGCCGAGCAGCGGGCTGCACTCGACGGTGACGTTCAGCTTGCCGGCGATCATTGCCTCGAAGGCGCCCTTGACCGCGTCGATCGAGATGATGGTGATGTCCTTGGCCGGTTTCAGCCCGGCTTCCTCGATCGCCTGGATCGCGCCGATCGCCATGTCGTCGTTGTGCGCGTAGAGCACATTGATTTTCTTGCCCTCGGCCTTCAGGAAGGCTTCCATCACCTCCTTGCCCTTGGCGCGGGTGAAGTCGCCGGTCTGCGAGCGCACGATCTTGAACTTCGGGTCGGCCTTGATGATTTCCTCGAAGCCCTTCTTGCGATCGATCGCCGGGGCCGATCCCACCGTGCCTTGCAGCTCGACGATGTGGACGTCGCCCTTCACGTCCTTGCTCTTCTCGACCAGCCAGCGGCCCGCCTTGCGGCCTTCTTCGAGGAAGTCCGAGCCCATGAAGCTGACCCACAGCGAGTCGTCCTTCACGTTGACCGCGCGGTCGGTCAGGATCACCGGGATCTTGGCCGCCTTCGCCTCCCGCAGCACCGGCTCCCAGCCGGATTCGACGACCGGCGAGAAGGCGATCACGTCGACCTTCTGCGCGATGAACGAGCGAATCGCCTTGATCTGGTTTTCCTGCTTCTGCTGCGCGTCGGAGAACTTCAGCTCGATGCCGGCCGCCGCCGCGGCCGACTTGATCGACTCGGTGTTGGCGGTGCGCCATTCGCTTTCTGCGCCGATCTGCGAGAAGCCGAGGACCAGCTTCTTCTGCGCCAGCGCGCTCAACGGGAAGCCGGCGGCCAGCGCGGCTGCAGCCAGCGTCGTAACAGCGGTGCGGCGAGATGTCTTCATGCTTGTCTCCTCTTTCGGGCTCGTGCTTGGTGGTGCGGAAAGTGGCGCGCCGGTCAGGACGCGTGCGTGTAGGCCGTCTTCACGGTGGTGTAAAACTCGGCCGCGTGACGGCCCTGCTCGCGTGGGCCGTGGCTGGACGCCTTGCGGCCGCCGAACGGTACGTGGTAGTCGACACCGGCGGTGGGCAGGTTGACCATCACCATGCCAGCCTGCGCGTGGCGCTTGAAGTGCGTCGCGTGCTTCAGCGAGGCGGTGCAGATGCCCGCGCACAACCCGTATGGCGTGTCGTTGGCCAGTGCCAACGCCTCGTCGTAGTCGGCCGCGCGGATCACGCAGGCCACCGGGCCGAAGATCTCTTCGCGCGCCAGCCGGTGCTGCGGCTCGGCCAGGAACAGTGCCGGGCTCATGTAGTGGCCGCGCGTGTCGCGCTGCAACCGCTCGCCGCCGGTCAACCATTCGGCGCCTTCGCGTCGGCCGAGCTCGACGTACGACAGGTTCTGCGCCAGCTGCGCTTCACTGGCGACCGGGCCGATCTCGCTGCCGCGCTTCAACGCATGGTCGACCACCAGCGCCTGGGTGCGCTCACGCAACGCCTGCACGAAGCGGCCGTGCAGGCCGGCGGTGACGATGATTCGCGACGACGCGGTGCAGCGCTGGCCGGTTGAGTAGAAGGCGCCCTGCACCGCGCAGTCCAGTGCTCGGCCCAGATCGGCGTCGTCGAGCACGACCAGCGGGTTCTTGCCGCCCATCTCGAGCTGCACCTTTGCACGGCGTGCGGTCGCGGCTTTCAGGATGCCTTCGCCGACCGACGTGGAGCCGGTGAAGCTGATCGCATCGACCAGCGGATGGTCGACCAGGGTCTGGCCGACCGAACGTCCGCTGCCCATCACCAGGTTGAAGGCCCCCGCCGGCAAGCCCGCGCGGCTGATGATCTCGGCCAAGGCGTGGGCGCAGGCCGGCACCAGCTCGGCAGGCTTGAACACCACGGTGTTGCCATGCGCCAGCGCCGGCGCGATCTTCCAGGCCGGGATCGCCAACGGAAAGTTCCATGGCGCGATCAGGCCGACCACCCCCACCGGCTCGCGGGTGATGTCGACCTCGACGCCCGGCCGCACCGACGGCACCCTCTCACCGGTCTGGCGCAGCGCCTCGCCGGCAAAGAACTTGAAGATCTGGCCGGCCCGCGTCGCCTCGGCCACCGCCTCGGGCAAGGTCTTGCCTTCTTCACGTGCCAGCAGCCGGCCCAGTTCGTCGCGGCGGGCCAGGATCTCGCTGCCGATCGTGTCCAGCACATCGAAGCGCCGCTGCGGCGCGCTGTCGGCCCAGCTGTCTCGCGCATCGGCGGCGGCGCGGATGGCGGTCTCGGCCTGCGCGGCGTCGGCACGGGCGAACTCGGCCACCACCTCGGACAGATCCGACGGGTTCTCGCTGACGCCCAGCGTCACGCCGGTTTCCCAGCGGCCGTTGATGAAGTGCTTCAGCGTGGGCTGCATCGCTTCAGCCAAGGTCGAAAGGTCGCACGTCGAAGGACGGGATCTGGCGCATCGTGTCTCCTGCAGGCCGTTGTTGATGCACGGCCTTGATTTGGCGCGGATGGTACGAAGTCGAACGATAACTTTCTAATAGATTGTTGACACTAATCCATATACGATTTGTGATATGTCGACGAACTACACCCATTGGTCCATCCGCGCCCGACTGAAGACCCGCCAGCTGTTGCTGCTGGTCGCGCTGGAGGAAGAGGGCAACATCAACCGCGCCGCGCAGATGCTGAGCATGACCCAGCCGGCCGCGTCCAAGCTGCTGAAGGACCTGGAAGAGACGTTGGGTGTGCAGCTGTTCGACCGGCTGCCGCGTGGGATGCGGGCCACCTGGTACGGCGAAACGATGATCCGCCACGCCCGGATGGCGCTGGCCAGCCTGTCGGCCGCGCACGACGAGATCGAGGCGCTGAAGGCCGGCCGCTTCGGCCAGGTCAGTGTCGGTGCGATCACCGCACCGGGCATGACGCTGCTGCCGGCAGCGGTGGCGCAGGTCAAGGAAGAGCATCCGAGCCTGCGCATCTCGCTGCAGATCGAAACCAGCGACGTGCTGATGGAGCGGCTGGCGCAGGGCAAGCTCGACATGGTCATCGGCCGCCTGTTCGAACGCCACGACAAGAGCGACCTGCGCTATGAGGCGCTGGTCGAGGAGCCGGTGTCGGCGATCGCGCGGCCGGGCCATCCGCTGCTGGCCGTGCCCAAGCTGACGCTGCGCGACCTGGTCAGCCCCGGCTGGATCGTGCCGGCTGCCGGCAGCGTGCTGCGGCACCGCTTCGAGCTGATGTTCCAGGAAGAGGGGCTGGACGCGCCGGTCAACCTGGTCGAGACCAGTGCGCTGCTGTTCCTGACCAAGATGCTGCAGCAAAGCGATCTGCTCGGCGTGGTGGCCAGCGACGTGGCGCGCTACTACGCCGAGCACGGCATGGTCGCGCTGCTGCCGATCCAGTTGCCCTGCAAGATGGACGCCTTCGGCCTCATCACCCGCAGCGACAAGCTGCTGTCGCCAGCGGCCAAGGTGATGCTGCGCGCGCTGAAGAACGCCGCGCTGGCGATCTACGGCACACAGCTGGACATGGCCGACGTCGCTTAGGGCCTGTTCACGACCAACCGGCGTCGACGACAAACTCTTGCGCGGTGCACATGCGGCCGTCATCCGCCGCGAGGAACAGCACCATCGCGGCGACGTCCTGCGGTTGCAGCTTGTCGGGCAGGCATTGGTTGCGCGCAATCGCCTGCTCGCCCTCGGCGGTCAGCCACAGCTGGACCTGCCGCTCGGTCATCACCCACCCAGGCGACACGGTGTTGACGCGGATGCGGTCCTTGCCAAGGCTGGCCGCGAGGCCGCGCGTCAGTCCGTTGACAGAAGACTTGGCGATCGCATAACACGGGTACTCGCCGGCCTTGGTCTGCCAGCCGGTCGAACCCAGGTTGACGATCGACCCGCCGCCCAGCCGCTGCATGCCCGCAGCGACGGCCTGGATGGCGAAGAAAGCCGGGCGCTCGTTGATCGCCATCCGTTCGTCCCAGTAGCCGGGCGTCACCGCTTCGAGCGTGTGGCGATCGTCGCTGGCCACGTTGTTGACCAGCACCTCGAAGTCGCCGAGTTCGGCTGCCGCATCGCGGATGGCCGCCTGCAGCGCGCCGATGTCGCGCACGTCGCAGCACCGCCACCAGGGCGCGGTGCGGCCCGCAGCTTTCAGTGATTCGACCAGTGCCGCGCTGGCGCCCTCGGCGATGTCGATGAAGGCGACCTTCGCCCCCTGCGCGACGAAGGCTTCGACCATCGCGGCGCCGATGCCGGAGCCGCCGCCGGTGATGAAAACACGCCGGTCGCGCAGGCTCGGGTAGCTGGCGGTGAGGCTGCTGGAAGAGGTGGTCATGACGGTGAATCCTGCATGTATGTCATTTTGGATATACAACGAACTGATTTCTCTATTTTTCTAATATCAGTGTGCGGGGATAGCATGCGCCGCGTCAAGAGCAAGGAGACATGCAATGGCGCCCAAGAAGCCGGCCCGACGAAGCCAGGCCTGGTTCGGACGAACCGATCGCGACGGGTTCGTTCACCGCAGCTGGATGAAGGGCCAGGGCTATCCGGAGGACATGTTCGACGGCCGGCCCATCATCGGCATCTGCAACACCTGGAGCGAACTCACGCCCTGCAACGGCCACTTTCGCGAGTTGGCCGAGTTCGTCAAGCGCGGGGTCTACGAGGCCGGCGGTTTCCCGCTCGAGTTTCCGGTGATGAGCCTCGGCGAGATGCTGATGCGACCGAGCACGATGCTCTTCCGGAACCTCTGCAGCATGGACGTCGAGGAGTCGATCCGCGCCAATCCGCTCGATGGGGTCGTGTT